>DAHUZZ010000009.1:4934-88639 GCA_027314915.1 Thermoplasmata archaeon | reverse complement strand
TTTGTAAAATTAATCGCCGATGACCTCGCCGCACGGGGCGATCTCACGTGGTACGGAGTTTGCCTGGAGGAACTCCGGGATGACCCGATGCTCGTACATCTCGTGAATCGGGACCGTGAGGTTGCAGGCGAGGAGCTTCGCCAAGAGCTCGTGGATCTGCGCCGTGGGGTCCCGTGACTTCAGTGTCTCCCCGAGCTTCTTCTTGATCGCCGCGAACACCGCTTCGACGTTGCTACGTCGAAGGAAGTGCGCCTCGAACTCCTCCCGATGCTCTTCGAACAAGCAGTACAGTTCGGCCCAGCCGGCCGACCCATGGGATCGTTCGATCGAACTCGACTTGAGGGGGATGTACGGGCGGGCCCCCACCTCCGTCACCGCCTCCACGTTGGCCCGCGAGAGATACGCCGTATCGGCGCAGACCTCCAGGACCGAGCACCCGGCGTCCCTCACGTGGCGCAGCAACGGGGCGAACTGGACGACGTCCGCCCCCGTTCCCTCCGTGACCACGGCACCGGCCACGACGTGGGTGGCCGTCCCGACGATCACATGGGCCTTCTTCCAGACGTTGGTCCGAGAGGGTCCGTGCGCTTCCTGGCAGTAGGCCTCGAACGAGGTGGTTCGGTAGCCGGACGCATCGACCGCTCCACGCGGTTCGAGCCTTCCCTCGGGAAGGTCAGGGGAACCCGACTGCATGCGGTTCGATGGCCAGCGGATCCCGAAGGACTAGCCAAGATAACCGGGGGACCGGTCCCGTCCCGAGCGCCGTACGAAACGGATGGGTCCTCTCCGGCGGCGAGGCCCTCCGAGCCCCGATCCCTTTAGCGCACGCTTAAACGACCGCATGCATCCTGTTGTTGTGACCCCCGGTCGCCGGCTCGCGGCGGTAATGTTCACGGACACGGCAGGGTTCACGGCGGCCATGCAGGCGAACGAAGGACGTTCGCTCGATCTACTCCGCCAGCAGGCCGAGATCGTCCGGCCGATCCTTGCCCTTCATCAGGGTCGAGAGATCAAATCGACGGGGGACGGCTTTCTGGTCGAGTTCGACAGCGCGCTCAAGGCCGTCCAATGCGCGGTGAACCTCCAACGTCGGATCTACGAACGGAATGCGGAAGCGGGCCTCGCTCCGATCCGGATCCGGATTGGGGTCCATCTCGGGGACGTGGTACAGCACGACGCCGACATCCTCGGAGACGCCGTGAATCTCGCGGCCCGTATCGAACCGCTGGCCGAGCCGGGCGGGGTCTGCGTGTCGGGCGCGGTATACGAGCAGGTACGCACAAAGGTCCCCGACAAGTTCGAAAAGCTCGCCCCTCGGGCGATGAAGGGGGTGCAAGTTCCTCTGGAGGTCTACCGAATCCTGCTTCCCTGGATGAACCCCGAGGGAGGCGCCGATGGCGCCGATTCGGGTACGACCGACAAGAGTCGAATTGCCGTCCTTCCCTTTGCCAACATCAGTCCCGATCCCAGCGACGAATACTTCGCGGACGGTCTCACCGAGGAGCTCATCTCGAACCTCTCGCTCGTTCCCGGACTGAAGGTGATCGCCCGGACCTCCACCGTCGGCTACAAGAAGACCGAGAAGAAGGTCGCCACCATCGGCAAGGAGCTCGGCGTCGGGACGGTGGTCGAGGGCAGCGTGCGCCGGGCCGCCAATCGAATCCGAGTCACGGTCCAGGTCATCGACGTGGCCACCGAAGAACACCTGTGGACCGCGAAATACGATGACGATCTCGACGACATCTTCGCCGTGCAGAGCGATATCGCGACGAAGGTGGCGACCTCCCTTCCGGGGAGGCTGATCCAGCCGCAGTCCCCGGTTCCAGAGCTCGAGCGACCCAAGGAGACGCAGGCCTACCTCTCGTACCTACAGGGGCAGGCGCTGATGTGGAAATCGGACGAGTCCTCGCTCCGCAAGTCGCTGGACCACTTTCAGAGGGCCATCGACAAGGAGCCTACCTTCGCCCGGGCGTACGCCGGCCTCGCGCGGGCGTACATCCAACTCGGCAACGAGGGCTACCTGACGTGGACCGGAGCCATCGAAATGGGCAAGGCGGCCGCCGAACGGGCGGGCCGGCTCGATCCCGAACTGGCCGAAGCGCACTCGCTCCTGGCCGAACTCGCCTTCATGGCCGATGACCCGGCGGAGGTACTGGACAGGGAACTCCGACGAGCGCTGCAACTCAACCCGAATTTGGCGCAGGCCCACAGCATCCGGGGATCCCTCGCGGGATCCTTCGGAATCATCGAACCGTTCGTGAGCGAAGCCGAGGAGGCCTACCGCTTGGACCCGCTCTCGCCCTCGATGATTCGGAGATTGGGGGAGGCCTACTTCTTTTCGGGTAGGCTCGAGCAAGCCCTGGCCCACTGGAAGAGAACCCTCGAAGCGGCTCCCCTCGACGCCTATCGGGGAATGGCAGAGTACTACATGCTCCAGGGGGACCTGGACCAAGCCGAGACGATGGTCCGAGAGGTGGAGCGGCTCGCACCGAACAGCGACTACGCCCTGCTCTGGCGAGGGTATCTTGCGGCCTTGAGAGGGGATCGGGACACGGCGATGCGGACCATCGCCAAGATCGACGAGTTGTTCAAGAAGGGCACTTCTCGGCAGTCCTCGATTGGTTACATCTACTACGCACTGGGCGACCTGGATCGATTCTTCGAGTACATGGAGGATGCGGCGAAGTACCACACCCTGCAAGCCGTGCGCCTCCGCCTCTGCCCGCTCTTCGCGACGGCGAGAAACGATCCTCGGTTCGTCCTGATGGTCATCAGGGCCGGACGGCCCATGCAGACCCACCGGCCCGCCGGCTAACGAACCATCTCGTGACCTCTTCGTTCGGCTCGCGGGGTCGACGCGCGAGTCACCTGAAGCTTGAACACGCGGCCGTATCCATCCCGGAGATGGGACGCTCCAGCAGGGGTCGCTGGCGGCAGCCGGAATCGGTGCAGAACCCAAGGATGCGGCAGCGGAACCCGGTGCGCTCGAACGATCTTCGCCATCCATCACCGTTCTCGTACGATAGCGGAGGGGCTGAGCAACCGCTGGAACGAGGAAGCGGAGCGGTGCCGTTGAACGATGGATCGGTGGGCGGCGGGGCTGCCGAGCCGTGCCCCGGAGTTGTCGAGCCCGTGCCGGCACCCGAAGTCGGGCGACGGCCCTCGGTCACCCCCAAGAATGTGGCGTGCTAGGATCAAGCGTGCGGAACCGCCTCTAGCGACCAGAAGTGTTCAAGTCTTCGTAAACACCGGTGGTACCGAGCTCAAGCCATGTCCGCCAACGCCCGCTACGAGCGAGTCGACGTCCCGGAGGAACCCGCGCAGCTCCGCATCGATTCCTTCGATGAGGTCCTCCACGCCTACCCCAAGGCCGTCGCGATCGCCGAGGCGAGCCGCTGCCTCCAGTGCGCCCTCCCCTTCTGCGTCGAGGCCTGCCCGATCGCCCAGGACTGCCGGGGCTATATCGGCCTCATCGCGGCCGACCGCTTCGACGACGCGGCGAAGCTCGTCCTCGAGGGGAACCCCCTCGGGACCACGCTCTGCAAGGTCTGCTACCACTTCTGCGAGGACGCCTGCATCATGGCCCAGAAGGGCTCCCCCATCGCCATCCGGCACCTGAAGCGGGCGGCGCTCGAGCTCGGGGATTCCCTCCTCCAGTACGTTCCCCAGGCCCCGAAGCACCAGCGGGTCGCCATCGTGGGCGCCGGCCCGGCCGGCCTGATGGCGGCCTGGGAGCTCGGCCTCCGGGGCTACTCGGTCACGGTCTTCGAGAAGGAGCCCATCTCCGGCGGCCAGGCGGTCGCCATCCCCCGCTACCGGATGCCCGGCGACGAGATCGAGGAGGACATCCGGCGGTTCGATCGGCTCGACATCACCTGGGAGATGAACCGGCGCGCCGGGGTCGACTTCTCGCCCCAGGACCTCCTCCGCGAGGGCTACGACGCGGTCTACCTCGCCCTCGGCGCCTCCAAGGCCGGCATGCCCGGCCTCCCGGGCGAGAACCTGCCCGAGGTCGTCAAGGCGCTCAACTTCCTCCTCGATGCCCACGTCGAGAAGTACGCCCGGCTCGGCCGCCGGGTCATCGTCATCGGCGGCGGCGACGTCGCGATCGACTCGGTCCGCTCCGCCGTCCGCATCGCGCAGGGCGGTCACGTCATCATGGCCTACCGGCGGACCCGCGAGGAGGCCCCCGCCGGCGAGGAGGAGCTCCGCGAGGCCGATCCCGAGGGCATCGAGTTCCGCTGGCTCCTCTCGCCGGTCCGGATCCTCGGGACCGACCACGTGGAGGGGGTCGAGTTCCAGAAGATGGAGCTACGGCCCCCCGACAAGTCGGGCCGCCGCGCCGTCGAGCCCATCCCGGGCGCCTTCGAGACCATCGAGTGCGACACCGTCATCATGGCCATCGGCCAGAAGGCGGACCTCGAGGGGCTCCCCAAGGAGATGGGGCTCAAGATCGCGACGAAGGGCTGGCCCGAGGGCGTGGGCGCCGACGGGATGACCAACATCGAGGGCATCTTCGCCGGCGGCGGCCGCTCCGTCGTCCACGCGATGGCCGCGGGCACCAAGAACGCGGAGGCGATCGACGCCTACCTGCGGAAGAAGGTGGGGGAGATGCCCACGGCGCGCCCCGACCCGTTCGGCGCAAAGGTCGCTCCCCCGCGGGTGCCCCCGGGCTACTCGACCCCGGTCTGGACCCCCTAGGGCCGGCGGGATCGGGCCCCAACCGGCTCCGGGCCGGAGCGGCGAGGCCGCGATGCGATGGTCCCCCGTTGCGGCTGCTCAAGGACGGGCGAACCGGGGGAGCGGCCCGTAGCGTCAACCCCGATTGACACCGCCGACTAGTATTCCGCTCCCGCTGCGCGGCACGGAGGAATCCCATGGCCAACACCACCACCCTGTCCGCCGCGCCCGTGGGCCCGGCCGAGCCGGCGAAGAAGATCGCGATCCGGGTCCTGGTCGCCTACGCCCCGAAGGAGGGACCCATCGCAGAGATCGCCCGCATCACGGCCGACGAGCTCCGTGCCCAGGGGTGCGAGCCCACCCTCGCTCCCGTGGACCAGGTCCAGGACGTGGACCCCTTCGGCGCGGTCCTCCTCGGGAGCGAGATCGCGCATGGCCGATGGCGCCGCGAGGCGATCCGGTTCGGGGAGCGCCGCGGCGTCGAGCTCCTGAACAAACCGCTGTGGCTCTTCGACAGCGATGCGAGCCACGAGGTGCCCGAGAGCGAGAAGCACGAGGCCGTCTCCGCGGCCGAGGACTTGGCCGACAAGCTCAGCGCCCGCGACCGGGTCACGTTCGGGGAGGGGCCCGGGACCGGGTCCGCCCCCGGACCGGGCGCCGCCGCGGCCCGGCCCTTCGATCCGGAGCACGTCCGCCGCTGGGCCCGTTCGGTCGCCACCCACCTCCACGAGCTGGAGGAGCGGCTGAGCGCGTTCCCGCGCGTCTCCCTGGAACCCGTCGAGGGTCCGGTCTGAAGGAGCCGAACCCCGCACTCGAAGAGGTGGTCCCGTGCAGCCGCTCACGGATCCGGCCCCACCGGTGCCGCCCCCGACCCCGCCGCCCTCCCGGGAGCGCCGGGACGTCAGCGTCCTGGTCGTCTACGGTTCCCGCTTCGGGAACACCCAGCGGTTGGCCGAGGCCCTGACCCGCGGGCTCCGGAGCGTTCCGGGGATCTCCGTGGACCTCCTCCCCGTCACGGCGGCGGTCCCGCGGGACCTCTCGAAGTACGATCTCCTCGCGCTGGGCGGTCCCACGGAGATCTTCTCCGCGTCCCCGCCCATGAAGGAGTTCCTCGCGCGACTGTCTCCCGAGGCGCTCCGGGGGAAGCGCGGCTTCGCCTTCGACACCCGGCTCGACGGCCCGCTCTACGGCAGTGCGGGGAAGTACATCGAGAAGCATCTCGCGCGGCTCGGCGTGGTGATGGTCCGTCCCCACGCGTCGGGGATCGTCCGGAGCATGACCCGGGAGGAGGGAACGTGGTACGGCACCGAGGGCGCACCGGAATGGGCCCGGCGGCTCGACCCGGGCCACCCGCCGCACCCCTCGGGACCGGTCGACCTCCTCGCCCCCGGCGCGGTGGGTGCGTTCGAACGGATCGGGGCCGAGCTGGGCGCCCAGCTCCTGCGGCCGGGTCCGATCCCGGCCTGAACCCCACCGCCCGCGGCGACCCCCCACCCCCGGGTCCCGTGGGCGGAGCGCCGGCTCCCCGCGCGGGGCGCAGGAAGCATTTCGAGACGTCGGCCGGCCTCGAGAGGAGCGGAGCGGGAGCTAAGCTCGTCCACCCCGGGATAGCGGCCGCTCTTAGGGCCGCTCCGGGAACGGGAGTCGATGGCTCCCAGCGCATGCCCCGAGGTGGTGCCCCCGCCGGTCGGGGAGGGTTGGAATCCGCGCACCCGCCGTCGCCGGCGGTCGTCACGGGCTCTCGGGTGGGCGGCCGCCGTCCTCCTGGTCGGCTTGATGGCGCTGCTCCCGCTCGCCGCCAGCGCGCTCGGCAGCCCCGCGGTCCGGAGCACGTTCAGCTGCACGGTCAAGTTCGGATCGACCCCGGCCGCCCTGCTCATCCCCCTCGCGGGTCCGACCGGCACCGTGGGCTCCGGGGGAGCGGTCGGGTTCCAGTACCAGTTCCAGGTGGTGAACTACGCGAGCTCGGTGTACGGACACACCGTCTACCTGCCGACCGCGGCCGTCATGTTCCCCACCACGACCGGTACCCTCCCCTCCTACGACCTCCCGCACGCGATCACGATCACGGGCAGCAGCTGGACCAACCCGGCCTCCTCCTCCGCCTTGCACAAGCTCTCCTCGTCGGTGACCTTCCGCAACGGTTCGACGCCGGAGCTCTCGACCCAGAAGCTCGCCGTGATGGCCAACGACGGGTTCGGGACCCTCGAGCTCGCCTTCCGGTGGCACTGGGTCGTCCAGTCACCGGGCGGGAACGTCACCAACGGGTCCTGGAGCGTCCCCAACTCGACGGCGTTCCATCCCTCGATCTTCTACCCGGCCCCGTTCGTCGACGTGGTGAGCCACACCCCGAGTCCCGTGACCCTCGGGACCAACTACACCGCCGACCTGGGGGGCTTCACCTCGAGCGAGCCGTTCTTCCTCGAGCTCGAGTTCGCGAAGACCGGCAACGTCGTGATGACCCACGGCGCGACCGCCCCGGCGGGGAACTCGAGCCCCTTCGCGGCCACGATCCTCTTCAACAACCGCCTGGGGGACCTCCAGCCCGCGCCGATGCTGGTCCACGTCCACAACCACTGCGGCTCCCTGCTCGCCAGCATCCCCGGGACCGGGGCCTACGCCGCGAACGCCACGGTGACCCTCGCGACCAACGTGGCCGCCTGCCCGACGATCACGTTCCAGGGGGTGCCCCACAGCGCGGGGGCTCACCTGACGGTGACGCCCTCGCACACGTCGATCCCGATCACGGTCCCCTCCTGCGCGGGGCACACCTTCTCGAAGTGGACCGCCACCCCGGACCTGCGGATCATCACCGCGACCCATCCCTCGACCTCCGTGATCGCGACCAACACGGGCACCCTCGAGGCGACCTACGCCTAGCCACGCCGCGGACCCGGCGGAGGGGGGACGGCGGCCCGGGCGCTCAGCTCACCGCGAGGATCCCCATCATGCCGCCGTCGGGCCCCGTCGTGGGGCCCATGTCGTTGGCGTCGCACTGCCAGGTGAGGTCGCTCGCGCCGAACATCTGTACCGTGAAGGTGATCACCGAGGGACCCGAGCCGTTCGCCGCCGGCGGGATCGGGACGTTCAGCTCGTAGCCGCCCATCTGGATCGTGAAGGTGTGGGAGATCTCGTCGGGGGTGAGCCCGTTGAGCTCCTGGCCGCCCCGGTTCCCGCCCCCCATCATCCCGCCCGTCCACCACATCATGCCGTTCCGGGTCCCCGAGACGTTGTCGTAGGGCCCGACGGTCGGGTGGCTCTGCGGGTCGAAGTTGGTGATCGTGAACTCGACGACGGACCCGACGTGGGCCCGCAGGAAGGTCGAATTGTAGACGTAGTCGCCCCACGCGTTCGGGAAGATCGAGAGCGCCACGCGCTCGGAAGAGGAGGAGCCGGTGCCCGGGCGGGTCGCGACGTAGATGGTGCCCGCGAAGATCAGGAGCGCCGCGATGAAGAGCGCCGCTTCGACCGGGTGGAGCCGCCGCGACCGCAGCATACGGAAAAGAGGAAGGGGCCCCGGCCCCTTAGGGGAAAGGTCAACTCGGTTTCACGTCCGCCCGCGATCGACCAAGTAAAGTCGGCTTGACGACCCGTATATCCGAGTCCGCGCCCCCCTTCCCCCCGGGTCTCGCACATGGACGACCAACTGTGGTTCAACCGGGTAGCCTTGCTGATCGCCGTCGCGGTCGTCGTCGTCGGGGGGACCGTCCTCGTCGTGGGGGAGCACACCGCCTCGGCGAGCGGCTCCGCGCCCTCCTCGGGCGCTCCCGCGACCGTAGACTACCTCTACCTCACCATCGCCTTCAACCCCGTGAACGGGATGGATGAGTACTTCCCGGCGAACTTCACCGTCCCGTCGAACACCCTCGTGGTCATCACCATCACGAACTACGACAACGGGACCAACCTGATCGCGCCGCAGTACTCCCAGGTCGCGGGCACCGTCGGCGGGTCCGCGACGATCTGGAAGGACGGCAGCTCGACCCCCCAGACCTACTCCTCGGTCGCGGTCACCGATGTCGCCCACACCTTCACCATCAACCAGGGCGGCCTCCACCTGAACGTGCCGGTGCCCCCGGCGGGCCCGACGGGCCTCCCCACCACGGTGCGCTTCTCGGCCGAGTTCACCACCCCGGGCAGCTTCACCTGGATGTGCATGGCCCCGTGCGACCCGAACTCGATGGCGACCCCCGGCTACATGATGGGGACCCTGACGGTCGACTGAGCGGACTTCCCGACGCCCACCGGGGGGCGTTCCCCCCGGTACCCCCGCCCCGGGCGCCCCGGACGGGCGCCCCTCGCCTGCGGACTCTTCAAGAGACCTAGCGCCGTGGGGGCGTACGCCGCCCACGATGATCGAGGTCCGCCTGGACAGCTGGCTCCGTGAGTTCGGGCCGACCGGCCGGCAGAAGCTCGACGCCGACACGGTCGACCACGTGCTCGACGCGCTCGAGGCGAAGTACCCCCGGCTCAAGTTCAAGCTCCGGGACGAGACCGGCCAGCTCCGCCGCTACGTGCGCGTCTTCGTCGACGGCGAGGACGTCAGCACCACCACGCGGGGCGCGACGGTCCTCGACGGGGCCCGGACCATCGATATCATCCATTCCATCGCGGGAGGATAGGTAAGCAAGCACCATGGCGCCCAAGGGAAAGACCCGGATCCTGGTCGGAACGCGGAAGGGGACGTACGTCATCGAGGGGGACGCCCGTCGGAAGAGCTGGAAGATCGGGCCGGTCGCCCACGCCGGCTACGACATCTTCCACGTCGTCGCCGACCCCCGGCACCCGGGGGACCTCTACGCCGCCGTCAACTCCGGCTTCTGGGGCCCGGCGGTCCACCGGTCCCGGAACTACGGGAAGACCTGGAAGGAGGTCGCCACGCCCCTCACGCCCTCCGGCAAGGACCGCAAGCCGATGTTCAACGACGCGGATCCCACCACCCCCGTCCCGCGGCCGCTCAACAACGTCTGGCACCTGGAGCCCGGCCTCGCGAGCCAGCCCGGGACCGTCTGGCTGGGCGGCGACCCACACCTCCTCTTCCGGTCGGACGACCAGGGGAAGAGCTGGAACCCGATCCCCGCCATCAACGAGCACCCGGACCGGAAGAACTGGGGCCCGGGCGCCGGCGGCGCCTGCCTCCACACCATCCTCCTCGACCCGCGCGACCCGAAGCGGCTCTACATCGGCATGTCCGCCGTCGGAACCTTCCGCACCGAGGACGCCGGCTCGAGCTGGACGCCCGTCAACAAGGGCGTCATGGCGCCCTTCCTGCCGAACAAGTACCCCGAGACCGGCCAGTGCGTCCACCACGTGGCGATGGATGCCGCGAACCCGGACACCTTCTACCGCCAGGACCACGGCGGGATGTACGTCTCCCACGACCGGATGAACCGGTGGACCCGGATCGGGAAGCCGCTCGGCGACGACTTCGGCTTCAGCGTCACCGCCCCGCCCGGCGCGCCGGGCAAGGCCTACTTCGTCCGGCTCGACGGCCGGGCCCGGGTCACGGGCGAGGGCCACTTCCAGGTCGAGGAGTGGGACGATGACCGGCAGACGTGGAAGAAGCTCCTCTCGCCGAAGGCGTTCCCCGGCCACTACGGGGTCCAGCGCGAGGGGATCGCCTCCGACGACCGGGACCCCGCGGGGATCTACGTCGGCACCACCACGGGACAGCTGTTCCTGAGCCCGAACGCGGGCAAGAGCTGGCAGCTCCTGCCCTACCAGTTCCCGGGGATCCACTCGGTCAGCGTCTCCAACCTGTAGCGCGGTCCGCCGGCGGCTTCCTGCGGCGCCGCGCCGCCCCTCGCCTGCCTCAGGGCGGGCCGGTGGCCTGCGCGAGGTGGGTCCGGAACCCGGGTGCGCGGTCCGGGTCCAGGGCGAGGACCGCGCGGGTCGTCCATGGCCCCGCGACGCGGAGCCTTCCGCACGCGCGGGCCGAGTGCTCGTCCGCCGGGCCGACGACGGGCCTCCCGTCGGATGGGGAGCCGGCCCCCAGGGGCGGGCTCCCCCGGGGAGTTTACGGATGGTTGCGGTCGGCGATCGTCCCGTGGGCTCCGTTCAGGCCGTTCGAACCCGCCGCACCCTTCGCGCCGGAGCTGCCGCCGGTACCGGCGGTGCCGCTCTTGGCCTGGGTGGTGCCGGCGCCATTGTAGCCGCCCGAGCCGCCGTATCCGCCGTTACCCCCGCTTCCGCCGTTCCCGCCGCCGCCCCCGCAGCCGTACCCGGTGGTGCAGTTGCTGACGCCTCCGAGACCGCCGTGGACGTTGTTCGTGAGGTAGGCGTCGCCCGAAGCGACCGCCGGTGCCGAGACGTTGTACAGCCCGCCCCCCTTGGCGCTGCCTCCGGCGCCTCCGTTCCCGCCCTGGCCGCCCCCGCCGCCGGTCCCGCCGTTGCCGCCGTTCCCGCCGTTCCCGCCGGTGCCGCCGCTCCCGCCGGAGCCGCTGCCGGATCCGCCGTGGCCGCCCCCTCCGCCGCCACCTCCGGAGTTGCCGTAGCCGCCGCCGGCCCCGGAGCCGCCGTAGCCGCCGCCGCCCCCGGCGCCGCCGTTCGCGACGTTCTCGAGGAAGGCGTTGTTCGTGATCGAGAGCGTGCCGGCCGCGTACATGCCTCCGCCCTCGGCGAGGCCCCCGGCGCCCCCGATGCCGCCATGGCCGGCCAGGCCACCGGCGGCACCGTTGCCGCCCGCCCCGCCGGCGGCGCCGGACGAGCCCGCGGCCCCGGTACCCTTCGAGGTCCCCGAACCGCCGGACCCCCCGTAGCCACCCAGGCCGCCGCTGCCGCCGCCGCCGCCGCCCCCGGAGGGACCACCGGAGCCGCCGCTTCCGCCCGCGCCACCGGTCTCGGTGTTGCTCTGGATGTAGTTCGAGTCGAACGACTCCGTGCCGGACGCGTAGACGCCGCCGCCCAGCGCCGACCCTCCGGGGCCGCCGGCGCCCCCCGCGCCCCCGGTTCCGCCCGCCCCTCCGACCGTGGCGGGGGCACCCTTGAGGCCGACGGTCGACCCGCCGCCGTTGCCGGCGGCGGTCGTCCCGCTCGCGGCGCCCGAGCCGCCCGAGCCACCGCCCCCGCCGTAGCCGCCGATGCCGCCTCCGCCGCCGTAGCCGGCCTGGCCGCCGGGGCCGCCGCTCCCCCCCGCCCCGGCCGTCGCGGTGTTGCTCTCGATGTTGCTGAAGTTGACCCAGAGTTCACCCTTCGGGGAACTGTGGGCGATCGCGCCGCCGAGGGCGGCGCCGCCGGATCCGCCGGGGCCGCCCGCCCCGCCCACCGCTCCGGCACCGGCGGTGCTCGACGCGCCTCCCAGCGCCCCGGCCCCGCCCTTGGCCCCGCTTCCCGACGTCACGGTGGCGGAGGTGGAGCCACTGCCGCCGGTCCCTCCACTGCCCCCGCCGTCGCCGCTGCCGCCGTTCCCGCCGCCGCCACCGGTCCCGCCGTACCCTCCGCCCGCGCCGGTCCCTCCCGAGGCGCGATCGTACTCGAGGACGGTGTTGTTCATCGTGAGGTCGAAGGTGTTGTAGATCGCGCCCCCGGCGGCCTCGCCGCCCACGCCGCCGTGGCCGCCGACCGGTCCCGCGACCCCCGCGAGGCCGGGGGTGCCGGCCAGGCCCGCCGCGCCCGACCCGGCGGCGTAGCCGTTCCCGCCCGAGGACGGGGACCCGCCGCTGCCTCCGGTCCCGCCGTAGGGCGAGTACCCGCTCCCCGAACCCGAGGCGCTGCTCCCGCCGCTTCCGCCGCCCCCGCCCGCGTACCCGCCGTAGGCCGTATCGGACTCGAAGGTCGTGTTGTTGACGAACACTTCGCCCGTGTTGTAGATGGCGCCGCCTTCCGCGGCACCGCCGTTCCCACCGATCCCGCCGGCGCCGCCCAAGCCGGCCGAGGCGGGATGTCCGTTGGCGCCGGGCCCGGCCCCGCTCCCGCCGGCGGAGTTCGAGCCGGAACCGCCCCCGCCGCCCGACCCGCCGTAGCCGGCGCTTCCGCCGGTGCCGCCGTACCCGCCGGTGCCGCCGTAGGCGCCCGAGCCGCCGTAGGCGTCGTCCGCGTAGAAGGTGTCGTTCGTGAGCGTCAATCGACCGGAGTTGTAGATGGCCCCGCCCAGGGCGGCGCCGCCGGCCCCGCCGGCGCCCCC
The DNA here is from genome assembly GCA_027314915.1 of Thermoplasmata archaeon. Taxonomy (GTDB): domain Archaea; phylum Thermoplasmatota; class Thermoplasmata; order Lutacidiplasmatales; family UBA184; genus JAKIVR01. The sequence goes on along the minus strand of DAHUZZ010000009.1, from coordinate 75,837 downwards.
AGCGCCACCGGCACCGCCGGCCGCGCCGTTGCCGCCGGCGCCGCCCTTTCCGCCGGCGCCGCCGGTCTTGCCGCTCCCGCCGCTCCCGCCCGATCCCCCGTTGCCGCCGTATCCGCCCGCCCCGCCGGCACCGCCGCTTCCGCCGTTGGCTCCCGTCGCGCTGCAGTCCTCGACGGTGACGAAGGAGAGCGTCACGTTCCCCTTGTTGTTCAGGATCGCACCGCCCAACGCGGCGGCTCCGGCGACCCCCTTACCCCCCGGGTAGCCGTGGCCTCCGGCGGTGCCGGCCCCGCCGGCTCCCCCGGCCGCGCCGGTGCCCCCGCCCCCGGAGGTGCCGGTGGATCCGGTGGACCCGCTCGTACCGGCGGCCCCGTTGCCGCCGCTGGCCCCGGGCTTGAGGGTCACCGCGCCGGACTGGAGGGTGATGCCCGAGAGGGAGAGCGTGCCACCCTTCACGAGGAAGAAGCGGGTCGTGGATCCGCCGCTGAAGGTCACGGTGTTCCCACCGGAGGAGATGGTGACGACGGTGGTGGCCCCGATCGTGATGGACGTGGCGAACGGCACGGGGTTGCACGGGACGCCGTAGACGATGTTCCCGCCGGTCGCGACCGCCGTGGCGAGTGCCGCCTCCGTGCAGAGCGTGATCGTCGTGGTGGTGCCCGTCGCCCGGCCGAGGTGCGCCCCGGACTGGGCCGGGGCCGCGCCGGCCGGGCCGGGAAGGCTCAGCGCCCCGAGGAGCGCGAGCGCGCCCACGATCACCACAACTCCCACTACGATACCCCGGCCCGAACTTCGCGTCACGCAGGTCACCGGGCTCCGCGGACGGAATCCGGCTATATGAACCCCGGCGAACGGTCTAGGGTCTCGCCCCGTCGACGAGGGATGGACCCCGCTCCGCGGGGAATGCGCATTCTACCCGCGAACCGGCGTGGATTCCGGGGACCGCTCAGGGGACGGGGTTCCGGCCCAGGAGCCGGGCGAGCTTCGCTCCGTTCGGGCTGCCGAGCCCCGTGCACGGGTCCCATCCCGGTCCGGCCGAGTAGCCCCCGTTGTTCCCCTCGGTGATGTCGCGAAAGCCGCCCGCCTCCGCCAGCGCGTAGATCGCCGGGTTCAGGAACCCGAGGGGGGAAGGTCGGGTCGGGTTGAGGCGGGCCACCAGGCCCGCCCAGAGCGGCGCCACGGCGCTGGTGCCTCCGATCACGGTGGGCGCGCCGTCGACGTACACGGAGTACCCCGTGGCGGGGTCGGCATCGCCGGCCACATCGGGAACGCCCCGCCCCGGCGTCCCGGCGGGGGAGAGCGGGACCCTCGCACCCGACTGGTAGGCCGGCGGACCGAAGACCTGGCTCACGCCCCCGCCGGTGGCCCCCTCCCCCACGGCGAGATCGTTCCAGACCGTCTCCTCCTCGATCGTGACCCCCCCGAGCTTGAGGTGCGTCCCTCCGCACCCCGTGACGAAGGGACTCGACGCGGGGAAGTCCACGGCGAGTACTCCGCCGGGGGTTCCGTCGGTGGCGCCGTGGTCGCCGGCGGCGGCGAGCACGGTCACCCCGAGCGCCGCCGCGTCCTGGAAGGCGCTATCGAGCGCCGAGAGCGCCTGGGGGGTCCAGCTGGGCTCCGGCCCGCCCCAGCTGATCGAGAGGATCGAGGGCCGCCGCGACGCGTCGTGGATCGCCTCGGTGACGCCGTCGAGGAAGCCGCGGTCCGTGTTCGGGGCGAAGTAGGCCGCGAGCCGGGCGCCCGGGGCCACGGAGCCGGCCACCTCGAGGTCCAGCTCCACCTCCCCGTCCGGTCCGTCCGGCTGGCCCGTCGGGGCGTTCTGCGCGCCGTCCACCCCGACCGCGGTGACCGAGGGCGTCGGGATCCCCGCGCCGGAGAAGAACGCCGTGAGGTCCGCGGGTGCGTACCCCCCGCCGAGCTCGAGGAAGGCGATCGTCTGTCCCGAGCCATCGAGTCCGCCCGGGAACCCGTAGGCCGCGGCCACCTCCGTGGGAGGGTAGCTCTGATCCCCCGGGGCCACGCTCCGACGGCGGCGGAAGTGGGGGAACGCCTGGGGCCGGTCGTCGAGGCCGAACACCCCGAGCACCAACGGCTCGAGCGGGGCGGGGACCGACAGCGCTCCGGTCCGACCGCGGTAGGACCCGCCGGGGTAGGCCCAGCGCTCGAGACGACATCCGAAGAGCTCGGAGAGACGACCCGCCCCGCCGCGGGCCCTCAGGGTCCGTCCCCCCACCGAACCGGGTAGGAGCGCGAGGCCCTCGGCCTCGAGGAACGTACCGACGCGGTCGAGGTCGTCGGGGTGGGCCCCGTGCCTCCGCGCGAACTCCTCGCGCGAGAGGGTCTCCGGCCGCCGGTCGGCCGCCACGTCCCAGCGCGGGAACGGCGGGCCATCGACCCGCCGACGGAGCAGCAGGGTGATCTCGACGGGTTCCCCCGGATCCGGGACCCCGACAGGACGCGCCGCGGGAAGCGGAGCCCGCTCGCTCCCGCGAAGCTGCACGAGCCGGTAAGCGGGGTTCGGCGAGATGTAACCTTGGATGACCCTTCCGCGACTCCCCGCGGTGGGAGGTCGCCATCTCCCGGGTACGCGGCCGGCCAGGATACCAAAGCAAGTCCGGCGGTTGGTGGTCCGGATTACAAGTGTCCGGACGTGGAGCCGCTCCGCGAACGGATTCGATACTCACTTTCCGGTCGTTTACGATTCCCCCACGCTCACCGATAGTATTAGATTCAAGGAACACTCGGAGTCTTCATGGTCAAGCGCGCGCGGAGCGGCAAGCGGCCCCGGCACGGAACGCGGAAGTGGGTCCTTACCGTCCTCCAATCCCCGGAGGCCGCCGGGGGGATCCTCACGGCGGACATCCAGCGCCAGGTCGACCAGGCGAGCGGGGCCAAGATCCCCTCCTACTCCGTCTACCAGGCGCTCCGCACCCTGGTGAAGCGGAAGGAGGTTCGGGCGACCCGGAAGGGCCGGGAGTACAGCTACCGGCTCATGTCGGCGGAACCCGCGGCCCCGGGTCCCGCGATCGCCGAGACCGAGGCTCCGGCGCTCCCCGTGGCGGGGGGCTCCCAGCTTCCGCACAAGATCGCCCCGGGCGAGGTGACGATCCTCGAGATCGGGGAGACCCACGTCGAGACGGCCTCCAACCTCCACGGGAAGCTCGTCCTGCAGCGGCATCCGCGACCGAAGTAGGACGGGACCCGTCCGGCCATCCCCGGCGGGGTGGCCTCCGCCCGCTCAGCGCGCGGCGGGGCGACGGGAGGCCTTCCCCCGGTCCAGCCGCTCCTTAAGCACCGCCGCGTTGGACCGTTCGGGCTCCTTCGCGGCGAACACGAGGGTCACCCGACCGCGCCGGGCCTCCGCGGTGAGCTGCGAGAGGAGGTCGACGTGCTCGTCGAGCTCCTTGAGGTAGCGTTCGCGGAACCGGGCGAACTTCGCCGGGTCGTGCGCGTACCACTTCCGGAGCCCGTCGCTCGGGCTCAGCTCCTTCCGCCACGCATCGAGGTGGGCGGCCTCGCGCGAGACCCCCCTCGGCCAGAGACGGTCGACGAGGATCCGCGTTCCGTCCTCGGGGGACGGCGGCTCGTAGACCCGCTTGATCCGGATCATCGTCCTCCCCCGGCCGCCGCCCGCGGGGGCTCATCCCACCCCCCGAAAGGGCGGCGCCGCGGGCGATTTCGTTTCCGTAGTTAACGAACCTATTTGGAGGGGGACTTCGTCCGTTCGGCCGTCCATGGCGAGCGCGACGTCCCTTCGAGGCCTGAACTCCACGAATGCCGCGACCCTGAAGCCGTTGTCCACGGAGGTCCGCCGTCGGGGCACCCTGGTCGTCCTGCTCGCGGCGCTGGTCCTTCTCGCCTGGACGGCGCCCTCCGTCGGGGCCCTGGTCATCCCGCCGTCCCCGGGAACCCCCTCGATCGCCGGCCCGGGCCCGCACGCGGCCCCGGGTGGGGTCGCCCCTCCGGCCGCGATCCCCTCGCCCGTACCGAGCTCGACCGCGCGGACCCCGAATCCTCCCTCCTCCCCGCTCTCGCTCCCGATGGGTGGCGCCCGTCCCACCAACTTCCGCGTTCCGGGCGCCACTCCGCAGTCCTGGGGCTCCCGCACGCCGCCCGGCTGGGAGTACGCGCTGAACTCCATCTCCCACGCGCAGGCCCCCGCGTCCCCCACGCCCCAGAACGGCGCCCCGGGAAGCTACCAGCAGTGGCTCGACAACTGGTGCAACGGGATCTGGCCCGACGTGAAGGGCCAGAGCGCCTACGCGGCCGACTGCTACGGCCACGATGAGCCCGGCATCCAGTTCTACTCGAACCTGCCCGGCAGCGGCGGGAACGTCACCTGGAACGTCACGCTCCCCACCTCCCGCAGCCCCACCCAGAACCAGTCGGACCTCTACTCCGCGATCTGGTTCGGCCTCACCCTCTCGGTCCCGAGCAACGCCTGGATGAACCAGTGCTTCCTCGAGCTCCAGTTCTACCCCGACTCGAGCTGGTACGCCCCCGGCCCCTTCGATCTCAACTACACGGTCTACGGCAACTGGGTCGGCGCCGCCGTCGCCTGGCAGATCCAGGCGTCCACGGGGGCCGAGAACCCCTGCTTCTACGAGCCGCTGTACCTGAACGGCAACCCCGGCGGCGCGTTCCTGAACATGACGCAGGGCGACCAGATCGCGGTGACGATGACCGGCTGGGCCGGCAGCGCGGCCGGCGAGCAGATCCAGGTCAACGACCTCACGAACGGGCAGAGCTCCTCGGTGGCGCTCTTCAACCAGAGCTGCGCGAGCGCCCCCTCGGCGAGCGTTCCGGCGTGCGGCGGCAACTACCCGCTCGACCCGGCCTACGCGACCAACAGCTACGAGAACGGTCTCCAGTGGACCCCCGGCGGGGAGTACCCCGTCGTGTACGCCTTCGAGATCGGCCACGCGGGCAACCCCGCGTTCCCCAACAACAACCTCTTCGGGGGCTGCAACCCCGGCACTCCCGGCGCTGCCTTCGGCGGTACCCCCTGCCCCAGCTACGACCCGGGGAGCTGGACCAACGACACGGTGTCGCCCTGGCAGTTCCAGGTCCCGACCTTCTTCAACGCCGCGACCTCCGTGCGCGCCGCGCAGGTCGCCTTCACGGACCCGCAGGGCGGGGTCGCCCTGGTCAACGGGGCGAACGTCTTCGGGGCCTTCCCGTGGTACGGCGCCTGCTCCGGGCAGATCGGGACCGCCTTCTGCAGCTACCCGTGGTACAGCTACTACTGCGGGACCCACACCTTCGAGTTCGGTGCGACCGACTACCCCGGGGTCTCCGCGGACTTCGGCCAGTACTACCAGTACCAGAGCTACCCCGAGGGGAACGGCGCCGGCTGGCTGTACTATCCGCCGGCCAACTTCTCGATCCCCACCTGCGGGGGCCCGAGCTACGGAGTGGACGTCGGGTCCACCGGGAGCGGTACCATGAACTTCCTCTCCCAAGACTACGGCTCGCCGCTCACGAACCTCTCCGGCCTCGGCCCCGGTGAGTACTCGATCAGCGCGCTCGCTGCCTCCGGCTCGTTCTTCACCGGCTGGGCGACAGCGGGCGGCGTGAGCGTCGCCGACGCGTCGAGCGCCTACACGAGCCTCGACGTGGCCGGGAACGGCGCGGTCTGGGCGGAGTTCGGCTCGTCCCCGACCCCGGTCACGGTCACCTGGGCGCTAAAGGGCGCCGGTGGCGGAGGCTGGATCTCCGTCGGGAATGGCTCCCTCTTCAATGTCGCGCCGCTCCTCGGGACCTTCAGCAACGGCCAGACGAGCGTCCTCCCGCCCGCGCTCTACGGCGTCGAGGCCTACCCGCCGATGGGGTACAACTTCACCAACTGGACGGTCTCCTCCGGCACCTCCACGATCGCGGCTCCGACCTTCCCGTGGTCGGTCCTGAACCTCGACGGCGCGTCCAGTTCCGTCACGGTCACCGCGAACTTCGTGTCGAGCTCGACCGCGACGGGGGTCATCATCGTCGGGATCGGTGATGGGAGGGTGACCTTCAACGGCACGAACGTGCCGTACTACGGCATCTTCCAAGAATCCTACGGCGTGTACTACATGCCGGTCGGGAGCTACCTCGCCACCGTCACCCCGGCGAGCGGCTGGGCGTTCTCGCAGTGGTACTATGGCGGCTCGGCCGTCATGAACGGCTTCTTCGACCAGCAGACCTACTTCAACCTGGAAGGGCTGCTGGCGGGGCCCTCGGGCCCCTACTCCGAGCTCGAGGCGGTGTTCTACCAGATCTCCCCGAGCCCGGTGAACGTAACGGTCACGGTGGGAACCGGCACTGGCGATGCGGTCTCCTTCGAGGGATCCACCCCCGTCACCTCCCAGACGCTGAGCCTGACGCCGGGGTCCACCTACCAGTTCTACGCGGTGCCCGGGAGCGACCAGAGCCTGTTCTCGTGGGCCGCGGCCCCGGCGAACAACGCGTCAATTAGCTCACCGTTCAGCGGTTCCACCTCGGTCACGATCTACGGGGGTGTCACTCTGTACGCCAACTTCACCTCCGCGGTGGGGGAAACGGTCGGCTTCGTCAACTGGCCCCGTGACGGAGGTTCGATCGTCTTCAACTTCCAGGACTACGCGGGCGCCACGTCCAACTCGAGCGTTCCCGACGGGACGTACAACATCTACGCGGCCCCGAACTATGGGTACACCTTCATCCGGTTCGAGACGTTCGGACCGGTCTACGTCTCGGGCAACTTCGCGATCGTCTACGGGAACAACTCCTACATCGACGCCGTGTTCGGGCCGACCGGGACGCCGCCACCCCCTCAGTACGCCGTCACCTTCGTGACCACCACACCGGGCGCGATCTCGGCGAACATCGGCGGGACCGTCCTTTCGAACGGCGAGACGGTCCTGCTCACCCCGGGCACGGTCTCGTTGCAGGCCGCCGGCCCGGGCAGCTCCGCCGCGGTGGAATGGACCTCGACCTACTTCCTGGGGGTCGGGAATCCCGCCTCGGCGAACACGACGCTCTCCGTCTACGGCCCGGGCACCGTCTACGCCATCCTGAGCGGGGTGGTGGGCCCGACGACCGTCTCCGCCCCCATCGTCGAGCTCGGGGCTTCGGTCACCTTCTCGACCGCGATCACCGGCTACACCGGCGCGGGCACGGTCACCTGGAACGGCCTTCCGGCGGGATGCGCCTCGTCGGCGCTCGTCTTCACCTGCACCCCGAGCGCCCCCGGGACCTACGCGGTGAACGTCACCGGCACCTTCCCGGGGGGCATCTCCGCGACCACGAACCCGGTCGTGCTCCAGGTGGTCGTCCGGCCCGGGGTCTCGGTCGCGCTCTTCCCCCGGGTCGTCGACGTGGCCACCTACACCTCGATCGAGGTCACCGGCGCCGGGGGCGAGGGACCCCTGAGCCTCAGCGTGACCGGTCTACCGGCCGGGTGCTCGGTCACGGGCTTCGGGATCACCACGTGCCTGCCCCTCGTCTCCGGGAGCTACGCCATCAACGCCACGATCCGGGACGCGCTCGGGGCCTCGGCGAGCGACACGGCGACCTTGACCGTGAATCCGATCCTGCAGGTCTCCGCGGTCACGGCGCAGCCGGCGCAGCTCACCCTGGGCGGAACGGTCACGCTGACGACCAACCTGAGCGGGGGGACCGCGCCGTTCACCTACCGGTACCTCGATCTCCCGGCGGGCTGCACGAGCGCGAGCTCGCCGACGCTCTCCTGCACTCCGACCGTCCCGGGGACCTATGAGGTGGGCGTCGGGGTCATCGACGGCGCCAACGGGATCGCGGTCGGGTTCTCCACGATCGTGGTGAACCCGGTCCCGCAGATCGCCGCGTTCACCGTGAGCAGCGCCTCGGTGACGCCCGGAGAGTCGGTCACGTTCCACGTGGCGACCGTGGGCGGAACGCTGCCGGCGACGCTGAGCTACTCGGGCCTGCCGCCCGGATGCGCGAGCTCGACGGCCGCGAGCTTCACCTGCGCGCCCACCCAGCTGGGGAGCTACACGGTGCGGGTCACCCTCGAGGACGCAGACCACGTGACGGCCAATGCGACGGTGACGCTCACCGTGGCGACCGCGCCCTCCACCCCGACGACCACCGGCGCCTCGGGGATGAACGGTACGCTGGAAGCGCTCGCCCTGGCCGCGCTCATCGTGGCGATCGTGGCGCTCCTTGCGGCGATCGTCCTCGGGATGCGCAAGGGCGGCCCGGGCGGGGCCTCGACCCCGCCGCCGGCGGCCGTCAAGTCCTGGAAGGAGGACGAGCCCACCCCCCCGGGTCCGGGAGGAGCTCGCTAGGCCACGGCCGGTCCGGGCCCGGAAGGGCGGATAAGCCGCCGGCACCTGCGGGCCCGCGATGGCCCTCTCCCGATCCGTCGAGCGGTGGCTCCTGGCCGGCGACCCGAGCGTACGCTACCGCGTGATGACCCGGCTCCTCGGCCGGAGCGGGCGCCACCCGGCGGTCGCGAAGGCCCGGAAGGAGATCGGCACGAAGGGCTGGGCGGCGAGCATCCTCGCCGAGCAGCTGCGGGAGGGGCACTGGGACAATCCCGGGACCTCCGGGGGGGAGCTCTACCGGCCCAAGTACATCGCGACGAACTGGCGGCTCATCGTGCTCGCCGACCTCGGGATGACCCGGACCGACGCGCGGATCCGCCGCGCGGTGAGCCTCTTCCTCCGGAGGTTCGATGCGCCCCCCAGCAACTTCGGCGGTCCCGACAGCGAGACCTGCATCACCGGCAACGCGGTGAAGCTCCTCGTCCAGATGGGCTATCGGGAGCTTCCGCAGGTCGAGCGCTCCCTGGACTGGCTCGTCCACGCCCAGAAGTCCGACGGCGGCTGGCACTGCTGGCCGTCGCGGAAGGGCACGCTCGACGCCTGGGAGGCGATGGCCGCCTTCGCCGCGCTCCCGCCCGAGACCCGCAGCCCCGAGGTGAACGAGGCGATCGCGAAGGGGGCCGAGTTCTACCTGGAGCGGGGACTCCTCCGCGAGGGCGGGAGCCGCTACGCGCCCTGGCTGAGGCTGCACTACCCCGTCCACTACTACTACGATCTCCTCGTCGGCCTCGACTTCATGACGGCGCTCGGGTACGGCAAGGACCGGCGCCTAACGCCGGCGCTCGACCGCCTGGAGGCGATGCGCCGACCGGACGGCCGGTGGAACCTGGACGCGCTCCATCCCGATTCCGAGGACCCGAACTACCAGCTCGAGGGTCCGTTCTATCCGTTCGGGCTCGAGCACCCCGGCGCACCGAGCCGCTGGATCACGGCCACGGCGCTCGAGGTGCTCGCGCGCGCCGGCCGGTAGGCGCGACCGGGCGAGCGCCCGCCCGCGGAGCTACGGACGCGAGCCGGACCGCGCGGCGAAGCGGCCCGGGTCGAAGAGCGGAAGGAACGCCTTCGACGTACGTCCCGCGACGTGGTCGGCGATCCCCTCGCCGACCGCGCTCGCGAACTTGAACCCGTGACCGGAGCAGGCGCTCACCACGAGGACGTTCGGATGCGCGGGGTGGGGCCCGAGGAGGAAGTGGTGGTCCGGGGCGTTGGTGTAGATGCAGGTCGCGAACTCGCGCTCGCGCGGCGCCAGCCCCGCGAGGTGCTCTCGGACGAAGCGTCGCACGTCCGTCCCCTCGCCGGGCCGGAGCCGGGGTGAGGAGGCCTCGGGTCGACGGAGCGGGGTCCCCGACTCGCCCCCGACCTTCACCCCGTCCCCGAGATCGGGCACGCCGTAGGCGAACCGCGTCCCGCCGGTCGCCCAGATGAACACGGGCATGCGGTCCGGACCGAACCTCCCCACGGGCACGCCGCGCCGCGGGGGGAACCAGAGGACGACCTGGCGCTCGATCTCGAGCGGCAGGTCGAGCCCGGGAACGATCCGCCGAGTCCAGGGACCCGCGCACAGCACGAGGGTGCGGGCCCGGTAGCGCTCCCGATCCGTCCGGACCTCGACGCCGGAACGGGAGGCCGACCAGCCGAGCACCGGCTCGCCGTAGTGGAGCTCGGCCCCGGCCCGGATCGCCCCCAGCCGGTGGGCGAGGTTGCCGTTCTCCGGGACCAGGACCCCGCCCCGCCGCTCCCAGAGCGCGACCTCCCCGTCGGTGGGCCGGAACTGCGGGAAACGGTCGCGGCATTCCCGGGCGGAGAGGAGCGCGTGGTCGAGCCGGTAGCGGCGCGCGCTCGCGAGCGCGCCCTCGATGGGAACGCTCCCCCTCGGACCGAGGATGAGCGCGCCCGTCTCGCGGAGGATCGGGATCCCCGTCTCCCGTTCGAGCGCCCGCCAGAGCCTCTGGGCCCGCCGGACGAGCGGAACGTAGCCGGTGCCCTCGAAGTAGGCGGTCCGGTAGATCCGGGACCTCCCGTGCGAGGAACCGCGCACGTGCTCGGGCGAGTACTGCTCGAGCCCGAGCACCCCGAGCCCCGCCCGGGCGAGGTGGTAGGCGGCCGCCGAGCCGGCGCCCCCCAGCCCGACGACGATGACGTCCCGAGGGGCCATCCCGCGGAGGGAGGGCACGGGGGTCAAAGGGACGGGGGCCCGGTCGCGCGCTACGCCGTCCCGCCGTTCTGCCAGACCATCAGGAGGTTGCCTTCGGAATCCTTGAAGAAGGCGACCGCTCCGAAGGGCTCGAAGGCGATGGGGCCCTCGACCCGGGTCGCAGGCCCGGAGCGCCGGGCCCGCTCGAACTTGACGCCCTTGCGCTGAAGCCCGCCGACGTACCGCTGGATGTTCGGTACGAGCAGCGTGGTGTAGGCGAGCTTCCGGGATTCCCTCCGCTCCGGCGCGACCAGCCATACGTCGCTCCCGGCGAGCGTCAGGGACGCCCAGGCGTCCCGCATCTCGCCCCGCCCCCGCAGGCCGAGCCGGGCACCGAGGTTCTTGGTGTAGAACCTGAGCGCACGGTTCATGTTGCGGATCGGGATCAACGTCACCCACTTCTCCGTCGCCATCCTCGTCACCGTTCCGTGCGCGTCGTCCTCCGGCGCGCGGCGGCTCGCGTATCGCCGTCGGTTATCAAGGTTGGCGAGAGTAACTATGGTGTTCGGTGTCGTCGCGAAGCCCGCTCGGTCCCCCCGGTATGGGGGGACCCGCGAGGCGTCGATGGGCAAACCTCAAACGGGCCGGCTTCCCGCGGGCCCCCTGCTTATTTTCTCGGGGGGCTCACCGGGCTTCCGGTCGTGGCCGAAGTGGGTAGACCCAGGGCGAACGCGGCGGGAAGCGAGGGCCATGCCTCGGACCCCGCGGAGCGGTCTCGGGCGGGACCTCGCACCCCGTGGGACCGCCTGGCCGTGCGGCTGTACCGCCGCACGCCCGAGTCGCCGGACCCCCTGGAGCGGATGTTCGAGCTCGCTCCGAGCGGGTTGCTGGTCCTCGACGGGGAGGGGCGGATCGTCCGGGCGAACCGCGCCGCCGCCCGCATCTTCGACCTCGGCGACCCCGCGGGACTCCTCGGCCGCCCGGTCGAGCCCCTGTTCTCCGATTCCTTCGGCCAGAGGCTGAAGGAAGCGTTCTCGAACGACGAGCCGGGCTCCGAGCCCGGACCGCTCGTCGTCGTGGCACGGGACGTGGGAGGACAGGAGTTCCCCGTCGAGGTCACCTCCGGGGCCCTCAGCGACGGCCCCTCTCCGCTCTGGGGGCTCGCGATCCGGGACCTGCGGGAACACGAGGCGCTGGTGCAGGCGCTCACGGAGCGGGCGGCGAGGCTCGCGCGCTCGAACCAGGACCTGCAGCAGTTCGCGAACATCGCCTCGCACGACCTCCAGGAGCCGCTCCGCATGATCAACAGCTACACGCAGCTCATCCTGCGGCGCTACCCCGACCGGCTCGATGACTCCGGCCGCGAGTTCCTGGGGTTCATGGTCGAGGGGGCGAGCCGGATGCAGCAGCTGATCGACGACCTCCTCACCTTCGCGCGGATCGAGAGCCGGGGGAGGTCGTTCGGCCCCGTCGAGCTCGAGGCGGTCCTCGCGGAGGCGGTTCGGAACCTGACCGTGCCCATCCAGGAGACCGGGGCCCGGATCACCCACGACCCGCTGACGCAGATCGACGGGGACGACCGCCAGCTGGTCGAGCTCTTCCAGAACCTGCTCGAGAATGCCATCAAGTTCCGCTCGACCACGCCGCCGCGGATCCACGTCTCGGAGGCCCTGGACGGCTCGGTGCTGGTGCTGTCGATCCGGGACGACGGCCTGGGCGTCGCACCGGAGTACCACGAACGGATCTTCCAGATCTTCCAGCGGCTGCACTTGCCCGAGGAGTACCCGGGGACCGGGATCGGGCTCGCGGTCTGCAAGCGGGTCGTCGAGCGGCACGGCGGGCGGATCTGGGTCGAGAGCCAGGGCGTGCCGGGCGAGGGGTCCACGTTCTTCGTATCGCTCCCCCGGCACCACGTGATCCCCCCGCCGTCCGCCCCCGCGGAACCCGCGTCGGAAGGGGAACGACGCGCGATCGAGATCGCGCAGGACCTCATCGAGCGCCGGCTCAGGCAGCTCGCCTGAGCCGTCGATGACCGACCCCGCCCCGCTGTTCTACGGAGTGTACTCCCTCCTCACGGTGGTCATCTACGCCTACCTGGGATGGCGGATCGGCCAGCGACCCCTCACGTCCGGGATCCGGCTGCCGGGGTTCCAGTTCTCCCTCGTGTGGTACTCCCTCGCGGCGCTCCAGTCGATCGCCGCCCTCGAAAGCCTGTGGGCCGCGGTCGCGCTCCCCCCGCTCGCGCTCGTCCTCACGCTCTTCCACCTGGAGACGCTCATCGCGTGCGTCCTGATCTGGGCGCTCGTGAGCTACCTCATCTTCCTGTTCACCGGTCGGAGCTACCTCTGGCCCATCTCGATCATCTACGCGGGAAGCTACGTGGTCCTGCAGTACCTCATCGAGGCGAGCGGGCCCTACACGGTCACCCTGACCTACGGGGCCGTGGGCCTCGCCGCGAGGTCGGTGAGCCCCGGCGGGGACTTTCTCATCGGTCTCGTGGCCCTCCTCATCGTGCCCGAGATGGTGGGCGCGGCGCTCTACTTCTCGCTCTTCTTCCGGACCACCGACCGGACGCTCCGGTACCGGATCGTGCTCGTGAGCTGGGCGCTCCTGCTCTGGTCCGGGGTCTCGGTCACCGTCGGCGGCGTGGACGACCTGGGCCCGGTGATCCTGACCCGCCTCGTGGGGCTCCTGGCCGCCCTGATGGTCCTGGTCGCGTACTTCCCGCCCCTGGCGATCCAGAAGCGGCTCGGCGTGGGGAGCGTCGAATCGCGCCCGATCGTCACCGGCGCGTCCCTGGCGGCCGAAGGAACGACCGATCACGCGTAGAGCGGGGTCCGGGGAATCGCCGGTCTCGCGCGGAGCCGGACCGCCAGGGAGGAGCCTGGCCGGGGGGTCGGACCGGCTCCGGAGGGAGCCCAGAAAGTGTCATAGACCGGCATTTCCCATCCCCTCCGATGCCCGGACGGCGACCGCCCGCGCGCCCGGTCGATATCCTCCTCGTGGAGGACAACCTGGGGGACGTGCGGCTCATCCGGGAGGCGCTCACCGACTCGCGGTTCCCGAACGAGGTGCACGTGGCCCGTGATGGCGTCGAGTCGCTGGCCTACCTGCGTCGCGAGGCGCCCCACGACCGGGCCTCCCGGCCCGCGCTCATCGTGCTCGACCTCAACATGCCGCGGATGGACGGCCGCGAGGTGCTGAGCGAGATCAAGAGCGACCCGAAGCTCCGGCAGATCCCCATCGTGGTCATGACCTCCTCCGCGGCCGCGGAGGACATCATCGCCGCCTACGACCGGCACGCGAACTGCTACATCCGCAAGCCGGTGAACTTCGAGCAGTTCCTGGCGGCGGTCCAGAAGATCGAGGACTTCTGGTTCAACGTGGTCGAGCTGCCGCCGGCCCGATGAACCGCTAGAGGGCGCCGACGGGCGTCGACACCCCGAGGTCGAGCCGTCGGACCAGCGCCTCGAACTCCCCGAGCGCGAGCGGCTTCCGCAGGTACCCGTCGGCCCGGAAGTTGAAGGCGAGCTTGAGGTCGTCCTCGGCGCGGGAGCCCGTGTAGATCACGACCGGGATCACGTTGAGCTTCGGGTCGGACCGGACCTCGGCGAGGACCCGTCGACCGTCCATCCGGGGCAGCGTCAGGTCGAGGAAGATCACGTCGGGGGGGGGCGCCTCGGGAAGGTCGCTCGTCCGGCGGAGGTAGGCGAGCGCGTCCAGCCCGTCCCGCACCACCGAGAGGGTCGTGGGGACGGTCCACTCCTTGAGCGTCTCCTCGAGGAGGCGGATGTCGCCCCGGTTGTCCTCGACCAGGAGGATGCGGAGCGCCCGATCCAGCCTCCACTCCGGGTCCGTCACGGCGTACCTCCCAGGACGGGCGCCGATATGAGGCCGATTGGCGGCACGGGTTGCCTCCGCGGGCTCGCTCCACCGTCTTCCCCCGCCCCCGCCGAATAGGGTGAGGATAGGGACTCACCGAGTGGGGGTCCCCCGGGGCTCAGTCGCGGAAGGGCCGCACGAGCACCCGGTGGCACCTCGGGCAGAAGATCGAGCTCGCTGTGCCCTTCCAGCCGCAGGTCGTGCAGAGCATCGGGCGAGGTTCGATGGCCGCGCTCCCCGCCGCGGAGCGGGGGGACCGGTGCAGGGACCACCGGACCACCGCGAACTGGGTGAGCAGGCCCGCGGCCACCAGGACGACCCCCGGGAGGGCGAGGAGCCGGTCGGCGAGCCCGACCCCGACCAGGAGCAGGAGGACGGCCCCGGCGACGAGGAGCAGGTGGTAGGCGGCGAGCGCCGGGAGGATCCGGGCGAGGCCGGTGGACCCGGGAACGGCGGTCATTCGGGGGAGGGCGGGCTCCCGAACTTCGCGGTCCACGTGGCGACGAGCTGGTCCCGGCGGGGCCGGTAGACGTCGTCATAGAACCCCCGGGGGGACCTCAGGATCGCGACATCGAAGGAGCGGACGATCTGTTCCGCCTCGTGCCAGGCCTCCTCGAACGGCCGGTCGCCCCCGAACCGGGAGGCGATCTTCCGCTCGAACTCCTCCGCGGTCTGGGTCTCCCCGCCGATCGTGAAGACGGGCCCCGGGCGCGACGGGTCGACGTAGGCCTCGTCGTCCCCGAGCCGGAAGAGGTTCTCGGCCGGGGGGCCCTTCCTGCGGTCCTCCCCGCCCTCGCCCCCGCCGCCCCGGGACTGGAATCCGCGCTGGGCGGCCGCGTAGAAGATGGCCCGGTTGAGCCCCCAGGAGTAGGCGGACGGCCGGGGAAGGTCGAGTGCGGCGGCCCGGGCTGCTTGGAGCATGGCCATGACCGTGAACCGGTTGATCTTGAGCCGAGCCGCCCCCGGCTTCCGAGCGGGCATGCCCCCGGAAGGGCGCCGGGGTCGATAACGGGGCCCGGGGGTCGACCGGGCTCGACCGACGCGCTTTATCGGTCCACCTCCTCGGTGCGGTGGCCGCCGGAGGTTCGAGGGCCCGTGGTCGACTCGGTGGAGGTCTCGGGGCTCGTGAAGTCCTACGGGCCGCTCCGGGCGGTCGACGGGATCGACTTCTCGGTCCGCCCGGGCGAGGTCTTCTCCTTCCTCGGGCCGAACGGGGCCGGCAAGACCACCACCGTCGAGATCCTCGAGGGGCTGAGGAAGCGCTCCGGCGGGGACGTGAGGGTCCTCGGGCTCGATCCCTGGCACGAGCTCGACCGTCTCCGGACCCGGATCGGGGTCACCCCGCAGGACTTCCACTTCTTCCCCAAGCTCACGCCCCGCGAGGCGATCCAGCTCTACGCGCGGCTCTTCGATGTCCGGCCCGACGTCGCGGAGCTGCTCGCCCACGTGGAGCTCGCGGACAAGGCGGACGACCACTACGACGTCCTGAGCGGCGGCCAGCGCCAGAAGCTGGGCGTCGCGCTCGCGCTCGTCAACGACCCCGAGCTCTGCTTCCTGGACGAGCCCACCACGGGGCTCGACCCCCGCGCGCGCCGGTCCATCTGGGAGGTGATCCGCCGCCTCCGCTCCGAGGGAAGGACCGTCTTCCTCACGACCCACTACCTGGACGAGGCGGAGCAGCTCGCGGACCGGATCTCGATCATCAACCTCGGGAAGATCGTCGCCACGGGCCGCCCCGACGAGATCATCACCCGGTACGGCCGGCACGACCGGCTCCGGATCGTGGGCGACCCCGGGCTCGCCGGGCATCTCGGCCCGCTCGGCTTCACCGTGCAGGAGGTCCCCAACGGCGTCGAGATCGAGCTCGGGTCGAAGGCGGAGGCGCTCCGGGCGCTCGAGGCGGTCTCCGCGAGCGGGCTCCGCTGGGACAGCTTCTCGACGCGCCGGGAGACCCTGGAGGACGTCTTCCTACGGCTCGTGGGCCGGATCGACGAGGGGATGCTCCGCATCGGGGGCCGTGAGAACGGGGGCGCCCCATGAACCCGCGGCGGATCCTCGCCTACTTCCCGGCGTTCGCCAAGGGGTACCTCCGCAACCCCCTCGGGCTGTTCTTCTCGCTGATCTTCCCCATCATCCTGATCCTCATCTTCGGGGCGGTCTTCTCGAACACGGGCAGCAGCGCGGCGCCGCTCGCGGTGCAGAACCTGGACCACACGACGCCGGCGAGCCAGGCGTTCCTGGCCGCACTCAACCGGACCGGGGCGGTCTCGATGAGCTTCGTGCCCGCCTCGGCGGGGAACCTCTCGCAGTATCTCGCGGCGAACAGCCTGAGCTCCGGGCTGGTCCTCCCCGCCGGGTTCTCCTCCGACGTCGCGAACCGCACGCCCGTGCGGCTCGTCGTGTACACCAACCCGTCGTCAGGGGCGGAGGCCGGGCTCGTCCAGGGCGCGGTCCAGGGCGCCGCGGCCGCCTCGAACCTCGCCCTCGCGCACGGGACCGAGGTGATCCTGCCGGTCGGCGTGAACGTCGGCAGTTCGAGCTTCAAGTACATCGACTACCTCGTGCCGGGGCTCATCGGCTTCTCGGTCCTGGTGAGCCCGATGTTCTCGATGGTGAACATCAGCTCCACCTGGAAGCGCGACAAGCTCTTCCGGCAGCTCGCGCTCACCCCGCTCACGCGCTCGGAGTGGCTCACGGCCACGATCATCTGGTACATCCTCCTCGCCTTCCTGTCCGCCGTCCTCCTGGTGGGGGTGGGCCGCGGGCTCTTCGGCGCGGAGGTCACGATCACCTGGCTCTCGCTCCCGTTCCTCCTGCTGGCGCCGGTCCTCTTCGTGGCGCTCGGCCTGCTCGCCGGCTCGGTGTCGAGCACGCCGGAGAGCGCCGGCGTCATCGGCAACATCATCACCTTCCCCATGATGTTCCTCTCGGGGACCTTCTTCCCGGTCTCCCTCTTCCCGGCCTGGCTCGTCCCGGTCGCCCGGGTCCTCCCGCTGTACTACGTCATCAGCGGGCTCAACGCGGCGATGATCTTCAACGACCCCGCGACGGTCTACGCGAACGCCCTCGTGGTGCTCCTCGTGGCCGCGGTCTTCGCGCTCCTCGCGACCCGGGTCTTCCGCTGGCGCGAGGACTGACCGGGGCCCCCGCTCGCGCCCGCGGGACCGCCGCGACGGACCCCTAGGGCGACTCCTCGAGATCCCGGAGCATCTCCCGGTACTGCTCCCGGGGGAGCTCCCCCGCCGCATACCGGCGACGGAGGAGGTCCCGGGCCGGGTCTCCGTACCGGCCGAAGCCTCGGCGACCGCCCCACGGGCCCCAGAACGCCCCGCGGAGGGCGACGACGACCAGGACGAACAGGAAGAGGATCCCGAAGGGGAACCACGGCCCGAAGAACGGGTACGGGCCGCCGGGAAGCCGTCCTTCGGCGAGGGCGAACGCGACGACGGCCACCCCGACGACCACGATCGCGCCGAGCGCGAGCAGCATCAGGATCCCGGTCCCGTACCCACCGCGGGAACACTCCGGGGGGTCCTCGGCCGCGTTCAACTCCGCACCTCCTCCGACCGGCCCGGGAGCGGGGTCGCGGCCTCCGCCATCTCAACCGGGCCGAGCAGGAGGAACGCTCCGATCAGGACGCCCAGGAAGGCGACGGACATGCCGTAGGAGGCCCCGTCGTTCTGGCCCCCGAACGTGAAGGAGCTGCCGGCGAGCGTGGCGGCCACGGACGAGACCAGCGCGAGGGCCGCTCCGACCCGGAGCGAACGGACGGGGTAGCGGAAGGACCCCACGACCGCCCGCCCGGAGAGGCCGATGAGCAGGAGGGCGACCACGATGTGCGCGACGAGCACGGGGTTCGACGAGAGGACGGCCACCGCGCTCCCGTTCCCCACCGCGACGAAGAGGTTGAGCGCCATGCCCAGGAGGAACTCGACGGCGAGCAGGATCACCATCGGGAGGGCGAGGATCCGCACGGAGCGGATCGAGGGCGCCGCCGCGGCGGGGCGGACCGAGGCCGTCATGCGAACCCCGCCATGCGACCACCGTCGATGACGACGGTCGTGCCCGTGACGAAGGAGGCCGAGGCCGAGCAGAGCCAGAGGACGACCTCCGCGACCTCCTTCGGCTGGCCGAGCCGGCGGGAGGGGACCGCCTGGCGCGCCCGGTCGCGCTCGGCCCCGGGGAGCGACAGGAGCCGGTCGGTCTCGATGGGGCCCGGTGCGACCGCGTTCACGCGGATCCCCCGCGGCGCATAGTCGAGCGCCGCGCTCTTGGTGAGCCCGATGACCGCGTGCTTCGCGGTCACGTACGCCGCGCCCCCGGCGAACGCGCTGAGCCCCGCCGTCGAGGACATGTTGACGATGGCGCCCCCTCCGCGCGCGAGCAGGAGCGGGATCTCCTCGCGGAGCGCGAGGTAGAACCCCTGCACCCCCACCCGGAGCACCCGCTCGAACTCGCCCGGCTCGATCTCGGCGAGCGGCCGGGGCCGGAGCCCCTCGCCCACGTTGTTGAAGGCGACATCGAGCCCGCCCACCTCCTCGCGCAGGAACCTTCCCAGCTCGGCGACCCGGGCCGGCGCTTCGAGGTCCACGGGGCAAACGACCGCGCGGCCGCCCGTCCCTACGATCTGCGCCCGGACCCGCTCGAGCGCCGGCCGGTCGCGCGACGCGAGGACCACGTCCGCGCCGTGCCGCGCGAACGCCCGGGCGGTCTCGGCCCCGATCCCCCGGCTCGCGCCGAGGACGAGGGCGGTCGTTCCGGCGAAGGCGTCCGGGGCGAGCAGCGTGCGGCCGGCGTTCGGGTCCGCGTTCATCGATTTGTATAGACTGTAAGACTAAATAACGATGTCGCCATCATCTCTTTGTCCCGGAGGTCTACCGACGGCGATGGCGCCCCGCAGGTACGACAGCTCCCGCCGGCGGGCCCTCGCCGAGACGACCCGTACCCAGATCCTCGAGGCGATGCGCGCCCTCGTCGGGGGGAAGGGCGACCTCCAGGACCTCTCGATGGAGGCGGTCGCGAAGCGGGCCGGGGTCTCCCGGATGACGGTCTACTACCAGTTCCACTCTCGCGCCGAGCTGCTCGAGGCCCTCGCCGACCACATGGCGGGCCGGGGGGGGATGGAGCGGATGCGCGAGGTCTTCCTCGAGCCCGATCCGGACCGGGCGCTGCGGAAGCTCGTGGAGACCTTCGCCGGGTTCTGGGCCTCGGACCGGGTAACGCTGCGGCGGATCCGCGCCCTCGGGGTCATCTACCCGGGCGCGACCGCCGGCCCGAGGGACCGGGACACCTGGCGTCAGGAGGCGATCCGGAACTTGCTCTCGCGGAGGGGAGCGAGGCGCGGGGGAGGGAACGGGCCCTCCGCCGAGGTCGTGGACACGCTCGCGATGCTCACGAGCTTCGAGACGTTCGACAGCCTCTCCCACGGGAACCGGAGCGCCGCCGCCGTGGCGAAGCTTCTCGGCGATCTCGCGATCGCCGTCGTCCGGGGCGCCGGCTGAAGGGCGGGTCCGGATCTCCCCGGCCGAACCTTCCGGATAGCCCCCCCGTCTCGGTGGAAGCCCGAGCGGGCCGGTCGCGGAGGCATGGAGCACCGTCCCCACATCGGCATCATCGGCGAAGGCCCCGTCGGCACCGCGCTCGCCGAGGGACTGCGCCGGGCCGGCTACGAGGTCGAGACCAGCGGCCACGACTCCGAGCGCGTCGAGCGGGTCGCGGCCGCCTCCGACACGATCATCCTGGCCGTTCCCCACGCGGAGCGGAAGAACGTGGTCAAGGAGATGGGGAAGGACCACCGGGGCAAGAAGATCATCGACGTCTCGAACGCGGTCGGTCCGGAGATGTCCTTCGCCGGGAACCCCCGGAAGAGCTCCGCGGAGGAGCTCCAGGGCTGGCTCCTGGACGCCAAGGTGGTGAAGGCGTTCAACACGGTCTTCGCGCGGGACATGACCGAGGGTCGGATCGAGGGGGAGCCGCGGGCGGCGCTCGTCGCCGGGGACGACCCCGCGGCCAGGCAGCAGGTGAAGGAGCTCGCCCCGGCGATCGGCTTCCCGCCGGCCGACGCCGGACCGCTCGAGAACGCCCGGTGGCTCGAGGCGCCCGGCTACCTCAACCTCCGGATGGCCTACCAGGACCCGAAGGTCGGGCCCGACTTCGGGTTCAAGCTCCTGAGCCACCACCACGGGGCGTAGGGCGCGCGCCGGCCCCGGTCCTCCGCCGCACGTCGGGCGAGCGCGGCCCTCGGTCGGGGCCGTCCGCCGGCTCGAGACCCCGCTCGAGCTCCGCGAGGAGCTCATCGAGACGCGCGCGGTCGAGGGCGGACAGGACGAAGCCGCGGTTCGCGGAGCTCCCCGAGCACCGAGTCGACGTCGATCTCCCCGTTCGCCGCGGCCGCGAGCCGGGCCGAGAGCCGGTAGGGCTCGGCGTCCTTCGGGCTCCCCTCCGCCACGGCGAAGGGGTTCCGGTCCTCGAGGTCACGGACGAAGGCGGAGAGGGCGAGGAGCGCCGCGACCCTCCGCGGGGGGACCTCGAACGAAGGACGGCCCGCCGGCAGCCGCTCTTCGGCGTCCTCCGGCTCCGTGGTTCCCATCCCTGCCTTCTTCGCGCGATCGACCCCGACGGGAGGCGGACGGGGGCCGGGTCGCGGCTTCCGCGAGAAGGGCACTACCGGACTCGGGACGGCTAAAACCCGCGGACCTCCCCCACCCTCCGGACCTCGAATCCCGAGGGGGCGGCTCCGAGCGGGACGGGCCCGCCGAATCGGATTTGTATCCCCGCCACTACCTCCGTGTGGTCGCTCCCGTGAAGGTGGACGCAGGGCTCGGGGTCAGGATCCAGCGTGACGCGCCCACGCGGCTCCTCCCGTTCACCCGGTTCTTCCATGGCTTCGAGTCGGTCCCGGCGGTCCGGGAGCTCTTCGGAGCGCGCACCGCCGAGGTCCTGAAGCGGCTCCGGGTCGAGTTCTTCTCGGCGCGGTTCGGGTACATGGGCACGAGCGACGTGGACGGGCATCTCCTGATCAGCACGCACCACCTCCACGACTCGGAGTTCCGGACCGTCTACCTGGACGTGGTCCACGAGCTCTGCCATGTGCGCCAGTTCCAGCGGAAGAAGCCGCTCTTCTACCCCGACCGGAGCTACGTGGATGCGCCCTCCGAGATCGAGGCCTACCGGTTCACCGTGAAGGAGGGCCGCCGGATCGGGATGAGCGAGCCGGAGCTGATCGACTACCTCAAGGTCGAGTGGATCTCGCCGGCGGAGCACCGCCGCCTGGCGCGCCGCTGCGGGCTCTCGGGACGGCGGGCTTCGCCGCCGCACCGGCGCCGTCTGAAGAAGTGAGCCCGGGATCGGTCGGCGGTCGGCCCGGGTCGGATCACTCCGGTATCGGGCCGAAGAACTCGAGCCAGTTGCCGTCGGGGTCCCGCGTGTACACGATGTTCTCGTGGGGCTCGCGGATCCGGGCGACGATGGGGAGCCTCCGCCGGCGAAGTTCGGCCTCCCACGCCTCCACGTCCGAGACCCGGAAGCCGAAATGGTCGAACTCGGTCCCGCGCCGGAAGGGCTCGAAGTACCGGTTCGAGCGCGGGTAGTAGTTGAGCTCGATCTGCTGGGCCGCTCCCGGGAAGCTCAGGTGGACCCAGACGCCGCCGTGGCCCATCGTGCCCCGCTGGTGGACCGTGAAGCCCATGCGACGGTAGAAGTTCAGCGATCGGGCGAGGTTGCGGACGCGGAGTCCGGCGTAGACGAACTCCACCTTGGGCTTCGGCATCGGGGCTCCCAAGGCCGTCCGGCCCTAAAGGGCGGCGACCGTCGGAGGAC
Source organism: Thermoplasmata archaeon (assembly GCA_027314915.1). Classification (GTDB taxonomy): domain Archaea; phylum Thermoplasmatota; class Thermoplasmata; order Lutacidiplasmatales; family UBA184; genus JAKIVR01. Next base: position 53,679 of record DAHUZZ010000009.1, on the reverse strand, counting down.
GGAACGTCGGCGGGCGCCGGTCCCCCGGGACCCCCCATGGACGCGCCCTCCGTGCGAGGCCGCCGCGTGGCGCGCTCCCGCAGGGAGTCGACTTTATATGATTCCCGTAAGTTTCAATTTCCGAAATAAATGGTGCCGACGGGCGGATCGCGCGGCGGCCCCGCGCCGGACGAACAGCTCGGCCAGATGTTCTTCCGGCTCAACCGCGGCTGGATGAAGATGGGCCGCGAGGAGGCCCGGGAGCTCGGCCTCAGCCTGCCCCAGATGTTTCTGGTCGGCGGGCTCCGGGAGATGGGGGAGATCCCGGTGAACCGGTGGGTCGAGATGATGGGGGCGTCCCCTTCCGCGACGACCGGCCTCCTCGACGGTCTCGAGTCGGGCGGGTACATCCAGCGGGCCCACGACGCGAAGGACCGCCGCCAGGTGCTGATCTCGCTCACCCCGAAGGGCCGTGCGCTCGCCGACCGGGTCCGGGCCGAGTACCAGCTCCGCTGGAAGGGCTACTGTTCGGGCATCTCGGGCGCCGAGCTCGAGGCGGCCGCGCGCACCCTCGGCCGGATCCTGGAACGGATGGGGTCGCCCCCGGCCTTGGGCGAGCGGGCCACGGAGCCGCTCCACCGGTCGAAGGGGAGGGCGCAATGAGCGGACCCTCCATCGAGGCCGTCAACCTGACCAAGCGGTTCGGCTCGTTCACCGCCCTCGACCGGCTCAACCTCAAGCTCGAGGGCGCGAAGTGCGTGGGCTTCCTGGGCCCCAACGGCGCCGGCAAGACCACGTCGCTCAAGATGCTCACCGACATGATCTTCCCGACCGAGGGCGAGTGCTTCCTCAACGGCATCTCGGTCCAGGCCGACCGCAAGCGCGCGCTCGCCGACGCCGGCGTGCTCATCGAGAGCCCGGAGATCTACCCCTCGCTCACGCCGCGCGAGGCGCTCGGCATGGTCGCCGACCTGCGCGGCGTGGAGCCCTCGGAACGCTCGGGCCGGATCGACCAGGTCCTCTCGGAGGTCAAGATGCAGGACTGGGCCGACAAGCGGGTCGGCAAGTTCTCGAAGGGCATGAAGCAGCGGATCAACATCGCCGCCGCGCTCGTCCACGACCCCGAGGTGCTCCTCCTGGATGAGCCCGCGACGGGGCTCGACCCGCGGGGGATGGCCGAGGTCCGGGACATCGTCCGGGACCTGAAGAAGCGCAACCGCCTGATCTTCATGAGCAGCCACATCCTGCAGGAGGTGACCGACGTCTGCGACGAGGTCGCCCTCATCGACAAGGGCAAGCTCCTGTTCTACGACACCCTCGCGAACGTGACCACCCGGTTCGCGGACGGCCACCCGACGATCGACGTCGGGCTCTCGCGCCCGCTCGCGGACGAGGGCCGGCTCAAGGAGGTGGGCGCGATCGCGGGCGTGGTCTCCTGCGTGCTCCTCGAGCCGAAGCGGCTCCGGCTCAAGTTCGCCGGGGGACCGGAGGAGCAGGAGCGCCTCCTCGGCGAGCTCGTGGGCCTCCACCTCGGGGTGAACAGCCTGAGCGAGCCCGAGAGCGTGCTCGAGGACATCTACCTCAAGCAGATCGCGCGGGGGGACTGATCGCCATGGCCGACGTCGTGAACCCCACGTTGCCCGTCCCCGGCTCGGGCACCCGTCTCCACGTGCCGCGGTCGGTGCCGCAGATCTTCAAGCTCACCCGCTACCAGTTCCGGGAGTACCTGACCAGCCGCCGGTTCGTCGTGCTGCTCGCCATCGTCGCTGCCATCGGGGCGATCATCTCGGCGGTGGTCGGCCACTTCCGGGGCGGCCTGGTCGCGAGCCCGCTCGCCTTCTACGGCTCCTTCTGGGGCGGCGGGGCGGGCTTCGTGATCGTGCTCGCGGCGGTCTTCTTCGGCGGGGACGCCATCGCCGGCGAGTTCCAGAACAAGACCGGCTACTTCCTGATGGGCCTCCCCATCCGCCGGGCCACGGTCTACGTCGGGAAGTTCATCGCCGCGTTCCTCGCGTCGGTGTGCGTCATGCTCCTCTTCCTGGCGATCCTCGTCGGGAACGGGATCTACTACTTCGGGGCGTCCGCGTTCCCCTGGCAGATCGCGCCCTCGTTCCTCCTGGCGCTCGCCTACCTGCTCGCGGTGCTCGGGACGACCTTCATGTTCAGCTCGCTGTTCAAGACGAGCGCCTACGGGTTCGTCCTCACCGCGATCCTCTTCCTGTTCGGTTTCACGCTCCTCGAGGAGCTCGTCACGGCGCTCGTGAAGATCGAGCCGTGGATGGTCATCTCCTACGCGAGCGGCGCCATCGGGGACGTCTTCGCGAACTCGATCAACTGGGGGCTCGCGGGCACGATCGTGACCACCCGGACCCCGGTCGGCCGGGGGGCGACGGTCGTCACCACGGTCTATACTCCCGGCGTGGCGGAGGGCATCGTCATCATCCTCGCCTACTTCCTCGTGACCGCGGTCGTCGGGCTCCTCTTGTTCGAGCGGGAAGAGTTCTCGTAAACATCCGGAGTTCGCAGTGACCGCATCCGAGACCCCCGCCGTGCCCGCGCCGCTCCCGGGCCCCGCCGCCGATCCCCACGCCAAGACCGTCGCGAACTACGACAAGGCGTACACCTGGCGGATCCTCGCGATCATGTCCGTCCTGGTCATGGTCGTGATGTACATCGAGGGGATGCTCACCCCCTCGCTGCCCTCCATCGCCTCCGACTTCCACGTCGACATCTCGCAGGTGAGCCTCGTCCTCTCGGTCTACCTGGTCACGGGGGTCGCGCTGAGCCCCATCGCGGGCAAGCTGGGCGACGTCTACGGGAAGAAGCGGGTCCTCACCGCCGTGCTCGTGATCTACACCGCGGCGGTCTCCGTCACGGGCTTCTCCCCGACCTTCGGCTTCATGGTCGCCTCCCGGGCGGTCCAGGGGGTCGGCCTCACGATCTTCCCGCTCGCCATGAGCCTGGTCCGGGAGGAGTTCCCGCGGGAGCTCGTGCCCCGGGCCCAGGGGATCCTGAGCGGGCTCTTCGGCGCCGGCTTCGCGGTGAGCCTCCCGCTCGGCGCCCTCGTCTCGAACGACTTCGGCTGGCGGTTCACCTACCACTCGGCGGTCCCCGTCGTGCTCGCCATCACCGTCGCCGCCTTCCTGCTGTTGCGCGAGTCGCCCTACCGGCGGCCGAACGCCTTCGTCGACTACGCCGGCGCGGGGCTGCTCGCGGGGTCGCTGGCGCTCATCGTCCTCGGGCTCTCCCAGGGGCCCGTGTGGGGCTGGGAGAGCGCCGCGGTCCTCGCGCTCATGATCGGCGGCGCGCTCCTCCTCCTCCCGACGGTGCTGGTCGAGGTCTACCACCACCGCCGCAAGCGCGAGGTGATCCTCGACGTGCGGCTCCTGAGCCGTCGGAACGTCCTCGTCACGAACCTGATCGTCGTGGTGAGCGGCTTCGGGATGTTCCTCGCCTTCCAGGCGCTCACCTTCCGGCTCGAGTACCCGGCCCCGGTGGGCTTCGGCCAGTCGATCTTCCAGACGGGGCTCTCCTTCGTCGCCTTCGCGCTCCCCATGCTCGTCTTCGCCCCGCTCGCGAGCCTGGTGGTCACCCGGGTCGGGACCCGGCCCATGACCGCGCTGGGCTGCGTCGTGAGCGCGGTCGGCTTCTACCTCGCGACGCTCGCCACCGCGGACGTGAGCCTGCTCGTCAGCATGTTCGTGATCGGCGCCGGCATCGCCGTCACCAACGCGTCGGTGATCAACCTGCTCGTGCTCACCGTCGAGCCCCGCGACATGGGGCTCGCGACCAGCCTGAACGCGGTGTTCCGGAACGTCGGGAGCAGCATCGGGGCGCCCATCGCGGGCTCGCTCCTCGCCACCTACACCGTCGTGGTCTACGGTCAGACCTTCCCCAGCCTGACCGCCTTCAACGACGCCTACCTCATCGCCGCGGCCGCCTCGCTGGCCGGCGCCGTGATCGTGCTCTTCGCCCACGAGATCCTCGGGAAGCACGCGGTCCGGGCCGACCTCGCGAGCGACGAGCGGGCGCCGCTCCCCGGGATCCCGGCAATACCGGAGACCACCGCGACCCCGGCCGGGGGCCGATGATCGCGGTGGGCGACCCCGCCCCGGAGTTCACGGGGCGGGACTCGACGGGCGCGGAGTTCCGGCTCTCCTCGCTGCGCGGCCGGAAGGTGGTGCTCTACTTCTTCCCCAAGGCGTTCACGGCCGGCTGCACCCGGGAGACCCGGGACTTCGCGGGGATCGCCCCCGGCCTCGCCGAGCAGGGGGTCCAGGTGGTGGGCATCAGCGTGGACACCTCCGAGACGCAGCGACGGTTCGCCGAGGAGTGCGGGGCGAACTTCCCGATCGTGGGCGACCCGGACAAGACGATCGCGCGGAGCTACGGCGTCCTCTCCCTCCTCGGCGTCGCGAAGCGGGTGACCTTCTTCCTCGACGAGCAGGGGGTGGTCCGGGACTCGGTCCAGTCGATCCTCCCCGGCCCGCACCTCCACCGGACGCGGGAACAGTTCTCCCCCCGTACCTGAGCGGGACGCCCGGCCGGGCGTTCGATGGCGATGCCGCTTTGACGCCGGCGGGGATGCCGGTGAACGATGCCGGTCCCCCAGCGTTCGGCGAAGAGCCCGCGGATCGCGAGCGTCCCCGTGGTCGTCTCGGACCGCGCGGCGGCGAAGACGTGGTACACCCAGCAGCTCGGCCTCGACCTCATCGACGACGACGATCACTGGGTGACCGTCGGGCGCAAGGGCGAGGGCGCGGTGCTCCACCTCTGCCCGGCCTCGGAGAACTCGCCCGCTCTCCCGCTCGAGCCCGGGCCGAGCGGGGTCGTCCTCGTCCTGCCCGGCGACTTCCGGGCCGAGTGCGCGCGGCTCGAAGCGGCCGGCGTCGAGTTCAGCCATCGTCCCGAGGAGGCGCCCTGGGGCTGGTTCGCCCTCGTCCGGGACCCGGACGGCAACGAGCACAACCTGGCGCCCGAGCGCTAGACCGGATCCCGCTGCGGGCCTAACGACCCCGCTTCCCCGACTCGATCGCGGCCCGGTCCTGCTCGAACTCGAGCGCGAAGAACCGCCGCACCGCGTCCTCGAGCTCGGCCCCCGCGAGGGAGGGCGACTCGAACTCGCCCACGATCGCCACCCGGGTCCTCTCGCCCACCGGCGCGTAGTACAGGAAGAAGCGCGAGCCCTCGAACGGTCCCACCCGCACCTCGTAGACGATGCCGAGCGGCGCGAAGGAGCGCCAGTGCATCGTGAACCGGGTGGGGTGCCCGTCGAACGGCTGGACCCACGAGTAGGTGCCCTCGTGGTCGCTCTGGAGCTCCCGCACGACCTCCGTGTGCCGGTGCGCCTCGGAGTGCCGCGGCCCGTCCCCGAGGAACCGCCAGACGGCCTCCACGGGGGCGTCGAAGGTCCCGTCGTCGTCGCGGAGGAACACCACGGCTCCCCGGAGCGGCGCGGTCGGCTTATGCCTGTGCCCGCCCGCCCGGTCCGCCCGGCCCTCTCAGGCCGGCCAGGCTCAGGACGTCCTGGTGGCCGCGGGCGAACTGGGCGCCCGGGGTCGTCTCGGCGTCGACCCACGCGAGCTCCCGCCAGGCCCGCGCGCGGACCGGGCGTCCCTCGGGCCAGCGGCCCCGGAAGACGAAGTGGAGGTCCCAGTGCTGGGTGAGCTCCGGACGCCGGGCCGACCCGTAGACCTCGGAGTAGACCGTGGGCCCCTCGAGGGGGAGGCTCCCGAGGTCGAGCTGCTCCGAGGCGATCCGCGCGGCGGCCTGGACGGGCGACTCCCCGAGGATGAGCTGCGAGCTCGGCAGCATCCAGCGGTCCTGGAGGTGGGCGACCTGCCCCGGGTCGAGCGCCCCCACCTCCTCCCAGTTCGCGGACGGGTCGGCATGGCCGAGGAGCACGGCCCCCGGATGTTCGGGGGAGGTCAGCAGGAGGAAGGCGCTCAGGCAGAACCCGTCGGCCGGGAGCTCCCGGATGGCGATCGAGTAGGCCGGGTCCGGATTGAAGCGGCAGAATCGGCGCGAGGTCGTCATCGCACCCCGGCAGCCGGCCCGGCGGGATAACCGTTGAGTGGCCCTCGAGTGGGACCGGGAACTCGCCTTCCGGACGATCCGATGAGTCTCGTGCAACGGTGGTTTCCCGTGGCGATGCGATGCGAAGGAGGCGCTCCGCGGGGAACGGTGGGCCGCCAGCTCACCGCGGAGGCGGCCGAACGGCCGCGAAGCGACCCGAGCGCTCGCGCCCGAAAACGACCGACGCCCCGCGGCCGCGTCGGGGCTTCGGACGAAGGGACGACCGCCGCTACCGTCAGTTCCTTGGCCAGGGCAAGAGCCGTCTCGATCGGGTCCCCGCCGAACTGGTCGCGGGCGATCCCTCGCCCCACCACGGTCGTCCCCACGGTACCCCGGGCCGTCCGCCGCCCGACCCCTGGGACGATGGAACGCGCTCGCAAGGGTCGACCCTCGGGGGTAGAGGAGGCAAGGTCGGTCGGGGTCCGGAGGAGTTCCCCCTCCCACTCGTGGGTCCTCGGCCCGAAGGGGCGGAGCCGGGGGACCTACCGCGGGGGGCCGGAGCCGGGCGGGAGGGGTCGACGGACGGCCGCCAGGGCCCGCCCGGCGCCGGCAAAGACCGCCGCCGGCGCGAACAGGACGAGGAGCGGGGCCAGCAGGAGGAAGTCGGTCGCGTACGGGACGCTCACGAGGGCCGTGAGGAACGGCCCGATCAGGACCAGAAGCAGGAGCCCGTAGAGGATCGCGCCCCCGTAGATCCAGCCCCGGTGGTACCGGAGCCCCGAGAGCACGAGCCCGAGGACGATTCCCAGTCCCCCGAGCCACCCGAGCACGAAGCCCACGAGCGTGGTGTACGATCCGAGCGGCTGCGCGCTCCTCAGGCAGTTGAGCGCCTGCGTCGGGCGGCCGTGGAGGCAGCCGGTCACGCCCGAGGACTGGTAGACGAGCAGCACGGCGCCCACGACGATGAGCAGGAACCCGACCGTGCCGACGAGGCAGAGCGCGGCGGCGATGGAGAACCGGGGTTCGACGCGCCGGAACGACCAGAAGGAGCTCCGATAGAGGATGAGCGAGAAGATGAACAGGAGCGCGCCCGCGAGCACGAGGATCGAGATCGTCTGGATGAGCTGCGTCGTGAACCCGAAGAAGCCGCCCGGGTTGTACGCGGCGAGGTAGAGGAAGGCGGCGGGCAGGACGATCGCCGCAAGGCCGCCCCCGAGACCGAGGCCCGCGCCGATCGTCAGCCGGCGGAGCCCGCGGCCCTCCCACTCGATGTTGGTCGGAACTCCGGCCATGGGTCGTCCACCTCGAGCGACCGTGCGATCCGGAGACCCCCGGCGCCCGGCGCTCCGCTAAGAAGGGGGCGGGTCGACCTATTTGTACCTCGGGGTCGGTCGGAGGAGGTGGACGGGCGGCGCTCGGCGGACCGCCACGGGACCGGCGCCCGTCAACCGCGCAGCACGGGCCCCTTATCCGCCGAGGTCCGGTGCCACGGTCCATGAGCCCGAACCGAGCGGCCCCGAGGAGATCGCGCACGGTCCGACCGGCGAAGCGGAGGGCCCGGCCGCACGCCGCGCGGTCCCGGCGGACCCGGGCCGCTTCGGCCTCCGGGTCGTCCCCCGCTCTCGCCTACAACGTCACGGTCGCCGACGTCATGACCCGGGAACCGGTGAGCGTGGGGCCGACCGCCACCCTCTACGATGCCGCCGTCCTCATGCGATCGAACCGGGTCGCCGGCCTGCCCGTCGTGGACGCCCGGGGCGACCTCAACGGGGTCGTCAGCGAGCGGGACATCGCCCGCGTCTTCGAGTTCCCCGGCAGCCGGGCCGGGACGGAGGGGATGCTGGATGCCCTGCTGGTCGAGCCGGATCTCGAGCCGGCGCCCGACTTCGGCGGACTCCGCCGGCGGATCCGGGAGACCAAGGTCTCCGAGGCGATGTCCCGCCCCCCGTTCACGATCCACTCCGACGCTCCGCTGGAACTGGCCATGGAGGTCATGACCGAGAACCAGATCCACCGGCTCCCCGTGGTCCAGAAGAACCACCTGGTCGGCATCGTGACGACGCACGACCTGTTGCGCGCCGTTTGGCCGAGCGCCTCCCGCCACTGAGGCTCGGGCGGGCGGACGCCCCCCGCCCGGCCCGGCGTCGAGCGGGCCCGAGGGGGCTACTCCGAGCGAGGGGGGTCCATCGTCGCCAGCAGGGCCGGTAGCGCCGTCCGGTACTCGCGGTCCCTGGGATGCCAACCGAGCGAGGAGAGCTTCGCGCAACCGAGCGCGCGGTTGGCGACGAGGTGGTGCGCGACGTCCGGACCGTGCTCGATCCGTCCGTCCTGGAAGGTGATCTTCGGCGGGCGCGGGGCGCCCACCTGGTCGGCCACGAAGCTGGTGAACTCGCCCCAGGGCGCCGGGTGGCCGTCCACGACGTTGTACACCTCGCCCGGCGTGCCCCGGCGGAGGATCTCGGCGAACGCGGTCCCGCAATCCCGCCACGACACGAACGACCACTGGTTGCGGCCGTCGCCGATCACGCGGTAGCGGCCGGCCCGGATCTCCTCGACCATGGGCCGGAACCAGGCCCCGTCACCGTAGACCATCCCCGGGCGGGCCACCAGGACGTCGAGCTCGTCGAGGGCGCTCGCCTCGAGCCCCACCCGCTCGGCCTCGTAGTTGATCTCCGACTCCCCGCGGGGCTCCACCGGCGACCGCTCATCGATGGGTCCGGGCTGGCTCGCGTAGACCCAGTAGCCGGAGCCGATGAGGATCCTTCGTACCCCGTTCGCCCGCGCGGCGAGCACGACGTTCCGGGCCCCCTCCACCCGGACCCGTTCGGCCCGGCTCAGATCCCCATCCGTGGCCAGGTGGACGATGGCATCGCACTCCGTCGAGGCGCTCACGATCGAGGGGAGATCGAGGACATCCCCGGTGACGTCACGGCCGCCCGACCGGCGGACCGTCCCGGCCGCCGCCGTGCTCCGGACCATGCCCCGGACCTCCACCCCGGCGCCGGCGAGCGCCGCGACGACGCTCGTCCCGAGGAAGCCGGAGGCGCCGATCACGAGGACGCGCATGGTGGTAGCCCGGGGCCCCTCCATTGTTCCCGCGGCGACGCGGCGCGCGGTATTTAGTTCGCCCCGAGCCCGGGGCCGAGCGGGGGCGAGGAATCAGCGTGCCCCCGGACCGGGGCGACCGACCGGGGCGAGGCGATCCGGCCCGCCCCGCCCGGGACGGTCCCACCGCGGTGCGGCTACGCTTTCCGGGCTCGTTTCACGTCGCGGACCACCATCACCGGGCAGGGCGCCTCGGTCACGAGCCGGCTCGACACGCTCCCGAGGAGGAACCGGCTCCCGCGGGAGAGCCCCCTCGTCCCCACCACCACGAGATCGGGCGGCGCGGGGCGGAGGTAGGCGAGGATCGCCTCGGCCGGGGCCGTGCCCCGGAGGTAGACGAGTTCCGTCTTCGCGATCCCCCGTCGCATCGCCTCGTCCTGGGCGTCCTCCATGAGGTGGTGGATCGATCGGCCCTCCGGGTCCACCGGGATCAGCCGCTCGAGGGCGGACGATCCGTCCGGTCCCGCCGGAGGTAGGACCGTGACGATCGCGAGCGATGCGCCGAACTGGGCGGCGGTCTCGAACGCGGCCCGGAGCGCCTTGAGCCCGGGAGGCCGGGCATCGACGCAGACCACGATCCGGGCGAACACGGCCGCGGCCAGCACGCCCCGGTTCAAATCCCTCGCCCGCTCCCTGCCGGTGCGGGAGGGTTCAGCTCGGGAACCACTCCGGGGCGTCGTCCTCGGGCAGCCGGGCCCCGGCCCGCCTCGGGCGGCCCCGCAGGAAGCTCGAGGTCTTCGCGCGATGGCAGGGCTTGCAGAGGGTCTGCAGGTTCGCGTAGTCCAGCGCGGCGCCCCCGGCGGCGATCTCGAGCACGTGGTCCACCTCGAGATGGCGCCGGGGGTAGCGTCGCCCGCAGTGGCGGCAGGTGTACCGGTCCCGGCGGAACACGACCGTCCGGGCGGCGTCCCAGAAGTACCTCCCGTGGAACCTCCACCGGCAGGCGCGGCTGCAGTACTGGGCCCGGGGGCTGGGGAGCGGTCCGAAGCACTCGACGCAGCGTCCGAGCTCGCGGGCGGCGCGCTTGCGGGCCCGTCCGGCGGTGAACCACCCCACCGAATCGGCCACCACGCGTCCGGTCGGCGCGCGGGGGATCGACCCATCGGGCGGGGCCGTGCTCACGAGGGGAGCGTACCGGCGGGAGGAAAAGCCCGCTGGCCTCCATCGGAAGCGGTGGAGGACGCCGGGGCGGCGGAGCGCAGAAATACCCGGCCGTCCGCTCGCCCCGCGTGGCCCGCGCCCGGTTCCCGCTCGCCGACTACATCGACGACCGGGCCTCGCTGCCCCACCACCTCTCCGCGAGCGGCATGCGGGGGGAGCTGCGCTCCCTGCGCCGCGCGCTCCGGAACGCCCCTCCCGCCTCCGAGGAGGAGCTCGTGGGGCTCGTGGCCGAGGCGCACCGGGTGGAGCCCGACCGCATCTTCCTCACCCACGGTGCCTCCGAGGGGGACGCGCTGGTCCTCCTGCACCTGGGGCGCGCGCTGCGCCGCCGCCTGGGCCGGCGCCCCCGGGTGAGCATCCCGCGGCCGGAGTATCCCCCCATCCGCGATCTCGCCGTCTTCGCCGGCATGACGGTCACCGAGACGGTCGACGGAGCGGACCTCGCCGCCCGCTCCGACCCCAACAACCCGACCGGGCGGGCGACCCCCCGAGCCGGGACGGAGACCGGGCCCCCCATCACCGTCGTGGACGAGACCTTCCGCGAGTTCTCGGCCGCGCGTTCCGGCGCCGCCTTGGGGCTCCCGGGCCGCTGGACGATCGGGACCCTGACCAAGGCCTACGGCGCCGACGACGTGCGGTTCGGCTTCGTCCTCGCGCCGCCCGAGGACGCGGAGGGGTTCGGCCGGACCGCCGGTCTCCTGACGGACCAGGTCGGAGCCTCCTCCCGGGCGGAGGCGGCCGCGGTGCTGCGGGCCCGCGACCCGATCCTCCGGGAGGCCCGGGGGATCTTCCGCTCGAACCTCCGGACCCTGCGACGCCGGGTTCCGGGGGTCCCCGCCCTGGACGCCCCGATCTGGTTCGACCGCCCGGGCGGGAAGCTCTCGGGACGGAGACTGGCCCGGGCGGCCGAGCAGGCCGGCGTGCTGGTGATCCCCGGCGAGTTCTTCGGGGATCCGACGGGCGTCCGCGTCTGCCTCACGCGACGCTCCTTCCCCCGGGACCTCGACGCCTACCTCGCGGTGAGGGCCCGGGCCCTCGCCGGGGCGACCGGGCGGAAGGCGGCTCGCTAGCTAGGCGTGCGGCGGCGGTTCCAGGCTGCGCCCGTCCGCGGCGGCGCGCGGCAGCGGCCCGCGGATCGTGCGGGGCCGCGGTGGAGGGCGGTCGGTCTCCGCGCCCATCTGGTCGCGGAGGAACTGCGAGGCGAACCGGGCCGCCGACTCGGAGTTCTGGCTCCGGACGCCCAGAAGGAACCCGCGGGCGAGCTCGTTGAGCACGCCCCGGGAGGTCCGGAGCCGAGGGTCCGCCTCCACCGGCTCCGGGCTCGTCCCGGCGGGCGGCAGGCTCGGCGGCGGCTCCATCACCCGTTCGACTCGAACCCCGCCTTAAAGGAACGCGGTTCCAACGGAGGAGCCGGCGGAGACCGGACCGGGACCCCCGGCCAACGCTTTTGATGAGCCGGGGTCTTCCGCACCCGAGGAGTCCATGAGCACCTCGAGCGCGTCCCCGGCGCCTCCCCCGGCACCTCCGGCCGAACCCGGCGCCCGCGGCCGCCGCGGGGTACGGATCGTGACGCCCATCCCGGGGCCGAACGCCCAGCGGATCGTCGCGCAGGATACGCAGCTCATGATGACGAGCACGAAGAGCGCGCCGATCGCCGCCGCGAGCGGCCAGGGGGTCTGGATCACCGACGTCGACGGCAACCGGCTCCTCGACTTCGCGAGCGGGGTCGGCGTGCTCGCGGTGGGCCACTGCCACCCCGAGGTGGTCCGGGCGGTCCAGGAGCAGGCCGGGAAGCTCTCGCACTTCGCGGGGACCGACTACTACTACGACATCCAGAACCGGCTCGCCCAGAAGTTGACCGAGATCACGCCGGGGAGCCATGCGAAGAAGGTCTTCTTCGTGAACAGCGGGGCCGAGAGCGTCGAGGCGGCCCTCAAGCTCGCCCGGTGGAACCGGCGCCGGCCGATCACGATCGGGCTCCTCGGGGCGTTCCACGGCCGGACCATGGGGGCGCTCACGATGACCAGCTCGAAGCCGAACCAGCGGGGCCGGTTCGAGCCGTTCACGGGCGGAGGGCACCACATCCCGCCCCCGTACTGCTTCCGCTGCCCCTACAAGCTCACCTACCCGAGCTGCGACCTCTACTGCGCGAAGATCCTGAAGGAGCTCTACTTCGAGACCGCGATCCCGCCGGACGACGTCGCGGCCTTCATCGCCGAACCGCTGATGGGCGAGGGCGGCTACGTCGTCCCCCCGCCGGGCTGGCACCGGGCGATCAAGTCCATCTGCGACGAGCACGGGATCCTGTTCATCTCCGACGAGGTCCAGGCCGGGATGGGCCGGACCGGGAAGTGGTTCGCCATCGAGCACCACGGGGTGGTGCCGGATATCCTGACCACCGCGAAGGCGCTCGGGGGCGGGCTCCCGATGGGGGCGATCGTCTTCCGCAAGGAGCTCGACTACACCGTGCCCGGCGCCCACTCGAACACCTTCGGGGGCAACCTGGTGGCCGGCGCCGCCTCCCTCGCGACCATCGGCATCCTCGAGCGCGACCACGTGATCGAGAACGCGCGGAAGCAGGGCGAGCACCTCATGGCCCGGCTGCGCGAGCTCCAGCAGAAGTACCCCGCCATCGGCGACGTGCGGGGGCTCGGGCTCATGGTGGCGGCGGAGTTCGTCGCGCCGGGCCGGGACCACCCCCCCGACGTGAAGCTCCGCGACCGGGTCATGGACGAATCCTGGCACCGGGGCCTCATCCTCCTCCCCTGCGGGAAGAGCGCGCTCCGGTTCATCCCGCCGCTCATCGTGCAGACCGACGAGGTCGACGAGGCGATCGAGATCCTCGACGCGGCGATCGGGGCCGCGCTCGGCTCCGGATGAAGGTCGGGATCCTCGCGCCGGGACGGGTCGAGCTCGCCGACCGGCCCGAGCCTCCCCTCGGCCCCGGCGAGCTCGTCGTCGAGCTCGCCGCCTGCGGCGTCTGCGGGACCGACCTGGAGAAGCTCCGCGGCAACTACGCGAGCGCCGGGATCCTCGGCCATGAGCCGGTGGGACGCGTGCGCTCCGCGGGCCCGGGAGCTCCGGAGGCGCTCGCGCCCGGGACCCGGGTCTTCGTCCACCACCACGTGCCCTGCTACGCGTGCGCCGTCTGCCGCCGCGGGGACCTGACCTTCTGCCCGGAGTACTCGAGATCGAACCTCGACCCGGGCGGCTTCGCCGAGCGGTTCCGGGTCTCCGCCGACCACCTCCGCAAGGGCGCGGTCCTCCCGCTCGCCGACGCGGTGAGCTGGGAGGTGGGGACCCTCCTCGAGCCGGCCGGCTGCGCGCTCACGGCGATCCGCGCGGTGGGCCTTCCCGCGGGCGGGAGCCTCTTCCTCCTCGGCCTCGGGCCGGTGGGCCTCCTCTACGCCCGGCTCGCCCGGAGCCTGGGGGCCGGGTGGATCGGCGGGGCGGAGCTCTCCCCGCTGCGCCGCGCGGCCGCGGAGCGCGGGGGGATCGATGCGGTCGTCGATCCGCGCGACCCCGAGGAGGTACGTCGCGCGGTCGCCCGCGCGACCGGGGGTGCGGGCGTCGACCGGGTCGTGGTGGCGACGGGCGCCCCCGCGGCGGTGGAGCTCGGGACGGAGCTCGCGCGCCGCGGGGGCACCCTGAACCTCTTCGGGCTGCCGGAGTCCGGCAGCCAGCTGCGGATGGACCTGCAGAAGCTCTACCTCCGCGGCCTGCGCGTGATCCCCACCTACGCGACCACGGAGCGGGACGTGGCGGACCTGCATGCGCTCCTCGCTTCCCGCCGGCTCGTGCTGGAGGACCTGGTCAGCCACCGCCTCCCGCTCGACCGGATCGACGAGGCGTTCGCGCTCGCGGCCCGGCCCGCCGAGGCGCTCAAGGTGGTGGTGACCGGCCCCGCGTTCGGCGGGGAGCGACCCGGCGCCGGCCCGCGGCCCGTGGGCCCCTCGAACGCGCGCTGACCTCCCACCGTCCCCGCTCCCGGGCGCCCGGCCCCCCGGGGGCCCCGGAGTGCTCGAGGCTATGGGCCGGGGGGTCGTGCGGGAGACCGATGGCCGGGACCGGGTCGTTGCTCCGCGCGCTGGACTGTCGTGCGTGCGGCGCCACCCTCGCTCCGGATTTCGTGGTGGGCCCCTGCCCCTCCTGCGGGCACACCCTGCTCGCCCGGTACGACCTGGACCGGTTGGACGGCGCCCGCTGGTTCCGGTCGCTGGGCGAACGTCCGCCCGGGCTGTGGCGGTACCGGGAGCTCCTTCCGGTCCGCGACGCGGCCTTCATCACCGGCTGGGGGGAGGGGAGCACCGCGCTCCTCCCGCTCGGCCCGGTCGAGACCGCCCCGGGGGTGGAGGTCCTGGTCAAGGACGACGGGGGCCTCCCGACGGGATCGTTCAAGGCGCGCGGGATGGCCGCGGCGGTCTCGCGGGCGCGCGAGCTGGGGCTTACGGAGCTCTACGTCCCGAGCGCGGGGAACGCGGGCATCGCGCTCGCGGCCTACACGGCCCGGGCCGGGCTGCGCGGCCGGGTCTACCTCCCCGAGAGCACGCCCCGGGCCGCGAAGGAGGCCTGCGCGCTGTACGGCGCCGAGGTGATCGAGGTCCCCGGCACCATCCGCGAGGCCGGGACGGCCGCCCGCGAACGGGAGCGGGGGCGCGGCTCCTTCGACGTCTCGACGCTGCGCGAGCCCTACCGCGTCGAGGGCAAGAAGACCATGGGGCTCGAGATCGTCGAGGCGTCCGCTCCGGGCGCGCTCCCGGACGCGATCGTCTACCCCACCGGCGGCGGGACCGGGCTCGTCGGCATGGCCAAGGCGTTCCGGGAGCTCCGTTCGCTGGGGCTCCTCGACCGGAGCCCGCGGCTCTACGCGGTGCAGCCGGAGCACTGCGCTCCGGTCGTGCGCGCGCTCCGGGACGGGGCGACCCGGATCACCCCCTGGGAGGATCCGAGGACCATCGCGCCGGGACTGCTCGTCCCCGCGCCGTTCGCTTCGGAACGGGTCCTGGAGGCGGTCCGGGAGACCGGCGGGGCGGGGGCGACGGTCACGGACCGGGAGCTCCTCGACGCGATGCGGAGCCTGGCCCGGCACCACGGGCTCTCGGTCTCCCCCGAGGCCGCCGCGCCGTACGCCGCGCTGCCCCGGCTCCTGGCGGACGGCCGGATCCGGCCCGGGGAGAGCGTCGTCCTCTACCACACCGGGACCGGCATCCCCTTCTCGGCGGACCGGCTCGAACAGGAGATCGCGCCCCCGCCCCGGTGAGCTCGCGCGCGAGCTCGGCATCCGGGGGGAGGGTCGATCAGGCCTCGGAGCCCTCGCCGAGCACCTGGCCCCGGATCGTCGAGGCCGGCCGGACCCTCACGTTCGGTCCCAGGATCGCGCCGGTGACCGAGGCCCCGAGCCCCACGTGCACCCCGTCCATCAGGATCGAGTTCTCGACGTGGGCACCGGCCTCGATCACGACCCCCTCCCCAAGATGCACGTACGGCCCGAACGTGGCGTCCTTGGCCCCCACGCCGGGGCCGGCCGCCACCGGACCCGTCCCCCGCGCGCCCCGGGGCAGGCTGCCGGCGCCCCCGCGGTGCGCGTCGAAGAGGAGCCGCTGCGCCCGGAGGAGCCGCTCGGGGGTCCCGGCGTCCTCCCAGAACCCGCCCATCCGGAAGCCGTAGACGCCCTCGGCGAGCAGCCCGGGGACGATCTCGTTCTCCCAGCTCACGGCCCGGCCGCCGGGGATGCGGTCGATCACCTTCCGCGCCCAGATCTGCAGTCCCGCGTTGATCCAGTGCGAGGGGGCGTCCTCGGGCGCCGGCTTCTCCACGAAGCGCTCGATCCGGTCCTTCTCCCCGAGCGCGGCCACGCCGTAGGGCCGGGTGTCCTCGACCTCGAAGAGCGACATCGTGCCGAGGCCCCCGTGGCGCCGGTGGAAGGCGATCACGTCCGCCGCGCGGACGTCCGCGATGACGTCGGAGTTGAGGAGCAGGAAGGGATCGCTGATCCCGTCGGAGGCGTTCTTCATCCCGCCGCCGGTGCCGAGCGGCTCCGCCTCGGGAACGCACCGGGTGGGCCAGGGGAGCGGGTGGGATCGCAGGTAGGCGTCCAGGACGTCGGCCTTGTAGCCGCTCGCGAAGACGACCTCCTCGATCTCCTTCGGGAGCATGTCGAGGACATGGTAGAGC
The DNA here is from genome assembly GCA_027314915.1 of Thermoplasmata archaeon. GTDB lineage: Archaea > Thermoplasmatota > Thermoplasmata > Lutacidiplasmatales > UBA184 > JAKIVR01. The sequence goes on along the minus strand of DAHUZZ010000009.1, from coordinate 37,245 downwards.
ATCGGTTTCCCGGCGACCGGGATGAGCTGCTTCGGGATCGCGTAGGTGATGGGCCGGAGCCGGGTGCCGAAGCCTCCGACCAGCACGAGCGCCTTCATGGAGGGTGCGTCCGCGAACCGGGTCCCCCATATAGGGTCGCGCGGACGCGGTGGGGCCTCGGGCTCCCGGGGCGGTCGCGCGCCCCGTACGGGCCGCCGGCCCCCGTGGGGGTCGCCCCTCCCCCGGGGGGCGGCGCGGGCGCGCCCGGACGACCGGCTCTAGGAACGCGGACGGCTCTCCGCGGGGGCGAAGACGACCAGGAGGACCAGCTCCTCCTCGACGGAGTGGAACCGGTGAGGTTCCCGGGCCGGGACGAACAGGATCTCGCCCGGACCCACGCTCCGCTCCTCCGTTCCCTGCCGGAACCGGGCCCGCCCGCGGACCACGAAGTAGATCTCGTCCTGCTCGTGCGGCGACTGCGCGTCGACCGCCCCCGGGGCCAGGACGTAGACCCCCACGCTCAGCGCGGGGACCCGCAGGAACTCGTGGTACGTCTCCGGGCCGGCGCGGGCGACGCTCGCGAACTCCTCGATCGTGCGGATCGGCGCCACGGAGGCTCCGGGGACCCCCGGCGGCACGCTCCCCGTTCCGATAACGGGTTCGGGCGGGAGGCGTCCCGAGCGAGGACGACCGGCGCCGTCCGCCTACCCGAGGTGACGGAGCACCCGCACGTCCTCGACGGTGATGAGCCCGCCCCGGACCATCGTGCTGAGCTCGGGCACGAGGGCGCTCACCTTCTCCTCCGCCTCGACCACCTCGATGATGAGCGGCAGGTCCTCGCTCAACCGGAGCACGGAGGCCGAGTGGAGGAGGCTCCGCTTCCCGTACCCGTAGACGCCCCGGGTGACGGTGGCGCCCCAGAGCCCCCGCTTCCGCATGAGCTCCACGACCGCCTGGTACGCCGGCTTCCCCCCGAAGCGGTCCGATTCCCCGAGGTAGATCTTGAGCCGCACCGCCCGTTCGCTGAGCTCCGTCTCACCCACCCCCTGCCAGGACGCCCATCGCCGCCCCCAGGAAGGCCCCCAGTAAACATACTCCGCCGTTGAGCCCGATGTTGAGGAGGCCGAGGAGCGGCGTGCCCGACCGGAAGAGCGTCACGGTCTCGAGCCCGAAGGTGGAGAACGTGGTGTAGCCCCCGAAGACCCCGACGAAGAGGAAGGTGCGCCCGTCGGAGGGGATCGCCCCCCGCTGCAGGAAGAGGAAGAAGAAGAAGGCCAGGAGGAAGGTCCCCGAGAGGTTCACCACGAAGGTCCCCCACGGGAAGGAGGCCCGATCGAGGGAGCCGGCCACCCCGTACCGGGCGACGCTCCCGATCGCGCCGCCGGCCGCCACGAGCAGGACCAATCGGAGCTGGTGGGTGTCCACGGTGTTCCGCCTCCGGGCCCCCCTCGGGGGCCCGGTCTCGCCCCTTCGTCGGTAGTAGTCATCAGCCCGGGGCGGGCGGTTCGCGGCGGACTACATCGCCGTGGGAGCCCCCGAGCGGCGCTCGGATTTGAACCTTCGGGGGGGTGGGGACCGGAATGGGTCATCCCGGCCGGCGGGGCCGGCCGGGATCGCGGCACGCTCCACCCTGCGTGGGTGCGGAGCCGGCCAAGCCGTCGGGCTCGGCCTCCGCCTCCTTGGGGGTGCCGAACGACCGCCAGAACGTTCCCCAGCGGGCGCGGAGCCCGACCCGTGGGGCGGGCTCTACGCGACGGGCCGCCTGGGCGACCCAGAGGAGGTCCTCGCGAGGGAGTGCGCGCGCGGCGAACTCCCTAACGTCGGCACACCCAGGGAGGGGACGCGACGCGAGCTCGGCTCGCACGATCTGCTCGGCGAGCATCGTCCACCTCCTCGGTCATGTTGGTGCCCGTTCTCACCCTCGGGAGCAAATCCACGGCCCGGCGGGCCCCCGCCGCACGCCGGACCGTCGGACGGGCGGCGGCCGGCCCGTCGCCCCCCGCTCGGCGCCCTACGCGCTCGGGGTCGGATTCGGGAGGGCCGGGATCCGGGCGTCGCACCGTTCGCCGACCTTGGTCCCCGGGGCCAGCGAGGAGTTGCACGAAGGGCAGGTCACCCGTGCCGCCACCTCCCACCCGCCGGGCTGTCGTGCCGGGGTGGATCCGGGCCATCCCGCGGGCAGTTCCTCCTCCGAGGGCTGGAAGAGGATCGAGAGGATCCCCCCGACCAGTCCCAAAGTGAGCCCCGGGATGAAGCCGCCCCCGCCGACGAGGCTCAGGAACGAGAGGATCAGGATGGCGATGCCGAGGCCGACGTGCGCCTCGGGCCCGAGGTACAGACCGGTGGCCAGCAGGAGGACCACGAAGCCGAGGAACGCGATGAGGGCCCCCAGCGCTTCCACCAGGCTGGCGGCCTGGGAGATCGGCGACCCGACGGAGGCGGTCGAGGAGATGATCGACGCGGCCGAGGCGACCGGGACGCCGTCGATCACGATCGGGGCCCCGCCGGTCAGGGAGGCGATGATCGCGGCGAGCGGGTGCTCCTCGTCGGACACCGTGGTGGGCGGAAACGGGTCCCCCGAGGTGAACCGCCCGGACCCCCCGCGCACCCCGGGGTCCGGCGGGAGGTATCCGCGGTCCGCTCAGACGCCGCGGAGGTAGCTTCGAGACATCCCGAGGCCCCAGAGGACCCACATCGCGACGAGGAGGACCGGGACGAGGATCGCGGCGGACAGCACCACGGCCAGGTTCGTGTACCAGGCGTAGCGGACCGCGAAGAAGCCGAGGTAGAGGACGACGAAGACGAGCCCTCCCGTCACCAGGGCGATGCTCGCTCCGAGGCGGACCACGATCCCCCGCAGCAACCTCCGGGGTCCGAGCATGCTGCCGTGGACGAAACCCATCGACCCGAGCCGGGGACGGAACATGCGAAGGTCGACCGAGGGGGGCCGTTAAAGGTTGATGCACGTGGAGTGAGCACCCCACCCCGGGCCCCCCCACGGAGGGATCACGCGTCCTTCTCCGGCAGCTACTGTCCCGGGAATTTGGCCCCGCTCGACGACCTCGGCTCGAGCCTCCCCGCGTGCGGAGGGCGGCCGGAGCAGCGGTACCAGATGTTGTCGCCGCTGGGGGCGAGCAGGTCCCGCTGGCAGGGGCAGGCGCACGGGGGGACCAGGGGTCGGAGTTCACGTTCACCGACCGAGGAGTCGGGCTCACCGCCCGTGGCGAAACATCGCCGGCACCTCCTCGGGCCAACCCGCTCGAGTCCAACGGAGTGCGCGATAGGGCGTAACGCGAAGGGGCCCCCGTGGGGGCGCCCCCGGGCGCGGACCCCCTCGTGAACTGAAGCGTCGGGTTTCAAGTAGGCCCAGCCGAGAAAACGGATTCCAAGGGCTCCGCCAGCGCGGAGGAGATCAGCGGATGCGAACGTATCGGATCAGTCGAAAGGCGCTCTACCTCGGCATGGTCGTGGCCATGATCGCGTCGACGCTCGGGTTCGTGAGCGCCACGGTGCTCACGGCCACTCCCGCCCTGCAGTCGGCCAATTTCTACCAGGGCGGGGACAACGGGGTCACGGGCTACAGCACCCCCACGCTGCAGGTCACGACGACGCCGTCGGGCATCTCCGCCTGCTCCACGGGCACGGTGACCGATAGCACCTCCGGGGGCACCGCGGTCGCCTATCTCTCATCTTCCTCGGGGAGCTCGGCCTGCAAGGCCGGCAACTTCGCGGAGGAGTTCACCCTGGGCTTCTCCGCCACGATCGCGTCGCAGACCAACACGCTGACGGTCACCTCCGAGGTGGGCTCGGGCACCGTCGCGACGAACAGCGTCACGGTAACGCTCGGCACCGCGACGAGCGGCCCCTTCACCGCGACCGTCGAGGTCTACGTCGACTACGGGGCGGTCAACCCCCCCACCGGCGGCATCACCATCCTGGACCTGGTGGTCCAGTAGGCCGAGCCCCGAGTCCCGGGGGACCCTGCCTGCTCCTCCGGGACAACCTTTTTCCCCGTGTCCCGGGAAGAGGTAGAAGCGTGCCCAGGAGACCGGCCCGTGCGGGCGGGGTGACTGGCCTGCTCCTCTTCGGCTTCGTTCTGAGTGCCGGGTCGATGGTCGCGGCCATCGGGCGGCACGGGTACGGTCCTTTGGGCGTGCCGCTCTGGTTCCTGCTCGCCCTGAACGCCGTCATCGTCCTCGGGGCGGCCCTGCTCGTGCTGATGGGATTCCTCTCGTTGACCGAGTCGAAGTTCGACCCCGATCCGGAGCTGATCTTCGTGCCCGGGTCGGAGTGGCTCCGGGTCCGGGAACTGAGCGATCGACCGGGGCCCGGGACGGACCCCTCCTCCGACGCGATGGCCGGGGCGGTCGCTCCGGCATCGACCCTTCCGGCCCCCCGGGCCGCGGAGGACGCTTCCCCGGCCCCGGACGAGGGGCGGCCGGTCCGGGCCGGGACCGCACGATCGGATTCCGGGCCGTCCCGAAGGCCCGAGAGCCGCCCGCGGCCGCGAGGGTCGGACCAGCCGTTCATCACCCACACCGAGTACGCCGAGAAGCTCCGCGTGGGGGTTTCGATGGGCGTGACCCGCCGGAGTGGAGAGCCGATCGAGGCCTTTGCCTCCCGCCTCCTGAGCGCCACCGACCCCTTCCCCGAGCTCGGAAGCCCGTCCCGCCGGCCCGGCGGACCGACGCGTCTCCCCGCGCCGGCACCCCGGGAAGGTTGATTTCGTCGGGACGCTACGCCCGGCCTGCCGATGCCGGGACCCCCGAACGGCAGCGGAGCAGGTACGGTGAACGGCGACACGGTTTCCGGCCGACGGGCCCGATCCACCGGGGGGCCCGTACCGGCGATCGTGCCGGAAGACCCGTACAAGCCGCTCAGCGACTACGGGGTCATCGGGAACATGCGGACCGTCGCGCTCGTCGGCACCGACGGCTCGATCGACTGGTGCTGCCTGCCGCTCTTCGATTCGCCCAGCGTCTTCGCGGCGATCCTCGACCACCGCACGGGGGGCCATTACCGGATCGCGCCCAACATCGCGTGCACGCGCAAGCAGCTCTACCTCCCCGACACCAATGTGCTGATCACCCGGTTCCTCACCCGGCGGGGCGTCGGGGAGCTCACCGATTTCATGCCGCTGGGCCCGGAGCACACGATGGTGCACCGGCATTCGATCCTGCGGCGCGTCTCGGTGATCCGGGGCGAGATCGAGTTCGGGCTCCGCTGCTTCCCCGCGTTCGACTACGCGCGGGAACTCCCCCGGGTCGAGCCGGTCCCCTCGGGCGTGGTGTTCGAGGGGAGGCAGCTCCGCCTCGGGCTCACCTCGGAGGTCCCGCTCACGGCCGAGGGGGCGGGGGTCACGGCCGACTTCGTGCTGGGCGAGGGGGAGACGGTCACCCTGGACCTCGAGTGCCTGACCGCCGCGGGCTCCTCCGTTCCCCGCAAGCTCGGCGGCCAGCAGTACGAGGGCGCGCTCCGGGAGACCGTGGGCTACTGGCGGTCCTGGGTCGCGAAGTCGACCTACCGCGGCCGATGGCGCGAGGTGGTGACCCGCTCGGCGCTCGCCCTCAAGCTCCTGACGTTCGAGCCCAGCGGCGCGATCGTGGCCGCCCCGACGTGCGGGCTCCCCGAGGCGATCGGCGGGGCCCGGAACTGGGACTACCGCTACGCGTGGATCCGGGACGCCGCCTTCACGGTCTACGCCTTCCTGCGTCTCGGATACCACGACGAGGCCCACGCCTTCGTGCAGTGGCTGCTCCGGCGCGCCTCCGACCTCGAGCCGAACGGCTCGCTCCACCCGATCTACCGGATCCAGGGCGGGCACGACCTGCCGGAGGAGGTCCTCGGCCACCTCGAGGGCTACCGGGGCTCCCGTCCGGTGCGGATCGGCAATGCCGCGGTCGACCAGTTCCAGCTCGACCTGTACGGCGCCCTCCTCGACGCCGTCTACCTCTACAACAAGTACGGCGCCCCGATCTCCTACGACCTCTGGATCCACCTCCGGCGGATCGTCGACTGGCTCTCCGACCACTGGCAGAGCCCGGACCAGGGGATCTGGGAGGTCCGGGGCGGGGCCCGACGGTTCGTCTACTCGAGCATGATGTGCTGGGTCGCGTTCGACCGCGCGATCCGGATCGCCGAAAAGCGGGGGTTCCCCGCGGAGCTCGACCGCTGGCGGCGGACCCGGGACGAGCTCTACGAGGAGGTGATGCGGAAGGGGTGGTCCGACGAGCGGCGCTCCTTCGTCCAGTCCTTCGGGAGCCGCGCCCTCGACGCGAGCTCCCTGCTCATGCCGCTCGTCTTCTTCGTCTCCCCGCTCGACCCGCGGATGGAGGGCACGCTCGACGCGATCCTCTCCGGGCTCACGTACGACAGCCTCGTCCGTCGCTACAGCCTGGAGGAGACGCCGGACGGCCTGCAGGGGACCGAGGGGACGTTCAGCCTGTGCAGCTTCTGGCTCGTGGAGGCGCTCACGCGCTCGGGCCGGCTCGAAGAGGCGCGGCTCATCTTCGAGAAGATGCTCGGCTACGCGAACCACGTCGGCCTCTACTCGGAGGAGATCGCCACGACGGGCGAGTCGCTGGGCAACTTCCCGCAGGCGTTCACGCATCTCGCGCTGATCAGCGCCGCCGTGAACCTCGACCGGGTGCTGGGCGGCACGCCCCGGCCCTGAGCCGGGTCCTTCCACGCCGGCCCCGTTCCGGGTGGGCGACGCGGCCCCCCGGGCCGTCGCCCGGGCGCGGGGGACCGCCGGACCTACCCGTGGTGCGCGAGCTCGTCGCGTATCACGAGGACCTGCTCGTGGGTCAGGTGCTCGTCCAGCCAGGGGTAGGCCCAAGCCTCCTCGCGGGCGTTGTGGTCCCACAGGACCTCGATCAGCTGGGCCGCGAGGTCCTCCGGCACACCCCGTCCGGTGTCGACCGCCTCGGCGAGCCGGCGGAGCGTCTCCTGGATCCGGAGATGCTCCTCCTGGAGTCGCTCGACCAGGCCGCGCTGCGCGGGGTCGGTCTCGACGATCCGGGGGAAGAGCTCCTTCTCCTCGATCTCGATATGGCGGAGCAGGTCGGTCCGGAACGACTCGAAGAGCTCCCGGCGCGCGGCCCGGTCCGAGGCGGGCGTGGTCTGCAGCCGTGTCCACCGTTCGTCCAGGTCGTTGTGGTCTCCGCCCATCAGCTCGGAGAGGCGGGGCGGGGTCGGCACGAACGTCGCAGAACATGCCGCCGTAAAGGCTCCTCGGTGCACGACTCCGAACCGCTTCGGGAGTGGACCTGTCGAAACCCGGCCCCGGGGTGCCGGCGGGGCCGCCCCCTAACTCCGCGTCGGGACCGGAGCGGTCGATCGCCGATCGGAACGCGGGCACCACGGGGATCCGAAGGGGGGAACGGCTCCCGGTCAGCTCGTCCCGTTCGGGGCCCGGAGCAGGGACCGGTAGCAGTCCACGTACTCCCGGGCCATCGCTCCCGCCGAGGCGTGCTCCAGCACCCACTCACGACCCCGGCGGGAGAACGACCGGCCGAGCACCGGGTCGCCGAGCAGCTGCGAGATGGCCCCCGCCATCCGGGCCGGATCGCGAGGATCCACCACGAGCCCGACCGACGAGCTCCGGGCGATCTCCGCCGGCCCCCCGAACGTGGTGACGACCGACGGGACGCCGGAGGCCATCGCCTCCAGCAGGGCGACCGACGAGGTATCGGAGAGGGAGGGGAGCACGAAGAGCTGGCTCTGCGCCAGGAGGGCGGGCTTCTCCTCCTCGGGCACCGGGCCGAGGTACCGGAGGCGATCCGGACGAGACGGGTCCGACCCGGCCCGCCGTTCCAGCGACGGGCGCAGCGGACCTTCCCCTCCGACCAGGGCGAGCCATGGTCGATCGCGATCCAGGTGGTCGATCGCGGAGAGAAACCGAGCCACGCCCTTGTCGTGGGTCAGCCGACCCAGGAAGAGGAGGACGGGGACCTCGCCGATCCCGAGCCTCTCGCGCCAGTCCGGGGTCCGTACCCCCGGACGGAATCGCTCGGTATCGACCCCGTTCGGGATGACGAGGGGCGGACGCTCCGCGGCCGGCCGAGCGGCCCGGAGAAGGTCCGTCCGGGACGCCGCCGAGGGCGCCGTGGCCCGGCTGCAGTGACGGCAGAGATCGATGCTGAACCGTGACCAGGCGCGGAAGAAGGCGCGGCTCGCGCCCGTGCGGCCCACCCCGCGGAGAAGTTCCGTGAGGTTCGTGTGGTAGGTCCCGACGCTCGGAACTCCCCAGCGACGGGCCGCGAACCACCCGGCGAGCCCCACGAAGCCCGGCGTGTGGATGTGCACGAGGTCGAACTCCGGCCGCGACCACGCGACGGTCCAGGGGGCCACGGCGATCCGGTACTGCGGATAGGACGGCGCGGCCGCCGAACCGAATCGATGGATGCGCACCCCGTCGGCACGGACCTCGACCCGCGGCTGCCCGGGGGACCGGACGGTGAACACCGTGACCCGGTGCCCGCGCCGGCCGAGCTCGGCGGCGAGGGTCGACGTGACCTTGGCCACCCCGTCGTTCGTCGGCTCGAAGCTGTCGGTGAAGAACGCGATCCGCAGCCCCCGTCCCTCCCCGGGGAGGGTCGGGGTACCCGACCTCGGCGCCGGGGCGGCGAGGTCAGGCAACGTGCTCCGTGGGGATGCGCTCCCCGACCCCGCCCGGGCCGCGATCCGGCGGACCTCGGGCGAACGGAAGAATGGTGCGGAGGAACCCTGCCCCGAACGCGAGGAAGGAGGCCGACGTGACCGCCAGGAAGGCCAGGGGAAGCACCCCGGTCGTCGCCGAGATCGATAGGACCAGGTAGCCGAGAAGTCCCACGTTCGCGAAGAGCAGGTGGACGCGCGGAAGGGACGTCGGACGGAGGCGGACCTTCAGGTGGTTCGGAACGATGATGACGCCCACTCCGCTGATCATGAGACCCACCCAGCCGAAAAGGGCCACGACATCCCGGACGCCCGTCACGCTCTTCGGGAGGATCGCGAGCCCCGCGGTCGTGTCGACGAGCATCACCAGCTGCAGGACGCAGATCGCGAGCAGGTAGGCGGTACCCGCCAGGATCAGCTGGAGACCGTCCCGGGAGGGGCCGGGCCCGGTCGGCGCCATGCGGAGGGGCGTTCCGTGAGGAGGGGCGTTCATGCGAGCGCCGGGGGGACCACCTCACCGTGGGACGGGGTGGAGGGCTCCGAGCCGATCGGCTCCGCCCCCGGTCCCCCGCGGAGGGTGGACGGGGCCGCGGGGGCCGGAGCGGGAACGTGATCGGGGCACCAGAAGTCGATGCCCAGGGTGACGACCCCTCCGGTGAACTTCGGGGGACGCGGGACCACCTTCCATCCGGTGGGCCCGCGGATCCCCAGATGGCCGCGCTCGGCCGGGTAGCTCTCGGCCTCGGATCGACGGGGGCACCCGGAATGGGCGCACCGGACGGGGAACCGCTCGGTCGCCTTCCCCGGTTCGCGGTGGAGGTACCGCTCGATGTGACCTTCCAGGTCCTCGAGCGGGCGCTGGGTGCGGTCGAAGGTGCGGGCGACCCGCCGGGCCGCGTCGTCGGGGAGCGCCGCCCGGAGGCACGAGAGCGGGACGTCGTTCTCGTAGTCGAGCTTCTCGTGCTCGTGCTGGGCGAGCGTGGCGAGCTCCCTCGCCAGCGCCTCCCGGCGTTCGGGGTCCGCCGGAGCGTACCGCCCGAGGGCCGTGCGGACCGGGGCGAGCCGCTCCGGGAGCACCGCCCGGTCCTGGTGGATCGCGTCCAGGTGCTCGGAACAGGAGGACATCGCGACCGGGCGGGCCTCGGGTTCGAGGGCCTCGTCGAACCGGAGGGCGTGGACCCCGACGTACTGCTCGAAGAGACGGAGCCCTTCGGCGATCTCGCCGGGGGACGGCTCGGTCCCGGTGCGGAGCCCGAGGGCCAGCTCCCCGAGGCGCTCATCGAGCCTCCCGATCACCTCGTTCTCGCGTGCGAGCTCGTCCAGCGGGTCCGGGTCTTCGGATGGTGGGTCGGTCATGGTTCCGAACCTCTCTCCAAGAGCGGGAGCACCGCGGGAGGCGTAGCCCGACTGCCTAGGGCGTTCGGAACCGCCGGGAAGCAAGGGGCCCCGGGGCCCATCTCGCAACGAATATCTCCCGAGAGGGGGGTTCGGTGCCCGTGACGCGCCCGCGAGGCTCGGCGGCCCGGGCCTCGGCGGGCCCGCCGCCCGCCCCCGCCCGCCGATCCCAGCAGCTGGTGGACATCTGCCGGCTGAGGGTGCCCCTCCCCGAGTCGGCCTGGATCGGGAACTTCTCCCGGAAGTTCCCGGACGTGCGGATCGACGTGCAGAGCCGTCTCGACGTCGACCGGGTCACCAGCCTGACCGAGATCGTGCTGCGGGTCCCCGAGCCCATGGGGTGGGCGGAGGAGCTCCGGTCGCTTCCCCAGGTCCGCGAGGTGGAGGAGCTCGAACGGAGCGCCGACCGGCTCCACCTGCGCGTGGTCCACCGCCCGTCGCGGTTCATCCCCATCTTCCGCGAGCTCCGCCTGATGCGCCGGTTCCCCTTCACCATCCGGGCCGGCGAGGCCGCGTGGGTGGTCGTCGCCCCCGAGGCGAAGCAGCGGGCGCTCCTCGCCCGGATCCGCGCGGAGGCTCCGGACGCCGACATCGAGTCGGTCCGACATTCGGAGGATCGCGGTCCCTGGGGCCCCCTCACCCCGCGCCAGGCGGACCTCCTTCGGCGGGCTCTGGCGGCGGGCTACTTCGAGGTCCCCCGGAAGGTCACGCTCACGGCCCTGGCGGGCTCTCTCGGGATGGCGGCCTCGAGCCTGTCCGAGGCGCTGGCGACCGTCGAGAAGAAGCTCCTCGAGAAGTGGCCTCTTCCGGACTGACGGCGCGGCCGCGAGGGCGCCGGGAGGGCGGAGGGAGGGGCCGCCCGGGGCCCGGGACCGTTCGTCGCATCGCCCTCAGACGGGGGCGATGCCCACCTCCGAGAGGTAGCGGAAGGTGGGATCGTACAGCTCGGGGCGGCGGGTCGGATCCTCGGGGTCCCCGAAGGGCACCACGATCACCATACCCTGGCGAGCCCGGGTCAGGAGCACGCGGTAGGTGTTCTCGAGGTAGCGCTTCCGCTCGGCGGCCCGGATGCGTTGCCAGTTTCGCCCCCTGAACTCGAAGTGCTCCCACGCGGGGCCGGCGAACCGCAGGTCGGCGTCCCACACCACGCAGCTCCAGTCGAGCTCGAGGCCCTGCACCTGGAACTCGGTGGCCGCGTCCTCCAGGTAGTACGAGGATCGGGTGTCGTCCCGGCCATCCAGGAACCAGTGCACCGGGTTCACCGGCGCACGGACGTCGATGGCATGCGGCTTCAGGCGCTCGGCCCGGGAGGACACCACCATCCCGTAGCGCTCCGAGCCCCGGGCCTGGCGTCGGAGCCATCGCTTGGCGTCCGGGAGGCTGCGCGTGAGCCGGATCGGGTAGCGCGGGATCTGGCCCATCGACCTCCGCGCCTCCTCGAGCTCCAGCGCGAGGATCTGGGACACCAGGTCCGAGACGTGCTCCGCCCGGAAGGAGCGAAGGGAGACTCCGAGGTGCAGCTCGGGATGGGTCTCGACCCGGTGGGTCTGCCGGAGGCGGGCCAGCGCGGCGCCGGAAGCGTACTCCCGTTCGGAGAGGTGGTCGGAGATGTGCACCTCCCATCCCGGGAAGGAGTCGTTCACGGAGTCGAGCCACTCCGCGATCCCCGCCTCGCCGGTGTTGATCTCCTGCCCGCCCCCGACCAGGCAGATGGCGACCGCCCAGTCCGGGTGGCGGTCCAGGCACGAGATCAGGAACCCGGGCTCGGACCGGTCGTGGCCGGTCACCCCCTTCCGGCGCTTCATGAAGTTCGCCGACTGCCGGCGGGTCCAGGCCCGCTGGGCTTCATCGAAGATCGTGACGTGCTCGTGGGGCGCCCCCTCGTCCTTGAGGTACTCGTCCCGGAAGTGGTGCACGTTCTGGACGAACGCCTTGACCTCGCTCCGGCAGCTGCCGAGCTTCGGTTTCATCCCCTTCGCCGCGAGCCGGTCCCGGCGGTCCCGGGCGAGCGCCTCGGTGAGGATCTGGACGAGCGGTCCGTTCCCCGACAGGTAGACCGCGTGCCACGGGTGGTCCTCCCCGAGGTACTTGGTCGCGATGTTCAGCCCGGTCAGGGTCTTCCCGGCGCCCGGGACCCCGGTGACGAAGCAGATCGCCCGTCTCGAACCCGCCCGAGCCTCCTGGACGATCGCCTCGACCCTCTCCGAGGTGGAGGTCAGGTTGCTCGCCGCGGCGTCCGACCTCGAGATCTCCGCGACCGAGTGGTTCCGGTAGAGCGCGAGCGCGGCTTCGATGATCGTGGGGGTCGGGGCGTACCGGCCCTCCTCCCATGCGACCGGGTCGAGGGGTCCGGCTCGGAACCGATCGGCCAGCGCGCCCAGCAGGGAGGGGAGGGAATCCGTCGTGGCGGAGAGCGGCTCGGGCACCGAGCCGGGCGCGATATCACCGACCGGGCCCGCGGGCGTGGGGGCGCGCGCCGTCACGAGGACGGGCACGATGGTCAGCGCGTGGCTCGTGAGGTGGAAGTTCTTGAGATCGAGGGCGTAATCCCAGACCTGCTCGCGAGCGGCCGTGGTGAGCGACGAGTCCCCGGTCTTGAACTCGAGGACGATCGCGGCGGACCCCGTGAGGAGCACCGCGTCGGCACGAAGTCCCATCCTCGGGATGCTGAACTCGAGGAAGATGCCCCCCGGGAGTCCGTCGAGGGCGCGCCGGAGGATCCGGATCTCCTCCTCCCACGCCGAGAGCTGGGGCGGCTCGGGGGCGAACCCGGCCTCCGCCGACGCGAGGGCCAAGGAGGCGAGCACCTCTCGGGGGTCCGCCCCGAGGAACGCCGGGATTCTCGAGGAGTAGAAGGCCCTCCGCAACTCGTCCCTCGCTAGGGCCCGGAAGATCACGCTTCCCACATCTACCTGCCGCGACCACGACCGCGCGACCTGGCTCCGCTGCACGGCGACGGGTCGGGCCCTACCGGCCGGATGGTTCGCCGGAGTTCCGGATCCGGGCAACGCTCAGGCACGCGGGCATGGGGCCGCGATGGCGACCCGGGGAAGCTCTCGGCCCTCCGGACCGTTCGGGTGCGGGAGGCCTCGGAACACGGGATCCGGTGGCTCATGGCCCAACGGATGGAGTCGGTCGCCTCGAGGTCGCGCCCCCTCGGCCGCCGCACCACCGCTCCGACGCAGAGCATTCACGGCAGGTGAACGGGATGCGCAAGCCAAGGGAGGGCAAGACCGAATAGTTCGAATCCCTTCAACGAAGGATTAGTTCGCGCTTCCCGTGAGCCTTCACGAACCGTGCCTTGACGGAAGGGAAAGCGCCCCGGCCCCTGAACCTGTCGCGGCGCTCAACTCGTGAGAGGACCCGGGGGGCTTTGGGGTCCCGCCCCCGGGAGAGGCGGGTCCGCCTCCTCCCGCAACCGTCGATGGCCCACTTCCGCGAAGGGGATCGCTCGCATCCGGGCCGCGGCGTGGATGCTCGCCAGCGCCGCGGTCCGCACCGCTCCCACGAGAGCGCGACTCCCGCCGCTCACCTTCCGCTTCCCCGCGATGTGGAACCGAAGGCCTTGCTCCGCCGCGTGGCTCTGTGCGAGTCCGCCCGTCTCGACCCACGTCCACAGTTCCTCGCCCCGGTCGACGAGATACTTCCTCAGTTTGCGCGCGGGCTCCCCGTCGACCTCTCGTGCCAGCCGCCGATCGACCCGACGGCGGACCTCGGCCACCTTCCGGTCCCGCTCCTTCCCCCTCGGCAACTTCGCGGTCTTCAGCACGGCCTCGGCGGCCGACTTCACCGACTTGAGCCACCGCCAGTCCGGGGCGTCCGAGATCGTCTCGTAGCCGAGCCGCCCCTCCTTCGCGTGCCGTCGGATGTGCACCCCGTCCCGCTGGATCTGCTTCTTGCCCTTCCACGGGTTGAAGCACTTCCCTCCATCACACACCACCGTCGGCCCCGGGTTCCCGGGGAGCACCCGCACGGGCACCTGGTGCCCGCCCGAGCGGTCCACGACGAACAGCGCCGCCTTGATCTCGGGCGCGATGAAGTCCCACAGGAAGTGGTTCACTCCGTCCACCCTCCAGCCGGTGTTGTCGACGACCACTTCCCTCCCCTCTCGAATCGCCGCGGTGATCGCCTCGACGGCCGGGGCGAACAGCTTTCCCGCCCGGGCCAGCATCTTGTCGACCTCGCCCAGCGAGACCTTCTGGCCGTGGTCCGACTCGAGGAGCATCTGGATCCTGCTGTGGGTCAACCCGACCGCGTGCCACCCCGCCACGAGGACGTGAGTCCCCCAGCAGAAACGACTCTTCGGGGGAGCGGCTCGGCTCGGAACCTTCGCCGCCGAGAGCTTTCGGCACTTCCCGCAACGGTAGTGCGCCACCCGATAGTGGCGGTGCTCGACATGGCCCGGGACGAGCTTGTCGACCCAGCGTCGGTCCAGGCGAACGGCTCCCCGAGCTCTTCGCCACATGCACCGTGGCGGAGCTTCAGGGCGAGCTCGACGTCCGCGCTCTCCCCGGAGGGGGCGGGGCGATGGTGCGCTTCGTGGCCCTCCTTGGCCCCGGGCTTGTTCCGCTCTCCTTCAGGAGGCTTGGGAGTGTTCGCCTTCGCCCAGGGGGGTGGAGGCGGACGACGGCCCTGCTCCCGGGAGGCGGCCTCCAGCACCTCTACTCGGGCGCGGAGGCGCTCGTCCTCGGCCACGTGAGCGGACCATTGCTCCTCGGTGAAGACGATCTGGCGCGGCGCACCGGACCGAGGCACGCCGAGAGGTCAAGGGCTTCCCGGAAAAATAGTCGTCGGTCCAAAGGAAGCGGGGGTCACCGGACTCTCGTCAGGCCGGTTCGTGAAGGCTCACCCGGAAAGGGACGGATGGACTTCGATCCCTCTTGGAGCTACCGCCGCGGCGAGGAGGGACTTCGGACTTGGCTGGACATCTCGAAGGCAGAGAGGGCCTTCGGCCATCGCCCCCGGGTTAACCTTGACGCGGGACTCGCAAGGACGATACTCTGGACGCGGGAGCGACTCGCCGAATGACGACCCACGTCGCGATCGTTTTCCCGACGAGAAATCGGCGGCAACAGCTCGAACGGCTCATGGATTCGGTCGAGCAGCTTCGGCCCCAACCGCATGAGGTCGTCGTCGCAGACGGGAGGTCCTCCGAATCGACCGCGGACTACCTTCGGACCTTTCGAACCTTTTGCAGTTGCGTCTTGACCTGGGCATTGCAGAATAGTTCCGATTCTATTCCGGGCCCCCCCTCCTGCAGTCCCTTCTCGTTCGAGGCCGGGCAGGCTGCCCAAGGCGAGGTTCTGAGTTTACTGATAGATACGAGACCTATGGTCTACCCGAGCCACGAGGATGGTTCGCGATGCGGGATCCAGCAGCGCGAGCAACCTGAAGTCCCCGATCCGAAGTTTGCGCTCGTCTGCGGCCACAAGGAATTCGAAGTAGCGGTTGGGATCCGTCGACGCCGTCTCCAGCTTGCGAACTATTCGCCGCGCGACTGACGTGTCCAGCCGTCCCAGGTCCCGCGCGGCCGTCTCGGACCAGACGATGGACCAAGGCGGCTTCAGAGGCCTAATCGCTGCTTGAGCTGTTCATTGCCGACAGTTCGACCCGAGCGGATGTCGAGGCGCGCGTTGAGGAGTCCGACTCGGAAGGCGGCACTGTACCGACCTTCGTCGTCTCCGTTCGGCACGAGCGCGAGTAACTTGTTCAGCACCTCGTCGTAGGTCTCTCGCGGACTCTGTTTCAGCTCCGCGAGACGTGCCCGAGTTTCAGGGGAAAGTTGAACGGTCGTAATCATGCCGGAGTCACAGCACATAGCAAGCATATAGCTTGCTCCATGCCAGCGAATCGCGAGTGAAGTTCGGGCTGCGGAGAGCCCTCGCCATCGGCGGAAGCCCTGAGCCGATTTTCACGTCGACGGAACGGGTTGTTCAAGCCAAGGGAGGGCAATGTCGAACAGTTCGATTCCCTTCCGTTCAAGTCCAGCCGGCGGGTCCGATCAGCCGGAACATCGGCCCCGAGCAACGCTCATCTCCATAGTGCGCCATAGCAACTTCCATGGTCGCTCGGGACCCCACGACATCCATTCAGCTGCATGAGAGCACGCGGCACTCCCTGGACGCGTTGAAGGCTTCGGGACAGAGCTACGAGGACTTGATCCTCGAAGTGGCGGAAGAGCACTTCCCCCCGAGGCTAGTGCGGCAATTGAAAGTCCGCTTTTCCGTCCTGCGCGGTCCGAGTGCGGATGAAGTCTTCAAACGGGCGGGCCTTTGACCTACGCGGTCCGGTGCCTCAATCCGGCGGCGAAGGAGTTCCTTCGTCTCCCCCGAAAGATCCAGAACCAGTTCCGAGAGCTAAACACCGCGTCATAAGTGTTTGCGAATGTATGAGGGGGACGAGGCCCCCTCACGCGACCCCTGACCGTGCCCGATGCCGAGAATGTGATCCTCGCCCTCCAGGATGTGATCCGCCGCACCGACGAGTCCCGTTACGACCATCGGCTTCACGGACTGTTGCTCGTCGCCCAAGGAATGACTGCGCCTCAGGTCGGGCGACTTCTGGGCGATTCCACCCGGAGCGTCCAGTATTGGGTCCGTCAGTTCGAGGAAGAAGGGTTGGCGGGCTTGGCCGAAGGGGCACATCCCGGTCGCCCCCGCCGACTCACAGAGGCCCAACTGAAGGCGGTCGAGGTGAAACTCGCTTACCTCATTGTCGAAGATGGGGTCGGAGTGGTGCGCAAGTTGACTCGGACCGACGGAACAGTAGTGCACCTCGCGCAGGTATTCTCCCTCGCCGAAAAGGGTCAGTTCCCGGGCGTCGATGCGAGTATATGAACTGCCAAACTTACGTCTAGGCCGGCGACTCCATCGCGAAAGCAAGGGTCCCTAGAATGGGCGAGCCATCCCGCTCGCAGCCAATGGATGCCTTTCGAACGGTGGATCAATCACCGGGCGCTAACGCTGAGTGTTCGTCAAACGGTGTTGAAGTCGATTCAATTGGGCCTCTGAAGGCGCGAACCACCACGGGCCGCTAAAGTGCTTTGGCCGAAAAACGACGAGACCATGGTAGATATGCACCTCCCGCCAAGGTCGAAACCAGTGGGCACGTCGCGCAAGTCCTGACCTAACCAGCAACGGACGCCGATTGCCCGTTTCGACCCTAAAATCGATGCCTTCACGGCTCATGACAATCGGGCCACCGGGGGGAATCAGGCGAGGCGTTAGATAACCGAACGATAGAGAGATGATTGCCAGCAAGCCGATTCCCTCCAAGAGCTGCGAGGCATTATTGCCAGATCCCAGAACGCCTGAGGCGAGCGCGAGTGTTGCCCATACAGCCACAGCGGCTACGTACGACGCAGCAAACAGAGGGTAGTACCACCACCCGATCCTACCGGGAACCCGTTCGTCAGAAGCTGAATCATTGCCTTCCATTCGTCGGCTCCTCAAGTCGGTTCAGACTACCAAGTGCTCCAAAAGTTGGTGCTCAGATAATCCCAAGCCCAGGCAGCAGCAATGAATGTTGCGACCCCGACTACACAGGTCAATCCGAAGGCCGTATTCAAGCTGCGAGAGGCGCTTCTCCACGAAGGTGGAGATGAGGTGGACGTCCGCGAAAGGGTCGGTCGCGCCCCTCGACCTCCGCACCATCGTTCCGACGGAGAGCGGTCATGGGATATGAACCGGATGCGCAAGCCAAGGGAGGGAATCGAACCCCCAGGAAACGGATCTGCAGTCCGTCGCATTAACCATTCTGCCACCTTGGCGTTGCGGCGGCCGGAACCGCCCTCGGGTTAAAGGTCTCGGGGGCCCGGGTCGGGCCGCTCCTCACAGCGAGCGGAAGCCGCGACCGACCCGGAGGAGCCCGTTCCTGAAGCTCACCGCGAAGCGGGCCCGCAACGGCAGCGAGTGGCCGCTGGCCACGCAGCGCCCCTCCTTGAGGAGGCGGAGCGCCTCATCCGCGGAGGTGACCTCCTCGGGGAACTCGGTGAAGGAGCGGCCCAGCGACGAGAGCTCGTGGGCGTCGCTCCCCCCGGTGGCCCCGAGCCCGCGGCGGGCGGCGATCACCTCGGCCTTGAGGTTCGCCACCTCGCCGTTCCGGCCGTTGCGGGCCTCGATGTCGTGGACCGCCGCGCGCTCCGCGACCCGGCGCCCGGCGCCGTGGGTCCACCGGAACGGGTGCGCGAGCACGACGACGGCGTCGCGGGACCTCGACCAGTCCAGGAGCTCGGCGAGCGGCCTCCCCCGGGGCGGGAGCTCCGACACCCCGTAGACCAGGACGTGCCCCTGCCGCGTCGACACCTCGACCCCGGGGATCAGGATCGCGCGGGGATGATGGGCGGCGATCGCCCTCAGCGCCGCATGCCCCTCGAGGGTGTTGTGGTCCGTGAGGGCGATCCCCTGGAGACCGACCGCGCCGAGCTGCTCGACCGCGGCCTCCAGGCGGAGCCGGGAGTCCGGTGAATAGGTCGAGTGGACGTGGAGGTCGATGCGCACGGAGGAGTTCATCGGATCTTCGCCCCCGCCACCGCGCCCTCCCCCACCCCGAGGGGCCGGCCCGGCCCGAAGTTGACGACCTCGGTGGCGTGCCCGGCGTCGGGCCACGTCCGGACGACCACGTGGGTACCTGGGGACCAGATACCCGCCACCTCCTCTTGACGGTCACCCCAGGTCACCCGGCTCGAGTCGGCCGCTCCGGACCCCTCGATCCGCGCGACCCGGAGGGGGGTCTTCTCGAACTCCTCGAGGGTGATGGTCCGCGCGCCCGGACCCCCACCGACGACCGGGTCGCCGAGCTCCGCCTCCGGCGGAGGTCGGAGCAGGGTGACCCGCGTGCCGGACTCTGCCGCGAGCAGCATCCCGTGGGAGGTCACCGACCGGATCGTCCGGGGCTGGAGGTTCGCGAGGAGCGCGATCCGCTGTCCCTCGAGCGCCTCCGGGGGAAGGAACGGCCGCAGCCCCGCCACCACGGTGCGGGTGCCGGCCGGGCCCAGGTCCACCTCGAGCCGGTACAACCGGTCCGCGGAGGGGTGCGCGGACACCGAGAGGATCCGGCCCGCGCGGATGTCGAGCGGTGCCTCGCCACCGTCCGCCGCCGCCGGGGCCGGCGCCGCGGCGGGGGAGGGCGGGGGGCCGCCCGGGGCCGGCTCGGGCGCCCGGCGCGGGTACAGCGGACGGACCTCCCGGAGCGGCTGGCCGGATCGCGGAAGCTCCGTCGCGCGGGCCCACTCGCCGTTCGCGGGCTCCCCGTCGTACCCGAGCATCCGGAAGACCTCCGCGCTCGAGAACGGGAGGAACGGGGCGAGCCAGACCGCCGCGCACCGGACGAACCAGATCCCCTCGAAGACCGCCCGGTCCCGTTCGGGAGGGGCGGCCTGCCAGGGCTTCGCGTCGTGGAACCGCTTGTTCGCCTCCCGGACCTCGCCGAAGATGAGCTCGAGCGCCTCCTTGAGGTGGACCCCCTCGAGCTCCTGGGTGATCTGGGCGTGCGCGCCACGGAGCCGCCCGGCGAGCTCGGAGGTCCGCGGGTCCCATCCCGGCGGGGGGGCCGGGATCCGGCCGCCGAGCCGGTCCCGTGCGAAGACCAGGAGCCGCTGGACCAGGTTCCCCCACTGGTTCGCCAGCACCTGCTCGGTCACCTGGTGGAACTCCTCCCAGGTGAACTCGGTGTCGTGGTTCTGGGGAGCCTGGAGGGCGGCGTAGAACCGGAGGGCATCCGGCGGGTACCGCTCGAGCATCGCGGGGAGCCCGAGGTCCTCGCCCGGGGCGCGGGACTTCGAGATCTTCGCCCCCCCGACCACCAGCCACTCGTTGGCCGGGACGTCGTAGGGCAGGGCCAGCTGGCCCTGGCCGAGGAGCATCGCCGGCCAGAACAGGGTGTGGTAGTAGATGTTGTCCTTCCCGACGAAGTAGTAGGAACGGACCGGCGCGCCCCGGTCCCAGAACCTGCGCCACGCGTCGGGCGCGCCGGACCGCACCGCCCACTCGCGCGACGCCGAGAGGTAGCCGATCACCGCCTCGAACCAGACGTAGAACCGCTTCGTCGGGTAGCCGTCGAGCGGGATCGGGACCCCCCAGTCGATGTCCCGGGTGATCGGGGTCGGCCGGAGGCCCGACCGGCGGAAGTTCTGGGTGAAGGCGATCACGTTGGGCCGCCAGTACTGCTTGTCCTCGAGGTACCGGCCGACCGGTTCGGAGAGCTTGTCGAGCCGGAGGAAGAAGTGCTCCGAGGGGCGGAACTCGGCCGGCGTGCCGCAGAGCGCGCAGACGGGATGCTTGAGCTCCCGCGGCTGGATGATGTGGCCGCAGTTGTCGCACTCGTCGCCGCGCGCCTTCGGGAAGCCGCAGTTCGGGCACTCGCCGTTCAGGTACCGGTCGGGCAGGAACCTCTGGTGATGCGGGCAGTAGGCGTACTCCTCCGTCCGCCGGTCGACGAGTCCGTTCCTCAGCAGGGTGAGGAAGAGCTCGTGCACGGTCCGCTCGTGGAGCGGCGTGTGCGTGCTCGTGAAGACGTCGAAGGTGAACCCGAGCCGCCGGAACGACTCGCGGTTCACGGCATCGTACCGCCGGGCGATGACCTCGGGCGTGGTCCCCTCCTGCTCCGCCCGCACCAGGACCGGGGTGCCGTGCATGTCGGAGCCGGAGACCATGAGCACCTCGTGGCCCAGGAGCCGGTGGAAGCGGGCGAAGATGTCCGCCGGCAGGTAGGCGCCGGCCATGTGCCCGAGATGGAACGGGCCGTTGGCGTACGGCCACGCGACCGCCACGAAGATCCGGGTCATCGAGGGACACCCCCACCCTTCCAACAGGGGCGGAGCGTATGACTTTTGGTTCCGGCGCCCCCCCATTCCTTAATCTCGGGGGCGGCTGGTGCCCGACCGTGGACCCCACCGAGCCCAAGATGCAGCGACCGGCCGTCCCCGAGGCGGACCGGGCGATCGGCGTTCCGCGGCCCGTGCTCGCCCACGGCTCCGTCGTCCTGGTCGACTACATGGGCAACGACGCCGCGATCGTGCAGGCGGCCCGGGTCTCCTACGGGGCCGGTACGAAGAGCGTCCGGGACGACCGGGGGCTCATCCGCTACCTCCTCCGGCACCACCACACGACCCCGTTCGAGATGGTGGAGCTGAAGTTCCTCCTTCGGCTCCCCATCTACGTCGCCCGCCAGATGGTCCGGCACCGGACCGCCTCCATCAACGAATCGAGCCTCCGGTACTCGATCGCCCCGGACGAGTTCGACCTCCCCGGGCCGGAGGCGGTCCGCCAGCAGTCGAAGGTGAACCGCCAGGGTCGCGGCGAGCCGCTCCCCGCCGAGGTCGTGGAGGCGTTCCGCTCGGACCTCGACCGGGTCAGCAAGGACGCCTACGGGGCCTACGTCCGGGCCCTCGAGGCCGGCGTGGCGCGCGAGACCGCCCGGACCATCCTCCCGGTCGCCTACTACACCCAGTGGTACTGGAAGATCGACCTGTGGAACCTCTTCCACTTCCTCGAGCTGCGGCTCGACCCCCACGCGCAGGAGGAGATCCGGAAGTACGCCGCCGAGATGGCCCACCTGACCCGGCTCGTCGCTCCGATCGCCTACGAGGCGTTCGAGGAGTTCACCCTGGACCGCGTCGTCCTCGGACGGCGCGAGCAGCGGGCGGTCCGCGCGCTCCTCGAGGGCGCGACGCCCGAGGCGGCGTGCGCCGCCGCCGACCTTCCCCTCACCAAGGCCGACGGCGCCCCCCTGCGCTCGGGGGAAGGGATCGAGTTCCTCGCGAAGCTCGACCGTATCCGACACGCCGGATCCGCCGGGACAACCGTATAGTTCCGTCCGCCGTGCGGGCCCCATGTCCGCCGGCACCTCGACCGTGGGTCTCTTCCTGGACAACGAGTTCCGGCGGCCCTCCGACCACGACCAGCTCCCGGTCCTCGATCCGGCGGACGGTTCCGAGGTCGGCCGGGTGATCCGGGCGACCCCCGACGACGCGAAGGCCGCCATGGAATCGGCGGGCGCGGCCCAGCCCGCCTGGGAGGCGCTCGGCGGGGCGGCCCGGGCCCGGATCCTGAGGAGGACCGCCGAGATCCTGCGGTCGGAGGCGGAGGAGCTCGCCCGGCTCGTCACCCGCGAGATGGGCAAGGTCCTCTTCGAGTCCCGCGGCGAGACCGCCGGGGCCATCGAGAACCTCGAGTACTACGCCGACTACGGCCGGACCCTTTCCGGCGAGGACGTCGCGCTCCTGCCCCGGGGCCAGTCGCTGCGCCTCCAGTGGGTCCCCCGCGGGGTCGTCGTCGGGATCACGCCCTGGAACTTCCCCGCCGCGACCGTGACCCGGAAGATCGCCCCGGCGCTCATCGGCGGCAACACCATGGTCGTGAAGCCGGCGAGCACGACCCCGCTCACGACGCTCCGCATCGCCGACGCCTTCCGGCGCGCGGGCCTTCCGAAGGGGGTCCTCAACGTCGTCACCGGCTCCGGCGCGCAGCTGGGCGCCGCCCTGGTCCAGCACCCCCTGTGCTCGACCGTGACCATGACCGGCTCGACGAAGACCGGCACCGAGATGATGCGCCTCGCCGCGCCCGGGATCGTGAAGTGCCTCCTCGAGCTGGGCGGCAAGGCCCCGCTCATCGTCTGCGCCGACGCGGACCTCGACTGGGCGGTCCGCGCCGCGGTGTGGGCGCGCTTCTGGAACGCGGGGCAGGCGTGCATCGCGAACGAGCGCACCTACGTGGACCGGTCGATCGCGCCCCGGTTCCTCGAGCGGCTCACCGCGCTGACCCGGCAGCTCACCGTCGGCCGCGGGCTCGACCCGGGCGTCGACGTGGGGCCGCTCTACGCCCCGCAGGCGGCCGCCGACATCGCGGCCCGGGTCGACGAGGGGGTCCGCGACGGCGGTCAGCTCCTCCTGGGGGGGACCCGGCCGAAGGACGGGCCGCTCGCCCGCGGCGCGTTCTACCCGCCCACCATCCTCACCGGCGTGGAGGACTCGAACCCGCTCGTGCGCGAGGAGATCTTCGGCCCGGTCCTCCCGGTGCTGTCGTTCTCCGACGTGGAGGAGGTCATCGCCCGGTCGAACCGATCCCCCTACGGGCTGTCGAGCTACGTCTTCACCCGGGACCTCGCGACCGCGGAGCGGATGCAGCGGGAGCTCCGGTTCGGCGAGACCTACGTCAACCGCGTGGGACCGGAGTCGCCGCAGGGCTTCCATACCGGCTTCCGGACGAGCGGGCTCGGCGGCGAGGGGAGCCGCCACGGCGTCACGGACTACCTCCAGCTCAAGAGCAACTACGTCGACTGGCAGGAGCCGCACTCGGCCGACTACTTCCTGCCCTACCCGCGCTGACGCCCGGGGCGCCGGGCGACCGGGGCCGCGAGCCCCACGTGGAGGTCGGTCACGTTGGTGCCGGTCGGACCGATCCTCCAGAGCGTCCCCAACCTACGCAACGTGTCGTAGCTTTCGTGCTCCCGCAGCCGCCGGACGAGGTCGAGGCCGAGCGCCCGGGCGCGTCGCGCCGAATCCCCGTCGACCCAGCCTCCGGCCGCGTCGGTCGGGCCGTCCACCCCGTCGGTCCCGACGGAGAGGAGGAGCACGCCCGGGGCCGCGCGGAGCGGGTGCGCCGCGGCGAGGACCAGCTCCTGGTTCCGCCCCCCGCGGCCGGGATGGGGACCGAGGCGGACGGTGGTCTCCCCGCCCCAGATCAGCGCCCGGCGCCGCCCCGAGGCGCCGGCCGCGCGGGCGGCCCGGAGGAGCTCCCGCGCGAGCCGGCGGGCCGCCGGCGCGGTCTCGCCCAGGACCGGCCGTTCCTCCAGGGTGACGCGGTACCCCCGCGCGCGGGCCGCCCGCGCGGCGCCCCGGCGGGCGTGCCCGTTCGAGGCGATGATGCGGAACCGGTGCCCGCGGAAGATCGGGTCGCCCGGCTTCGGCGTCTCGGGGAGCTCCCCGCGGATCCCGCGCTCGAGATGGCGCCGGACGACGGGGGGGAGCGCCCGCCAGATCGCGTGACGCTCCGCGGCCCTCCGGGCGTCGCGGTAGGTCGTCGGATCCGGCACCGTCGGCCCCGAGGCGATGTCCTCGGGCGTGTCCCCGATCACGTCGGAGATCGCGAGCGTCACCGAGGGCGCCCCGGAAAGCGGGCGGAGGAGCTGCCCCCCCTTGACCGCGGACAGGTGCCGCCGGATCGCGTTCATGGCGGTGATCGGCGCCGTCGAGCCGAGGAGGAGCCGGGTCGTGGCCCGGAGGGCGGGGAACGGGACCCCCGGCGCCGGCTCCTCGAGGACCGCGGACCCCCCGCCCGAGATCAGGAAGAGGACCGGGGCGGAAACATCCTCGGCGAGGAAGGCGAGCAGCGCCCGGGCGGCCGCACGGCTCCGGGCATCGGGAAGGGGGTGTCCCCCCTCGAGGTCGAGGAACCCGCCCGGGGCCGCGCGCCCCCCCTCCGGATGGATCGCGATCCCCCGGATCCGCCCGGCGGCCCGGGCCCGCACGGCCTCGGCCATGGTGGAGGCCGCCTTGCCCAGCGCCGCCACGCGCAGCGGATGCGGCCCGACGAGCGGGAACGCCGTCCCCGCGACCTCGAGACGGTCGCCGTGCCGGGCGAGCGCGCGGGAGACCACGAACCGGGGCTCGACCGCCCGGATGCCGGCCCGCGCGATCGCCCGGGCGTCAGAAGCGAGGCTCACGGCCGGCCTCCAGCGTGAACCCCGGTCGGGGAGGATCCCCGGGCGTCCCCGGGGGGAAGCGGGAGGGCGCGACGGGCCCGAGCAGGGCGCCGGCCTCCGCGCCGTCCGGGTCGCTGAGCAGGACAGAGAGCCTCCGGGCCGATCCCCCGCCGCGCATCACGCCGAACCCGTTGAACCCCGCGATCACGAAGAGCTCCTCCGCGCCCGGCACCGCGCCGATGAGCGGCCGGCGGTCGGGCGTCGAGGTGCAGACGCCGGCCCAGGAGGCCACCACCTCGGAATCGGCCCACCTCGGCCAGCGGTCGCCCAGCGTCGAGGCGATGTGCTCGAGGAACTCAGGGTCCCCGCCGGTCGCGAACCGCTCGGGATCGGCCTCCCGGGGCCCGGTGCCGTTCCCCGCCAGGATCCGACCGTTGACCTCGGGCCGCACGTACACGTCCGTGTCGAGGTCGTGGCCCGACGGGAACTCGGCCCGGGCGGGGGTCGGGGGCCGCAGCAGCGAGAGCTGGGTCCGGTAGGGGGTGAGCGGGAGCGGGTGCCCCAGGGTGCGGGCGATCCCCTTCGTCCAGGCGCCCGCCGCGAGCACGAGCCGCCGCGCGCGGAGCTCGAAGGAGGGGACCCGCACGCTCCAGCGCCCGTCCTCCCGCGCGAGCCCGGGGGAGGGCACCCCGAGCTCGAACCGGACGCCCCGGCGCCGGGCGCCCTCCGCGTAGATCCCGGTCAGGGCCGTGGGATCGACGCAGGCGTCGTGGGGGGAATCGAGGCCGAGCGCGGACTCGCCGAAGCGGGCCTCGGGCAGGCGGCGCTCGAGCTCCGCGCGGTCGAGGAGGTGGACCGAGGCGCCCCACCGTTTGAGCCGCTCCTCCGCCTCGCGGAGCGGGGCGAACTTCTCGGGCTGCTCGGTGAACCTCAGGAAGCCGTTCCGCCGGTAGGCGCCCGGGTCCCACTCCCGGCAGAGGTCGGCGTACTCGCGGTGCGATTCGCGGACCACCTCGACGTCCCACGCGTTCCAGAGCTGCTCCGTCACGACCCCGGCGGCCCGGCCGCTGGCCCCGGCCGCCGGCGTGCGGGGGTCGAGGAGTACCGTCGGCCCGATCTGCCGGCGGGCGAGATGGTAGGCCAGGGCGCACCCGGCGATGCCGGCGCCCAGGATCGCGACCTCGACCGGTTCCCGCTCCATCCCTCGCGGGTCGAGGCGGCGGGGCTATTCCAAGTGTCGCCCGCGGGCCTAGTACTCCGGCCGGGACTTGCGGTAGGCCTCGCGGAGCGCCTGCGTGTCGACGTGGGTGTAGATCTGGGTGGTGGCGACCGAGGCGTGGCCGAGCAGCTTCTGGATGTACCGGATGTCGCAGCCCCGCCTCAGGAGCGCGGTCGCGAGGGTGTGCCTCAGCACGTGGGGGGTGACGTGCTGCTGGATGCCGGCCAGCCCGGCCCGCTTCCGCACCATCCGCTCCACGGTGACCGCCGTCACCGGGAAGAGCCGGGGGCTCTCGACACCCTCGACGGCGCGGTCCGCGAGGTACCGCTCGATGGCGGCCACGGTCCGCTCCTCCAGGACCACCTCGCGGTCCTTGTCGCCCTTCCCGGCGCGCACGTGGATCAGGTGGCGGTCGAACTCGATGTCCTCGAGGCGGAGGGCGCAGAGCTCGCCCACCCGGAGCCCGCCGTAGCCCAGGACGTGGAGGATCGCGTAGTCCCGCGGGGAGTCGCGCGAGGCCTCGAAGAGGCGGTGCGTCTCCTCCTCGCTCAGGTACCGCGGGAGCCGCTCGGGGCGCCGCGGCGGCTCGAGGCCGCGGTCGACCCCGACGCCGAAGGAGCGGAAGAGGCAGGAGAGCCCGCGGACGGTCGTGTAGAGGGAGTTCTTGCTGTAGTGCCGCGTGAGCACCAGGTACTCGCGGAACCCCTCGACGTCGCGGCTGACGACCTCGTCGAGCGGCTTCCCGACGTACCCGAGGAAGGTCCGGGCGATGTGCCCGTACTGCTTCACGGTGCACGGACTGCGCTCTTGGGCCTGCAGCATGCGCTGAAAGCGTTCCACGACCTCGGGCACCGAGAACGCGACCGGGGCCCCCGGTACTGTACGTCGTTCCGTAGACCGGGTGCGCGGGGCGATGCCAGAAGCCATCGCCCAACGTGTGGTCGGATTCGCAGTAATTAAGCATGGTGCGGACAGGAATGGGCGCGCGACCGGCGCGCTCTTGAGAGGGCGCGCCCGTGCCCGGACCGTGCGCTGCGACCGGTGCGACGCCGAGGCGGTCATCGACCAGCCCTACCGCTCCGGCCACCTCTGCGGGCCCCATTTCCGGTCCCAGGTCTCCGAGCGGGTCCGACGGGAGATGCACCGCCAGCTCCCGCGGTTCTCCGGTGGGACGATCGGCGTCGCGCTCTCCGGCGGGAAGGACAGCGCGGTCGCCCTCGCCCTCACGCACCGCTACTTCGACCGCCGCCCGAACGTCCGGCTGATCGCGCTCACCGTCGACGAGGGGATCGCCGGCTACCGGCCCGCGACGATCCGGGCGGCGGAGGAGCTCACCCGGCGGCTGGGCGTCGAGCACCGCATCGTGCGCGCCGAGACGGAGATCGGCACCACGACCGACGCGGCGGTCCCGCTCCTCGAGGGGACCGCGCCGTGCTCCTACTGCGGCGTCTGGCGCCGCACCCTCCTCAACCGCGCCGCCCGCGACGAGGGCGCCGACCTTCTCGTCCTCGGGTTCAACCTGGACGACCTCGCCCAGACCGTGCTCATGAACGTGGTCCGGGCCGACCTCGCCCGGCTCGAGCGGATGGCCCCGCACCACGACCGGCAGCCCCGGCTCATCCCGCGGCTGGCGCCGCTCGCCCAGATCCCGGAGCGGGAGGTGTACCTCTACGCGCGGCTCCTCGGGCTTCCCTTCGACCACGGCGAGTGCCCCCACGCCGGCGCGGCCTCGAGGAACCTCTTCCGGGAGGTGCTCTGGCAGCTCGAGGACGCCCTGCCGGGCACCCGGCAGGCGCTCCTCCGCACGCAGGCGCAGCTCGCGCCGCTCCTCGCGGCGGCGCGCTCCCCCGGGGGTCCGGGCCGCTGCGAGGCGTGCGGCGAGCCGGCGAGCGGGGCGCGCTGCCGCGCGTGCGAGTACCTGCTCGAGTCCCGCGGCCGGGCCGCGCCGCCACGGCCCGGGAGCTCGGAGCCCGGCACCGCGGGCGCGCTGCCCGGCTGATCGGCGGGCGGCCCGGGCGCGCGGCGACCGCGCCGGCGGGGAACCCATTTATGGCTGCGCCCGGCATTCCGGGGGCATGTCGTCCGCGCTCGCGGAGAGCTCCGATCCGCGGGCGATGGCGCGGACGCGCGTCTTCGTCGTCGGCAGCGGGCTCATGGGCAGCGGCATCGCCGCCCAGGCCGCCCTCTCCGGCTACCTGGTCACGCTCGAGGACGTGAACGAGGGGCTCGTGAACCGCGGGCTCGCGAACGCCCGCCGCGCGCTCGAGAGCGCCGTCACCAAGGGGCGCATCGCGGCGTCGGCGAAGGAGGAGGCGCTGCCGCGGATCGACACGGCGATCGGCCTCCGGCGCGCGGACTCCGCGGAGATCCTCGTGGAGGCGGTGCCCGAGGACCTCGAGCTCAAGCGCCGGGTCTTCCAGGAGCTCGACTCCGCCGCCGCACCCACCGCCCTCCTCGCCTCCAACACCTCCTCGCTCCCGATCACCTCCATCGCCAAGGTCGTCCGGGACCCCTCGCGCGTCGTGGGGATCCACTTCTTCAATCCCGTGCTGCAGATGGAGCTCGTCGAGGTGATCCCCGGGGCCCGGACCTCCCCGGAGGCGCTCGCGCGCGCCGACGAGTTCGCCCGGTCGCTCGGCAAGACGGTGGTGACGAGCCGCGACACGCCCGGTTTCGTCACCAGCCGCGCCATCGCCGTGACGCTCAACGAGGCGGTCTGGATGCTGTACGAGGGGGTGGCGACCCGGGAGGACATCGACGCCGCCTACAAGCTCGGCTTCCACCACCCGATGGGCCCCCTCGAGCTCCTCGACCTGGTGGGGCTCGACACCGCCCTCGCGATCCTCGACGTGCTCTGGGAAGGGTTCCGTGACCCGAAGTACCGCGCCTGCCCGCTCCTCCGGACGATGGTGGAGGCCGGCGACCTCGGGCGGAAGAGCGGGGCCGGCTTCTACCGGTATGAGACCGCCCGCGCTCCCACGCCCGGGGTCCCATGAGCTCGACCGCCTCCCTCCTCTCGCTCCTCGTCCTCCTCGGCGCGGCGTTCCTTCCCGCGCTCGTCTACCTCATGTGGGTCCGGACGACCGAGCAGGGGGTGCGGGAGGGCTGGGGCACGCTGCTCGGGGCGTTCGCCTACGGCGCCTTCTTCGCCACGATCATCGCCGGGATCGTCGAGGCGGTCCTCGTCGCCGGCGGCACCTCCCTCTCCCAGGCGATCCCCGCGCCCGAGTTCGTCTTCCTCAACGGCAACACCACCGCCGGCGCGTTCTTCCTGATCCTGGTCCTGGCCCCGTTCGTCGAGGAGGCGCTCAAGGCCTCGGGCGTCGCGCAGTACCGCCAGAAGATCCGGGTCGTCGCGGACGGTCCGGTCCTGGGGGCCGGCGTCGGGCTGGGGTTCGGCTTCTTCGAGACCTTCCTCTACGGGCTCGGCGCGTACTTCGTGGGCGGCCTCGCCGCCGGTCTCTCGCTCATCGTGCTCCGGAGCCTCTCGAGCATCCTCCTCCACGGGAGCAGCACGGCGCTCTTCGGCTACGGCTACGCCGAGGACCGGGTGGGCGGGGCCAAGGGCTCGGCGGGCCGCCACTACCTCGCGGCCGTCGGGCTCCACTCCTCCTTCAACGCCGTGGTCTCGCTGGGCGTCTTCGTCGCGCTCCTCGGCGTCACCGGCGTCGGCCTCGACATCGCGAGCGGCCTCGGCTACGTCTTCGGCGTGGTCCTCGCCTTCGCGGCCATCGAGTACGTCCGGCGGCTCATCGTGCAGTCCTCGCACCCCGGCGCGCTGGCCGCGCACCCGCGCTTCCGTCCGCCGCCCGTGCGCCCGGTCGTGCAGGGGCCGGCCGCCCCGCGGCGCTAGCGCCGTCCCGTCCGGTTCAGGGGGTCCGGGAGGCGGTCGACGAGGACCGCGAATCCCGCGACCACATGTCCGTGCCCATGTCCCGGTAGACGGCGCCCGCGTCGGAGTCGCTCGGGGCCGTCCCGACCTGGCCCGCCTCGCGGACCTTGGCCTTCTTGAGGAGCCAGTAGTGGATCCGCCAGGTCTTCCCCCGGGAGACGGTCGCGTCCTCCTCCTCGCTCGTGAGGAGCCCCTCCTCCTCGAGCCGGTAGAAGCGGTCGCGGTCCTCGCTCGTGAGCTTGTTGTCGAGCACGCTGTCGCCGGGCCCGAAGTAGTCGAGCACCATGCGCGCCGTCGTGCGCGCCTCCCCGGTGGCGATCTTCCCGTGGGCCACGAGGGTGTGCTCGATCGCCCGGGTGAGTTCCTCTTCCGTGATCGGCGGCACGAGCTTCTCCGATGCGATAGGCCCGGGGCGTAAGAAGGTATGCCGCGTACGCGCAGCGTCCCGCCGGGGGCGCGCGGCAATCTCAAGACCCCGACCGGGCTCGCGCGGGGCCCCCGCCGATCGATGAACGACCCCGGCCCCGAGTTCGTGGTGGACGATGCCCTCCGCGGCATCGCCGAGCGGGCCTGGGAGCTCGGCCTCTGCCCGGAGTGCTTCGGGCGGGTGGTCGGCCGGGCCGGGCACGGGCTCGCGAACCCCGACCGCGCCCGACGCCTCGCCGCGGCCCTCGGCCGGCAGGACGCCTTCGCCGCGGGCGCCTCCTGCCGGCTCTGCGCCGGCGCCTTCGACCGCTGGGAGACCTGGGTGCGCCGCGCCCGGGAGGCCGCGGAGGGGGTCGAGTGGCACCGGTTCACCTGCGGATCGCGATGGGACCCCGAGCTCCTCGCCCGGGAGGAGGCGATCTGGGCCGAGGTGCGCACCCCGTTCGGGGAGAGCGCCCGCACGGCGTTCAACCGCGAGCTCGGGAAGCGGATCGCGGCCGCGACGGGGGCGGAGGGGACCACCGGCGAGGCCGACGTCGTCTTCCTCGCCGACCTGCCCGCCGGGCGGGTCGGGGTGACGATCCAGCCGCTCTACCTCGAGGGGCGGTACCGGAAGCTCGACCGCACGCTGCCGCAGACCCGGTGGCCGTGCCGCCGGTGCCGCGGCCGCGGCTGCGAACGTTGCCAGGGGACCGGCAAGACCTACTCCGAGAGCGTCGAGGAGCTCATCGCGGCGCCGTTCCTGGCGGCCACGCACGGGGAGGGCACCCGTTTCCACGGGATGGGCCGGGAGGACATCGACGCGCGGATGCTCGGACGGGGCCGCCCGTTCGTGCTCGAGATCCTCCGGCCCCGGTCCCGCGGGATCGACGTGGACCGGCTCCGGGACGAGGTGAACGCGACCGCCCGGGACCGGGTGGAGCTGCCGGAGCTGCGCTCCGCAGGGTCCGAGGCGGTGGTGCGCGTGAAATCCGCGAGCCCGCTCAAGAGCTACCGCGTCGTGGTGCGCGGGGAGGGCTCGGAGGGCAAGATTAATGAGGCCTTGGTCTTCGTTCTGCGCGGAGCGATCGCCCAGCGGACCCCCACCCGGGTCGCGCACCGGCGCGCCGACCGGGTCCGCACCCGGCGGATCGTCGAGGCCCGGCTCGTCGCGGCGGAGAGCGGGCGGTTCACGCTCGAGCTGCGGGCCGAAGCCGGCACGTACATCAAGGAGTGGGTGGAAGGCGATGGAGGACGGACCGACCCGAACCTCGCCCAGCTCCTGGGGGTCCCGCTGAGCGTCGAGTCCCTCGACGTGCTCGAGATCCACGATCCCTAGGGACAAGGTACCGATCCATGGTGAAGAGTTCGAAGGGATTCCGTTCCCGCACCCGGGGCGTCCTCACGAAGGAGGCGCGCGACCGCGGCATGCGCCCGGTCACGCAGTACCTCCAGTCGTTCGAGGTGGGCGCGCGCGTCATCGTCCGGCTCGAGGCCTCCGACCCGCACGGCCAGCCCCATCCCCGCTACCAGGGGCGGGTCTGCACGGTCATCGGCAAGCAGGGCCGGGCCTACCGGATCGAGTTCATGGACGGCGGGAAGCGCAAGGAGCTCATCGCGAACCCGGTGCACCTCCTGGCCACCTCCGGACCGGAGAAGAGCTGATGCCGGACCCGGTCCCGCTCGCCCATGTGAAGCAGATGCTGGCCGACGAGGCGGGCGCCCGCCCCCTCCCGCGCGAGGCGCTGCTCGCCCAGTCGCACGCCGAGCAGTTCGCCCGGCTCACCGTGGAGGCGACGGACAAGCTCATCGCCGAGCTGAGGAGCCTCCCCTACGTCGACGCCGCCATCGCGGTCAAGCTCGCCGACCTCCTCCCCCAGTACCCCGAGGAGATCCGGCTCCTCTACTCCAAGGAGCGGATCCTCCTCGACGAAGCCCAGATCACCCGGCTGCTGGAGATCCTCGCGCAGCACCGATGAACGGGGCGGGACCGTGGAGAGCTTCGCGTACATCCTCGATTACCTGCCGAACGGCCGGTCCACCGAGCACGGCTTCCTGCGGGACCCGGTAGCGCTCGGCGTCGGCGAGACGGAGCTCAAGCTCCTCGAGATCCTCGCGCAGCC
>DAHUZZ010000009.1:0-4834 GCA_027314915.1 Thermoplasmata archaeon | reverse complement strand
GGGACGTCGCTCACGGTCGGGAGCCGGGTCCCGCTCGTGCCCCGGGACGGCGCGCCGCCCCCGATCGACCACGTCCGGCGGCGGCTCGGCTACCAGGAGCTGAGCGCGACCGCCAAGGCGGAGCTGCCGGCGGCGCTCGAGAAGATCGTGCTCGCCGATCCGCCCCGGTTCCTCCGGTTCATCAACGAGGCGCCCTCCGTCTCCCGGCGCTTCCATCTCCTCGAGCTCCTCCCCGGCATCGGCAAGAAGACGATGCTCGCCCTCGTGGAGGAGCGGAAGCGCGCCCCCTTCCAGAGCTTCCCCGAGCTCGGCGAACGGATGCACCTTGCGCACCCGGAGCGGCTGATCGTCGGCCGGATCGAGCAGGAGCTCTCCGGGGCCCCGGACAAGTACCGGCTCTTCGTCGCCCCCTGAACCGCCGCCCGGCCGGTCCGGTGGGACCTTGATACCCTTCATCGTCCTGGGCCGCCGGGCTCGAGGGAGCCGCCCCCCCGGCAGGGTCGGAGCGGTCCCGCCCAGGGCACGTTGCGCGAGATGGTCCCGCGGAGGGCGACCTACACCGGATCGTCGTCGGGCCGTGAGGACGGCGGGGGCGTCACCGGCGTGCCCCACGCCCGCGGGGAGGTCCGGGACCGGCTCCGGGCGCTCGGGATCCGGCCCGCGCGGAGGCTCGGCCAGTCGTTCCTGTTCGATCCGTTCGTCGGCGACATGGAGGCCGCGCTCCTCGAGCTCCCCCCGGGGACGCCCGTCACCGAGATCGGCGGGGGGCTCGGCATCCTCACCGAGGCGCTCCTGCGGCGGGGCCTCGGGCCGCTGCGGGTGATCGAGCGCGACCGACGGCTCGCCGCCCACCTCCGGTCGACCTTCGGCGACCGGATCCGGGT
Source organism: Thermoplasmata archaeon (assembly GCA_027314915.1). Taxonomy (GTDB): domain Archaea; phylum Thermoplasmatota; class Thermoplasmata; order Lutacidiplasmatales; family UBA184; genus JAKIVR01. The sequence goes on along the minus strand of DAHUZZ010000009.1, from coordinate 3,950 downwards.
CGAGGAGTCGGATGCGCTGGTCGCGGGGTTCGGGGGCGAGCGGGCCGTCGTCGGGAACCTGCCGTTCTCCGTGGCGACCCCGATCCTCACCAGGCTCTTCACGGCGCGCGTCCCGACCATCGTGGCCCTCCTCCAGAAGGAGGTGGGCGGGCGGTATGCGGCCGCCCCGCGGGAGCACGGCTACGGCCGCCCGGCGATCCAGGCCGCGCTCTACGGCTCGGTCGAGCGGTTCGCCCCCGTGCCCTCCTCCGCCTTCGAGCCCGAGCCGGCCGTCGACGGCGTCCTGGTCCGCTTCCGCGGCCGGGACGGGGAATTGCCGGTCCGTTCGGTGCCCGAGTTCGAGCGGATCGTGCGCGAGCTCTTCGCCCGCCGAAGAAAGCAGCTCGGCAACCTCCTTCCCGGGGTGGCCGGGTCCGACGCGGCCGCCGTCGCCGCCGCGGCGGCGGCGGGGTGGCCCGAGGGTTGGGCCCGGATGCGGCCCGAGGAGCTTCCCCCCGCCGCGTACTTCGCCCTCGCCCGGAGCCTGGGGCGTGGCTAGGGGATTCGCCGCCGTTAAAAGCCGGCCCGCATAACTACATAAACCCCGCGGGACCCATTCTTCACCTGTGATCGTGCGGAGCCGCTCCCGAGCGCGCGGGCGGACGGGCCTCCGGGGTCGCCGCGGCGTCTCCAACATCATCGCCGCGATCTTCCTCGTCGCCATCACCGTCGTCGCGGGCACGGCCCTCTGGACCCTCCAGTTCCACTTCCCCAGCGGGGGTGTCTCGATGGGCTACCTCGCCAAGGGCGGGCTCAAGGTGCCGGTCTGGGGGGACCCCACCGACTGCACGCCCTACGGCTACCCGCAGTCCCCCGCGTCGAGCTGGTCGGGGGCCGAGTGGACCGCCTACGACTACTACTGCGTGCAGCACCAGATCGGCAACTTCTCGCTGATGAACGCGAGCTCGGTCACGATCACCTCGGTCACCCCCTCGACGATCGACCTCGCGCTCGTGGACGTCTACTTCATCTGCGACAACACCTCCCGCGGCGGCAACGAGACCGTCCTCGTCGGGGGCAGCCTCGCGGCGATGACCTGGTTCCCGGGCTCCTCCACGGCCCCCGCGCCCAACGCCCCCCACCTGGGCTGGTGCTCGAGCTTCGACGCGAACGGCTTCGGCGGCGGCGCCTTCGGGACCCTGTACAACCGGCTCTGCATCTTCACGCCCCTCTCGGCCACCTCCCACGCCCTCGAGGCGGGCGACACCTTCATCCTCTACGTCCACACGCCGGGAGCCGTCTACGATCCCGGCGCGAACGGGCCGGACCGGGACGACTTCCACGGCGCGCCCGCTTGGTGCTTCACCGTCCCGGGCGCCTGCTCGCTCAAGTTCTTCTACAACTCGAACCCGCCGGTCGAGCTCGCGGACATCTCGATCTACTCGATCTCGGGCGCCGGCGAATAGGCCGCGGCCCCGGTCGCGCGCGCCGGGCCGGCGCAGCCCTATAGGGCCGTTCCCCTCGCGGAGGCGGGTACCGGCCTCCGCGGGGGTCCGGCGACCGGGGACCGCAACCGATGGAGCTCGCCGACCTCGTCCTCCTCCTCGCGGTGCTCTCCGCCGTGGTGGTGCGGCAGCTCTCCGGCCGCGGCCCCCCCATCTGGGCCTCCTTCGGGGTCGGGGCGCTCCTTGCGCTCGCGCTCGGGCTCCTCCCGCTCCCGCAGGCCCTCGGATCGCTCGGCGAGGCGCTCACCCTCATCGAGTTCCTGCTCGGGCTGTTCCTGCTGACCTCCGCCCTCGAGCGCTCCGGGGCGCTCGATCACCTCGCGCGGTGGTTCCTCGGGCGCGCCGGTCGGGCGGAGCAGGCCCCGCTCGCGATCTTCCTCGGGTTCGGGCTCCTCTCGACGGTCGTCCTCAACGATGCGCTGGTGGTGGTCGGGGTGCCGCTCCTCCTCGCCGTCGGTCGACGGCTCCGGGCCCCGCCCCGGCCGCTCCTCCTCGCCCTCGCCTGCGGCGTCACGGTCGGGAGCGTCGCCACGCCGTTCGGCAACCCGCAGAACCTGCTCGTCGCCCTGCAGAGCGGGATCCCCCTCCCGATCCTCCTCTTCCCGAGGTACCTCCTCCTCCCGACCGCGATCAACCTCCTCGTCGGCGGCTGGCTGCTCTCGAAGCTGGTCGCCCGCGGCCCGGACCGGATCGTCCCGGACCCGACCCGGCCCCCGCCGCCGCGCGTCCCGCTGTTCCCGCCCGGGCCGTGGGGCCCCCGGCTCCTCCGCCACCCGGTGCTCGTCCTCTTCCCCGCCACGCTGGGCGCGATCCTCTTCGAGGACGTGGCCGCCGGGCTGCTGCACGCGCCCGGGGTGCCGCTCGCGGCGATCGCGCTCGCGGGCGGGCTGGTCGCGCTCCTCCTCTCCACGGACCGGCGGGCGGTGCTCCGGGGGGTGGACGTCGGGATCCTCCTCCTCTTCGCCGGCCTGTTCGTCATGATCGGCCTCCTCGAGTACGGCCAGCCCTTCTCGGGGCTCGGGCTCCACCTCCCGGTCCCCTCCCCGACGGACCTGCCGGCCGCCCTCGGCGTGATCCTCGGGACGAGCCTCGTGGGCTCCCAGGTCGTCAGCAACGTCCCCTGGGTCGCCCTCCAGATCCCCTTCCTCGCGCAGCACGGCTTCGGCCCGGGGACGCCCGTGCCCTGGATGGCGCTCGCCGGCGCGAGCACCCTCGCCGGGAACCTCACGCTCCTGGGGGCCGCCAGCAACCTGATCGTGGTCGCGCGGGCGGAGTCCGCCGGGGTGCGGATCCGGCTCCTCGAGTTCATGCGCGTGGGCGTCCCGCTCACCCTCGTGACCACGGCGATCCTGGGGGCGCTCCTGGCCGTCGGCCTCTAGGGTCCACCGGTCGCCCGCCCCGCGGGGCTCCCCGAAGGTCGGGGGGCACCGACGGGTCCTTGAAGAGCCTCCGCCTGGGGCCGGCACGATGGGTGGAACGGCGAGGTCGTCGGCGGGGTCGAGGGGCCCGCTCATGTACCACCGGCTCGCCCCCTTCTACGACGCTCTGACCTCGGGAAAGGACACGGGCCAGGAGGTGGCCTACCTCGAACGGCTGGCGACCCGGTTCGGCCGATCCGGGGGCCGGGCGTGGCTCGATGTCGCCTGCGGCACCGGGCGACACCTCGCCTTCCTGCGCCGCCACCATGCGGTCACCGGGCTCGACCTGAGCGCGCCGATGCTGAGGATCGCCCGGCAACGGCTCCCCGGGGTCCGGCTCCTCCGGGCCGACATGCGTTCGTTCCGGCTCGGAGAACAGTTCGACGTCCTCACCTGCCTGTTCAGCGCGATCGGCCACCTTCGCTCGGAGGCGGAGCTCCGCGCCACGTTCCGCAACTTCGCCGACCACCTGAAGCCGGGCGGCGTCGGCCTGGTCGAGCCGTGGATCGATCCCGTTCGGTTCCGCTCCGGCTTCGTCCACCTGGTGGGCCACACGGGACCGCGCGCCGCGGTGGCCCGGATGTCCTCCTCGCTACGACGGGGCGCCCGCTCGATCATCCACTACGAGTACCTGATCGGCGTTCCGGGCCGAGGGATCCGGCACGTCGCGGAGGACGATGTGGGTCTCCTCGTGCCCCGGTCCCGGCTGCTGGCAGCGCTGACCGCGGCGGGCCTGCGGGCGCGCTTCGTCTCCCGCGGGCTGACCCCGGGCCGGGGACTCCTCGTCGCGCAAAAGCCCCGGGTCGAGCGGGGGGTCGCGCCTCCGCGCCGTTGAGGAGGCGAACGGGCCCGCCCCGTCGCCCGGTACGATCGAGCACCGGGATCCGTTCCGACCCTTCGCCCGTCGACCGGCCGCTGGGGTCGGCCCCTGAAGAGGGACAGAATCCTGTACTCTGCACGAAGCGCCCGCTACTGTAGAGTCCGGTTATTAGTTCCCCTCTTTGAAGGAGGGGGGTGTGGGGGGAGGCTCATGGTATGCCCTCCACCC
>DAHUZZ010000008.1 GCA_027314915.1 Thermoplasmata archaeon | reverse complement strand
GATCCTCATCCTGATCGCCGGCCTGTACTACCTCGTCACGGCGTTCTTCGGGGTATAACGGCCACCGGCCCGGGGTCGACCGCCACCGGGGCGGGCGGGGGCCCGGACGGACCGCCGGTCGCGGAAGCGTCCGTGGCGAGCGCCCGGACCGGCTCGCTGATGCCCCCCAGGACGCGAGCGAGGAGGAACATCGTCAGGAACGAGAGCAGGATGCCGAGCGTGAGCCATCCGGGATGGATCCGGATCGGCACCTGCGGGCTCGTCCGATGCCCGCGCGCCCGCTCCTCGCGCCACAGCTGGGCCAGGACACCCAAGCCGGAGGCCCCGGCGGCGGCGTGGACCACGAGCCCGCCGGCGAAGTCCACCATGCCCATCTTCGCGAGCCAGCCGCTCGGGTTCCAGATCCAGGCCGCGGGCAGGTCCCAGATCAGGAGGAAGTAGACGACCGAGAAGCCGGCGATGGCGGAGAACCGGACCTTCTTCAGGAAGATGACCCCCACGAGGGCGAGGGTCACCGCGGCGAAGGCCGTCTCGAACAGGAAGTAGGTCCCCGTGGTGAGCCCCGTCGAAGAGGACCACCAGACGCCGCTCGCCGGGTTCCCCCCACCGGCGTAGAACCCGCCGAGGAAGAGCCCCGGACCGTAGACCGGGTCCCCGATCACCCCGACCAGGTCGACGCGAAGGCGACATGGAACCCGACCGCGCCCATCACCAGGAGGGCGAGCCCGGTCAGGAAGATCGTCGTGAGGAGACTGAAGTCGTGCTCGCGACCCAGCTCTCCGATCTCGAGGAATCCGACCGCGATGGTCCTCCGGAAGTCCAGGAGCCCCGCGAGGAGCACCCTGAGGTTGTTCACGAGGTCGAAGGGGATCACGTTCGGCCACCCGGTTCGTGGCTCCCCCTCGGGAGCGGGCTCGGTGGCTCTCGGAACGCCCGCCGTATCATCCCGACCCTCGAAACGAACCGGAGCGCGACCGGCCGCGCGCCCCTTCGGGGCGGTCCGTGGTCGAAGGTAGGGTCCGAACCCTGTGGCTCACGGCAGGAGGCGTCCGATCGGGACCGCGGGGGCCCCACCGCGGACCGTCTCCCGGAGCGCGAGGCCGAGCCGTTCTCCCCGGGGGGTGAGGCGGTAGATCCGGACCCGACGCGACGAACCGATCGCGTGCTCCGTCTCGGCGGTCACGATGCCGATCAATTCCAAGCGCCGGAGGACCTTGCTGATCGCGCTCAGGCCGACGCCGAGCCGGATCGCCATCCCCGCCTGCGTCCACTCGAGGGTGGGGACGTCACCGGGCCCGAGCCGGGGCAGCGTGCAAAGGAGCCGGACCAACCGGCGCGTGAGCTCGCTCGAGAGGGCGGGATCTCGGGCTCCCGCCGGCGCGCCGGCGGGAGTACACGCGCCGGGGGTCCGGGGATTCGGAGTCGGGCCGCGCGCGAGGCCGGGCAGGGCGAGCCCGGCCCCCACCTCGAGGGGGTTCGCTCGGGTGGTGGAAACGGCCTCCGGCGGAAGGCCCCGCGCCTCCGGGGGGTTCGTCGTCCCCGGTACCGGCCGGCGGCGCCGCCGGGCCCCGAAGCCGGCTCCCACGACGAGGGCGCCCGCCCCCGCGCCGGCGAGCCCCACGAAGATGGGAGGGGGTACCGGCCCGCCGGAGGGCTCGACCGTACCGGGTCCCGAGACCCGTCGGCCCCCGATCGAGAGACGGAACGTGACGGGCTGCGGATCGTAGGTCGAGGCGGGACGCACCGGGAGCGGGGACCCCCCGCTGGATCGACGGGCGGGCGAGCCCGGCGACGGGACCACACCGTGGCCCGACCACGCGAGAAGGAACGCGAGGGCGATGATGGCGATGAGCACACGGGAGGGGGACATCGCCATCCGCGTCCGGCGTACATCACCTACGACCCATATGACTCGGTCGGTCCCTGCGGGATCGCTCCGGGCCACGGGCTCCTCGCGCAGAACGCCCCCGAACCGGACGGTTTTGCCCACGCGATGGCGCCCTCTGCCGGCCCCCCCCGTCACGTCCCGTACCGACGGTGTTCACGCTCGCGTCCCCCCCACGGCCGTTCCTCCCACCGACCGGCCTCGCGCACGCCCCGGGGGCAAGCCGCGAAGTACCGGTGCCCCGTTCCCGATCCCATGCCCGCGGACGGCCCGGAGGCTCCCCGGGACGCCACGACCCCGCGGATCCTGCGGATCGAAGTGGACCTCACCGAGGCACCGGAGATGGCGTTCGCGCGCCGGGTCCAGGGGTTCGCCGACGGATCGCGGAGGTCCCGGATCCGCGTCCCGGCACGACCTGCGGAGCCCGCCGTCGTGGACGGCACGCCGGTAGGTCGCGTCCTGACCGTTCGCGCTCCCAAGGAGTTGACCCTGGAACTGCGGCCCGCGAAGGGTTGGGGGTCGGAGCGACCCGTGCGCCTCCGCTGGACGGGGTCGCCCCACGGTGGGGGGAGCCGCGTCGTGGCCGAGATCGAGGGATGGGAAGAGCTCCTATCGAGCGACGGGCATGGGAACCTGCTCGACTGGGCCTCGGAATCCTTCTTTCCGCACCTCCTGGACCCGTTCGGCGCCCAGAGCCTGGGCGACTGGGCCGCCGATCGCGCGGCCCGGCGGCCCACGGGTGCCGCGGCCCGGGAGAACTACCGCGATCCCCCATACCACGGGCCGAACTTCCACCTCATCCTCGACCGGCTCGGACTCACGCCGTCCGACCGGCTGCTCGAGGTCGCCTGCGGCGGCGGCGCCTTCCTTCACCGCGCCCTCGAGAGCGGAGGCACCGCGAGCGCGATCGACCACAGCCCCGAGATGCTCCGGGTGGCGGGCGATCTCAACTCGGACGCGATGTCCGCCCGGCGACTCACGCTCGTGGAGGGGGACGCGGGCGCGCTCCCCTTCGATACGGGCACCTTCACGTGCTGCGTCTGCACCGGCGCGTTCGGCTTCTTCCCGGAGCCGGCGCGGACGTTGAGGGAAATGCGCCGGGTGCTGGCCCCGGGCGGCCGGCTCGCCCTCTTCACGGATTCCCCCGCCCCCCGGGGCACACCCGCCGCGCCGGAACCGATCGCGTCCCGGTCCCGATCCTACGAGCCGGGCGAGCTCGAGCCGATGGCGCGCCCGGCCGGCTTCTCCGAGGTCCGGGTCGAGGAGCCGGAGCGGTTCTCCTACGCCGAGCGGGCCCGGTTGCCGCCGGACGTGCTCGACCTCTTCCGCGGGACCGGGGGCGCGCTCCTCCCCTGGGCCCGAACATGAGCCCCCGGAAAGCAGGGGACCGGGCGGGCGCGCTGGCCCGGATCCGGCGGGTGATCGCCTCGGTCCCCCGGGGTCGGGTCATCACCTACGGGTGGGCCGCCGAGGCCGCCGGCTATCCCCGGTCCCCGCGGCTCACGGTCCACGCCCTCCGGCACGCCGAGGGGCTCCCCTGGCATCGGGTCGTGGCCGCGGGCGGCCGCATCGCGCTACCGGGGGTCGAGGGCCAGGAGCAACGGCTCCGACTCACGCTCGAAGGGGTGAGCTTCCGGGGACCCCGGGTCCGGATCGATCGGCACGGCTGGATCCCCCGGGCGCGGACGGGCCGGCTCCGGGGCGCGAGGCCTCCTCGACGAGCGCGCCCCGCGACGTGACCCGTCGGCTACGCCGAAAGGGGCGCGCGCCGGCGGCTCGAGCTCGGCGCGGCCCGGACCCGCTTCCGCACGAGGGCGTTGCTCGTCCCGAACGGACGGACCACGCCGAATCCTTCGCGCTCGAACATTCCGACGGTGCCGAACCACGAGGCCACGGCGCGGGCATGGGTCACCGGGTACGCTTCGACCACGCCGCCACCTTGGCGGCGGATCGCGGCGAGGGCGGCCCGTAACGCGAAGCCGGCGACCCCGTCCCGCCGGTGGGGTCGGTCCACGAAGAAGCAGGTGATCCGCCAGCTCGGCGGCGGACCCAGCGCGCCCGCGACCGCCGGATACTTCCGACCGCGCTGGATCCTCGGCAGCTCCTCCCGGCGGCCGAACTGGCACCTGCCGACCGCCGCGTCGTCGCGGTAGACCAGGATCCCGTGGGCACGGCCCGCCCCCAGCAGTCTCCGATGATCGCGCCGGTTCGCCTCCTGGCGCTCGACGCTCTCGAGCGGCCCGTTCGGCCCGTCCCGGTGGTAGAACATGCACCAGCAGCCGGCCTGGACCCCGCCGTACTTCCCGAAGAGCCGCTCGAAGTCGCCCCAGCGGTCGGGGACGAGCTCGTGGGCCACGAGGCCGGACCGGCCCGCGGGGTGCGGCGGACGGCGGGCGGGCCGTACGCCGCTCCTCCCCCGTCCCGCGGCCGACGTCGGGGTCACGACCGACGGATACTGGACCGGATACATCACGGCTCACATCACGGCTCCCGCGGGGAGGGCGCACGGCGACCCCGCACCAGGACCGCCCGACGGGCGAGCCCGTCCTCCCCGTGACCTGGTTCGGGAAGGCGCACCCCGTGTGCGCCTCGGTGCGCGGCGGGGGATACGGGGTGACTCCGGCCCGGCCCCGCGACCCGACCTTGGTCCCCGCCCGATCGATCGGGGGACCCGGCCCCTAGTGGGGGCCGTCGGCGACCGGGGGGCGCGCGGGCTGCGGCCGCTCGCCCGGGGTCGACCGCGGCGTCCCCGAGGCGGCTTCGGGGGTCAGGCGCACCAGCACCAGCGCGACGAAGAGGAGCGCCGCGGAGATGAGGAGCGCCTGGCTCTGTCCCATCAGGTACTCGCTCGCCGCATGCGCCGGCAGGGTCCCGGTGAAGGTGCCGAGGAAGAGCGAGTAGACCACCGGCGCCGAGATCGAGGCGGTGATCGTGACCAGGCTCACCGCGAAGCTCAGCACGTTGCCGGTGTTCTGGAAGGTGTTGAGGATGCCCGAGCCGATGCCGTAGCGGCCGCGGGGCGAGCTGCTCATGGTGAGGCTCACGTTCGCCGGCCAGAACATTCCGCCGCCGACGCCGAAGACCATCTCGATGAGGGCGAGGGTCGGGAGCGAGGTGGTCTGCGTGAGCCGGCTCAGGGCGAGGAGCGAGACCATCTGGAGGGCGAGCCCGATCGTCGAGAGCCGGCGTGCGCCGAACCGGTCGGAAAGGATGCCGCCGAACGGCCCGACGACGGCCAGGGCGGCGGCGTAGGGGACGATCAGGTAGGAGGCGGTCAGGATCGAGAGGCCGTAGATCCCCTCGAGGTAGAACACGAGGAGGAAGTTCACGCTGAACACGGCGGTCGCCCGGAGGAGGTTCGCGGTCACGCTCAGCGTGAAGGCGCGGTTCCGGAAGAACGAGAAGTCGATGATCGGTTGGGAGGCGACGGAGCGTTCCCAGGCCACGAACCCGGCGAGGAGGCACGGGGTGGCGGCCAGCCCGAGGAGGGTGCCGGGGGCCGTCCAGCCGTAGAGGAGCCCTCCGGTGATGCCGAGGAGGAGGCTCGAGAGCCCCAGGGTGAACAGCACCGCGGCCGGAAGGTCGAACGACTCTCCCCGGCCCACGCCCCGCTCCGAGCTGCGGAGCGCGAGGTAGGCCCAGAGGGTCCCGAAGACGCCCACCGGCAGGTTGAGCAGGAAGATGAGCCGCCACGTCGTGAAGGCCACGATCACCGCGCCCAGGATGATGCCGGCGACGGAGGCGATCCCCCAGATGACCGAGGTCGCCCCGAAGGCGCGGCCGCGCTCCGCCGCGGGGAAGGCCTCGGAGAGGATCGCGAACCCGTTCGCGAAGAGGAAGGCGGCGCCGATGCCCTGCACGACGCGCGCCGCGACGAGGACGAGGCCGGTCGGGGCGAGGCCCGAGGCGAGCGAGCCGAGGGTGAAGATCACGAACCCGACGATGTACATCCGCTTCCGGCCGTAGATGTCCGAGATGCGGCCGAAGCTCAGGACGAAGGCCGTCGTGGCGAGCAGGTAGGCGAGCACGACCCAGAGGATCGTAACGTAGTCCGAGCCCAGGTCATGGGCGATGGGGACGAGGGCGAGGAGGACCACCGTCGCGTCGAGCCCGGCCATGAAGCTGCCGAGCGCGGTGACGGAGAAGGCGGTCCACTTGTACTCCATGGTGACGTCCTGCGGTGGTGCTGAGCGCGGGGACCGCGCGGGCGGGGAAGGGGCTCGGCGACCCTCCGGCGGCCCATCCGGCGGTCCGAGCGGGTTCGGCGGGGGAGACACCGGATACTTTAACGTCCCGGTTCCGGAGAAGCCCCCGGGCCGAAGCGGCGGGCTCCGGTCTCGCCGATCCTCCTCGGCAGCTCCGGTCCCGGGGCCGGCGGACCCGCGTCGAGTGCGATCGACCGGTCCGGGGACGGGATCGCGGGCCGGCCCCCGGCCCCGGCGGCTCCTCCTCTCCCCGACGATCCTCCCACGCGGCCCGTTCGCCGGCTCTACGCCACGGGCAAGGGCCGAGGGGCCCGATGCGCCCTCGGCGTCGCGCCGGAACCGGCCCCGTCCTCGCCCGGTAGCTTCAGGGTCCCCTCCGAACCAGGGCCCGCGGGGGAGCCTCAGATGCCGGGAGGCTCGTCCATCTTCAGCAGCTGCTTTCCGACGTTCTTCCCGGCGAGGAGTCGCGCGAGGCCGTTCGGCGCTTCCCGAAGTCCCACCACGACATCCTCCTGGGACTTGAGGCGCCCCGCGCGCAGCAGCGGGAGAAGCGCGTCGAACGCCTCGTTCCGTCGGGGGAAGAACTCTCGGCCGAGGAACCCCTCCATGCGCCCGTTCACCATGATGAGCTGGGCCAGGTTTGATGGGCCGGAGGCGGGGGTCTTGGCCAGGTACTGCGAGGTGATCCCGCACAGCACCACCCTCCCGCCGGGTCGGAGCCTCTCCAGCGCGGTCTCGAGGGAAGCGCCGCCGACCGTGTCGAAGAAGATGTCGATCCCCTCCGGGGCGAGCTCGGTGAGCCGCTGGCCGACGTCCTCCTGCCGATAGTTGATCGCCGCGTCGATCCCGGCCTCTCCGAGGAGCCACGCGCACTTGGCCGGGCTCCCGGCGAGGCCGATCACCCGGAGCCCGTGGATCTTGGCGAGCTGGGAGGCGATGGATCCCACCCCTCCGGCCGCCCCCGAAAGTACGATGGTCTCTCCGGGCTGGAGTCGGGCCACGGCGTGAAGGCCGAAGTACGCGACCAGGCCGGTGAGACCGAGCACCCCGGCCGCCCAGTTGAGGGGAACGCCCTCCGGCACGCGAAAGGTGGGGTTGAACCCCGTGCCCTCCGTGACGGTGTAGTCCTCCCAGGCCATCTGTCCGTGCACGAGGTCCCCGGGCGAGAAGTCCGCATGGCGGGACTCGACGACCTCCGACACCGCCAGCGACCACGGCGACTCCCCGATCGGTACCTCGGGACCCCGGAGCTGGAGCGCCTGGGTGGGGTCGACCGAGAGCCAGCGATTGCGGACCAGGAACTGCCCCTCGGCCAACGGGGGAACGGCCGACTCCACCCAGCGGAAGTTCGCCTCGGAGAGCAAGCCCTCGAGGGGCTTCGCGATCAACCATCGTCGGGTCTTCCGGGGTGACAATCGGGATCCCTCCGCTCGGACCAGTGCCGCAGGCGCCCATCCCCGCGCTTCGAATATAGGTGACCGCCCAAGGGAGCAGGGAGGATCGCGCCGGGAAGCGGAGAACCTCGCCGAGCGGGAGAGCTCCGGCGGCCCGAGGGGAGAGCGGCCGGTGGGGATCGGCCCTCGGGTCGACCTCTCCCGAGACCGACGGCGGCGGAGGTCCCGGCCTCGCTGCCGCTCCCGGCGACGTCGGTAGGAACGGCCGGCCCTCGGTAAGCAGCCCCCGTCGCTGTCCGCGGGATGGGGGAGGAGGCCGGCTCGGAGGGAGAACATGCGAGCTCCGAACTCGCGTCGAGGTCGGGCCCCGCCGGGCGACCTGCCGACCCGGCCGCGGCCTTGGCGGGGCGCCGCTCGAGGCGTTCGGATCGACGGACCTCGGTCGATTCCAGATCGTCCGGAACTACCGAAGGTCCGGATGGGGGGTGGACCTACCGCAAGGAGCTTCGCCGGCGGTTCTTCGGCGTGAGCTACGGCGGGGACCTGGCGCCCTCGCTGGGCCCGGCTCCGGGCGCCCCGATGAGCCGATCGTAGCGGTGGTCGATCACCGTACGCACGGACCCCGTGGGCTCGATGGTCATTCGGAGGTCGCGGAGGGAGGAGTCCAAGGCGTCCGCCACGTGCTGGGCCGCTCGGGGGATCTTGGTCCGATGGGGCGTACCCACGCCCACCTGCCCCAGGGCACAGAGCATCACGGAGGCTCCGTCCGCCGCCATCAGGACCGGAGAGACCTGACAGTCGTTGTTCAACCGGCCCAGCACCCCGGTCGCGGAGGCCCCTTCCCTCAACTTCCCCGTGAGGAAGACGATCTCGCCCAGGACCCGGCCCTGGTACGGTGGAAGTGCGCCCACGTCCAGGAACGTCCGGCTCTGGACCTCCCCCCGCTCGAGAAGCAATCGCTGGGGCCGGGTCAGGCCGGAGGGGGAGTGCCAGCCGTTACCGGCAGGGTGAGCGTGGATGGCCCCGGCATCCTCTCCCAGCAACTGGCTCATCGCGGAACCTCGAGCGTGCCCTGCACGAGGAGGAGCCCCGCCCGAGCCGCGGGGGTAGCCGGTCCCCCCGCCGGCTCGAATGAAGCGCGACCAGGATTGGGAATAATCGAAGTAGACGGGAATGGACCCGTCGCTCGGCGTGATGGTCACCCTCGCGCCCTCCGCGGACGGGGGCGGGGCCCCAGGGCGTCGGAAGAAGACGCCGAAGAGAACGTTCAGGCCAGCCCACAGGAGCACGTTGGCGGATGAACGGCCCCATTCCGTCTCGATTCGCGACCGCTCCGAAGGAGGAGGCGAGGCGAGGACGAAATCGACGGCTTCGACGCCGTACGCCCACGGATGGGGGAGGTATCGGTCGGAGAGCCAGCCCGCCTCGTAGATCTTGCGTCGGACGGCATAGAAGGTGGAGGGAGGGATCCCGAGCCGCCCGAGGTCGGAACTCTGAAGCTCAGGGTCCCGAGCCAGCACCGCCAGGATCGTCGCCGCTTCGGAGGTCGTCAGCTCATACATTCGACCCCGCCCTCCGCGGAGGGGGCGAACCCCGGCGACTATACGATTTTTCGGATTTCATGTCGCGCGAATTATAACGGCCGACCCCGTCCCCCGAGCGGGGGTCCCACCACGTCGAGTCCGGGCGCGATCGCGCCCACCGCGCTTCGGGCCGAGGCACGGAGGGGGTTTCGGCACTTCGAAGCCGGTGCGCTCGTGGGGCTCGTCGGGCAGGCCCTGATCTGGGCGAGCGTGATCGCCCTTTGGATCATCGGATCGCTCTTCTCGAACATCCCGGCCCACACGACCCTGTCCTACGGGGCGAGAGGGTTCGGGATCTCCTACGTCGGGATCTTCGCTCTGGACTACCTCCTGATGGTCGGAACCGTCGTCGCGCTGGTCTCCCTCCTACTTCTCCACCGCGGAGCCCAGGAGATCGAGGGGTCGGTTCCCCGGGTCGATCTCGGGACCGCCCGGCAGCTGGCCGCGCTGGGGGCTGCCGGCTTCGGCTTGTTTGCGGTCGGCCTCGCGATCTGGCTCGGGAGTTTCGTCCCGCCCGGCGTCCATCCTTCTGCGAGTGCGGACGCCTACTCGTCGGTCATGGCCCCGGGCATCGCGATCCTCGACGGCATGTTGCTCATTTTCGGGGGGCTGTTCTCCCTGGTCGGGGTGCTCGGAGCCAGCTGGATCCTCGCGAAGGTCGGATCGACCTACGAGGAGAGCTCGCTGGAGACCGGCGCGGTCTTCTCGGCACTTCCCGTGCTGTCGATCATCGGACTCTCCCTCGCCCTCCTCGGTTCGGACCGGGGGCGGCGGAAGCTCGCACGGGGCTATTCACCGCCACCGCCCCCGCCGATGCCGACGGTGGCGATGTATCCGGCCGGGTACGTCGCCGGTGTTGCCGTCCCGGTGCCATCGCGCGACGCCTCATGGGACTCCCTGGCCGCGGCCCTGATCGTGCTGCTGGTCTTCACCTGGGTCCTCCTGGTTCCGTTCTCGTTCTTCCTAGCTTTCAGCGGGAATGCCTATTTCGGACCCGGCGGGAGTTCTCCGCCCGCCAGTCCCGCCACGATGAGCTCCGCCAGCTTGGTTCCCCTGGTCCCCCTCTTCCTGGGTCTGATCGCGACGGCCATCATCGTACCGATCGCGATGGCTCGGAACAAGCGGAAGCGGCAGAGGTCGCCCGCTCCGCCAGCACCTCCTATGGCGCCACCGCCACCGGCGCCCCCCGTCCTGCAGGCCAAGAAGGAGGACCCCCTCGATCACCTGGTGTGAACAGACGATTGGAACGGGTCCCCTGAACCAGCGTCCGGCGTTGGCGCGAAGATCGGTGTCGGCCGTGGGCACCCCGAGCGCGATCGCAACATCGATGGGAATGATCCACCTGAGTCCTACGATCTCGGTCAGAAGGTCACGCGTCCGGGCGGAGGGCTGGCCCCCGCGATCGAACGGCCGTGCCAGCTCTGCGAGCACCCGGTCGGGGGTCACGACCGAATCCGCTTCAAGGAGCACCCGATGATCCGCACCAGCCCTCGGGCCGTCGCTCAAGAACTCGAACGAGGCATCAGAATCCACGATCGCTGTGGACGCGTTCCGACTCCCTGGATCGGCCCACGCTGCCCTTGAGGGTTCCCCCCTACCGCTCGACGACGGCGTGACGCTGCAGGCGCGGGAGGGCGCGAATCGGCTCATCGGCCGTACGAGTACGAAGGGCACGTTGAAACCGATCCAGCTCATCGAGCGTCTCGCGGGACACCCGAACCGCCGTCGTCTCCGCGTCCATGCGCGTCGCACTGCACTATCCGATGCATGAGGGCGCGGTGGACGAGCAGCCACCGGAGGGACTTGAACCCCCGACCTGCTGATTACGAATCAGCCGCTCTGCCAACTGAGCTACGGTGGCGCGTGCCGGGGGACGAGCTTCGGCCTATAATGGTGGCGTCAGGTCAGGGGGTTCCCAGGGCCTCGGAGATGTCCCGCAGCAGGTCCTCGGGGTCTTCGAGCCCCACCGAGAGCCGCACCATGCCCGGCCCGATGCCGCGCTGCGCTCGCGCGGACGGCGTGAGGTGCGCGTGGGAGGTGTCGACCGGCAGGCTCGCGAGGCTCTCGACGCCCCCCAGGCTCGCCGCCGGCTGGATCACCCGGAGCCGTCCGAGGAACGCGCGGGCCGCGTCGTCCCCGGCGGCCACGACGAAGGCGACGACCCCGCCCCGGCCGGACATCTGGCGCCGCGCGATCTGCTCCTCGTCCTCCGACGCGCTGCCCGGATAGTGCGCCGAGGCGATGCCCGGGACCCCCGGGAGCTTCCGGGCGATGGCCGCCGCGCTCGCGCTCTGGCGCGCCACGCGGACCCCGAGCGTCCGGAGCCCCCGGGCGAGGAGGAACGAGGCGATGGGATCGAGGGAGCTCCCGAGCACCACGTGGGTCGCCCGGATGCGCTCCACGATCTCCTTCGGGCCCACGACCGCGCCCGCGATCAGGTCCGAGTGGCCCCCGAAGTACTTGCTCGCACTGTGGACCACCACGTCGATCCCGTGGGCGATCGGGCGCTGGTTGACCGGGGTGGCGAAGGTGTTGTCGACGACCGAGACGGCCCCGTGCGCCCGGGCGGCGCGGGACCATCGGGTGAGATCGGAGACCCGGAGCGTCGGGTTGGTGGGGCTCTCGAGGTAGACCACCTTCGTGCCCGGGGTCATGGCCGCCTCGGGCGAGCCGTCGGTGGGGACCCAGCGGACCTTCACCCCGAGCTCGGGCAGGAGATGCGTGAGGAGGTTCACGGTCCCGCCGTAGAGCGACTCGAGCGCCACGATCTCGTCGCCGGGCCGCAGCAGGCTGAGGAGCGTCGTGGAGATGGCCCCCATGCCGCTCCCGAAGACCCGGGCCGCCTCGCCGCCCTCGAGCTCGCGGATCGTCTCCGCGGCCACCTCCTGCGTCGGGTTCTCGTACCGCGTGTACTCGTAGAGATTCCCCCCGGAGGCGGACTCCGAGTTCTCGGCGGGGTAGCGGAAGGTGCTCGTCGCGTAGATGGGGGGCACGACGGACCCGGCGTTGAAGTCCGGTCGGCGACCGGCGTGCACGAGCCGGGTGGCCGGTCCGGCCCACTCGGGCAGCTCGGGGAGCTTCCGGCGCCCAGGTGCGATCCTTTCGTCGGGGCCGCTCATGGCAGCGGACCGGAGCCGCCCCCCGGAGGTCGGGGAGCCTCCCCGAGGAGACGGAGTCGGGCCGGGGCCCCGAGGGACTCGAGGTAGCGCCCGACCGCGGGGGGGACCGCGCCCCTCCAATCCGTACCCGTCGCAAGCGACCTCCGGATCCGGGTCCCCTCCCACTCCGCCCGGTTCGTCCAGGGCACGTCGACCACCTCGTAGCCCGAGGCTTCGAAGAGCGTGCGCGTGAGCGGGTTCGACGTGTACACGCGCTCGAACCGGGGCAGCAGGGAGGCGACGTAGGGAACCCAGAGCGCGTGGCGATCGATGTCCAGGAGCGGCACGGGGATCGTCCCACCGAGGCCGGCCTCCTCGAGGGCGAGGAGGATCATCTCCATCCGCTCGGAGGCCGTGAACGGGTTCTCCGGCGTGTAGGAGATCTGCGCACTGCCGATCCCCAGGAGGAGCGGCTCCGTCGGATGGGCCGCCCGGATCTCGGAAACGATCGCGAGATGGCCGAGGTGGAACGGCTGGAACCGCCCGACCAGGAGTCCCCGCACGTCCCGATCCCCGGTGCCCTACTCGCTCCCGAGGTCGTCCACGTCGTCCAGGAACTCGTCGATGTGCGGGCAGCGCGGGGTGAGGTAGTGCCGGCAGTGGCTGCAGTGCTTGTCGTCGTAGGGCCCGGGAAGGGCGCGGTTGAAGACATAGCACGGGCGGTCCTTGAAGCGCGCCTCCTCGTCCTCGGCCTCGGGACCGTAACCGGCAGGGCCCGAGAGCGCCCCCGGGAAGGGGCGGTGGACCGAGATCCGGGTCGAGGGCCTCACGAGCCTGCTGGGCGCGCGGGCGGCCGCGGCTTCGCGGGCAACCCCGCGACCTCCGTCCGGTTCGTCGCGTACACCATGGCGGCGAGGCGCTCGAGCAGCGACTCCTTCTGCGGGCCCTGCTCGACGAGCGCGTACTTGAGCACGTCGCGGAGGGTCCGGACGGGGATCACATCGATCTTGCCGAGATAGCGGGACTCGAGGACCAGGTCCTCGATGTTGTCCTCGGGGATGAGCACGCGCTTGAGCCCCGAGTCGGAGGCCGCCTCGACCTTCGCGGTCACGCCGCCCACCGGCAGCACCTGGCCCCGGACCGAGAGGCTGCCCGTCATGGCGAGCGATTGGTCGACCGGCACGCCCTCGAGGGCGCTGATGACGGCGGTGGCGATCGAGACGGAGGCGGAGTCGCCCTCGACCCCGTCGGAGGTCCCGACGAACTGGATGTGGATGTCGTACCGCGAGATGTCCTCCCCGGTGTACTTCTTGACGAGGGCGCTCACGTTCTGGACCGCCTCGCGGGCGATCTCCCCGAGCTTGCCCGTCGCCACGACGACCCCGCCGTTCTTGGTCTGGGCGGGGGTCACCTCGGCCACGATGGGGAGCACGATGCCGGAGAACTCCGACATGCCGCTCTGGGCGTTGATGGCGGCGAGCCCGTTCACCATCCCGATGGCGGCCCCCTCGGTCGAGAACATCCGGTACTCCTTGCGCCGCTCGATGTACCGGTCGGCGATCTGCTGCTCCAGGGAGCGGCTCGCCCTCTTCGCCCGGACGACGTGGGCGGCGGAGACGACGGAGATCTTCTCCGAGTTCGCGATGTCGCCCGCGACCCGCACGAGCCCCCCGAGCTCCCGGAGCCGGAGCGTGAGCTGGCCGGAGCGTCCCGCGCGGCGTTGCGCCTCGCGGACGATCTCGACGACCGCGCCCATGTCGAAGTGGCCGATCTTCTTGTCCTTCTGGACCTCCTGGGCCACGAACCGGACGAGCTTCATCCGGTTCTCCGGCGTGTCGGGCATCGTCGACTTCACGTAGAGCTCGTATCCGTAGCCCCGGATCCGGGAGCGGAGCGCCGGGTGCATCGACTGGACGCTGTCGATGTTCCCCGCCGCCACGAGGACGAAGTCGCACGGCACCGGCTCGGTCTTCACCATGGCGCCGGCCGAGCGCTCGGACTGCCCGACGATGGAGTACTTCCGCTCCTGGAGCGCGGTGAGCAGCGAGTGCTGGCTCTCGATCTTGAGCAGGTTGATCTCGTCGATGAAGAGCACCCCGCCGTTCGCCTTGTGGATCGAGCCCACCTCGACGCGCTCGTGGGGCGGCGTCTCGAGCCCCCCGGACTGGAACGGGTCGTGCTTCACATCCCCGAGGAGCGCGCCCGCGTGGGCGCCCGTCGCATCGATGAACGGCGGCTTCTCCTCGTTGGTATGCGAGACCAGGAGCTTCGCGACGTTGGGGCCGTTCTCGCTGCGGCCCGAGCCGAAGCGGACCACGGCGTAGAGGATGATGAAGAAGAGGCCGCCGATCAGGAGCGCGAGGAGGTCCCGCTCGACGATGACGATGTAGCCGACCAGGATGGCGAGGAGGATGCCGACGATCACGAGGAGGATCGTCCGCTGCTCCTTCCGCTGCGCCGCCTCGAGCTTCTGGGCGGCCACGATCTCCTTGCCCTTCCCCGCGGGCACGACCCGGATCTTGGGCTCGTTCGGGTCCTCCGAGTTCGAGTAGGCCAGGATATCCTGGAGCTGCTCGTGCGGCAGGAAGTCGACCATCGCCCGGGCGAGCATGCTCTTCCCGGTGCCGGGCTCCCCGATGAGCATCATGTGCCGCTTCTGGGTGGCGGCCTTCTTCGCGACCTCGACGGCCTCGTCCTGCCCGATCACCTGGTCGAGCAGCCGCGGGGGCACCTCGACGTTCGCCGTGGTGGCGAAGGGGAGCTGGCGGCCCCACTCGTCGAGTTCCTGCGCCGCCGGAGGCTCCACCGCCTCCACGGCGTCGCTGGCTACGCTACCGCCTTCCACGGACGGACCCCCGCTCGACGACACGACGCACTCGTACGCTCAAAGCAGGGGACCTCGCCTTAAATCCTTTATCCGACGGAGTTGACGCCCCTCCGACGTTTCGCCGCCCGGGCGTGCCCCCGGGGCGGAAACCTCCTGCATCGTACGGTCCTACGGGGAGTGGGCAGCGCCTCCCCGCTTTTATGCTCCTCGCCGGCTCCCCACCCAAGCGGACATGACCGAACCACTTCGGGGACGCCCGGTGGCCGAGGCGCTCCGTGCCGAAGTGGTGCGGTCGCTCGAGGCGGGCCGACGCCGCGGATGGCCCGCTCCGACGCTCGCGAGCGTCCACCTGGACGCCGGGACCCCCTACGCGTTCTACCTCGACCGCCAGCGTCGCGCCGCCGAGGAGCTCGGCATCGCCTTCCGGGCCGTTCCCCTTCGCCCGCCCGCCGACGCGGCCGTGCTCGCGAGGATCCTC
Source organism: Thermoplasmata archaeon (assembly GCA_027314915.1). Lineage (GTDB taxonomy): Archaea > Thermoplasmatota > Thermoplasmata > Lutacidiplasmatales > UBA184 > JAKIVR01. The sequence continues at coordinate 75,348 of DAHUZZ010000008.1, read as the reverse complement.
GAGGGGCTGGAGTCCGACCCCTCGGTCCACGGCATCATCGTCGAGCACCCGCTGCCGGCGGGCCTCGACTTCCACGGGGCCCTCGATCGGCTGTCGCCCGAGAAGGACGTCGACGGCGTGGGGGTCCGGAACCTGGGGGCGCTCCTGAGCGGCCGCCCGGGGCACGCTCCGGCGGTCGCCCGCGCCGCGATCGCCCTCGCCCGGCACTACGGCCTCCGCCTCGAGGGACGGCCGGTGGCCGTGCTGGGCCGGTCGGCGACCGTGGGACTGCCGCTCGCGCTCCTCCTGCTCGCCCGGGGCGCCGGGGGGGATGCCACCGTGACGGTGGCCCACTCCCGCACCGCCGACCTCCGGGCGGCGCTCGCGGGCAGCGAGGTCATCTTCAGCTGTGTCGGTCGGCCGGGGCTGTTGGGGCGCGAGAACGTCCCGAAGGGAGCGGCGGTCATCGATGTGGGGGTCAGCTCGGTCCCGGACCCCCAGCGGCCGGGGGGGAGCCGGATCGCGGGGGACGCCGACCCGGCGGCGCTCGAAGGGTGGGCCGGGGCCCTCACCCCCGTTCCCGGGGGGGTGGGACCGGTGACGGTCGCCCAGCTCATGGCGAACACGATCGACGGATGGGTCCGTCAGCTCGGGAGGGGAAGCGGCTGAGCGCCCCGGCCGCCCCCGCCCGGGCGCGGCGCCCGGCCCCGGTCGACCTCCGCTGCCGGGAGTGCCCGATGTGGTACGGCGCCGAGGACGGCGGCTGGGGTCCCTGCTCGATCAAGCACCAGCGGGGGGACCAGCGGTTCCTGACCCACGGCGACCACCTCTGCGACGAGGGGTACGTCCCCCCGCCCCGGAATCACTTCGGGAACGCCGAGGCGTTGAGCGGCTCGCGCTCGACCTCGAGGGCGTCGGCGGTCGGATACTCCTCGATCGCGAACGCCGGCGCGGAGAGCCGGCCCGCGAAGCGGCGGAGCCGGTCGCCGTCGAGCTCGACCCGGCGCCGGATCCGGTCCACCCGGAACTCCCCCGGTCGCAGGCGGCCGAGCCGGGCCACCTGACGGGCGAGCGCCTCCAGGTCCCGGCCCGCGGGAAGCTCCACGATCCCGAAGAGGACCGTCCCGTCCGGGGTGCGGTCGGCGAAGCGCGGGGCGCTGCGTTCCGCCCGGCGCAGGAGGCGCCGCTTGAGCTGCACGCCGTCCTTGAAGCGCGACGAGCAGTAGTGGACGGGTACCGTGAGCCGCATCTCCCGGACGAGCCGCTCGGCCACCGCCCGGCTGCCCTGCACCCCCCATCCCGCCCGCGGGTCCACCGCGTAGCCGCGCGCGTGGAGCTTCTCCTCGTTGGTCTCGGAGAATTCGAGCTCGTTCAGGTTGACGAAATCGACCCCGATCCGGTCGAGGGCGCGCAGCAGGGCCCGCAGCTCCCGCTCCTTCTCCGGGAGGACCGGGATCTCGACCCCCCGCCGGAGCCCCCAGGCGGGAGCCTCCTCGAGCACGCTCCGGTAGGCACCGCCGCTCGCCGCGAGGGACCCCCAGAGGTAGTGCGGGATGTGGAGCCGGAACTCATCGAGGCCGGCGGCGGCGAGCCGCCGGAGCTTCTCCGGGTGCGGCTCGTGGGTGTACAGGTGGATGTGGTGGGACGGTCCGAACTCCCGCTTGAGGAGCCGGACGTACCGCTCGACCCGGTCGACCACGCCGAGGGGATCCCCGCCCGTGATCCCGGTGCCGCTCGCATCCATCGCCCGGGCCTCCTCGAGGATCTCGGAATCGTCGAGGATGAGCCGCTCGTTCGCGTAGGTCACGTCCTTCTGGTTCCGTCGCTCCGAGACCGGGCAGTAGAAGCAGCGGAAGCGGCACCGGCCCGTCACGAAGAGCACCATCTTGCGCCCCTCCGCGCACTGGACGCACGCCGGCGAGAGGTCGCCCCGGGAGGCGGAGTCGAAGGGGAGGATCTGGACCAGCCCGCCCGCGCTCATCGGCCCCGTGGGCAGTCCGCCCCCTCCAAAAGGGTTCTCCCCGGCTCCCGGGCGGGACGCCCGGGCGGGTGCCCCGGGAAACGAGGTGGCGCGAGCGCCACGCCGAGGGCGAGGGCTCAAATGCCCGACCGAGTTCGGCACCGTCGGAAGGTTCCCCCGCGATGGAGATGCAACCGGGCCAGATGGCGTACGACCGCGCGAGCACCGTCTTCTCGCCCGACGGGCGCCTCTTCCAGGTGGAGTACGCCCTCCAGGCGATCCAGATGGGCGGGACGGCGGTCGCCGTCACCTACGAGAACGGGGTCGTCTTCGTCGCCTACCGCAACCTGCCCGTGAGCCAGCTCGCCGAATCGGGGTCGATCGAGAAGAGCTTCGCCCTCGACGCCGGCCTCGGGTGCGTCACCGCCGGCCTCATCGCGGATTCCCGGGTCCTCGTGGACTTCCTCCGGCTCGAGGCGCAGCGGTACCGCATCACCTTCGGCGAGACGATCCCCCTTGCGCTCCTGGCGGGCGCGCTCGGAACGCACCTCCAGCAGTTCACCCAGTTCGGCGGCACCCGGCCGTTCGCGGTCTCGCTGCTGCTCGGGGGCTTCACCGGCACCAAGCCCGAGCTCATCGAGCTCGACCCCAGCGGGGCCACCATCGGCTGGAAGGCCTACGCCATCGGGCGCAACCGCCGGCAGGTCGCCGACTTCATGGAGGAGAAGCTGCCGGAGAAGCGCGACGAGGACGCCGCGTTCCGGCTCGCCGTCCAGGCGGTCGCGGAGGGTTCGCCGACGCCGTTCCCGGCGGAGGCGCTCGACATCGCCATCCTGGAGAGCGGCGAGGAGCTGCGCCGGCTTCCGACCGCCGAGGTCGCGCGCCGGGTCCAGGGCATGCCCTTCATCGGCACCGCGGAGCGGGCCGGTAACCGGCGAGCCTGAGCGACCCGCGCGGCCGGCGGCGCCCGGGACCGTGGCCTCCGGGTCCATCGACCTGAGGTCGAGCCGCCCGTACGACCCCCGTGCCCATCGGCCGGCGTGATCTCATCGGGTTCGGGGTGCTGGTCCTCGCCCTCGTGCTCGTGTCCACTTCGGTGGCCCGCAACGGGGCCGCCCGGCCGGCCCCGCCCGGCACGGGGGCACCGTTCGCCCGGGGTTCATTACCCGCGCCCCTCGCCGCCCGGTCGGCCCGATCGCCGGGATCCCGATCGACCCCACCAACGGGGGAGCACGGCCCACGGCCGCTACGCACCAGCTGGTGACCCTCAACACCTCGGCCTCCTCGAACCTCATCCCTTCGATCTTCACGAACGTTCTCGCCGACTACCCCGGGTCCCGGACCACCGTCTACCGCTGGATCGAGCCCGGAGTGTCGAACGCCGGCAGCTCGACCGTCCGATGGCTCCGGCTCGCCTCCCTCTCCGCCAAGTCCACGGTGCGGATCCTGCTCGGAGGCCTCCCCAAGGGGACTCCTTCGTGCCGTCCGAGTCGGGCGACATGGGCGAACGCCCCGCCCCGGGCCCGCGCTACGCGGGGTTCGACAACGGCTGGAGGGTGGTCAACCTCCACGACCGCCTCCGTCTCCGCGAACCTCCGGGCATCCGCGCGACCGAGAGCACCCCGGCCCGCTCCTGCGCCTCGGCGCTCCCGGGCCCCACTCGGCGCTCGTTTCCGCGCGGGACGGGCACGCATCGAGCGCCACCGCCCGGCCCAGCGATATCGTGACCCGTGGACCGGTCGCGGTCACCACCCCGACCACGCCCTCCAACAGCGTCCCGATGCTTGAGTTCGGGGCGCGGGGGCCGGTGCCGGGCTCGCCGTTGCCCCCGCGGTCGTGGACCTCGTCGGGCTCCGCCGACGAGGCCCCCCCGGACCCGAGGCTCCGCACCGGATCCGCGCTCCGGACCGGCGCGCCGGTGCCAGGGACGCGCGGGCCGAGCCGGACCGGGCGGCTTTATGCCGACGCGCGGTTCGCCCTGGTAGATGCGCTTCACCCGCCGCCGTCTCGCCGGGTTCGGAGTTCTGGTCATCGCCCTGCTCCTTCTCGGGGGGACGGGTCCCGTGGCGGGGCACGCACCGACCGCCGCCCCTCGAGCGGGCCTCCCGGGAGCCGGCCCTTCGGCCCCGGGACCCCGGACCCTCGCGGCCGCCGGCTTCGCCGGAGGGATCCTTCTCAACATCTCGAACTACGGGACCGGGGCGACCGGAACCTACCAACAGATGGTCGTGCTCAACAGCTCGGCCTTTGCGGACCTCATCAACTCGAACGTTTCGAACGTGCTCGCCTTCTACGCGGACGGCGGGGCCCCGATCTACAGCTGGATCGAGTCCGGAGCGTCGAACGCCAGCAACTCCACCGTCCTCTGGCTCCGGCTGGACTCGATCCCGGCGGAGTCGAGCGTCCAGGTGGTCCTCGGGTGCCTGCCGAAGAGCTCCTTCGCGCTCTCGGAGTCGGGCTACATGGGCGAAAGCCCCACCCTGAGCCCGCGCTACGCGGAGTTCGACAACGGCTGGAGGGTGTTCAACTTCTACGACAACTTCAGCGGCACCCAGCTCAACTCCCAACTCTGGTCGGTGAACGGAGCCTGGGCGCTGGACGTCCACGATGGCGTCCATTACGACTCGGCGCCCGGGAGCGGGTCCAATATCACGAGCCGGGCGAGCTACAGGTTCCCGGCGGTGGTCGACTTCTACGGCGACCTCTACCAGACCACCTCCCTCTCGACCTACGTGAACGAGGGGATCGGGATCGACGGCTGCACCGGCTGCAGCGCCGCCCAGGGCGTGGGATGGGACAGCGGCTCGAGCACCGATGCGGGACCCGCGAGCTGGGCCGGGTACCAAATGAACGATGGGTGGGGCAGTTCGGTCACGTCGAAGCAGACCTTCGGCGTGTTCAGCTCGATCGCGGTGAACACGACTTCCGCGGCCTACGACTACAACTACTCGCCCGAGGCGGCACCCAACCCGGTCTACATGCCGCCGTCGCCGGAGCCGGTCGGGCTCGTTTACACGGGGTTCCCCAGCGGCACGCTGACCAACAATGAGACCACCTACTGGATCCGCGAGCGGACCTACGTCGACTCCACGGAGGTCCTGGTGGACCCCCAGGTCATCCTCCCCCTCGCGGCCACCCTGGCGGCGGATCCGGGGACGGTCCAGGTCAACTCCACCGTGACCTTCGTCACCGCCGCGAGCGGTGGCCTCCCCCCCTACCACTACGCCTACGCCGGGTTGCCGGCCGGGTGCCTCGGAGGGGACGTTGCGGTCCTCTCCTGCGCCCCGGACCGGGTCGGCTCCTACCAGCCCCGGGTCGTCGTGACGGATGGGTCCGGGAGCGCGTCTGCCGCGGTCGTGAACTTCACGGTCGAAGCGGCACCTCCCCCGCCCCCACCGCCGCCGCCGCCCAAGCTGTCGGTGCTCCTCTACGCCGCCCCGGGGAACCTCTCGGTGAACCAGACCCTCACCCTGATCTCGGTGGCGGAAGGCGGCGTCGCACCCTACCGGTTCGCCTACTCGGGGCTGCCTACGGGCTGCGTCGGGTCGAACAGCTCGTTCCTCGTTTGCGCCCCCACCGCGACCGGGACCTTCTTGCCCGAGGTCAATGTGACCGATTCCGCGGGCACGACCGTCCATGCCACGTCCACGGTCCAGGTCGGAGCCGCGCCGATCGCGCCGCTCTCGGTGGGATTGACGGCCGTTCCCTCCTCCGGGGCGGCGAACACGTCGGTCGCGATCGTCGCCACCGTCCACGGCGGGGTCGCCCCCTACGCCTTCCTGTACGCGAACCTTCCGGCGGATTGCGGGACCCAGGACACCGCGGTCCTCTCCTGCGACTCGGGGATCCCCGGCAGCTACACCGTGATCGTCACGGTCCGCGATGCGCGCGGGGCGACCGCGACGGGGCAGGCGAGCTTCACCGTGACGAAGGGCCGTCCGTCGACCATCTACCCCGCGACCTCGAACGCCGGCGTGCCGGTCTGGGAGTTCGAGGCGGCGCTCGCCGGCCTCGCGATCGCGGCGGCGCTGGCGGTCGTTCTCCTCGTCCTGTCCCGGCGCCGCGCACCGTCCCGGGGCCCGGAGCCCTAGCGGCGGTCAGCTCGCGCCCCGCACCCGGGGCTCGCCCGCCGCCCGGGCCACCTCGTCCCGGAGCCGCATCGAACGTCGCTTCCGGTGGTATCCGACGGCGAACCGGTGCGACTCGTCCCGCACCGCCCGCAAGAGCAGCATCGGCGCGGAGTTGGGGTTCGGGGCGAGCGGCTCGGAACGGTCGGGAAGGTAGAGCTCCTCGTCCTGCTTCGCGATCCCCACCGCCGGGATCCGGTCGGCGAGGTGGAGCCGCTCGAGCGCCCGCTCGGCGGAGCTCAGCTGGCCCGCGCCGCCGTCGACCAGGAGGAGGTCGGGCAGGATCTCCTCCTCCGCCAGGCGGCGACGGTACCGCCGCTCGACCACCTCCTCGATCATGGCGAAGTCGTTGGTCCCCTCCACCCCGCGGATGCGGAACCGCCGGTACTCCTCCTTCTTCGGGCGGCCGCCCTCGAAGACGACGAGCGAGCCGACCCCCTCGTAGCCCTGGAAGATCGAGATGTCGACCCCCTCGATCCGGCGGGGCAGCGTGGGCAGCCGGAGCAGCGACTGCAGCGCGACGAGCACCTCCCGGGGCGGGGCGCCCGGCGCGTTCGCGTCCAGGTGGGCCCGGGCGAGCCGCTCGGCGAGCCGGCCGAGCGCCGCGTACCGTCCCGACGGGCGGAACCGGACCTTGACGCCCTTCTCCGACTCGAGCCAGGTGAGCGCCTCCTCGGCGCCGGCGGGCCGGGGACCGGCGATGACGAGCCGCTGGGGCAGCTCCGGACGGGCCCCGTAGTACTGGATCACGAACTGGCGGAGCAGCTCGCCCGCCTCGGGGGAATCCGCCGCGGGGACCCCGAGCAGGTGCGGCTCGGTGCCCCGGACCTCGCCGTCCACGACGCGGAGCACGCCGGCGGCGACGCGCAGCACCGAGGGATCGCGCGGGTAGACGAGCGCGAGGACGTCCACGACGGAGGCGCCGGGGCCCACCACGTGCTGCCGCTCGGTGAGCGCTTCGAGCCCCCGGAGCGCGTCGCGCAGCACGCTCGCCCGCTCGAACTCCTCCTCGCGCGCGGCCCGCGCCATCTCGGACTCGAGCGCGGGACGGACGGAGCTCGTGTCGCCGCGGAGCACCTCGATCGCCCGCCGCACGTCGCGCTCGTAGTCCTCGTGCGCGACCGCCCCGATGCACGGCGCGCTGCAGGTCTTCAGGTGGTAGTACAGGCAGGCCCGCGGCGGCAGCGTCGTGCACCGCCGGATCCGGAACGTCTCGGCGAGCAGCTTCGCGACCATCCGGGCCTCGCGCGCGCTCGTGTACGGCCCGAAGAGCACCTGCTTGCGGCCCCGCCGGGGCCGCCTCACGAAGAGGATCCGGGGCCACTCCTCGCCCAGGGTGACGGCGAGGAACGGGAAGGAGCGGTCGTCCTTGAGCAGCGCGTTGTACGGGGGCTGGTACTGCTTGATCAGGTTCGCTTCCAACAGGAGCGCCTCGCGCTCCGAGACGGTCGGGACGAACTCGACGGAGGAGCTCGCCGCCACGATCGAGCCGTCCTTCTCCACCCGGATCTTGAGGTGGTCGAGGACCCGGCGCCTCAGATGCCGCGCCTTGCCGACGTACTGGACGGTGCCGTCGGAGCTCCGGAAGAGGTAGACGCCGGTGCTCGAGGGGCCCCCGCCCATGGGCGCGCCGGTGAGGGCCTGGAGACGGCTCGCCGGGAGGAACCCGGGCAGCTCCCCCTCGGGCGCCTTCATCGTCGCGCGGCGCGGGCCCGGACGGACGGGCCGGCCTTCCCGAGGAGCGGCCGGAGGAACCCGCCGGTGAAGGAGCGTCGCTCTTCGGCGACCTCCTCGGGGGGCCCCGCGGCGACCACGTGACCGCCCGCCGGGCCGCCCTCCGGACCCAGGTCGATGATCCAGTCGGCGCACTTGAGCACGTCCAGGTTGTGCTCGATCACGGTGACGGTGTTGCCGCCCTCCCGGAGCCGGTAGAGCACGGAGAGGAGCCGCTCGACGTCCTGGAAGTGCAGCCCGGTGGTCGGCTCGTCGAGGAGGTAGAGCGTCCGGCCCGTGGGGTTCTTGCCGAGCTCGAAGGCGATCTTGATCCGCTGCGCCTCGCCGCCGGAGAGCGTGGTCGCGCTCTGGCCGAGCTGGAGGTAGCCGAGCCCGACGTCGCGGAGGAGCCCGAGCCGCCCGGCGAGCCGCTTGTGGTTCGCGAAGAAGGGGAGCGCCTCGTCGACGGTGAGGGCGAGGACGTCGGCGATGGACTTCCCCCGGAAGGTGACCTCGAGCGTCTCGCGGTTGAACCGGCGTCCGTGGCACTCCTCGCAGACGATGTGCACGTCCGGCAGGAAGTGCATCTCGTAGCGGAGCACGCCATCGCCCTCGCACGCCTCGCAGCGGCCCCCCGCGACGTTGAAGCTGAACCGGCCGGGCCCGTAGCCCCGCGCCTTCGCCTCGGGGAGGCCGGCGAAGAGCTCGCGGAGCGGGGTCATGAGCCCCGTGTAGGTGGCGGGGTTGCTCCGGGGGGTCCGGCCGATCGGCGACTGGTCGATGAGGAGGACCCGGTCGATCTGGTCGATCCCCTCGATGAAGTCGTGCTTCCCCGGCACCTCGCGCCCGAGCCCCAGGTGCCGGCGGATCGCGCGGTAGAGGATCTCCTGGAGGAGCGTCGACTTGCCGCTCCCGGAGACCCCGGAGAGGACGGTGAGCGTGCCGAGCGGGATCCGGATCGTCTCGCCCTTGAGGTTGTTCTCCCGGGGCCCGTGGACGGAGATCCACCGGTTCCCGGGGGCGAGCCGGCGCTCGGGGATCGGGATCGACCGCTGGCCCGAGAGGAACCGGCCGGTGATCGACCGGGGTTCCCGCTCGATCGCCCCGGCCGGGCCGTTGTAGAGCAGCTCGCCGCCGTTCCGCCCGGCGCCCGGTCCCAGATCGACGATCCAGTCGGCGGCGCGCATCGTCGCCTCGTCGTGCTCCACGACGAGGAGCGTGTTGCCGAGGTCGCGCAGCTTGACGAGCGTCTCGAGCAGCCGGGCGTGGTCGCGCGGGTGGAGCCCGATGGAGGGCTCGTCCAGGATGTAGAGCACGCCCACGAGCCCGCTGCCGATCTGGGTCGCGAGGGCGATCCGTTCCGCCTCCCCCCCGGAGAGGCTCGCGGCGGCGCGGTCGAGCGTCAGGTAGGTGAGCCCCACGTTCGCGAGGAAGCCGAGCCGGGCCCGGATCTCCCGGACCACCTGGCCCACGATCGCCTCGTCCTTGCTCGACAGGGTGAGCTCCTGGAACAGGTCGAGCGCCTCCTGCACGCCCATCGCCGAGAGGTCGGCGATGGAGCGGTCCAGGACGGTGACCGCGAGGCTCTCGGGCTTGAGCCTCCGGCCCCCGCAGCTCCGGCACGGGGTGAACGTCATGAAACCGAGGTAGTACTCCTTCGCCGACTCGCTCTTCGTCGCCTTCCACCGGCGCTCGACGGCCGGCACGAGCCCCTCGGCGAGCCACCCGGAGAGCCACCAGCGGGCCGGCCCGTCCACCTCGGGGCCGACGGGGCGACCGGACCCGTACATGAGCGCCTTCCACCCCTCGGCCGAGAGCTCGGCGACGGGCCGGGCGGGATCGTAGCCGAACGCGGAGCCGAACCGCCGCAGCGAGGCCGACCCCGGAGTGAGCCCCCAGGGGGAGATCGCCCGCCCGATCGGCTTCCCCTTGTCCGGGATGATCAGGTCGGGGTCGGCGTGGAGCGTGGCCCCGATGCCGAGGCACTCGGGGCACGCCCCGAGCGGCGTGTTGAAGGAGAAGATGCGGGGCTCGAGCTCGGGCATCGAAAAGCCGCAGACCGGGCAGGCCCGCCGGCTCGAGAAGAGCTCGCGCGTCCCGTCGCTCCGCCGCAGGATCACGAGGCCGTCGGCGAGCTGCCGGGCGAGCGTGACCGCCTCGGCGACCCGGCTCTCCTCGCCCTCGGTCGCGGTGATCGTGTCGACGATCACGTCCACGCTGTGCTTCCGGTGCTTGGCGAGCGTCACCCCGGAGGCGCCGAGCCGCTGCTCGATCCCGTCGATGACCATCCGCCGGTACCCCTTGCGGCGCAGCTCCTCGAGGATCTCCCGGTGCTCCCCCTTCTTGTCCCGCAGCACGGGGGCGAGGACGTCGACCCGCTCCCCGTGGGCCCGCGTCTGGGCCCAGTCGACGATCCGGTCGATGGACTGCGGCGCGATCTCGCTCCCGTCCTTCGGGCAGTGGGGGACGCCGATCCGGGCGAAGAGGAGGCGGAGGTAGTCGTAGATCTCGGTGACCGTGCCGACCGTCGAACGGGGGTTCCGGCTCCCCGCCCGCTGCTCGATGGCGATCGCGGGGGAGAGCCCCTCGATGGAGTCCACCTCGGGCTTGTCCATCTGCCCCAGGAACTGGCGGGCGTAGGAGGAGAGGCTCTCGATGTACCGCCGCTGGCCCTCGGCGTAGAGCGTGTCGAAGGCGAGGGAGGACTTCCCCGAGCCGGAGACGCCGGTGATGACCACGAAGCGGTTCCGGGGGATCTCGAGCGACAGGTTGCGCAGGTTGTGCTGCCGTGCCCCCCGGATCCGGAGCACCTGGTCCGACTCGGCCATCTTCGGTCTCTTCGCTACCCGGAGTACCCCGCGCGGACGGTGGCCTCGAGCCGGTCGAGGACATGCTGCTGGAGCCGGCGCCCAAGCTCGGGGCTCGCCGGGCGGGTGTCCCCGACGACGCTCTCCGGCCACTCGGGCTCGGTGGGGTCGCCGATCCGGAACGGGGGGCGACGGTCCACGACCTGGGGCCGCTCCGGACCGATGAGCTCGGGGGCGAGCGCGAGCAGCCGCGAGGTCTCGAGGAGCCCGCCGTGGCCGTCCGACGGCGGCGACTCCTTCCCCCGGAGCTCGTAGACGAAGTCGTAGTCGGAGAGCACGAGGAGCTCCAGACCGGGCCGGTTCCGCTGCGCCGCCTCGGCGCCCTCCCGCAGCGCCGCCATGTGCCGCGCGGCCGCATGGCCGGAGAGGACGAGGATCCGGCGCGCGCCCATCCGGGCGAGCTCGGCGATCACCTCCTCGGTCATCGTCGCGAGCGCGCCCATGGAGAGGGAGACGGTGCCGGGGAACTTCCGGGCCCCGTCGCAGACGCCGAAGGGGAGCGTGGGCGCCACGAGGGCGTCCACGCGCTCCGCGAGCGCGACCGCGGTGGCCTCCGCCTGCAGCTGGTCGGCGCCGAGCGGAAGGTGGGGACCGTGCGCCTCGAGCGCCCCGACGGGCACGATGACCAGGGGATCCTCCGCGAGCCGCCGCTCGAGGGTGCGGGAGTCCATCTCGAGGATCCGGTGGCTCCGCCGCTCCACGACGCTCGGACCGGAACGCCGTATTTAACGCGGGGCCGGTCGGCGCGAAACGGCCGCGGGGGAGGGCGTTCCCCGACCTAGGGCGCCGGCGAGGCGGGCGAGGCGCCGTTCGGGGGAGCGCCCTCGGCGGCCGGCTCCGCGGCGGGGCGCCGGGCCCGCCGGCGGCGCGGTGCCGCGGCTCCCGTCGCAGCGGGGACGGGGGTGGGCGCGTCCCCGCGGGTGGGCGGGGAAGACCCCTCCGGAGCGGGCGCCGGGGCGGCGCTCCGCTTCCGGGCCGATCGGGTCGTCGATCCGGCCTTGGCCGCCGGGGGACCCTTGGCGCCCGGGGCGCCCTTCGCCTTCCGGGCCTTCGTGGCCTTCGGGGCGGCCTTGGCCCGGGAGGGGCAGGCCGGGTTGATGCAGAGCGTCCAGGGCGGTCGGCCGGCCTCGATCGCCGTCACGACGGGTGCGTGGCAGATCGAGCAGGCGGGCTGGTCCTTGTCGAGCCGGCCGCGCTGGGGGAGCGGGTAGGTGACCCGGCACTCGGGGTAGCCGGTGCACCCGACGAACCGCTTGCCCAGGAAGGAGTAGCGGATCCCGAGCGGCTTGCCGCAGCTCGGGCAGGTGCCGATCCGGAAGGCGCGCTGGTGCTCCTCGCACTCGGGGTTGATGCAGAACAGCTCCGGCCGCTGGCCCCGGAAGGTGATCTTGAGCCGGGGGGTCCGGCAGGTGGCGCACAGGAACTCCGGCGCCGGCTCGACGAAGCCGGCGGCGAAGAGGCTGTAGCTCACGGTGCAGCTGCCGGGGTTGTTCACGCACTGGACCCAGCGGCTGCCCCGGGGGCTCCTCTGGAGCCGGAGCGCGCCCCCGCACTTCGGACAGGGCCCGACGAAGTGCTGGCGGTCGAGCGCCCCCTGGAGCGTCTCGCGCACGCCGGTCGCGTTCTTCGCGAGGAGCTCGTAGGCCTCGCGCAGCATCTCGCGCGACTCCTCCACGACCTCCTCCCGGCGCTTCGAGGACTCGGCCACCTTCTCCATGTCCTCCTCGAGCCGGTGGGTCATCTCCGGCTGGGTGATCACCGGAGCATGGGCGCGCAGCGCCTCGGTCACCGCGATCCCGGTCCCGGTGGGCTCGAGCTGGCGCGCCGTGACGTAGTGCCGGTCGAGGAGCTTCTGGACGACGTCGTGGCGGGTGGACTTGGTGCCGAGGCCCAGCCGCTCCATCTCCTGGATGAGCGTGCCCTGCGTGAACCGGCGCGGCGGGCGGGTCTGCTCCTCGACGAGCCGGACGTTCTCGACGGGGAGGCTCTGTCCGACGGTGAGGGGGGGCATCGCCGACTCCTCGGGGTGCGAGTAGGGATACACCTGGTACCAGCCGGGGTCGAGCACCTCGTGCCCCTTGCCCCCGAACGTCTCCCCGGTGATCTCGACCTCGACCGTCCGGCTCCGCCCGACCGAGTCCGGCGCGACGGTCGCGAGGAACCGACGGACCACGAGCTCGTAGATCTTGCCGTGCTCCGGCTTGAGCCGCTTGGGATCGGTGACCGCCGTCGGGTAGATCGGCGGGTGGTCGGTGGTCTCCGACCGGCCCCGGGTCGCCCGGAAGGTCGGCTGGGCGAGGATGTACTCGGCCTCCTTGCGGAAGGGGCTCTCCCGGAGCTTCTCCACGATCCCCTTGAGGCCGGCGCCGCGGGGGTAGACGGTGTTGTCCGTCCGGGGGTAGCTGATGAGCCCCTGGGTGTAGAGGTCCTCCGCGATCCGCATCGCGTGGGCCGCGCCGATCCCGAGCCGGGTCGCCTCGGACACGAAGAGGGTCGTGCTGAACGGGATGGGCGGGCGCCGGCGGGTCTCCTCCTCGACGAACGACCGGACCGTGCCCTCCCGGGCGTGCTCGACCCGGGCGAAGGTGGACCGGGCGAGCTCCCGTTCCTCCTCGGGGAAGATCCCGTGCGCGTGCGCGAGGGTGAACGGGAGCTCGGCGTGCCGGCTGTCGGCCAGCAGCGTCCAGTACGGCTTGGGCTCGAACCCCTTGATCTCCTGGTCCCGCTCGACGAGCAGCGCGAGCGTGGGGGTCTGGACCCGCCCGACCGAGAGGAAGCCGTGACCCCGCTGCTCGGAGCTGAGCGTCAGGTACCGGGTGAGGAGGGCGCCCCAGACCAGATCGATCTCCTGCCGGGCGGCGGCCGCCTCCGCGAGGGCCCGGTCGAGCTCGTGGAGCTCATGGAAGCTCCGCTCGATCTCCTCCCGGGTGAGCGCGCTGTACCGGGCGCGCTTCACCTCGATCCCGGGGTGGACCTTCTGCAGCAGCTCGAGGCACTCCATGCCGATGAGCTCGCCCTCCCGGTCGAAGTCGGTCGCGAGGATCAGCCGGTCGAACCGGCGGACCATCGACTCCAGGACCTCGACGATGTGCGGTTCGGTGACGCGCTTGAGCGGCTCCGCCTCGAGGAGGGCCTTGAGCCCGGCGAGGCTCCAGCTCGCGTGCTCCTCCGGGTAGTCCAGCTCGACGATGTGGCCGCGGAGCCCGACGACCGCGTACGGCCCGTCGGGCCGCTCGAACTCGAAGAGGTTGACGCCGCTCACGCGGCTCCGCTTCATCCGTCCGTCGGACAGCACGATCGAGATCCGGAGCGCCGTGCTGAACTTCTCGGTGACGACGAGGGTGTGCATGGTTTCGGGCCCTGGGGCGATTTCAAGGCCCCGCGGGCTAGATAACCCCGACGGACGGGGCGCACGCCGGGACCCTTTCGAACCCGTGCGCGCGCGTTCGGCCGACGGTCCCCGGCGCGTCCGGCCCGGACGGGCTCCCGGGGGCGGCCCGGCCGATCGCCCGCGGACGACGGGTTAAATCATCGGACCCGGTCCCCGGGCCGTGTCCTCGGGCCGACGGCTCGCTGCCATCGTCTTCACGGACCTCGAGGGATTCACCTCGCTCACGCAGCGCGACGAGCGGGGGGCGCTCGCCCTGCTCGAGGAGCAGCGCGGCCTCGTCGACGCGGTCCTCGCGACGCGCGGGGGCCGTCTCATCAAGTCCATGGGCGACGGCCTCCTCCTCGAATTCCCGAACGCGCGCGATGCGGTCGAGGGCGCGGTCGAGCTGCAGCGTTCGGTGCGCGCGCGGAACCTTCGCGAGGCGGACCGGCCGCTCCGGCTGCGCATCGGCATCCACCTGGGCGACGTGGAGGAGCGCGGAAGCGACATCCTGGGGGACGCGGTCAACATCGCCTCCCGGATCGAGCCCCTCGCCGACGCGGGAGGGATCTGCTGCTCCGCGCAGGTCCACGAACAGGTGCGGAACAAGGTCCCCGTCACCTGGCAGCGGCTCGGGCCGCGCGCCCTCAAGGGGGTGGACACCCCCGTCGAGATCTACCGGGTCGGGTGGGGGGAGCCCGCCGAGACGGCCGCGCCGAGGTCGGCCCCGGCCCGCGCCGGGCCGCCGCGGATCGCCGTGCTGCCGCTCGCGAACATCAGCCCGGACCCGCGCGACGAGTACTTCGCCGACGGGCTGACCGAGGAGCTCATCTCCACGCTCTCCCAGCTCCGGGGGCTCCGGGTCCTGGCCCGGACCTCGGTGAACCAGTACAAGGGCACGGTGAAGCCGGTCTCCCAGATCGGCGCCGAGCTCGGGGCCACCAGCCTCCTCGAGGGCAGCGTGCGGAAGTCGGGCTCGCGGATCCGGATCACCCTCCAGCTCATCGATGTCGCGAGCCAGGAGCACACCTGGTCCGAGAGCTACAACCGGAACCTCGAGGACGTCTTCGCGATCCAGGCGGAGGTGGCGGAGCGCACCGCGGCGGCGCTCCAGCTCCAGCTGGGGGAGGCGGAGCGGGTCGCCCTCCTCGAGCGGCCCACCGAGAGCGTGCCGGCCTACGACGCCTACCTCCACGGCATCCGGGAGTTCGGGGCGTGGATCGACGGCCTGGATCCCGCGCGCGCCCGCGAGGCCATCCGATGGTTCGAGGAGGCGATCCGGGCGGACCCCGACTTCGCGCTCGCCCGCGCCTACCTCGCGAACGTGCTCATGGCGCTCGCCGGCGAGGCGCTCCCGAGCGCCGAGGTGTTCCCGCGGGCGCGGGCCCTCCTCGATCGGGCGCTCGAGCTCGACCCCGACTCCTCCGAGGCGCATGTGGCGCGGGGGAACCTCGCCATGCAGGCCGACCTCGACTGGGCGCGCGCGGAGGAGGAGTTCCAGCGGGCCCTCGCGCTCAACCCGAGCAGCTGGACGGCCCACTTCTGGTACGGATCGCTGCTCGAGATCACGCAGCGCTTCCCCGAGTCGGAGGTCCAGATGCGGCTCGGGCTCGAGCAGAACCCGCTCCTGCTGGCCCTCGAGCTCGCGGTGGTGAGCGCCCCCATCCACCGGGGGGACCTCGACGGGGCCATCCGGGCCTGGACCGCGATGGGCGAGCGGCTGGGCTGGCCGCTCGTGGCCCGCTGGAACCTGGCCTGGCTCCACGTCCTCCGGGGGGAGCGGCCGAAGGCGCTCGAGCTCGTGTCCGCGATGAAGGACTCCACCTCCCTCCTCGACCGGTTCTCCTGGGCGCTCCTCGAGGCCTTCGACGGCCGCCCGGCACCGGCCCGGGACCTGGCCGAGGAGCTCTCCGAGCGGTCCCGGACGGAGTACGTGCCGGCCCGGTTCCTCGTCGCGCTGCTGGCGCTGGTCGGCGAGAAGGATCGGGCGCTCGCCCGCATCGAGAAGGACTTCGACTCCGGCGACTATTCGCTCGTGGGCTACTACGCCCAGGTGGCCCTGAATCCGCTCCGGGACGATCCGCGGTTCGTGGCGCTCCTGCGTCGCGCCCACCTCCCGACCGAGGCGAACTGGCCCTGGTCACGGATGCTCCCTCCCGCGCCCCGGCCCGAAGGTCCGGGGGCCTCCGACGCCCCCCGGGGGGAGTGACGGGGCGGAGCCGGGCCCGCTCGGCCCGGCCGGCCGTTCGGCGTTCGCGCACCACCTATATACCGGAGTACGTGCCTCCGCCGGTTCGGCCCCGTGCCGCGGTAACTCAGTTGGGAGAGTGCAAGACTGAAGATCTTGAAGCCGCCGGTTCAAGTCCGGCCCGCGGCACTCCCGCCCGCCCCCGGGTAGCGCCCGGGAGCGGGGTCCGTCCGGATCGCGCTACCCCGGGGCCGCCTTCGGGCCCGGGGCGTTCGACCTCGACGGGACGAACCAGACGTCGGTGATCGAGTACTTCGGGTTCGGGTCGAACCGGGCCTCCACCGGCATCCCCACGTAGAGCTCGGGCTCCTGGGCGTCCTTGACCCGGACCAGGAGGAGGCTGTTCGCCCCCTCGAACTCCACGAGCCCCAAGTTGTAGGGCGTCTCCTGGAGGAACGCCTCGCTGCCGAACCGGCAGGTCGTCCACGAGTGGAGCCGTCCGTGGTCCGGGAGCCGGTGCCACTCCGTGGCCGCGCCCTCCACCATGCAGTGGCCGCGGGGGGTGGCGTAGACGTACCCGCACTCGGTGCACTTCGAGCCGAACAGCTTGCCCTCGGCCAGCCCGAGGAAGAACGGCGTGTCCTCGGCGTAGCTGTGGATGTAGTTGATCGAGTAGGGGCTCTTGATGATCAGCGCCTCGAACCCGTTCTTGTCCCGGAAGATCGCCGAGCCCGAGCGATCGATCTCCGCCTGGACGTCGCGGAAGCTCGAGAGCTTCTTCGGGGGCGACATCAGGCGAACCCCCGCTCCAGGATGGAGACGGTCACCGAGGAGCCGGTCCCGGCGTGGCTGTGGATCGCGCCCCGCCGCGCCCGGGGGATCTGGAGCGTCGGATCGCCGAAGTGCTCGGCGATCGTGCCCTGCAGCTGCCAGAAGGCGAAGACGCCCTGCATGAGACCGGTCGCGCCGACGGGATGGCCGCAGGCGATGAGGCCGCCCGAGGGGTTCACCGGGATGGCCCCCGCGTTCGGGACCTCGACCGGGTACTTCACCTGCTTCATGAAGGGGTCACCGGCGAGCACGAAGTCGTACCCCTCGCCGTACTTGCACAGCCCCAGGTCCTCGTAGGTCTGGATCTCGCTCGAGGCGTAGGCGTCGTGGAGCTCGATGAAGTCGAGCTCCTTGTTCGGGTTGGTGATCCCCGCGTGCCGGTACGCCTCGAGGCCGGCGGCGCGACCGGCGCGGAAGGAGTGCACGCCGGGGTAGGGGAGGGCCTCGTAGTCGGAGGCCTTCTCGTGGGGCATCAGGGGCACCCGGCCGAACGGCCGGTCGGCGAGCCGCATCGTGTCGGTGCCGCAGCCCACCCCCTTGACCAGGACGGGCTTGTCGGTGAGCTCCTTGGCCCGCTCCTCGCTGCAGAGGATGGCGACCGCCGCGCCGTCGCTCATGGTGCAGATCTGCTCGCGCGTGAGCGGATAGGAGATCATCTCGGAGTGGAGCACGTCCTGGACGCTGAGCCGCTTCGGGTACTGCGCGTAGGGGTTGTGGAGCGCGTTCAGGTGGTTCTTCACCGAGACCCAGCTCATGATCCGGCACCCCTCCTCGATGGCCAGCCGCTGCGCCTCGCGCTCGTCCTTGATGTGCCCGAACTTGCGGAGCCGGAGGTACTCGTAGATGTGGCGGACCACCATGAGGGCGTAGTAGCCGGTGTAGAAGCCGCCGAGGGGGAAGTCGAAATTCGTGTCGGAGGCGAGGGCGATGAACTCGTTGCCCTTCCACGTGGCGACCCGGCTCATCGTCTCGTAGCCGGCCGCGACGCAGACGTCCATCCGGCCGCTCGCGACCGCCTCGTAGGCCGCCTGGAAGCACTCGCCGCCCGTCGCCCCGCCCCACTCGATCCGGACCGAGCCCTTGGGATTCATCCCGAGGTAGTCCTGGACCATGCTGGCGGCCTTGAGCTGGCGGGAGAAGTGGTCGGAGAAGTAGGAGACCCGGGTCCCGTCGACCATCTCCTTGGTGAGGTTCGGGACCTCCCGGAGCGCCTGATCGTAGGCGCGCTTCACCATGAGCCGGAAGTCCATCGCGGGGTGGGCCTTCGCGAACTTCGTGACGCCGCCGGTGACCATGTAGACCCGTCGGCCGCCATGGCCGGTATCGGGCGGGTGCGGGGCGCGCGGGGGCGGGGCGGTCGATCGGGCGGCGGCGTGCGCGCCGGAGTGGGAAGCGCTTCCGGACATTGGGGCCGCGAGCGATGCGGACTAATAATCTCATTGAGGGCCCGGGGCGGGGGCGGTCCCGGAGGACGCCGTTCCCCCGAACTGTACCGCGCGGGACACCGGGTTCTTACTTCGAGCGAAGGGTTCGCGGTGCGTATGAGCGGACCGGCCAAGCGCGACCTCCTCTCCATCACCGACCTCGAGCACGACCTGCCTTCGCTCCTGGCCCGGGCGCTCGAGATGAAGCGGGCCCGTAGGCGGGGGGAGCTCTCGGCGGTCCGACCGGGCCGAAACGCCGCGCTCCTCTTCGAGAAGCCCTCGACCCGCACGCGGACCTCCTTCGAGGTCGCGATGAACGACCTGGGCGGCCACGCGCTCTACCTCTCGTCCCGGGAGCTCCAGCTCGGCCGCGGCGAGACGATCGCGGACACCGCCCGGGTGCTCTCGCGGTACGTCGACGCGATCGTCTACCGCGCGTTCAAGCACCAGGACATGGAGGAGCTGGCCCGCTGGGCGAGCGTCCCGGTCGTCAACGCCCTCGACGACCTCGAGCACCCCTGCCAGATCGTCGCGGACCTCCTCACGCTCTCCGAGCGATGGGACGGGCGGTTCTCCGGCCGCACGCTCGCCTACATCGGGGACGGCAACAACGTCTGCAACTCCCTGGCCCTCGGCTGCGCCCTCGTGGGCCTCGACTTCGTGGGAGCGGTCCCCGAGCGGTACCGGCCGTCGGAGGAGGTGCGGCGGCGTGCCGAGGGGTACGCCCGCGCCCACGGTAGCCGCGTCGAGTTCGTGAGCGTCCCCCCGGAGGCCGCGCGGGGCGCCGACGTCCTCTACACCGACGTGTGGGTGTCGATGGGCGACGAGTCCCAGGCCGCGGAGCGGACCCGCGCCTTCGCGGGGTACCGGATCGACTCCGAGCTCCTGCGGGCGGCCCGGCCGGGGGCCTGGGTGATGCACGACCTGCCGGCGCACCGCGGGCTCGAGATCACCGACGAGGTGATCGACGGCGACCGCTCGATCGTCTGGGACCAGGCGGAGAACCGGCTCCACGCGCAGAAGGCGATCCTCGAGCTCCTCCTCCCCCCGCGGTAGCGGAGCGGGGGCGGGGACCCGGTCAGCCGAGCTCGCCCGGGTTCGCCCGGAGCCGGACCTTGAGCAGGTGCTCGACCTTCCGCACCGTCGCGTCCGGTGGCCGGAACCCGCCGCTCTCGAGCTTGAGGACGAGCGACTTCTTCTCGTTGAGCCGCTTCCCGAGCTCCTCGGGGGTCCAGCCGAGCTTCTCCCGCGCCTGGCGGACCCGCTTCGGCCAGTCGGGCACGAGCTCGAGGTCCGGCAGCTCCTGGAAGAGGTCGCGCTCCTCGCGGCGGCGCGACTCGGTCCGGAGCCGGTCGTCGAGGGTCCCGCCGCCCGGCCGGCCGGGCCGGTCCGCCGGGAGGACCGCGCCCGCCGGGGGGTTCACCGCGGTGCCGAACCGGCTGCAATCGCCGCACAGCGCGAGCACCGTGCCCTCGACCTTGACCATCGTCGGCACGGCCACGTCCTTCCCGCACATCTCGCACAACATCGTGATCTACCTCTTCGAAGACGCGTTCCGGGCGCGCGGCGGCCGGGCGGTCCCGCCGAAGGCCGGGCGCTGCCCCCGGCGCGCGTCCATCCGGGCACGGCCCCGCTCGAACTCCGCCCGCTCCTCCTCGGTCGTGAGCTCGAGCGGCGGGGCGGGGACCGGGTGGCCCTCCGGATCGACCGCGACCATGGTGATCCAGGCGTTGACGACCGGGTACTTCTCGCCGCCCGCGAGGGCCTCGGCCCGCACCTCGATGGCCACCTCCATCGAGCTCCGGCCCACGAAGGTCAGGCGGGCCTCGTACTCGACCACCTGCCCCACGTGGACGGGCCGGAGGAAGTCGACCCGGTCGAACGAGGCGGTCACGCAGTTCGACTGGCTGTGCCGGGTCGCCGTGATGTAGGCCGCCCGGTCCAGGTCCGCCAGGATCGCGCCGCCGAAGACGTTGCCCATGAAGTTCGCGTCCGTCGGCAGCATGAGCCGCACGACGGAGGACCGGCTCGCCGGGACGGTGCGCGCTCGAACGCCCGGCACGCGGAGGACCTCTTTCCTGCCCCCGGCCCGACCGGCGGGAGGGGGCGGCCGTGCCAAGAGAGCCGGCGCGTATAGGGCTTTGCGCCGAGCCGGTCCCGTTTCCGGAGGCGGGTTCACGTCGAGAACGGCCCCGGCCGCCGACGGAGGAGATAAAGCGTCAAATAGTGGGACCTTTTGGACGCGCCCGGAGCCCACGTCATGGCACAGAAGCCCCACCTGAACATCGTCTTCATCGGTCACGTCGATCACGGGAAGTCCACGACGGTGGGCCGCCTCCTCCTCGACACGGGCGTCATCCGGCAGGAGGAGATCGACAAGTACCGGGCCGAGGCGGAATCGAAGGGGAAGGCCACCTTCGAGTTCGCCTGGGTGATGGACGACCTCAAGGAGGAGCGGGAGCGGGGGGTCACCATCGACATCGCCCACCGCCGGTTTGACACCCAGAAGTACTACTTCACCATCATCGACGCGCCCGGCCACCGCGACTTCGTGAAGAACATGATCACGGGGACGAGCCAGGCCGACGCGGCCGTGCTCGTCTGCTCCGCCGCGGAAGGGATCCAGGAGCAGACCCGGGAGCACATCTTCCTCTCCCGGACGCTCGGGGTCTCCCAGCTCATCTGCGCCGTCAACAAGATGGACCGCCAGGAGGTCAAGTACTCCGAGGCGCGCTACAACGAGATCAAGGAGGAGCTGACCAAGCTCCTCAAGAACGTCGGCTTCAAGATCGAGCAGCAGGTCGTCTTCATCCCCATCTCGGCGTTCAAGGACGACAACATCAACAAGAACTCGCCGAACATGACCTGGTTCAAGGGCCCGACCCTGCTCCAGGCGCTCGACAACCTCAAGGTCCCCGAGAAGCCGACCGACAAGCCGGTCCGGCTGCCGGTCCAGGACGTCTACACCATCACCGGCATCGGCACCGTCCCCGTGGGCCGGGTCGAGACCGGTAAGCTCAAGGTGGGCGACAAGATCATCTTCCTGCCCTCGGGCAAGTCGGGCGAAGTGAAGTCCATCGAGATGCACCACGAGCAGGTGCAGGAGGCGATCCCGGGCGACAACGTCGGCTTCAACGTCCGCGGGATCGACAAGAACGACATCCGGCGCGGCGACGTGGTGGGCCCGGTCTCCTCGCCCCCGACGGTCGTCGAGAGCTTCACCGCCAACATCCAGGTGCTGAACCACCCGTCGGTGATCACGGCCGGCTACACGCCGGTCTTCCACGCCCACACCGCGCAGGTGGCGTGCGAGTTCACCGAGCTGCTGAAGCGGCTCGACCCCAAGACCGGCCAGGTCGCGGAGGAGAACCCCCAGACGCTCAAGACCGGGGACGCGGCCGTGGTGAAGATCACGCCGAAGCGGCCCCTCGTCATCGAGAAGTACAAAGAGTTCCCCCAGCTGGGCCGGTTCGCGGTCCGCGACATGGGCCAGACCGTCGCCGCGGGCGTCGTCGTCGACGTCAAGAAGCGCGAGTAGGCCCGATCCGGGTCGCTCGGGGGGAGGGGTCATCGGTCCATGCAGAAGGCCCGCATCTCCCTGAGCGGCACCGACGCGAAGAAGGTCGACATCGTCTGCCGCCAGATCAAGGAGATCTCCTCGAAGACCGGGGTGTCCATGGCCGGGCCGATCCCGCTGCCCACGAAGCGGCTCAAGGTCCCCGTCCGGAAGGGCCCGGACGGCGGCGGGTCGAGCACCATCGACCACTGGGAGATGCGGATCCACAAGCGGCTCATCGACCTCGATGCCGACGAGCGGGCGTTGCGCCAGGTGATGCGCATCCAGGTGCCCGACGGCGTCAACATCGAGATCGTCCTCAAGAGCTGAGACGGCGGGCGTGTTCGCGCCGAGGACGGGCCCCCCGCTCGGGGCGCTCGCTCTCGCGCTGCTCCTCCTCTCCGCCGTCGCGGTCCTCCGGCGCCCGACGGGCGGGGAGGAGGCGCTCTCGATCGGGCTCCTCGGGCTCGGAGGGGGGCTCCTCCTCTTCCTGGCCGTCTTCTTCCGGGACCCCGAGCGGAGCCCCGGCGAGGGCATCGTCTCCCCGGCCGACGGCCGGGTCAGCCTGATCCGGAGCGAGGGCGACCGGATCCGTATCGCCGTCTTCATGAACGTCTCCGACGTGCACGTGAACCGATTCCCCCTCGATGCGCGCGTGGAAGCGGTGGCCGATGCCGGGGCCGGCCACGTGCCCGCCTACCGGAGCGCCGCCCAGGGCAACGTCCAGCGGGCCTACCGGCTCTCGACCCGGCTCGGGGAGGTCGAGCTCGTCCAGGTGACCGGGGTGCTCGCCCGCCGCCTGGTCTCCTTCGTCCGCGCGGGGGAGAGCTACCGCAAGGGCGACCGGCTGGGCATGATCGTCCTGGGCTCGCGGGTGGACCTCCTCCTGCCCGCCGGGAAGGTCGTGCCGAGCGTGGCGGTCGGCGACCGCGTGCACGCCGGCCTCACGCCGCTCGCCCGGGAGCGCTAGATGGACCGCCGGCGCGGGTTCCAGACGGCGGCGAACCTGGCGACGCTCGTGAACGCCCTCCTCGGCGTCGACGCCATCGCCTACACGCTCGCCGGCAACAAGCTCTTCGGCCTCCTCCTCATCGTCGGCGCCATCGGCTTCGACGGGCTCGACGGGATGCTCCACCGCCTGGGCGGGGGGCCGCCGACCGTGTCGGGCCGCGTGCTCGACTCCACGGCCGACGCCATCTCCTTCGGGGTCGCCCCGGCGGTCTTCCTGGCGGTGCACAGCTACGGGGTCCAGACCTTCGCGCCGTACTCGGTCGTCGGCTACGCGGTGGCCGCCCTCGTGATGGCGCTCGCCTTCGTGCGGCTCATCTACTTCACCGTCCGCGGCTACGCGCGCCCGCACTTCGTCGGCGCCTCCACGCCGCAGACGACGCTCGCGCTGGTCCTGCTCCTCCTCTTCCTGGACCAGCCCGCCTTCTACCGGCCCGACCCGGTCCTCCTCTTCGGGGCCTCCGCCGGGCTCGCGCTCCTCATGGTGCTGCCGATCCCCTACCCCAAGATCCGGCGGGGCGAGCCGACGCGGCCGCTCATGACGCTGACGAGCCTCGCGCTCGCCGTCGCCCTCGTGGTCGCCCAGTTCGTCCCGGCCCGGGGTTCGCCGGCCTGGGTCCTGAGCGAGGCCGCCGCGGCGATCGCCGCGGCGGGGATCGCCCTGTTCTACCTCCTCGGCCCCTTCACCGTCCGCGGGCCCGTGCCGTCGCCGCCGGAACCTCCCTCGCCGGAAGGACCCGCCCATGCCTAGGGCGCGACGGTCGGGGGCCCGCCCGCGGCCCACCACGCTCACCCCCCGGGAGCGGCTCCTGTTCGAGGCGGGCATCAAGCTCGGCGGGATCTTCCACCAGTACATCGGGGTCCCGGTCTCGCCGCGGACCGCTCCGGGGCTCGCCCGCGCGATCGCGGAGGCGGTCCGCCTCCAGCCCTACGTGCGGTCGGTCAAGGTCGGGATCGCGCCGGCCCGGGGCGGGCCGGTCGGCCGGGGACGGTACGGCTACCGCTACCTCACCGCCGAGATGCTCACGGCGGAGGTGACCCTCGGGGACGGCGAACACGAGGTGACCGCCCGGCTCGCCTACGATCCCGCGCTCCGCTACCCGCTCATGCAGGTCGCCTCCGACGAGCGGTTCGACCCTGCCGGGCCCGCCCGCGGCCCGCGCCGGCGCCGCTAGGCGCGCCGGTCGAGCGGAACGTAGGGGAGATCGGTCGGCCCGGTGTACCGCGCGGTCGGCCGGATGAGCCGGAGGTCGGCGTACTCCTCGAGCACGTGCGCGGTCCAGCCGCTCACCCGGCTCACCGCGAAGAGCGGCGTGAAGAGATCGTCCGGGATGCCGAGCAGCGAGTAGACCGATCCGGAGAAGAGGTCGACGTTGGGGTAGAGCCCCTTCTCGCGGTGGACCACCTCGCACAGCTTCTGGAGGAGATCGTACCAGCGGAGGTCGCCCTTCTCCTCGCCGATCCGGCGCGACCAGGTCCGGAGGATCGTGGCGCGGGGGTCCTCGACCTTGTACACGCGGTGGCCGAAGCCCATGATCCGCTCGTGCCGCGCGAGCTTCTCCTGCACGACCGGCTCGACCCGGTCGACCGTCTGGATCGCCCGGAGGAGCTCCATCACCCGCTCGTTCGCCCCGCCGTGGAGCGGGCCCTTGAGCGCGCCGATGGCGCTCGTGATGGCGGAGTAGAGGTCGCTCAGCGTGGAGGCGGTGACCCGGGCCGCGAAGGTCGAGGCGTTGAGCTCGTGGTCCGCGTGCAGGATGAGCGCGACGTCCATCGCGCGCACGTCCATCTCCGAGCCCTCGCGGCCGGTGAGGAGGTAGAGGACGTTCGCGGCGTGGGAGAGGTCCGGGCGTTCCGGGAGCGCCGAGCGACCCCTCCGCCGCCGGTCGAACTCCGAGATGATCGCGGGGAGCACCGCCACGAGCCGCTGGGCCCCGCCGATCGAGGTGGCGCCGGGACGGCCCTCCTCCGGCTCGAACGAGGCGAGCGCGGAGACCGCGGTGCGGAGCGCATCCATGGGCGTGGTGCCGGTCGGGAGGTCGTGGAGCGTCTCGATGACGCCCTCCGGGACGGCGCGGAGCTGCCGGAGCCGCTCGGTGAGCTCCTCGAGCTGGGCCTCCGTGGGGAGCCGGCCGTACCAGAGCAGGTAGGCGACCTCCTCGAAGGTGGAGCGCTCGGCCAGCTCCCGGATGTCGTAGCCCTCGTAGATGAGCCGGCCCTGCTTCCCGTCGATGAAGCAGATCTTCGACTCCAGCGCGACGACGTCCTCGAGCCCCCGCTGCACCGGTACTGCCGTCACGAGCCCTCGCCGTCCCCCGGGGGGACGGCGGCCGCGAGCCGGGTCGGGTTAATCAGCTTGGGGGCCCGGCGTCGCCGGGGACCGGTCCGAGCTCGGCCGCCTCGCGCGCGGGAGCGGCCGGCCGGACCGCGGCCGGGGCGGCCACGGGGACCGCCGCGGGCGCGGGCGGGGCCGGCGATCCCCCGGGCGAGGGCCCCCGCTCGGCGGGCACCGGGGTCGGCGCCAGCTTCACGACCGCGACCCCGCGGCGGCGGGCGTAGGCGAGCTGCGCCGCGGTCCAGATCGGCAGCGAGGCGAAGAGGACCAGCGCCGCCGCGAAGAAGGTGAGCCGGTAGCTCCCGTAGAAGGAGGTGTAGCCGGAGAGGAGCGCGCCGCTCACGGCGGCCACGCCGCCGAGGGCGCTGTTGATCCCGAGGATCGTGCCGGCCTCCCGGCCCTGGAGGCCGCGGAAGAGGATCAGCGAGGAGGCGGTGGAGTACAGCGCGATGGCGCCGCCCAGGATCCCGAAGGTGATCGCGTTCCCCTGGAAGGCGGCGACGGCGGTGAGCGGGACGAAGGTGAACCCGGTCATGGTGAGGTAGCCGAGTCCGCGGAGGTAGGTCGACTGGTGGACCAGCCGGTCGCTCCCCTCGCGGTTCGAGAGCCCGCCCGAGACGGGGAAGCAGACGGCCTGGGCGACGCTGTTCGAGAAGTTCACCAGGAAGATCGAGGCGCTCGCGATGCCGAGCGACTCGAGGTAGGGCGTGTAGGAGGTGTTGAAGAGGTTCGAGGAGAAGTTGAACAGGAAGCTCGCGACCAGGATGAGCGGGAGCTCGTGGTGCAGCTCCTCGATCGCCCAGAGCCGAAGGCGCGCGGCGAGGCCGGGTCCGAGCCGCGGACGGCGGGGGAAGAACGGGATCACCCCGAAGAGGGCGAAGGTGGGCCGGAGCCGGGAGAGGAACGACTCCGGCGACCGGGCCACGTGCCGGGTGGTGAGCGGCCGCTCGGAGGGCCGGATGCCGAGGACCACCCCGAGGACGGAGAGGAGCGCGAGCAGCGCGAAGATGTCGAGGAGCGGGGTGAGCCCCCCGCCGGACTCGAGCCAGAAGTAGCCGATCAGGATCCCGCCGATGGCGCCCAGGATGCTCATCTCCTGGAAGGAGGCGTACGCCTCGGGCCGCTCCGCCTCGCTGAACTGCTCGAGGATGAGCAGGTTCGACGCGCTGGTGCCGGCCGGCGCGAGGAATCCCACGATGGTGTAGAGCGCGAAGAGGAGGGGGAGCGAGGGGCGGAAGGCGATCAGGGCGAAGAGCGCCGCGAACCCGGCGAAGTTGATGGTGAGGAAGAGCCGGCGGTTCGAGTACCGGTCGGAGAGGAACCCCCAGAGCATCGAGGCGAAGACCGTCGCCCCGTTGAACAGCGCCGCCGCGAGCGCGACGTCGATCAGCGTGCCGTGGAGCCGCAGCAGGATGTACAGCGGCAGGAGGACGCCGAATCCCGAGGTGGCCGCGCTGATCGGGGCGAAGGTGAGGAGCCAGGGACGGGCCAGGATACGGCGAGGCCACGTGCTCAAACGGTGGAACATCGAGGGACCGGCGTCGACCGCTGACGGGTGCCCGAGATAAGCCCTGTCGGTTCGACCGGCACGGGGAGGGCCCGCCGGGGGAAGCGCCATCCGGCCCGCCCCCGGGCCGCCGGGGCGCGGACGCGCCGCCTCCGACGAGCCGCCGCCCACAAACGCTTATAAAGCGGGTCAGGTGTGGCCGCTCTGGTTAGGGAGCACGGTGGCGATCGGCTTCGTCCTCATCAGCACCGCCCCCGCGAAGGAGCACGAGGTGTACTCGGAGCTGCTGCGGGTGAAGGGGATCGTGGAGTTGCACCCCCTGTTCGGGGAGTACGACCTGATCGCGAAGGTGGAGGCCGAGGACTTCAACGCCCTGGGCCAGCTCGTCGTCGACAAGATCCGGGCCGTCCCCGGCGTGATCGACACCAAGACCCTGACCGGGATCAAGTTCTGATCCGACCCGCGGAGTACAAACGAGATGTTCGACCTCCTGGCAAGCAGTGCGCCCGACACGACGCTGACCGTCGGCTTCTACGGGTTCGTGACGATCCTGTTGTTGACCTTCGGGCTCTTCATGATCCTGGCGGGCGCCTTCACCGCCTACTTCGGCAGCGGGAAGAGCCGGACCATCGGCGTCACCCTGCTCGTCGTGGGGATCGTGGTCGGCCTCCTCACCGGCTACTTCTACCACGCCGCCTGGTCCGGGGAGCTCCACCAGATCATCTGGGGCAGCTTCCTCGTGCTCCTCGCCGCCGTCATCGGGGCGCTCGTCGCGGTCGCCATCTTCTTGGTGGCGATCATGAAGTCCTAGGCGCGAGCACGTCCCCGCGCGTCCGCGGAGCCCGGTGCCGTCCCAGGGGAAGCCCCGCCCGTCCGGCGGGCGCCGCGCGCGGCTCGTGACGCTGACGACCGACCTGGGCGCGAGCTACTCCGCCCAGATGAAGGGGGTCCTGTACTCCCGGCTCGCCCCGGGCCAGGTGGTCGACCTCGCCCACGACCTGCCCCGGCACGCTCTCCGGGAGGGCGCGTTCCTGCTGGCCGCGATGGCCCGGCGCTTCCCGCGCGGGACGGTCCACGTCGCGGTCCTCGATCCCGGGGTAGGCGGCGAGCGCGCCCCGATCGCGATCCGGACCCGGGAGGGGAGCTACCTGGTCGGGCCCGACAACGGGGTGCTCTCCTACCTGGGGGACGAGCTCGGCCTCCGGGCCTGCGTCCGTCTCGATCCCCGGCGGGTGGTCCCCGGCCGGACGCCCAGCGCCACCTTCGAGGGGCGCGACCTGTTCGCCCCGGCCGCGGCCCGGCTCGCCGCGGGGACCCCCCTCGGTCGGCTCGGTCCCCCGCACCGGCCGCTCCGGCTCCCCCCGCCGCGCGCCGACCGGTCCCCGGGCCTCGTCACCGGGGAGATCCTCCACGTGGACCACTTCGGGAACCTGATCACGAGCATCCCGAGCGACTGGATCCCCCTCGGTGACCCCGCGGTCCGGGTCGCGCTCGGTCGGGGCCGGGCCCCCCGGCCGTTCCCCCGGGTCCGGACCTACGAGGACCTCGCCCGGGGGAGCCCGGGCCTCCTTGGCTCGAGCTTCGGGACGATCGAGCTCGCGGTGCGCGAGGGCTCGGCGGCCCGGCGGTTCCACCTGCGCGCCGGCGACACGCTCCGGTTCCGGCCCGGCCGTTCGGAGCGCAGACGGTAAAATGCCCGGTCGGTAACGGGAGGGCGTACCCTGCGCAACATCCCCATGGCGAAACGGGACTACTACCAGGTGCTCGGAGTTCCGCGCACCGCCTCCGAGGAGGAGATCCGCAAGGCCTACCGGCAGCTGGCCCGGAAGCACCATCCCGATGTCAACACCGCGAACCCCAAGGCCGCGGAGGAGCGGTTCAAGGAGCTCTCCGAGGCCTACGAGGTGCTCGCCGACCGCACGAAGCGGGAGCGGTACGACGCGATGGGCCACGCGGGCGTCGAGGGGGAGTTCGGCCCGCAGGGGTTCACGTGGCAGAACTTCACCCACGCGGGCGACCTCGAGGACCTTCTCGGCAGCTCGCCCTTCTTCCGGGAGTGGTTCCAGGCGCCCGGGGGTCTCGGGGGCGTCTTCGGGGGCTCGACCCGGAGGGACTCCCGGATCCCGTTCCGCGGGGGGGACGTCGAGGTCGCGGTCCGGCTCCCGCTCTCCGCCGCCGTGACGGGAGCGACCCGGGTCCTCGACGTGCCGCGCACCGGGCCCTGCCCGGAGTGCCGGGGCACGGGCGCGAAGGGCGGCACGGCGTTCGAGAAGTGCCCGGAGTGCGACGGCCGGGGCCAGATCCGGCGGAGCCAGACGCGCGGCTACACCCAGCTCATCTCCATCATGGAGTGCCTCACCTGCCGCGGCACGGGGCGCCGCATCCGGGAGGTCTGCCCCACGTGCGGCGGCGCGGGCGCCCAGCGGACGATCCGCCACGTCGAGGTCACGATCCCGCCCGGGATCGAGGACGGCACCCTGCTCCGGCTCGCGCAGCAGGGCGAGGGGAGCCTGAACGACGGGTTGTCGGGCGACCTCTTCGTGCAGGTCCAGCTGGAGCCGATGCCCGGGTTCCACCGCGAGGGCCAGGACGCCTTCACCGAGGCCCTGACGCCGCTCGCGCTCGCCCTCCTGGGCGGCGAGGTGCGGGTCCGGACCCTGACGGGGGAGGCGATCCTCAAGGTGCCCCCGGGGACGCAGCCGGGCGCGCAGTTCCGTCTCCGCGGCGAGGGGTTCCCCCGCCTCCGGGGCACCTCCCGCGGCGACCTCATCGTCACCGTCGACGTCGAGCTGCCCCGCACGCTCACGTCGCACCAGAAGGAGCTGCTCCGCGAGGCGCTGGGCCCCCCGCCCTCCCCGGGAACGGTCCCCAAGAAGGGCGGCCTCTTCGGCCGGCGCAGCTAGATGGAGGAGGAGCCCGAGCCGTCGGGCGGCGAGCAGTACTTCGCCGAGCGCCCCCGCTCCGCGCACCGGGTCCGGGAGCTCCGGTTCCTCTACCGGGGGGAGCTGCTCGTCTTCGAGACCGACCGGGGCGTCTTCGCCTCCGAGGGGCTCGATCCCGGCACCGCGCTCCTCATCACCGCGCTCGACCCCGGGCCGAACGACCAGGTGCTGGACCTGGGCTGCGGGTGGGGGGCGCTCGGGCTCGCCGCCGCCCGCGCCGCGCCGGGCGGGGCGGTGGTGCTGACCGACGTGAACCGCCGGGCGATCCTCCTCGCCCGCGGCAACGCCCGCCGGAACCGTATCCCGAACGCGACCGTCCGGTCGGGCCGGCTCTTCGAGCCGGTGCGCGAGATGCGCTTCGATCTCATCGTGACCAATCCGCCCTACCACGCCGGGCGCGAGACGATCCTCTCGCTGCTCGAGCAGGCCCCGGAGCACCTGACCGCCTCCGGGCGGCTCCTCCTGGTGGGGAAGGGGAGTCAGGGGATCCAGTTCTACCAGCGCTGGCTCGCCGAGCACTGGGCCCCGGAGAGCGTCGTGGTGCGGGCCCGGGGGAGCGGCTACCGGGTGCTCGAGGCGCGGCCGGGTCCGGCGAACCGCCAGCGGTAGAGCCGGAAGATGTGCTCGACGTAGGCGGCCACCTGCCGGGAGCCGAGCTTGCTCGTCCCGGCGATCCGGCCCTCGAAGACGAACGGCACCTCCGTGACCCGCGCCGGCCGGCATTTCACGAGGACCTCGAGCCCGATCTTGTAGCCCACCGGCGTGAGGGCGACGCCCGAGAGGAGGGCGCGGCGCACGGCGAAGTAGCCGGACATGGGATCGCGCACGTTCGTGAGCGGCCGCGCGAGCCGGGAGGCGCCCCACGAGACCGCCCGGCGGATCCCGTGGAGCCCGCGGTCGGACCCGCCCGGCACGAACCGGCTCGCGAGCGCGAGATCGGCCCCCCCGAGGACGGCGCGCACCAGCGCGGGCAGCGTCTCGGGCGGATGGCTCCCGTCGGCGTCCATGACCACGACGACGGTCCCGCGGGCGACCTCGAAGCCGGCCAGGACGGCGCCCGCGAGCCCCCGCTCGCCCCGGCGCGTCCGGAGGACCCAGGGTCCGCGGCGGCCGAGCTCCGTGACGAGCTCCCCGGTGCCGTCCGGCGAGTCGTCGTCGACGACGATGATCTCGTGCGTCCACGGGGCGAGCGCGGAGTCGAGCCGGGGCGCGAGCGGGCCGAGGCAGTCCCGCTCGTTGTACGTCGGCAGGACCACCGAAACGTCCACGCGGGATTCCTCGGAGCGCGGGCCAGCGGTCCTCGCCTCATCTGCTTTCGGGGGTCCGCGCCGGCGCCCCCACGTCGAGCGCGGCCCTTCGCCACCGAAGCTCTTATGAAGGTCCCCCGGCTCGCGCCGACTCTCGACGACCCCTCGGGGCCGATTGGGAGCTCACCATGTCCGCGTCCACGCACCCCACCACCTCGAACGCACGCCGGTCCGACGACCGGGGGATCGCTTCCCGCCCGAAGCGACGGTTCGCCTAGCGCGGGAAGGATCAGGGATGCCGAAGAACCCCAAGGAGGAGGCGCCCGCCACCCCGGCGGCCGCGGCCCCGGCCCCCGCCGAGGCGGAGAAGGCGTCGCCGAAGAAGGAGAGGGCGTCGCGGACGAAAGAGGGCAAGCCCGCCAAGGCCGGCAAGACCGGCGCGCCGGGGGCGGAGACGAAGACGAAGAAGTTCGTCCCCGACAACCCCGATTTCCGCTACATCGTCCGGCTCGCCGGCAGCGATCTCGACGGCACCCGCGCGACCGGGCTCGCCCTCACGGGGGTCCGGGGCATCGGCCCGAGGATCGCCGAGGTGGCCTGCCGCATGGCCGGCGTGAACGCGACCGAGCGGATCGGGAACCTTCCCGAGGCGACCGTCGACGGGATCGAGCAGACCCTGAACCAGCTCGCGACCCGTCTGCCCACCTGGATGGTGAACCATCCGTCCGACTACGCCACCGGTGAGAACCACCACTACTTCGGCCCGGAGCTCGAGACCTCCCGGCGCGACGACGTGAACCTCATGCGCATGGTCCGCAGCTACAAGGGCGTACGGCACGAGCGGGGCCAGAAGGTCCGCGGCCAGCGGACCCGCTCGAACGGCCGGACCGGTATGGCCGCGGGCGTGCTCAAGAAGCAGGCCAAGGAGGCGGCCGCCGCCAAGGCCTCCGAAGCCGGCGAGGCCAAGGACGAGAAGAAGAAGCCGGCGGCCGCCGCCGCGGCCCCCGGAGGCGCGTGATCCGATGGGCGATCCGAAGTTCCTGCGGCGGATGTACGAGACCCCGAAGCACCCCTGGGAGGCCGTGCGCATGGACGAGGAGCGGAAGCTCCTCGAGAAGTACGGCCTCAAGAACAAGCGCGAGCTCTGGAAGGCGCAGTCCACGCTCCGGGGCTTCCGACGCCAGGCCCGCGACCTCGCGGCCCGGCTCCGCGCCGGCGAGCCCCAGGCGCAGCGCGAGGTGGACGGCCTCCTCGGCCGGCTCACCCGTCTCGGGATCCTGCATACGGGCTCCCCCGCCATCGACGACGTGCTGGCGCTCACCATCGACGACCTCCTCGCCCGGCGGTTCGCCTGGGTGGTCGTCACCAAGGGGCTCGCGCCCACGCCCTGGGGCGCCCGCCAGATGATCGTCCATGGCCACTTCATCATCGGGGACCACAAGGTGACCCGGCCGGGCTACCTGGTGCCCGGTACCGAGGAGGC
The DNA here is from genome assembly GCA_027314915.1 of Thermoplasmata archaeon. GTDB lineage: Archaea > Thermoplasmatota > Thermoplasmata > Lutacidiplasmatales > UBA184 > JAKIVR01. Next base: position 42,811 of record DAHUZZ010000008.1, on the reverse strand, counting down.
GCTCATCGCCTACGCGCCCCGCAGCCCGCTCACCAACGAGGAACATCCGATCCGGCAGGCGATCCGCGAGCGGTCCGCGCCGTCGTCGGCGCCTCCGCCCATGGCGCCCGGGCCGGCCGTGGGAGGACCCTGACGATGGCGAAGATCGGGATCGCGCACATCTACGCGAGCTACAACAACATCCACATCACCGTCACCGACGTGACCGGCGCCGAGACGCTGACCAAGGCCACCGGCGGGATGGTCGTCAAGGCGGCCCGCGACGAGTCGAGCCCCTATGCCGCGATGAAGGCGGCCGACCAGATCGCCGCCGTGATCAAGGAGAAGGGCTACGACACCCTCCAGGTCCGGGTCCGTGCGCCGGGCGGCAACCGCGCCCGCTCCCCCGGCCCGGGGGCGCAGGCCGCGATCCGGGCGCTCGCCCGGGCCGGCGTGAAGATCAGCCGGATCGAGGACGTGACCCCGGTGCCCCACGACGGCACCAAGCCCAAGGGCGGACGCCGGGGCCGGCGGGTCTAGGGGGGAGACGGGACGATGGAGCTCAAGGTCCTGCACCTCACGCCCCGGGAGCTCAAGGTCGAGCTCGCGGGCACCACCACCCCCCAGGCGAACGCCATCCGGCGCGCGCTGCTCACCGACGTCCCCAAGCTCGCCATCGAGGATGTCGAGTTCCACCTGGGCCCGATCCGGGACGAGACGACGGGCAAGGACTACGATTCCTCCACCAGCATGTTCGACGAGGCGGTCGCGCTGAGGCTCGGCCTCCTGCCCATCCCGACCGACCTGGGCCAGTTCCGACGGAAGTCGGAGTGCACCTGCAAGGGCGAGGGGTGCCCCCACTGCCAGGTGATGTACTCCATCGACAAGAAGGGCCCCTGCACGGTGTACGCCCGCGACCTGACCCCGCTCGGGGACCCGTCGCTCGCGATCCTCGAGCCGGAGGTCCCGATCGTCCAGCTGGGCGCCCGCCAGGCGCTGCTCGCCTACGCCACCGCGGTGGTCGGGAGCGCCCGGGACCATTCGAAGTGGCAGGTCGCCCACGCGGTCGGCGTCCAGCCGGCCGCCGAGGTCCGGATCCAGAAGAAGCCCGGCTGCTCCGACACCTGCCTCAAGCGGCTCGCGTCCTCCGCCCCCGCCGGGCTGCTCGAGTTCTCCGGCGGGAAGCTCACCTACACCGGCGGGGAGGACCCGTCGAAGGCGGTGCTGCTCCTGGGCACCCAGCGGTACTGCGAGCATGGCTCGCTCCAGGTCCGTCTGAACGAGGACGACCACTTCCTCCGGCTGGAGACCGACGGCTCGCTCACGGCGCGCGAGGCGTTCCGCTACGCGCTCAAGGACCTCAAGGGCCGCTTCGAGGAGCTCCGGGAAGCCGTCCAGGCGATCCCCTAGCCCGCCCGGCGCTCCCGGCCGCCCGGCACGAAGTCGAACCTCAGGATCCCGCCGATCCCACCCAGGGCGCGGAGCCGCTTGCTCGCCTCCCCGCCCGAACCCACGATGAAGACCCGTACCTTCCCGTCGCGCGCCCGGTCGAGGAGGGCGGAGATGGGCGGCTTCGCGAGCTCCGTTTCGTCCACGAGGAGCGTCTCGACCGCCCCGGCCCCGAGGGCGCTCTCCACCTCCTTGGGCCCGACGGCGGCCCGCTTCCCCCCGCCGAGCGCCGTCACGAGCCGCTCGACGAGGTCCGCCTCCTCGGCCGCCACGCTCCCCTGGAGCACCTCGCTCGCGCGGCCGGACCTCAACAGCTCCATGACGCCCGCCCCCCCGCTCTCGGCCGTCGCGGTGGTGCGCAGTTTGGCCTTGAGCCCCGGCGCGCGCTCGAGGAGGGCGCGCGTGAGCTCCTCCTTGAAGAACCCCGGGCCCGCGAGCACGACCGCGGTCGCCCCCGCCCCCTCGCGGACCAGCAGCTCGGCGACCTCGTCGCGGTAGGCCGCGCGGGCCTTCTCCGCCGCCGCCCCGCCGTACCGCTTGCCCGGCAGCGAACGGCTCAGCTCGGCGACCGGCTGGACCATCCGCCCCCGGAGCCGGACGATCGTGGACTCCCCCCAGTCCACCGCGGCCACGAGGAGCGCGGGGTCCCCGCGGGCCTGGGTACCCTCCTCGAGGAGCGCCCGGTCGGCCCCGGTCAACTCCGGCTTGGCGACGGTGAGCTCGCCGCCCTCCACGAGATCGAGGGTGTGGTGCCGGCCCTGGTCGAACGGTCCCTCCGCGATGGGGCCGGTGACGCGCACCCGGGCCTCCCCGAAGCCGTGGAACTCGACCTGCTCGGCCCGCACCACGAGCCAGACCCTCCGACGCTCCCGCTCGGCCGACTTCGCCTCCGCCGGCGCCTCGGGGTCCCGCCGGGTGGTGGAGGCGCCGACGAGGTCGCCCGGGCGGATCATCCGGGCGATGCGCCAGAGATCGCTGGGGGTCTCGAGACGGATCCGGAGCAGCCCGGTCTTCGGGTCATGGTGGAGGAGCCGCACGGAACCCGGGTGCAAGGACGCGGTCGGAGTATTCAACCCCGCGCCGCGACGCGGGACGGCGCCGGGACCGGCGCGCGGTTCCCGGGTCCGGCCCCGCGCCCGGAACTATTAAACCTCTCATCTCCGCTTGGGACGGGGTGCCCGGTCCCTGAGCCAGTACTCCTCCCTGCTGCGGAACCGCGGGTTCGTCACCTTCCTCCTCGCCGGGACGCTCTCCTTCGCCGCCCCCACGACCGCCCTCATCGTCCTCCAGACGGAGGTGGCGCTCGCCTACACCGGGCAATCCTTCTCCGCCCTCGCGCTCTCCTTCCTCGGCCTGGCCGCGACGGTGCCGACGCTCGCCGCGGCGGTGGTCTCGGGGACGCTGGCGGACCGGTACGACCGGCGCTGGCTGCTCCGGCTCATCGGCGGGATCGCGCTCGCCGCCACGCTGGTGATCACCCTCGTCTTCGCGCTCGCCCCGTCGCGGTCGATCCTCGCGCCCGGGCCCGCGGGGTTCTACCTGCCGCTGTGGTTCCTGCTCGCGATCCCCCTCTGGGCCGCGCTGATGGCGGCCGTGACGATCTTCCGCCCGACGTTCAACGCGGCCCTCCCGAGGCTGGTGGAGGGCCACCAGCTCGGGGTCGCGAACGGCCTCCTCTACGCGTTCATCGTGGTCGTCAGCGCCTCGGCCCAGGTGATCACCGGCCTCCTGGTCGATCACGCCGGCGCGGCGATCGCCCTCACCGTGCCGCTGCTCCTGTTCCTGGGGGCGGAGCTCCTCCTCTTCCGGATCGCCCCGGCGCCGGCCGCCCCGCGCGCGACCGACCAGAGCTTCCTCATCGATGCCCAGGAGGGATACCGCTACCTCGGGCGCCGGCGCGAGCTGCTCGCCGTGACCGTCGGCGCGCTGGCCATCAACTTCCTCTCGGCGCTGGCCTTCGTCCAGCTCGCCGCCTACTCCGTCTTCTACCTCGGGCAGGGCGCGGGGTTCCTCGGCTACCTCTACGCGGCGGGCACGCTCGGGGCCGGGCTCGGGGCGATCGCCATCAACCGGATCCGATTCGAGCGCCATCTCGGGCGGATCCTGGGGGCCCTCACCCTCGGCATGGCCGGTTGCCTCGCCGCCTTCTCCTTCACCCATTCCCCGCTGGTCGCCCTGGGGGTGATGTTCCTCTTCGGGATGTTCCCGGGGATGTTCCAGACCGCCTTCATGGCCGGCGTGCAGGCGACGGTACCGAACCAGCTCCTGGGCCGGGTCTTCGCGGCCGACGAGGTCGGCAGCCTCGCCTTCGTCCCGGTCGGCCAGTACGTCGGGGGGGCGATGGTCTTCGAGGTCGGCCTCGGACCGACCTACCTCGCCGCGGGCGCGGGGATGGCGCTCGTCGGGCTCGGGCTCTTGGGCACGCCGGTCGTGGGCCGGTTCCGCTACGAGCCGTCGAGCGCGCCCTCGGAGATCCCCCCGGGGGCGCTCTTCGAGTACCCGGTCGGGGGACCCATCCTGGAGGAGGCGGAGGCCGCCCGGGAGACCGGCTCCGTCGACCCGGGGCGCCCGGCCTAGGCCGGAACGAGCGACGGCCCCTCGGCGAAGGGGACGGCCCCGCTCAGGGGGTGCAGCTGCGAACGGTGTCCCGCGTGGAGGACCGCCTCGTCCCGCCGTCGGAGATCGGCGGCGTGCGCCCCGCAGACCCCGTAGACGCGCCAGCTGAGCTCCGCGTGGGAGCCGGTCGCCCGGGAGCGCAGCAGGACGACCCGGGAGAGCGGCCCGGTTCCGCAGGGGCGCGCCGTCCCGGGACCCGGGGGTTCGAGCCCCTCGAAGCCGTAGCGGATCGCCGCCTCCGCCTCGCAGAGGTCGGGCGCGAGCGGTCGATCGAGCCGAGGATCCGGGCGTTCGAGGGCGAGGGCCGGTGCGGTCATGGCGCCGCCACCCCGGACCCGATACTAATACGCCCCAATTACGGGGGCCCCGGCCCGGTGAGCCCGGGAGCGAGTGGTTAGGGCGTCGTTTGGGTTCCTCCGCGACGGGGGACGGGACCCGCGGACCCCCCGCGGGGCCGGGGTTCTCCATCGACAGGTTCATAGCGGGAAGAAAGGCATAGTTTCACCCCCTTGGAGCCGTTTCTTCGACGTTCCTCAACGGTGCGACGCCGCCGCCGGCTCCGGCGGGACGAGCGGGCGCAGGTCAGCGCCGTCGCGGTCGTCCTGGGGCTCCTCCTCGTCGTGTCGTTCATCGCCACCTACGCGCTCGGCCCGCTGCCGGACCAGGAGGCCCAGAACGAGTTCCAGCACCAGCTCCTCGTCGAGAACCAGCTGGACCGGCTCAGCGCGGTCGTCCTCGCCCAGACCCGGGCGCCGAACCCCCAGGCAATGATGGTCTCCCCGGTGACGCTGGGATCGCAGGCGGTGCCCCCGTTCGGGCCTCCGGCCCGCGGCGATCTCCAGTTCGCTCCCAACGGCACCGGCGCGGACTGGAACAACCTGGTCGGGAGCTCCACCTACTACCCGCCGAACTGGGGGAACGGCTCGATCTGCGCGAACCACAACGGGAACGGTTGCAGCTGGCTCCCCGCGAACTACTGCCGGCCGCCGCTCTCGGACAACTTCAGCGCGAGCGGCCGCAGCTTCAGCTACACCTTCGTCGGTTCGAACCTCTGCGCCGCGGTCAACCTCACGGGCGACCACAACGTCTACAACATCTACTACGTCGGATCGACCACCTGGTTCAATGTCACCCTGTACGGCAACGACGACTTCGTGAACGTCTTCCTGAACGGGAGCCACTGGATCTCGAACTACGACATCTACGGCCGCTCGAACGTCGTGAACCTGACCTACATCGGCAGCTACAACTTCATGAACGTGAACTTCACCGGCGAGAACCGGCCCAATCAGTTCTGCCCGTACCAGAACCTGAGCTCCACCGACGGCTGGAAGGTGAGCTCCGTGGGCCGGCACGATACGGCGAACCTGACCTGGTACAACCAGGTCGGCTACAGCTCCGGTCCCACGTTCACGAACATGCCGGGCGGTGGGCGGTTCAATACGGAGCGATGGCAGAACGTCTCGGGGCTGGGTTCCTGCGCCTTCTTCCGCACCCATACGCAGTACTTTCCGGATCTCGGCTACGGCGGGCTCTCCGTCACGCTCCAGAACGACTACTCCCCCGTGGCCCTGCTCGGCCTCGAGGACGGCGGGGTCTTCCTGGGCTCGAGCGACGGGGACTCCGTCGTCATCGACCCGCCGCCGCTCGACTTCTACACGACTACCGCAGGCAACATGGTCAGGATCGGCGTGCTGAGCTTCGTGGGCCCCCCGCTCGACGAACAGGGGTTCCAGACCGCGGGCATCGGGACGCAGGTCCTGTCCGTGACCGAGTTCAACTTCACGATCGGCGGGAATCCCCTCGGGTTCGTCGGCGAGCCGACCCTCAACCTGAGCACCCGGTTCCCCCAGGCCTGGGACCAGATCCTGACCAGCACGCCCCGGGGGTTCTTCTCCGGAGCGGTGCGGTGCACCGCCGCCCCCGCGATCCAGTCCCGCTGCATGACCCCCCCGCCCGGGGCGACGGTCCTTCTCAGCGTCCCGCTGAACGTGGTCGCCTACCAGGTGACCTACATCGAGGTTCAGGTCACCCTCTTCTAGGACCCGGGCGGCGGGCCGGCCCGCGGGGGGATCCCGGGCATGACCGCCCCACCCCAATGTTTATGACCGCCCCGGCCATATGCCAAATGTCTGACAAACTGACCAATACTGTCTGACGAAAATGGCCGACACGTCGGAGCGGGTGACGGTGCGGATCCCGCAGGACCTCCTGGAGAAGCTCAAGCAGATCCAGGACGCCGGGGGAACGCCCACGATCTCCGACACGATCCGCGAGGGGCTCGAGCGGTTCGTGGAGATGCACCTGCCCCCGCCGAACATCAAGAAGGTGGTGGTCGACCTCTCCCGCCAGGACAACCGGCAGCTCGAGGAGTTCGTCCGGGAGGGAGGCTCCGTCTCGATCGACGATGCGGTTCGGGCCGCGGTCCGGGAGTACATCCGGGTCCGGCTCGAGCACCTCGGCACCGCCCGGCCGCGGCGGGACACCGAGCCGGTGGCGGCGGGGGAGGACGCCTCGCCTCCCTGACGGGGATCGGGGCATGGGGAGCGACGAGGAGGACCCGCTGGTCGCCTGGAGCCGGCTCGGCCGGCGCGGCACCGTCGGGATCGTGGGGCTGGGGGGCGCCGGCGGCGAGGCGGTGCACGACCTCCTGGGGATCGGGCTCGAGGACGTGCCCGCCATCGCCATCAACACCGACGCGCCGCACCTGCTCAAGCTCGCCGTCGACGAGAAGATCCTGGTGGGCCACCGGACGCTGCACGGCTACGGCAGCGGGGGGGACCGCGACGCGGTCCTCGCCGGCGCGGAGGAGGCCCGCGAGGAGCTCGCCCGGCGGCTCACCCGGTTCCAGATCGTCTTCCTCTTCGCCGGCCTCGGCGGCGGGACCGGCAGCGCCCTCCTGCCCTTCCTCGCCCGGGAGCTCCAGGACTCCGGAACGCTCGCGATCCCCGTCGCCTTCCTGCCCTTCCACGTCGAGATGGAGAGCAACCCCGAGCGGCGGGGGAACACCCTCGAGGCGCTCCAGGAGCTCGAACGGCTGGGCGGGCTCCTCCTCGCCCTCTCCAACGAGAAGCTCCGAAGGTTCGAGGCGCTCCCGATCGCGCGGGTGCTCCACGTCCGGAACGCCTACCTGCACGGCCTCGTGAGCGGGCTCGTCGACATGATCGAGCACCCCTCGCAGTTGAACGTCGATCTGGCGAGCCTGAAGTGGCACCTCAAGGATTCCGGCCTGTCGACGCTCCTCCTGAGCGAGGAGCACGTGAGCGAGCCCGAGCGGCTCGTCCACCAGGCGCTGAGCGAGACGCTGCTGGACTTCGAGCTCTCGGAGGCGCCCTCCGCCCTGGTCCACGTCGACGGCGGATCCAACCTGACGCTCCGGACCGTCGACCGGGTCTGGACGGCGATGCGGCGGCGGCTCGGCGAGCCCAAGCGGATGCTCGTGGGGACCCGGACCCGGCCCGAGCCGCGCGAGGTGGTCCGGCTCACCGCCGTGGTCGGCGGGCTCCGCCCCAGGTCGATCCGGGACGCGCTCGGGCCCCGCAAGGACCCCGCCGGCGCCCGATAGCCCCCCGGGGCGACCCCGAGCTCCTCCGACCCATGTTCCCGACGCCGGGAGCCGCCCGGGCGCGGCGAGCCTAGGTCCCGGGGCCGGCGGCCCCGGGGCCCCCCGGGTTCCGGCGATCGAAGTGGTTGTGGACCACGTCGATCACCTGGGAGCTCCGCAGCGGGAGGGGCCCGACCGAGACCCGGGGGATCCCCAGCGACGTGAGGAGCTCCCGTTCCGCCTCCGTGGGGTCGGTGGGGTCCGAGAGGAGCGCCGCGAACTCCGCTGCCCCCTCCGCGTCCCCGGCCCGCCCCGGCTCGAGGGGGATCCCGTCCTCGGTGAGCCAGAAGGCTCCCGGCCGGGCGGCGAACCGCCGGATCTCCGCCTCCGGGTCGCACGGTCCGACGACGAGGCCGGGGGAGGACTCCCAGTCGTGGTCGTAGACCAGGGAGCGGACGAGGGCGTTCTTGAGGAGGGCGGCGGTCGAGCGCTCGTCGGGGTTCAGGTACCGCACCCGCGCGCCCTCCACCCGGATCCTCCGGGCCGCGGGCGGGGGCTCGGCGACGAACAGCACGACCACCTCGGTGTCGCGGCGCAGCCCGTTCGAGACGGTGAGCGCCGTCGAGACGCACCGGGCCACCTCGTCCATCCGCCCGGCGCCCCCGGCCAGGTCGTTGAGCGTGAAGGCGCCCGAGACCGGGACGCGGTGCGACAGGAGGAGGAAGCGCCGGGCCACCGGTCCGCCGAGCCGCCGGGCGGCTTTACGTCGATGCCGCGCCGGCGCGCCCGCCCTACGAGGGGGACAGGTGGTGGCCCTTCCCGCGGGCCCGCGTGGGGGGGCTCGGCGGGGCGGGGGCGCTCAGGGGCTTGCGGCGCTCGAGCCAGATCTCGTCCCCGAGCTCGGTGTAGAGCGCCTGCGACTCGGAGGCGGCCGGCGACTCGCTCCGGGAGAACGGGAACGCCCCCGAACGGCTGGTGTTGGGCGAGTAGACCACGTCCACCTCGCCCGCCGCCGCCATCGCCTGGGCCTCCTCGTGGGCGAGCGCGAAGATACGGTCCTTCCGGAACATCCAGTAGTGGATCCGCCACTCCCGGCCATCGTAGAGCGTCGTCTCGTCCCGCTCCGTCTCGAGGATGCCGGTGTCCTCCAGCATGTAGAAGGTGTCCCGGTCGTCCGGCTCGAGGACGTTGTCGATGATCCGCTCGTTGAAGCCGAAGAAGTTCAGGACGTGGGCGGCGATGGTCCGGGCGTCCTCGGGGCGCATTCCCTCATGGCCCACGGAGCGCCGGATCGCCTTGGCCAGGGAATCATGGTCCACCGGCCCCGCGAGCGCCAGGCTTTCGTCCGTGGGGATCCCCGCACGGGTCGTTCGGAGGTCCTCTTCCGTCCGCAGCGGGACGGGGGTCCTCAAGGTGTAGCGGGACTTCGAAGGCCCCCCCGGGACACTGGTCTTCGGTCGATGCTCCATGGCCATTACAACCCCGGGGACCCTATTTAGACCTTTACAGAACGTCTGGTGGTTTTACGTCGACGCGGGACATGCCGCTACCCAGTACCGGAGGGGGCAGAAACGGCCCCTCCGACGGGGGTACCCGCGCCGGTACCGTGGGGGTGGGGGGAGCGGACGCGGCTACCCCCCTCCCCCGCGGCGGTTCCGGACGCCCCGTTCGAGCGCCTCCAGCCGCGGGCGCCACTCCTCGTACTCGATCCTTCGCTCGATCTGCTCGAGCTCCCCCTCCCAGGGGATCACGCTCCGGGCGAGGTAGACGTGCGCGAGCCCTCCGCCGGAGGGGCCCTTCCAGCCCCGCCCCAGCCGGCTCCGGGCACGGAACTCGTAGTACTCGGGCGCCGGGAGGAACCAGAGCAGCCCGTCGTCGGTGAACCGGGCCTCCCGGGGGGACCGGGACTGCACCTTGAGCCCCAGGTGGGCGACCGCCGCCTCGGGGAGGTTGAAGATGAGCTTCTCGGAGAGGTGCGCGGTGGCGAGGTAGCGCTGGCCCGCCGTCTCGAGCGGGAGGAGGTCGCCGGCCCGGAAGGCGGGCACCACCCGCAGCACGCCCGGCCCCCGGGCCAAGAAGGCGATCCCCCGGGCGGGAGAGGGGAGCCCGACGAGGTCCCGGGGGTCGTACTGGACGATCTCCGCCACCTCGGTGGGCATCTGGAGGTTGAGGTAGGTCGGGTGCATCGCCTTGAGGACGACGTACTCCGCCGGCACGGGTTCCCGCGATCGACCCCACCGGGAGGCGGGTATAAGGAATCTCAGGCGAGCGGGGAACCTGGCGGGCCGCCCGGGCGTGGCGGGATGCCGTCGACGAGCCCGGGGAGCGGCCGGAGGTCGGTCAGGTGGAGCGCGAGGTCGGCCGCACGCTCCACCTCGGGAAGCCGGCTGTTGAGGGCCACGCCCGCCCCCACCCGGGGGAAGATCGCCGCGTCGGCCCAACCGTCCCCCACGTGCGCGACCGTCCGGGGCGTGAGGTGCCACCGGTGGAGCAGCTCCTCGAGCCCCGAGCTCTTGTTCGCGCGCACCCCGGCGGGCAGGAGCAGCCGGCCGTTCCCGGGGGCGGGCACGGTGGTCCCGGCGAAGCCGTCGAACCCGAACTCCCGCGCGTACCAGGCGCAGACGTAGTCCGGGTTGTGGCTCAGGATCGCGACCCGGGTGCCCTCGTCGTGCCAGGCGCGCACCGCCTCCGCGATCCCGTCGACCCGCGGGGTCGCTTCGAGGATCGCCTCGACCTCGGGGACGTTAAGCCCGTCGGCCAGCCGGAGCAGGTCGCTGAGGTGCTGGTCCTCCCCGACCTTCCCGGCGAGGTAGCCGCGGTTCGTCCGCTCGTACTCCTCCAGGCGGCCCACCCGCTCGGCGAGGACCCGCCAGCCGTGGACCGTCGTGAGGGTCCCATCGATGTCGAAGGTCACGAGCTCCCAGCGGCGCGCCATGGGTCCTCCGAGCGCTACCGGCGCCGGCCGAAGGGTCGCACCGAGTTGCCGAGCAGGATGCCCCCGATCCACAGGGCCAGGAAGCCTACCGCGGCGAGCGGCAGGATGCGCGCGAGCGTCCCTGCCCCGAGGGGGAGCGAGAACCCCAGCGCGAACAGGCCCACGAAGGTGAGGACGAGGCCGACCATGACGAGACGCTGGCGGCGCCCTTCCACCGCGGTCCCGGGGGCTCCGGCCATCACGCGCCGAGCGTGCGGGAGAGATAACCGTAGCCGGCCCGCGGGGAGCCGGGGCCGCCCTACGGGGGGTTCCGCGACGGGTCCCTCGGACGCCGGCCGTCGGGAAGGGGCGGGGGACCGGGCTCCGGGGGCGGGGGGGTCGCGGGGCGGCCGGAGGGGGGCGGACCGGAGGGGGGACCGCCGCCCCGGGCCGGCCCGACGTCGCTCGGCGCGAGGTCCTTCGGGCGCTCATCCAGGATCCCGAAGCTCAAGGTGACCGGGAACGGCTGTTCCGGCCCGCCCAGAGGCAGGGTGAGCAGGTCGACCTGCTCCTGCAGGCGATCGGGGACCGTCGCGCGGGTCGCCCAGACCCGCTTCGCGGCGATCGGCGCGATCATCGTGGTCACGAGGCCCACGGCGGCGACGATGGTGAAGATCCGGGTCGTGAAGATCCCGTCGGAGAGCAGGAAGACCGCCATGGCGAGTTCGACCGCGCCCCGGCAGCTCACCAGGTGGCCGATCGCGAGCGCGTCGGGCTTCGGCCAGCGGAAGAAGCGCGCCACGGAGTAGCCGGTGCCGAGCTTGCTCAGGATCGCGAGGGCGAGGAGGGCGGCGAACAGGCCCACCAGCGTCCAGGTCGCCATCAGGGAGAGGTTCATCTGCACCCCGACGAGCGCGAAGAAAAGCGGCACGAAGAACCCCCAGGTCATCGCCCCCACGATGCTGCTGATGGTCCGGTGGGCCTCCGCGCCGGCGCTGTCCTGGGTGACCAGGATGCCCGCGTAGAAGGCCCCGACGACGAAGGTGAGCCCCATGAACTGGCTGAACAGCGAGGCGCCGATCACGCAGACCATGAGGATCGCGAAGCCGGCCTCGCGGGTCCTCCAGCTGCCCAACGCCCGGGCACCGGCCTGCCACCACCGGGCCGTCCGGAGCGCCCGGAGCAGCATGTGGATCGAGAGCACGACGCCGAGGAAGACGGCCACCGAGAGGGCGGCGATGATGATCGCGAGGGTCCCGCTCGTCCCGCGGGTGGCCACGTCGAGGAGGACGGCGAAGACGCTCACCGCGACGAGCTCGTTGATGAGCGCGGTGTTGATCAGCAGGTTGCCGATCCGGGTCTTGAGGAGCCCGAACTCGATGAGCAGGATGCCCATCACCGGCAGCGCCGTGATGGAGAGCGTGAGCCCCATGAAGAGCGGGAGGAGCGGGCTCTGGCCCGGCAACAGGAGGGGGACCAGCAGCTCGGAGAGCACGCTGAGCGCCGCGAACGGCACCGCGAAGACCGCGATCCCCATGAGGACGGTCGACGCCCCCATGCGGTAGATCTGCTCCGGGTTCACGTCGAGCCCGGCCATGAACAGCACGAAGACCGTCGCGAGGAACTGGATCGCGCTCAGCGACGGGCTGAGCGTGGCGAGGCCGATGTACGGCCCGAGGAGGCTCGGCCCGAGCAGGACGCCCACCAGGAGCTGGCCGACGAGCGCCGCCTGGCCGAGCCGGCTCGCGACCTCGCCGGCGACGACGGCGGCGCCCAGGAGGAGGAACAGGTCGATGAAGAAGGAGGTCGTGTCGACCGCCATGCGCGCTTCGGACTACGCCTCCCCGGGGGTGGGTCCGGGGGCGGGGGCGTCCCCTCCCGCGCGTCCGCCGGTCCTCATCTCCTAGTCCGGACCGCGGTCGGCTCTTATAATACTCGGCGGACGGGTACCCCTCGGGGGATACCGATGCCGTCCGCCCGGGGCCGGAACCGGCCCGCTGCCCCCTCGCCGCTCGAGCGCCGGGCGCTCGCGGAGGACCGGAGGCTCCGCGCGCGGGAGGAGCTGCTCGAGGTCCGGGACCGGGGGGGCTCTCCGTTCCTCCTCCTGGAGGTCACCAACCCGGTGCGGGGCAGCCGGTACCGCGTCTTCCTGCCGGCCTACCCGGAGCTCGATCCGATCGTCTGCGAGTGCACGGACTACAGCCGGCGGGGGCTCGGGACCTGCAAGCACATCGAAGCCGCCCGGGAATGGCTCGCGCACGACGCCCCCGCGGGGCGGGCCGGTGAAGGACCCACCGGGGAACCGGCCCCGGGCCGGCTCTGGCGGGAGATCGACGCCCGGCAGGCCCACCGTGGGCGCGACCCCGCCCCCGAGTCGCTCGCGTGGCGCCGGCCCGGGGCGGCGCTGTTCGCGGGGATCGACCGGGAGGGATAAGCCCGCCCGGAACGAACGAGAAGGAAAGGGAGGAAGGGGTTCTCGCCGAGGGCCGGCCGGAGGCGGCCTAGCTCGACATCCCGGGGGCGCTCTTGAGCGCCCGGACCTTGTAGTACTCCGGGTCGACGATGACCTCGCCGTTGACGCCCATCGTCTCGATGGTCTTCAGCGTGAGACCGCCCTGCGCCTTCGCCTTCTGCCAGTCGGGGATGGGGATCGAGAACTTCTTCTCGACCTCCGTCCGGTAGATCGGGCCGGAGTTGTAGCTGCAGAACGGGATGACCCGCCCGTCCGGCACCGCGTAGTGGATGTCGCAGCGCATGAGACGCTGGATGTCGTAGTCGTAGGCGTCCTGGAAGTGCATGTTGCCGATGTAGAGCGTCCTCCAGGTGAACTTCGCGAGCGCCTCCTTGTTGCCCTCGGTGAAGATCCCGGCGATGATCTTCACGACGTTCTTCTCGCTGACCCCCTCGGGCGCCTTCGAGAAGTCGAAGTACTTCGCGACGTCGTGCATCAGCCGGGCGCCGGCGACCGCCGTCCGGATCCGGGCGAACCGGGCGTCCCGGTACTTCTCGATCATCGCCTCGACGTTCTCGAAGAAGCCGTCGACGTCCATGAACCGGGGCAACGGCGTGATCTTCGAGCCGTCGTGGTTCACGAAGGCGAACGTCGCGCAGCCGCACCCGGGGTGGGTGGTGAGCGTCATCTTCTCCTCGCCGTGGATGATCGAGGCGAGCTCCGAGATCGGGGCCACGCTCGGCACCGGGAAGAAGTCCGACTTCTCGAACGGCCCGTCGGTGCAGAGGATCCGCACCAGGTCCGACTGGGTGAACCGCATCTGGAAGCGGTCCCGGTCGGGGATCCGCGCCGTGAGCGCGACCGGCTGGAAGTTCACGCCCCGGACGACGTCCAGGTTGTCGATCGCGTACTTCACCGTCGGCCAGATCTCCTTCTCGTTGAACCCGCCGACCAGCGTCGGGACCAGGACCACCGAGAGCGGCTTGTCCGGCTTGCCCGCGGCCAGCTCCTCGGGCGAGGAGTGGGTCTCCCGGGCCGCCTGGATCGCCTTGGACTTGACCTTGAGCAGCGGGACCCCCCGGACCTTACGGTAGATCTCGTCGTCCAGGCCGTCGAACTGGAGGTAGAGGGTGTGGAGCCCCGAGTTCCGGGCCTGCTGGGCGAACCCGGCCTCGTTCGCGAACCGGATCCCGTTCGTGGCCACCTGGATCTGCTTGAAGCCCAGGTCCCGGGCCATGCCGCAGGCGTCCAGGAAGAGCGGCGAGAGCGTGGGCTCGCCCCCGGAGAACTGGACCGCGACCGTGCCGACCGGCTTCTGCTCGCGGAGCGTCTTGAGCATGAAGTAGATCTGCTCCCGGGTGGGCTCGTAGACGTACCCGGCGGCGTTGGCGTTCGCGAAGCAGACCGGGCACTTGAGGTTGCACCGGTTCGTCAGGTCGAGCAGCGCGAGGCCGGTGTGGCTCTTGTGGTGCGTGCACATCCCGCAGGTCGTCGGGCAGCCGCGGAATTTCTCGTAGTAGGGGTTCTCGTAGCCGACCCCGTCGTGGGCGTACACCTCCATCCGGAGGTAGAAGTCGACGTCGTTCGAGATGATGTCCCAGAAGTAGCCGTGGTTCCGGCAGGTCTTCTCCATGATGACCCGGCCGTCCTTCTCCCGTACCACCGCGGGGATCACCTTGATGCACTCCGGGCACACCGAGGCGGTCTTCCGGGGCAGTCCTCGGGGCGCCTGGAACTCCTTCATCACACGGGCCGGCATATCTTCGGTTTCCTTCCGGCCGACCTCCTTGCGGGGGTCAGCTTACCGCTGCCACACCGGGCGCGGTAGATAATCCCCATGTCGCTCGGGTCACGACAAGAAACGACCGCCGTGAGGGGGATTCGCATGGTTCTGCGAGCGACAACGCCACCCCGAACGGCCCCCGCCGATTCGAGGACGTTAGTTTAAGTCGTTCCCCGCCTCCCTGACCGTCGATGCCGTCCAAGAGGTCGAGACCGGTGCGGAGAACCTCGCGCACCCGTCCCCCGAGCCCGCGCCGAGCGCGATCGAAGTCTCCGACCCGCGGCGCGCGGCCGGCCGGTGCCCCCAGCGTTCGCACCGCCCCTTCCCCCGGGACGAAGCGGCGGGGGTCCGCCCGCCCCGCCCGGCCCAAGGCCGGCCCCGTCCGGCCCAAGGCCGGCCCCGTCCGGCCCAAGGCCGGCCCCGTCCGTTCGCGCCCGGGCCCCCGCCGCATGCGGCCCGCACGCCCGAAGCGGGACGCGCCCGGATTCCAGGGGCGGGAGAGCTCGCCCGTCCTCGCCTCCTATCCCCCCAAGGAGCCGGAGCTGCGGGGCCCCCCCGTCCCGGCCCCGCGGATCGCCGTGCCTGAGCCTCCGGCGCCCCCACCGTACGTGCCGACCTCCTCGGTCCCGGAGGCGGAGCCGGTCGGCCCGCCGCTGCCCCCCGTTCCGGCCCCCCCGGCGGAGGCGAGCGAACCCCCCAAGGGACTGATCACGCTCGAGCGGCCGTTCGACGCGGACGAGTTCTCCCGGCGGCTCGGCGAGAGCTCCCTGCGGATGGTGGTCCCGCGGGAGAACCTGGCGGAGGTGCTCCACCGGGTCACCGACTTCATGGGCTTCGGCATCTACGTCTACGAGATCCACGTCCGGCCCGCGCCGCAGGAGATGCTCAAGGCGTTCGAGGTCGAGCTCGAGCGCGTGGACTTCTCCCGGACGGCGGGACGGTGGGAGCGGTTCCAGGACCGGGGCCGGTCCTCGAACCCGTTCGGACCGGGCGGCGACGCGGGCGCCCGCGGCTAGGCGAGCCGCGCCCCCGGGGGGGCACCGGATGCTCTATCAAGGCGGAGGGCCCTCGGCTATCCCGCGATGGCCGGGGAGGACGCGGGGCGACAGCTCCGGGCGGAGGTCGAGACGATGCGCCGGGAGCTCGCCGAGATGCGCGAGGAGCTGCGCGAGCTCGCCCGCGGCGTCGAGCAGTTGAACCAGACCTTCCGGGCGCTCGCGATCCAGCTCGGACTGGGCGTGGAGCCCTACCGCCGGAAGGGGGATTCCGCCCGGAAGGAGAACCCCCCCGGCTTCGCCTGATCGGCCCGTGGCCCGGGACGGACCGCAAGAGGTTATCGCGGCGCCCGGGTCGGGGCGCCGAGCTCCATGGTCGAGTCCGACGCCCGCATCCTCTACACGCTGCGCTCGTTCGAGCCGAAGTCGCACCGCGGGTCCTTCTCGCTGGAGATCCGGGGGATCACCGGCCCGGAGGTCGAGATCGTGCTGCCGGTCTGGGCCCCCGGAGCCTACGAGCTCCGGGAGTCGGCGCGGGAGGTCGGGGAGGTCTCCGCCCGCTCCGCCGCGGGCGCGGTGCGGGAGCTGACGGTCGAGCGGCGGGCCAAGAACCGCTGGAGGGTGGTCACCCAGGGAGCGGCCGCGGTGGAGTTCCTCTACAGCGTCTACGGCCACGATCTCCTCGACGACGGGATCGACTTCACCGACGAGCATGCCTTCCTCAACGCGACGCGCTGCCTCCCCTGGGTCGCGGGCCGGGAGGGGGAGCCGGTCGAGATCGTGCTGAACCTGCCGGCGGGCTGGAGCGCCCATGCGGAGCTGCCGCGGCTGGGGGAGCACCCGGTCCGCTTCCGCGCGCCGAACTACGAGGCGCTCGTCGACGCGCCCATCGACGCCGGGCGACCGACCGTGCTCACCCTCCACCCGGCGGGCATCCCGCACCACATCGTGATCTGCGGGGGCCCGGGCAACTACGAGCTCCACCGCCTCGAGCAGGACGTCGCCCGGATCGTGGAGGCGCAGATCCGCTACGTCGGCAGCTCCCCGCTCGCCTCCTTCACCTTCTTCCTCCACCTCCACGATCGGCGGGACGGTGGGCTCGAGCACGCGAACTCCACCTCGCTGGTGGTCGAGCGGAGCTCCTTCAAGCCCCGCGAGAGCTACGACCGGTTCCTCACGCTCGTCTCCCACGAGTACTTCCACCTGTACAACGTGAAGCGGATCCGGCCGAAGGTCCTCGGACCGTTCGACTTCGACCGGGAGAACTACACCCGCCTCCTGTGGTGGATGGAGGGTACGACCGACTACGCCGCGGGGCTGCTCGTCCGCCGGGCGGGGCTGTTCACCCCGTCGGCCTACCTCCAGTACCTGGCCGAGAAGGTGAGGCTCCTCCTCGCCTCGCCCGGCCGGCACCACCGGAGCGCGGAGGAGGCCTCCTACCTCGCGTGGATCGATCGGTACCGGCCCTACGAGGAGACGCAGAACCAGTCGGTCGACTACTACGTCAAGGGGCACGTGGCCTCCGCCTGCCTCGATCTCGAGCTCCGGGCGCGGACCGAGAACCGGCTCGGGCTCGAGGACGTCGTCCGCCACCTCTGGGCGGAGTACGGGCGGACCGGCCGCGGGCTCGAGGAGGGCGAGCTGCCCTCCGTGGTGGAGCGGGTCTCGGGGATCGATCTCGGGAGCTTCTTCGCCCGCTACATCGCCGGAACCGAGGATCCGCCCATCGCGGAGGCGGCCCGCCACGCCGGGCTCGCCTTCGGCCCGGCGCCGAAACCGGCCCCCAACGGCATCGAGCCGACGGAGCCCGCCTACCTCGGCGTGGAGCTCCGCTCCGAGGGCGACCGGGCCCGCATCGCCGAGGTCCGGGACGGGACCCCCGCGCGCCGTGCCGGGCTCTCCCCGGGCGACGAGGTGGTCGCGCTCGACGGCTACCGGGTCCTGTTCGCCGGATTCGGGGAAGCGCTCAAGCGGTACGCGCCCGGGGAGGAGGTAAAGGTCGACCTCTTCCGGCGCGGCGTCCTCCGGCGCGTCCCGGTCGTCGTCGGGAGCCCGCCGCCGGCGAAGTACGCCTTCACCCCCCTCGAGGACCCCCCGATGCTCGCGCGGCAGATCTACGCGCGCTGGCTCGAAGCCCCCTGGGAGCCGGCCTCCGCGCCCGCGATTTCGCGCCCGAAGATCTAGAGCGGCATCGCCTTCCGGCCGTACCGCCACTCGCCTTCCATCGGGTAGAGGCGGCGCAGCCGGGTCGCGACCCGGTCGCCCGCCCGGAGCGCGCCGGGCGGGGCGTCGGTGACCTGGAGCGTGACCCGGACCCCGTCCGCGAGCTCCACCAGCGCCACGTCGTAGGCGCCGAGCAGCTCCACGCGCCAGTCGAACTCGGTGGGCTGGGCGCCCGGGTGGACGGTCGTCACGGCCAGGACGGTGCCGCCCGTGCGGGGCAGCTCGAACCGTCCCAGCCCCTCCGCGGCCCCGCACGAACGGCAGGACCCCCGGACGGGGAAGGTGATCGCCCCGCAGCGACCGCACCGGTCGGCGGCGAACCGCCACCGGCTCGGCAGGTTCTCCAGGTACCGGGGCCACGGGACGTACGCCCCCTCCGAGCGCGCGGTGACCTCCGGACCGGGCGGGGCGTGGCCCACCGTCCAGGAGGCCTCGGTCGTGGACGGCACGAGGAGATCGCCCGGGAGCTGGGCGGCGAGCTCCGCGGCGAGCTCGAGCGCCGAGCCCTCCGCGCCGAGCCGCAGCTCGGGCCGGTCGGGCCGCCGGGAAGGCGGGGGAGGGCGCTCCGCCGCGGAACCCAGCCAGAGGGCCACGGCGCCGGAGTCCCGCGCGAGCGCCCCCGCTTCCGACGACTCCCGGAGGGCGTCGGCGGCGAGGACGACGGCGGCCCCCGGACCGGGGTGGCCCTGCTCCTCGGTGAGGAGCGCATGCAACGCCGGCGCGTCCCCGGGGTGGCGGGCGGCCGGTGCGCCCGGGACCATCCCGAGCGCGACCCCGATCCGCTCCGCCTGCTCTACCGTGAACTCCCCGAACAGGTGGACCCGGCCGATCGGTTCCGGGTCGTCCGACCGTTCGAGGGTCTCGGCCGCCGCGACGGCCAGCGTGAACCGGTCCTCGTCCGGAGCTTCCCGCCGCCGACCGCCCGCGAGGACGGCCGGCAGCGCGATCCCGGCCCTCCGGAGGTGCCGGCCCATCCTAGCCCGCCTCGAACAGGTGGACGACCGCGCAGGCCCCCGAACCGCCGACGTTGTGGGCGAGGGCCCGGGTCGCGCCGGGGACCTGGCGGCGGCCGGCGGCCGCTCGGAGCTGCAGGAACACCTCGTAGATCTGGCTCGCCCCCGTCGCACCGATCGGGTGGCCTTTCGCCTTGAGCCCGCCGTCGGGGTTCACGGGGAGCCGCCCGCCGATCGCGGTGGCCCCCTCGAGGGTCATCGCCGCCGCCCCGCCGGGCGGGGCGAGGCCCAGGTCCTCGAGGGCGAGGAGCTCGGCGATGGTGAAGCAGTCGTGCACCTCCGCGAGGGAGAGCGCCGACCGGTCGAACCCGGACGTACGGAACGCCTGGTCGGCCGCCCGGCGGCTCGCCGCGAGCCCGGTCAGGGAGGGCCGCTCCTGGACGGCCAGGAAGTCCGAGCCGGCGCCGTGGCCCGCCACGTAGACGGGGGTGTCGGTGTAGCGACGGGCCCGGTCGGCCCGGACGAGGAGGAGCGCCGCCGCCCCGTCGGAGATCGGGCAGCAGTCGAGCAGGCCGAGCGGATCGGCCACCCGCGGCGCCGCCAGCACCTGCTCCCGGCTGATCGCCTTGTGGAACTGCGCGTTCGGGTTCAGGAGGGCGTTGCGGTGCGCCTTGACCGCCACCTCGGCGAGCGCCTCCGGGGGGGTCCCGTGCTCGATCCGGTGGCGCGAGGCGAGGAGGGCGTACACCCCGGCGAAGGTGAGCCCGGCGAGCCGCTCCCACTCGGTGTCGCCGCTCACCCCGAGCCAGTAGCGCCGCCGGGCGGAGGGGGAGTCGGTCATCTTCTCGAGCCCGGCCACGAGCACCGCCTCGCACCGGCCGCTCTCGATCGCCTCCACGCCGGCCCGGAAGGCGAACCCGGCCGAGGCGCAGGCGTTCTCGATCCGGGTCACGGGCATCCCGGGGCGGTGCGCCGCCTCGGCGAGGAGCGCGGAGGAGTTCCCGAGCTGCCAGCCGGAGAAGCCGAGGGTCCCGAGGAATGCCTCGTCGAGCGCGCCCGGGTCGAAGCCGCGGTCGACGCTCGCTACCGCCTGCCCCAGGGCGGTCGAGAGCATCTCCCGGGGACCGTCCTTCAGCGCCCCGAACTTCGTCTGTCCCGCCCCCACCAGGGCGGCGCGCGCGGACGAAACGGCCATCTTCCGACCGGGGGAATGCCTCAAATCGCCCCATCCGTTGAAGGCTATAAGGACGGGGAGCGACAAGCGTGGCCAGGGCTCCGGTGATCATCGGTATCTCAGGCGCGAGCGGCGCCCCGATCGCGGTGCGCGTCCTCGAGGCGGCCCACGCCGCGGGGACCCCCGTCGCGCTCGTGATCTCCGGGGGGGCCCGCGCGGTCCTCCGGGAAGAATCGGGACTCGAGCCGGCGGCGCTCGAGAGGTTCGCCCAGACCGTCTACGCCGACGACGACCTCGCCGCGCCCATCGCGAGCGGCTCCCGGGCCAGCTCGGGGATGGCGATCGTGCCCTGCTCGTCGAACACCGCCGCCAAGGTGGCCCTCGGGCTCGCCGACACCCTGATCACGCGGGCGGCCCACGTGCATCTCAAGGAGCGCCGGAAGCTCGTGCTGGTCCCCCGCGAGACGCCGCTCTCGCCGATCCTGCTCGAGCACCTGACCCGGCTCGCCCAGCTCGGCGTGGTGGTCCTCCCGCCGGAGCCCGCCTACTACCTCCACCCGAAGAGCGTCGAGGCGATCACCGACTACCTCGCGGGCAAGGTCCTCGACCAGCTCGAGGTCCCGCACCACCTCTATACGGGATGGAAGGCGCCGGAACGATGATGGGGGACGGCGGACGGGAGGCGGGGCCCTTCCAGTGGCCGTTCGTCGGGCTCGCGGTCCTCATGCTGCTCCTGATCCTGACCACCCCGAGCCTGCTCGGCGTGGGCGCCCACTCCGCGGGCTCGCCCACGACCTCCGCGGAGCTCGTGGTGTACCGGGCCGTGCACGGGGACCGGACCGACTTCTACGTGATGGGGGTCGAGACCACCGGCTTCCAGGCCCTCCGCCTCGGGCTCGCCGCGATCCCCTCGTGGCCGTTCCAGGGAACGCCGCAGAACCTCACCTGGACCCACTGGAGCAACGCCACCGACAGCATCTCGGTCTCGGTGAACTCCTCCGCGCCGCTCGTGGCGGTGAACGCGACGGCGGTGTTCGTCGATGCGCAGGGCGGGACGGCGGAGTACCAGGGGATGTACGCCTTCAACGTGACCGCGAACTCCCTCCTGATCGAGCCCCTCACGCCGGGGCTGAGCCCGGGCGTGACCTCCTTCGCCGTCACCGACCTTCCCGAGCCGCTCCCCCTGCTCGAGGTGGCGGCGCCCCCATGAAGATCCCGCGCTGGACGCTCTTCTGGGTCCTCGTGATCACCGTGCTCGTCGTGGTCGAGATCGCCGAGATCACGCGGCTCTTCACCCTCCCGCTCGCCATCGCCGCGCTCTCGCCGCTCACGATCATCGTCTCGCTGGTGCTGATCACGATCCTCGCGCTCGTCGGGGCGGTGTTCGTCGGGTTCTACCTCTCGAGCCAGATCTATTCGGCCCGCGGGTTCACGCCGTTCGAGCAGGAGATGCTCAAGATGCGCCAGGAGGTGAGCGAGCTGCACCGGGAGGTCCGCTCCCTCCGCGACGCTCCGGCCTCCGCCGGCACCCCGGACCCGGCCCCCGCGGGGCCCCGCGAGCCGCCGGTCCCATGAGGATCCCCGTCATCGACAACGGCGGGCAGTGGACGCACCGGGAGTGGCGGGTCCTCCGCGACCTCGGCGTCGACTGCACCATCCTGCCCAACACCGCGGCCCCCGCGGAGCTCGCGGGGATCGACGGGGTGGTCCTGAGCGGAGGCGCCCTGAGCCTCGAGGGCACCGACCGGCTCGGCCGGGTGGGCGAGTGGATCGACGGGGTCGGGGTCCCGGTCCTCGGCATCTGCGTGGGCCACCAGTTCCTGGCCCGCCACTTCGGCGGCTCCGTCGCGCGCGCCGGCGCCCCCGAGTTCGGGCGGGTCACGCTCACCGTCGAGGCGCCCGAGCATCCGATCTTCGCCGGGATCGGCTCCCCGCTCGCCGTCTGGGAGAGCCACAACGACCAGGTGACGACGCTGCCGCCGGGCTGGCGACGGCTCGCCCGCTCGGAGAGCTGTCCCATCCAGGCGATGGAGGACCCCACCGCCCCCCGGTACGGGGTGCAGTTCCACCCCGAGGTCGAGCACACCCAGGGAGGCACGCGGCTCCTTTCGAACTTCCGCGACCTCTGCCACCGGTAGGCCGGCCCTCGTCTCCCGAACCCTTCGACCCCCCGGGGGTCACGGCTCCGGCCGTCCGGAGAGCAACCTCGGGCGGACCTCCTTCAGGACAGATCGCGAGGATCCCCGCGGCCACTGCATCGCTCGCGGCGACGATGCGGAGGCGCGAGGGGGAGGTCGAGGACGCGGGCTCGGGCCGGAGGCGGCGATCGCCCGGCGACCGCAGGGGATCGGATCCTCCCGGCCCGGGCCGTTTCGCACCGCCGTTCGATCCCCTCCGCCCCGCTTCCGCCCCGGGGCCGGACCACGGGGGGCCCCGGCGCGGAGCGAAGGGAGCGTTCGACCCCCCTCGCGCCCGGCGGCACGGGACGAACTGAAGTACGGACGCTCCGTCGCCCGGGACGGATGGTGCGGATCCGGCGCGCTTCGGGGGGGCGGGAGGAGGGGCTCCTCAAGAGCGTGGAGGCGCTCCGCCGCTCGAGCGAGCCGCTCCTTCCGAAGCTCACCCGCGAGTGCCCGACGGAGCCGTTCGACCGGCTCCGGGACCGGTTCGAGGAGGTCCGGGCCGAGCGGGACGACGAGAAGCGGCTCGACCGGATGCGCCGCTGGGGCGACCCCTTCGCCCGCGCCTACGCCGGCTTCCTCCGGTTCTACCTGGAGTCCGACCTGCCGGCGCTGCTGCCGGCCCGGCTCGGCGGCGCGGAGGTCTCCTACGCTCCGCTCGCCCGCGCCCCGGCGGAGTTCCAGATCGCGGTCCAGCAGCATGCCGACCCCCGGCGGCTCATGCTGGGCTACCTCTGGCTCGCCCGGAAGGGATACTACTTCTACGCGCTGCCCGACCGGCTCCTCTGCGTCGGACGGGAGGCGACCCCCCCGCCGGAGTTCCTGCGCAAGCAGGACGAGGCGCTCCCCTACCGGTTCGAGCGCGCCGGCTCCGGCTCCTTCGTCTGCCCGCACCTGGCGCGCCACGACCCCGTGCCGTTCCTCGGCGTGGAGTGGACGAGCGCCGACCGGTCGTTCCGGATCTGCTCCCGATGCGCCCGGGAGGACGCGCAGCTCCTGGGATCGCTCGCCGCCGGGATGGCGCAGCCCCGGGCCGAGCAGGCCTTCGACGTCACGGCGGAGCTCAACGTGGACTGCCGGGGCGGGCCGGAGTGCGTCCACCATCACCTCCCGCCGCTCTCCCGGCGGACCCGGGGCCGGTACAGCGCCGGCCGCATCTCCGACAAGGAGTTCCTCCAGGCGTACGTGGACGAGACCAGCCCGTCCGTGGCCGGCGGCGGGCAGCGGCTCTTCGTCGCGGGGGGCGTCTGCTACGGCGGGAACCGGTCGGCGTTCGTCGACGGCCTCCATCCCAACTCGGTCGAGCGGAGGGCCCTCGAGGAGGTGCTGCCCTCCGTCGATGGCCTCTTCGAGCTGGCCGAGCCGACCGCGAGCCAGGCGCTCGAGCGGCTCTGGCGCGGCCACGCGGAGGCGATCGTCGCCGCCATCGAACCCGATCCCGAAGAGGCCCGTCGCCTGGTCGAGCAGGCGAAGGCCGCCCCGGGGCGGATCTCCGAGCTGCTGCGGCGGGCCGCCCAGCAGGCGGAGGAGCGGAGCAAGCTCGCGGCCCTGCCCCGGTACGGTCATCTCGCCCCCGAGGCCGCCTTCGCGGACTCGGTCGCCCGGAGCTTCCGGGTGGGGGGCGCGGTCGCCGCCGAGCGGTGGATCGTCCAGAACCTCCCCCGGGAGGGCAAGGAGCGGGGGCTCGCCTGGGGGCTCCTGACCGCCCTGGGACGGTCGGGACCGCACGCCTGGCAGTTCAGCGACACCGAGCGGCAGTTCGGGGAGTCGCTCGCGGCGGCCTCGCGCTCGCTCCTCGAGATCCCGCCGGAGGGGTACGACGGGGCGCTCGTGGCCCTGCTCAACTCCGCCGGCGTCGCCGGCGGGACCGCCTGAACGGCCGCGGGCCCCCGGGCGGAGCGGAACACAGTTCCATATACGGGGTCCGGGCTAGATCCCACCAGGCTGGATGGATCCGCAGTACCCGACGTCGGCCGGGTACCCCCGTCGCCCCTCCCGGTCCCCAGGGCCGGGCGGCGGCGGGGGGCCGGCGCGGGACGCGTCCCCCGGTCCCCGGGAGCTCCCATGGAGGCACCGCCGCCCACGGCCATCGTCGTCTCCGGTGACGAGGAGATCCGGAGCCTGCT
Organism: Thermoplasmata archaeon; assembly: GCA_027314915.1. Lineage (GTDB taxonomy): Archaea > Thermoplasmatota > Thermoplasmata > Lutacidiplasmatales > UBA184 > JAKIVR01. The sequence goes on along the minus strand of DAHUZZ010000008.1, from coordinate 18,423 downwards.
CCGCGGGCTCCTCAAGCTCCAGAAGTTCCGGGTCCTGGGCGAGGCGACCGGCCCCACCGAGGGGCTCGAGCTCCTCCGGAACCAGAGCCCGGCGCTCCTGGTCGTCGACGCCTCGCTGCCGAGCGGCGCGGCGCCCGGTCTGCTCGCGGAGGCCCGGCGGGTGTCGCCCGGGACCCGGACCCTGTTCGTGGCGCCGGGGGGATCGACGCCGGCCCTCCCGGACGGGATGGCCGACGTGGTCCTGCTCCGTCCCTTCCGGCTCCAGGAGTTCGCGGACGCGGTGGGCGTCGCGACGGGGAGCGCGCTCGGCTAGCGGGGGTCCACGCGCCAGTGGCGGACCGCCTCCGCCTCCTGGAAGTGGAGCGTGGGCGCCGGCACCACGATCGCGTGGAGCGGCGGGCCGAAGTCGATCCCCGCGAGCTGCGACCGGGGACCGAACCAGGCCCGTTCCGTGGGGGTCCCGACCCGGGCGACCACCCCGAGGTCGAGGTCCGGGGGGAGGAGCGGGGGGTCCCCGACGTCCCGCTCGGCCAGGATCCGGATCGCCTCGCCGGCGGTCAGGTACCGTCCCTCCTCCGGCCGGAGGTCGAGGAGGAGGAGCGAGTGGAGCCCCCGGGACCGGTTCTCCGCGATCGCCTCGAGCGGCGACCGGGGCGCGAACTCCGGCGCCGGGAAGGGGAGCGAGACGGTCCGCCCGAACCGGTAGTGCATGAGGCCGAGGAGCCCGGGGGCGGCGGAGAGCACCGTCGCGTTGGGCAGGTAGCGCCAGCGGTGGCCCCAGCCCTCGACCGAGACCCGGAGGGCGACGTGGGTGGTCGCGACGAACGGGTCGCCGGTCACGAGGAGGACCACCCGGTCGTGCTCCGCGAGCGCCGCGCGGACCGGCCCCTCGCCCTCGAGCGCCTCGCGGGAGAGCCGCGCGATCGGCCGGCCCAGCTCGCCCGCGAGCCGGTCGATCGCGCCGGGCGCGAGGCGGCTCGTGTACTCCTCCGTGAAGATCGCCCCGGCCCCCCCGAGGAGCTCCCGGGCGCGGAGCGAGAGGTCCCGCTCGTCGTTCAGGCCCAGGCCCACGAACCAGAGCTCGCCCACCGCGCGCCCCCGACCGGCTAGCCCCGCACCGCCATCACCGGGCACGGCGCGTTCCGGAAGAGCTCCTCCAGGAACCGCCGGGTGAGGAGCGGGCGCACGGGCCGGTGGCCCTCCTCGCCCACGATGAGGAGCCCGTAGCGCTCCCGGGACGCCTCCCGCAGGATGAGCTCGGGCAGCCGGGACCCCCGCAGGAGGAGGGACTCGGAGAAGAAGGAGCGCCGCGTCGACATCGGCAGGCCCCGCGGCGACCGGGCGGGTCCCGCGTCGTCCTCGGTGGTCGAGGGCCGGGCGGCCATCGACAGGGTGATGATGGGCATCCCCTGGTTCCGCACCGCGATCTCCTCGGCGACCCGGACCGCCTTGGAGGGAGGGTGCTCGGTGAAGGTCGGGATCAGGATCCGGGGCGCCCGCTCCCCGGCGAGCGCGAGCCGGTTCACGATGACGACGTCGCACGCGGCGTGGTGGAGGATCCCGCTCGTCACGTGGCCGACGAAGGGGTTGCGGCTCTTGCGGCTCCGGCCGATCGTCATCAGGATCGCGTCGGCCTGGTGCGTCTCGACGGTGTCGAGGATCTCGGCCGTCACGTCGGAGGCGCCCCGCACCTCCGGGTCCACCCGGACGTCGAGCGCCGCGCCGGCCTCGTGGGCGGGGACGACGATGTTGACCGAGGAGCGCCACTCCCGGGTCACCTCGGGGAGCGAGCCCCCGGAGATGACGTGGAGGACCCGGATCTCCCCGTCGGCGTCCAGGAGGGCCGCGCCGAGCCGGATCAGCGGCTCGACCTCGGAGGCCTCGGCGACCGGGATCAGGAGACGGCGGTACATGCGTGCTAGACCCCTTCGGGAAGGCTCGTACGCCACGCGACGTAGGAGAGCATTTCGCTCCTCCCGCCCGGCCGCCCCGCGGTCGGGGAGGGCGGGAGCGGCGAGAGGCCCCCCACGGTGCTCGTGGTGTTCGGCGGGAGCAGCTTCGAGCCGTTCACCGAGCCGTTCGGGTTGTGGGTGAGCGACCCGTTCGCCCCGTGGGGGTTCACCACCTGCCCGAACCCGACGAGGGCGAGGGGATAGGCGACGGCGAGCAGCAGCACCGCGACCCCGAGCAGGACGAGCGCGGCCCGGAGGTGGCGGAGGCCCGAGTACGCCCGCCCCGTCGCCGTCCTCGGCGTCTGGAGGCTCTCGCCCCGGAGCGCCGGGGGCGGGGGCCGGGGGCGCGGGGCGGGCTCGGGGCGCACGGAGCTGGTCACAGGAGGCCCCCCGCGAGGTGGTGGGCCACGAAGGCGACGATGGGGATCCACCAGGGCTGGACCCCGAGCCAGACCAGGAACTGGTAGAGGAGGTAGATCCCGATGAAGGCGCTCACGATCCCCCCCGCCCCGTACAGGATCAGGTTCCGCCGCAGCAGGTCGATGGCGGTGCTGGGGCGGAAGCTCACCCCGGAGAGCGCGAGGGGGATGAGCAGCGGGATGATGAAGGCGTTGAACAGGAGCGCCGAGAGGATGGCGAGCTTGGGGTCCGTGAGCCCCATGATGTTGAGCAGCTGGTCGCCGGCGATGAGGATCCCGCCGGTGGTCACGAACATCGCCGGGATGATGGCGAAGTACTTCGCCACGTCGTTGGTGATGGAGAAGGTGGTCAGCGCCCCCCGGGTGATGAGGAGCTGCTTGCCGATGGAGACCACCTCGATGAGCTTGGTCGGGTCGTTGTCGAGGTCGACCATGTTGCCGGCCTCCTTCGCGGCGCTCGTGCCGCTGTTCATGGCGAGCCCGACGTCCGCCTGGGCGAGCGCGGGGGCGTCGTTGGTGCCGTCGCCGCTCATGGCCACGAGCCGCCCGTTCGCCTTCTCCCGGCGCACGAGCTCGAGCTTCGTCTCCGGACGCGCCTCCGCGACGTACTCGTCCACCCCGCTCTCCCGCGCGATGGCGGCGGCCGTGAGCCGGTTGTCCCCGGTGCACATCACCGTGCGGATCCCCATCGTCCTCAGCTCGTGGATCCGGTCCTGGATGCCGGGCTTCACCACGTCCTTGAGGAGGACCACGCCCACCGCCCGGCGGCTCACCGAGATCGCGAGCGGCGTCATCCCGCGGCGCGCGGCGGCGTCGGCGGCCTCCTGGAGCGCGGCCGGGAACTCCCCGCAGTACTCCCGGATCGCCTGGACCGACCCCTTGTAGATCTCGCTCCCGTCGGCGAGCACGATCCCGCTCATCCGCCGCTCCACGCTGAAGGGCACGACCCGGAAGCTGCCGGCATCGAGGTGCGGCGCGGTCCCGCCCCGGCCCGCGGCGAGCCTCAGCACCGACCGGCCCTCCGGGGTGTCGTCGGCGCTCGAGGCGACGAGCGCCCAGTTGAGCAGGTCCTGCTTCGCGACCCCGGGCGCCTCCACGAACTGGACGGCGAGCCGGCTCCCGACCGTGATGGTGCCGGTCTTGTCCAGGATGAGGAGGTCGAGGTCCCCCGCCGCCTCGACGGCCTTGCCGCTCTTCGAGATGATGTTCGACTTCGCGACCCGGTTGAGGCCGGAGATGCCGATCGCCGGGAGGAGCGCCCCGATGGTGGTCGGCATGAGGCAGACGAGCAGCGCGATGAGCGTGGCCAGGTTCACGACCGACGGCGCGAGCAGCCGGTAGGCGTCGGCGAGGTAGACGAAGGTGATCACGACCACCAGGAAGGCGACCGTGAGGGAGGCGAGGATGGTGTCGAGGGCGAGCTCGTTGGGCGTCTTCGCGCGGTTCGCCCCCTCCACGAGCTGGATGAGCCGGTCGAGGAACGACTGGCCCTGCGCCGAGGTGACCCGGACCCGGATCGAGCCCTCCACCACCTTCGTGCCGCCCAGCACGCTCGTCTTGTCGCCCCCCGCCTCGCGCACGACGAGCGCGCTCTCGCCCGTCATCATCGACTCGTCGACCTGCGCGGCACCCGAGATCACGTCCCCGTCGATCGGGACCGCCTCGCCGGGCTGCACCTCCACGGTGTCGCCGATGTGGAGCGCGTCCGAGGGCACCCAGCGCGCCTGCCCGTCCGGCCGGATCTGCCGGGCCCGGGCGCCGCTCTTGATCTCGCGGAGGCTGTCGGCCTGCGCCTTCCCCTGCGCCTCCGCGATCGCCTCGCTCACGTGGGAGAACCAGAGGGTCAGGAACAGGATGATCGTGACCGCGAGCGAGTAGACCGGGTCGTAGCCCTTCTCGACGTCGGGGAAGAGCGAGGGGAAGAAGGTGATGACCGCGACGAAGAGGAACACCACCCAGACGACGAACATCACCGGGTGGCGGGCCTCCCGGCGCGGGTCGAACATCTTGAACGACTCCTTGAGGATGAGGCCGGTCGACAGGTGGACCGGGCGCCGGGTCGGGACCGTGGCGCCGTGCTCGGTGGCCGCCTGCGCCACGGGCTAGCCTCCGATCTGCGAGAGCGGCCCGAGCGCGATCGCCGGCAGGAAGAGCAGCGCGGTCACGACGATCAGGATGAGCGTGAGGTACAGCGTGAAGGTCAGGCTCTGCGTCCTCAGCGTGCCCGCCCCGGCCGGCTGCGGGCTCTGCTCGCTGAAGTGCCCGGCGATGACGAGCATCCCCAGGATGGGCAGGAACCGGCCGACGAGCATGACCGCCGCCCCCACGACGTTGAAGTACGGCGTGGCGTCGTTGACGTAGCCGTACCCCGAGCCGTTGTTCGCCGCCTCGCTGGTGAACTCGTACAGGATCGCGGTGAAGTTCTGCGCCGTCGGGCAGATGCCCGGGTGCAGGCAGAGATAGGCCGACGAGGGCAGCGCCCCGGGCGGGAAGGTCGCGAAGCCCCCGGCCCAGGTGATCGCGGTCGGGATCAGGACCGCCGCCGGGTGCACGAGGAGGACGAGCGCCGCCCAGCGGACCTGGGCGAGCCCGATCTTCTTCCCCAGGTACTCGGGGGTCCGGCCCACCATGAGCCCGGCGAGGAAGACGGCGATGACCACGTTCACGAGGAGGGTGGCGAACCCCGTGCCGACGCCCCCGGGGGTCGCCTGGGTGAACATGCCGAAGAACAGGACCATCTGGGAGAGCGGCGCCAAGAAGCCGATCGTCAGGTTGGTCGCGCCGACGTTGTTGTAGATGCTCGAGGTCTGGAAGAAGACGTCCACCGGGTAGGCGAACCGGGAGCCGGCCGCGAGGAGGTTCGTGCTGCTGTCCCAGAAGAGGAAGAGCCCGATCGCGAGGAGGAAGACGATGAGGCTCGTGCCGAGGAGCGGGTACGCCTCCCCCGGCCGGCGGACGATGGAGCCGAACGCGAAGGGCATCGCGAAGGGCAGGAGCAGCATGAGGAAGCTGCCGAGGAGGCTCGAGCCCACGTTCGGCGTGGCGAGCGGGGAGGCGGCGTTGAGGCCGTAGTAGCCGCCCCCGTTCGTGCCCAGGAGCTCGATCGAGTTCCAGGGGGCGACGGGGCCGAGGAAGATGGTGAACGACGCCGCGTGCGGCGGGTAGGCGGTGACGTAGTGGGTGAGGGTGTCGGGGACGCTGAGGAGGACGAAGCCCACCGCGCCCAGCACCGAGAGGGGGAGCAGGATCCGGGTGACCGAACGGACGAGGTCGACGTAGACGTTGCCGAGCGTGCCGTCCTTCCGGGCGAAGCCGCGGGCCACGGCGGCGAGCACGGCGAGGCCGGTCGCCGCGGACATGAAGAAGGGGACGAAGATGCCGATCATCGCCCCGCCCAGGGTCCAGCTCGTCTCGCCGCTGAAGTGGGTGAAGTCGGTGTTCGTGGTGAAGCTCGCCGCCGTGTGGAGGGCCAGGTCCCAGCTCATCGGGACGAACCCGGGCTGCGTCGGGAAGAAGTCCTGCTGGGTCATCATGACGAGGAAGACCCAGAGGAGGACCACCACGTTCACGAGGAGGAGGCCGCCGAAGTACTCCGTCCAGCGCATCCCGTCGCGCGAGGAGACGCCCAGCGCCCGGTAGACGAGCCGCTCGAAGGGCGTGAAGAACCGGTCGCCGAAGGCCGGCCGGTGGAGGAAGACCCGGGCGATGTAGCTCCCGAGCGGCGGCCCCGCGGCCAGGACGAGCGCGAGGACGATGACGATCTCGCTCAGCGCGGTCCAGTCGAACACCGGCCTCCGGTTAGAAGCGGTCGGGCCGCGCCATCGCGTAGCCCAGGTAGGCGATCAGGCCGACCACGATCACGGTGAACACGACCAGGCCCAGGTTCTGGGCCACCCACCCGAACAGGTCCATCCACCCAGCCGGCGTTGGACCCGTCGGCCGGTATTTAGAGCCGGCGTCCGAGCCGGGCGCCCCGCCGTGGGGAAGAAGGGCTTATGGTGGAGGGCGGTGGCCCCCGTCCGTCCCGGGCTCCGACCCCGGGGCCCCGGCCGCCCCCGGGCCCAGCGCCCGGGCCCGTCCCTTCCTCGACAGCCGGCGGATCACCCGGGTCATCGACGCCTCGCGGCGCGCCTCGGCGCGCTGGTAGCCCACGTCCCGGGTCTCCCGGGCCAGCAGGACGACGACCTTCCCCACCGACGTGCGGCCGGTGCGGCCCCGCCGCTGGATCGCCCGGATCTCGCTCGGCACCGCCTCGAAGAAGACGACGACGTCGACATCGGGGACGTCGATCCCCTCCTCGGCCACGCTGCTCGCCACCATCACCGGGAACTGGCCGGAGCGGAACCCTTCCAGGGTCCGGGCCTGGTCCTTCTGGCTCATCCCCCGGTCGCCACGGTCCCGGGTCGCCTGGCCGACGAACCGGCCCACCCGGAGCCCCCGGGCCTCCAGGCTCTCCTGGATCTCCTGGATGGTGTCACGGTACTGGGCGAAGACGAGGATGCGCGGGGGCCGGCCCCGGGGCGCCGCCATCTCGTTCTCGACGATCTGGGCGACGACGTCGAGCTTCGGGTGGGAGACCTCCCGGCGCTCCCCGAGCGCGGCCACGGCCTCCGCGCGCGCCGCGACGACCTCGGGGAGCTTCAGGACCGCCCGGTCCCCCTTCCCCGGCTTCGGTTTCGCGGCGAGCCGGTCCAGGTACTGCACGAGGGGTCCGATCCCCTGGGTCTCGAGCCGCTCGAGCGCGTGGTGGAGGTGGAGCAGGATGAGCTGGTGGTACAGCGGACCGAACTTCCGGACCATCGGCCCCGGCCGGGCGAAGATCTCGCCCCGGAGCGCGATCAGGTCCTTGACCGAGAGGCTCGCGAGCGGCTTCTTCCGGAGGTAGCCCATCTTCTGGAGCTGGTGACCCTCGCGGCGGAGGGCGGCGGTGAGCAGCCCCTGGAGGTGCCGGGCCACGGGTGGAAGGTCGACCCAGCGCTGCTCGACCTGGATCTCGGGCAGGTGCTCCGCGATCCCCTCGTCGGTGCGGTTCCGGGCCTCCACCCGGGCCACCCCGAGGGCGTCCACCACCTCCTCGACCCGCGCCTCCTCGCCCCCGGGGGAGGCGGTGAGGGCCAGGAGCCGGCCCCCCTCGGGGCGCTGCTCCCGGAACGTCCGGGCGATCTCGACGTAGGCGTACTTCCCGACCGTGCGGTGCGCCTCGTCGAGGATGATCAATCCCACGTCGGAGAGCGAGTACCGGCCCGCCGCGAGGTCGTGGGCGATGATCTGCGGCGTGGCGAAGACCGCCTCCGCGCCCTCCCAGCTGCCTTCCCGGACCGGGGTGCGGACGGTGCCCGCGAAGCGGGCCCGGCGGAGCTCGGTGAACCAGCGTCCGAACGATTCGGCATGCTGCTGGACGAGCGGACGGGTCGGGGCCAGGAAGAGCACCTTGCCTCCCCCCTCCCGGATCCGCTCGGCGGCGATCAGCGCCGCGATCACCGTCTTGCCCATCCCCGTGGGCAGCACCACCAAGAGGTCCTCGCGGAGCCCGACCCGGGCCAGGTCGAGCTGGTAGGGCAGCGCGCGGAGGACCCCCGGGCGCAGGAGGGGATGGACGACCGAGCCCTCCCGGACCTCCCAGAGGTTCGGGAGCGGAGGAGGGTAGCTGCGACGGCGGGCGGGCTCCGGGGGCGCTTCCGCGGTCGTCCCGGGGCCGAAGAACTCCTCGAGCCGCCGCTGGCCGTTCGGCGCGCTGCCCGCCACGGGAGGCCCGAGCCGGCGCCGACTAAAACAACCTGCTCCCTGCGCGGCCGGGCCCGCCGAGCGCCCGACGGCTACAGGAAGCGCAGCTCCGGGGGCATCTCGCCGACGTACTCCCGGAACTTCGAGGGCCAGTCCGTCGGATCGAGCCCCTTCTGGGCGAGGAAGGCGGTGAGCCACCGCTCGAGCCCGATGCCGGAGCAGCCGGACCAGAGCTCGCCCTTCTGGGTCTTGATGGTGAACGCCCGGGTGTACTTGTCCCCGACGATGGAGAGGTTCTGGAACTCGAGCCACTCGGAGGCCTCCCGGGTGCCGCGGTAGGGCAGGTAGGCCTCGAAGTCGATCGTGCCCTTGATCCGCTCCTGGGCGTCCTCGACGCCGACGGCGCCCGCCTGCTGCATGTAGAACGGCGTGACCCAGGCGGTCCGCCACTCGAGCTCGAGGATCGTGTCGAAGACGTGCGCGTAGCGCTTCAGGAGCTCCTCGCGCAGGTCCAGGAGCTGCTCGGGGGTGCCCACGTAGACCGGCTCGATCCGGTGGAACTCGTCCACCCGCTCGAGCCCGTGCCGGCCGCCGCTCTCGTACCGGTTCGAGACGGCCGAGCCGTCGAAGATCTTGAGCGGGAGCTCCCCGGTGGGGAGGGTCCGGCCGGAAAGCCACCAGTAGATGGTCGGGCACTGGGCGTAGCAGGAGACCGCGGTCGGCCCGGTGACGAGCCGCGCGAGCTCCTCCTCGGGGACCTTCCGGGTGATCTTGACGAGATCGGTGAACCGCTCCCAGGCCACGGGGTCCCGGCTCTTGGGCTCGGCCACGTAGTAGAACTCGCCCGGCAGCCCCTCGAGATGGCCCGTCTTGAGGAGGATGTCGAAGGAGTCGTGGTGGGGCTGCACCACCTCCTCGAACCCGAGCGGCTTCAGCACCTCCGTCCGGGCGATGCGGTCCATCGTCCGGAGGAGGTGCGCGGCGGAGGGTCCCAGGAACCACTTCCCCTTCGTCGGGCCGCTCCGGACCCAGTTGCGGGAGAGCATCGCCTCGGTCGGGTCCGGCCGGGCGGCCTGGGCGCGCGGCGGGCTCTGGGTCAGGAGCGCCCAGTACTGCTCCTTCCCCTGGTAGCTCTGCCGGCGGATCTTCTCCTGGACGAGGGCGATCGTCCGATCCACCCAGTTGTCCCGGAGCGCCTCCTCCGGCAGGTCGGGGAGCTCCAGGTGGGCCCGGGAGCCCTCGATATGGAGCGTATGCTCGATCGGGAGGGTGATCGGCGCCTCCGGCCGGCCCTCGACGTCGAACTCCACGCGGTACCGGCGGATCCTCACGCTGCGGACGCCGATCTTCTCCTTCCGCCCCAGCTCCTCGGTCAGGCGGCGGAGGAAGGCGAGGAACGCCTGGTGCGGCCGCACCCCTTCGGACTCGAAGGTGACCCGGAGCACGTCGTGGGTGAGGCCGAAGCTCGCGAGGCGGCCCGTGCCCCGGCGCGCCAGGGTCCGGGCGATGGCCTCCTCGGCGAGCGCCGGGAGCAGCCCGTCCAGGGCCGTGGGCCCGCCCGGCGGGGGTGCGCTGAGCGTGAGCTCGGCCTCGAGGAGGTTCTCCACGCCCGGGCGACGAACGGGGCTCCTATAATCCTGCGCCCGAGCCCGGGGCGGACGGCCCCGGGGCCCCGCGGCTAGCCTTTTCTGCGGGTCGGACGTCGCCGCGCCGCCCGACGGAGCTACCATGGACGCCCCCGAGTACGGACTGTTCCTCAACGGCGCCTGGGTCTCGCCGAACGCCCCGCGGTTCACGACCGTGAACCCCGCCAACGGCGAGCCGGTCGGCTCCTTCATCTCCGGCCGGAAGGAGGACGCCGGGGCGGCCATCGCGGCCGCGCAGGCCGCCTACCCGGCGTGGCGCGAGATGCCCGCCCCCTCGCGGGCCGACCTCCTCCTCCGCATCTCCCAGGTGCTCCGGCGCCGGAAGGAGGAGCTCGCCCGGCTGGTCACCCGGGAGATGGGCAAGGTGCTCGCCGAGGGCCGCGGGGACGTGCAGGAGTCGATCGACTTCGTGGAGTACATGGCCGGCGAGGGCCGGCGGCTCCAGGGCGAGACGGTGCCCTCGGAGTTGAGGTCGAAGTTCTGCCTCACCGTCCGGCAGCCCAAGGGGGTCATCGCGTGCATCACGCCGTGGAACTTCCCGACGGCGATCCCGAACTGGAAGATCGCCGCGGCCCTCGTGGCGGGCAACACCGTCGTCTTCAAGCCGGCCTCGAACACCGCGGCCTGCGCGGCCGAGGTCGTGAAGTGCTACGCCGAGGGGGGGCTCCCGCCCGGCGTCCTCAACATGGTGACCGGCTCCGGCGCGACCGTCGGGGACGCCCTCCTCACCGACCCCCGGGTCCGGGCCGTCTCCTTCACCGGCGGGGTCGAGACCGGTCGGCAGGTCTACACCCGCGCGGCGGCGGGGCTCAAGATGGTCCACCTGGAGCTCGGGGGCAAGAACCCGATGATCGTGATGGACGACGCGAACCTGGAGCTGGCGTTGGACGGCGTCCTCTTCGGCGCCTTCGGGACGTCGGGGCAGCGCTGCACCGCGACGAGCCGGCTCATCCTGCATGCCCCCATCTACGACACGTTCCTCGCGATGCTCGTCGACCGGGTGGGGAAGTTCACGGTCGGGGACCCGCTCGACCCCGCGACCGACATGGGTCCCGTCGCCTCCGCCGACCAGGAGCGCAAGGTCCTCGAGTACATCGCCATCGGGAGGGCCGAGGGGGCGAAGCTCGTCCTCGGCGGGCACAAGCTCACGGGCGGTCGGTACGACCGGGGCCACTTCATCGCGCCCACCATCTTCGAGACGGTGCACGGCACCCGGATCTCCACCGAGGAGATCTTCGGCCCGGTGCTTTCCGTGATGAAGGCGAACGACTACGCGGACGCGGTGCGGATCGCCAACGACGTGCCCTACGGCCTCTCCTCGTCGCTGTACACCCGGGACGTGAACCGCGCGTTCCAGGCGGTGAACGACCTGGAGGCCGGCATCACCTACATCAACGCCCCCACCATCGGCGCCGAGATCCAGCTGCCGTTCGGCGGGGTGAAGAACACCGGCAACGGGGGTCGGGAGGCCGGCTCCGTCGCCATCGAGGAGTTCACCGAGATCAAGACCGTCTTCGTCGACTACTCGAACCGGCTCCAGCGGGCCCAGATCGACACCGCGCGGCCCCCGTAGGAGCCCGGCCGTGGGGTTCCGGGGCTCCGACGAGGTCCTCGAGGGGGAGATCGCCGCCGTCGAGGCGATCGCCCGGGTCCGGCTCCGCCGGATCGCCCGCGAGATGAAGGAGCTCGACCGGGAGCTCCGGGAGCTCAAGCGGGAGCGCGCCCGGCGGCGGGCGGCGAGCGGGATCCCCGCGAGCAGTTCCCCCGTCGAATCGGCGGGCGCCGAGAGCGGCTGACGCGACGCGCCCGGGCCGCCCGACGCCGGCCTAGGAGGCCCGGTTCGGGTTGTCGAAGTTGGTGAGGATCGTCTGGTTGAGCCCGCGCGGCCGGGCGAGGGTCGCGAGGAGCGGATCCTCGGCGAGCGCCGGCATCGTCTCGGCGATGGGGACCTCGACCAGGATCTCGCGGGTCCGGCCGCCCCGGCCGCGGGAGACGATCGTGGCCCGGATGAGCCCCAGGTTCTCGAGCTCGGAGAGGTAGTTCGAGATGCTCCGGGCGTGGAGCGGCTGGAGCCCGAGCCGCTGGCAGAGCCGGCAGTACCCCTCGTAGATCTCCCCCGTCGCGACCGCCCCGCGGCGGCGCTCGTAGGCCTGCAGGATGGCGTAGAGGAGCACCTTGCAGTGGGAGGGCAGGGTCCGGCAGCACTCGACGATGATGTCGAGCTCGAGCCGGCTCTTCGCCTTGACGACGTGGTCGACGCTGATCCGCTTCGACCGGTCGCGCTCGGCCATCTCGGCGGCGAGGCGCAGGAGGGCGAGCGCCCGCCGGGCGTCGCCGTTCTCGAGCGCGGCGTACGCGGCGCACCGCTCGATGACGCCCGGGTCGACCACCCCGTCCCGGAAGACCTCCCGGGCCCGGTCCTTCAGGATGTCCTCGAGCTGCTGCGCCCCGTAGGGCGGAAAGAGGATCTTCTCCTCGTTGAGCCGGCTGCGGACCCGGGCATCCAGGTTGTTGGTGAACTTGAGGTCGTTCGAGATGCCGACGAGGCAGAGCCGGGCGCTCTCGAGCTCGGTGTTGAGCTGGCTCAGCGTGTAGAGGAGCCCGTCGCCCGACCGGGCCACGAGCCGGTCGATCTCGTCCAGGATCAGGATGAGCGTCCCCGCCCTCCCGTCCATGAGCCCGCGGACCGAGGCCTGCACGCGGTCGAGCGACCATCCCGTCGGGATGCGGTCGTTCTCGGCGAGCGCGAGCGCGTTGCCGATCGTCTGGAGGAGCGAGTAGGGCGTGTCGATGTTGCCACAGTTGACCGAGATGAAGGTGAGCTTCTTCGGCAGTTCCGGCCGCCGGGAGAACTCCTGCCGGACCTGCTGCACCACCGCGGTCTTCCCGGTGCCGATCTTCCCGTAGATGAGGAGGTTCGAGGGGAGCTCGCCCTTGAGCGCCGGCGCGAGCACCTCGGCCACCTGCCGGATCTGGTTCTCCCGGTGCGGGAGCCGCGAGGGAAGGTAGGATTCCCGGAGGATCTCCCGGCTGCCCTTGAAGAGGTCGGTGGTGGACTTGAGGAGCGAGTCGAACAGCTCCGAGGTGCTCGTGGGGGAGGCCGGGGCCGGAGCGGGGGCCGGAGCGGGGACCGGAGCCACGATGGGAGCGTTCCTCGCGCTCACCGCCCGCGCCGTCTCCGGCGCGGCCGAGACCCCATCGTCCGGTGCCGCAGTACCGCTGTCTTTCGAGGGAAATTGGTCCACAGAACGGAACTCCGCCGTGCCGCGAGCCCACGTAGCCGGTGGGCCATATCTATCTTTGGTCACGACCCGGTGACCTGGGAGATTTTTCGACGTCCCGCGACGGATTTCGTCGCGTACCCATGACCGTCCACCGACCACCTCGTACCGGGCCCCGCAGGGACCGGCCGAAGGCGCGGCGGCGGTCGGTCGGTCCGTCGCGGGCCCCGCGCCACGTGCCGCCGGCGGGGATCGGAGGCGGCGCGAGGGGCCGGAACTCACGGCCGTACGAAGCCCGGGCACGGTCGCGTGCCCCGGGCGGGGCGACGCTCCCCCGGGCGAGGATCTCGCGATCGGAGCGGGGCGGTCCGGGCCCTCCGCCCGTCGATCCCCCGCGGCGGCGCCACGGGCCGCCGCCACGACCTCGAAGGGCCCTCGGAGCGGTCCCTGGGGGCGCGAAGGAGAGGTCGTCGGGCTTCAGCCCGGAGGGCTCCGCGGCGCACCCTCGTCGTAGGGCGGGGGAGGGGGAGGGGTCCCTTCCATCGAACCGTCGGGCTGCAGCCGCGGCAGCTCCCCGGGGTGGCTCCCGTCATACGTGCCAGGGTTCCCGCTCGCCTCGCCGGCGGGAGCGGAGCTCCCCGAGCCCGGCCGCCGGCGCACCGCCATCAGGACGGCCAGCCCCGCGACCACGGCGATGAGCACGCCGATGACCACGTAGAGCAGGAGGTTGTTGGGCGGGCTGTTGTTGCCGCCCGGCGTGGTGCAGTTCGGCGGGCAGGGGATGGGCCCCCCGCCGTTCGTGACCTTCTGGAGCGTCACGTTGGGCACGTAGGTGACGTTGCCCGGCGTGACCGAGTAGTTCCCGAAGAAGGGCGTGTAACCGGCCTGGGTGAGCTCGATCGAGTAGTGCGGACCGCCACCCAGCGTCACATTGTACAGACCGCCCGCCTTCACGGCCTGGAAGTGGTCGTTGACGAGGAGGGTCGCCGTGCCCGGCGTCACGTTGCCGGAGAGCCAGCCGGTGGTGGTCAGCGCGATGATCTGGTTGAGCGCCTGGCCCGGCACCACGGTGAAGTGCCGCGAGTAGAAGCTGTAGCCGGCCTGCTCGGCCGTGAGGAGGTACACCCCGCCCGGCTCGGACGTCGAGAAGGTCCCTCCGATCGTGGTGACCGGGAGGCCGTTGATCGCCACGACCGCGCTGGTCGGCGTCACGGTGCCATTCAGGTAGCCGCCCGCGAGGGGGATCAGGAGCTGCTTCGAGCCGAGCGGCGGGAGGCTCACGTTGTTGTCGTAGCTCGTGTAGCCGGTGAGGTTCGCGTGGACCCAGTAGGTGCCCCAGGTCGGGTGGTAGGTGAAGGTGCCGCCGGGGGAGACCGCCACGCGCGTCCCGTTCACGCTCAGGTCGACCGAGCTCGCGGAGGCGCCCGCCGGGACCGACACGCTGCCGTTGAGCCACGCGAAGGACCGGGAGAGCGTGAGGTTCACCGCGACCGCCGAGTGCGCGGTCGTCGGCAGCGGGTTCGTGCTCTTCGGGATGTAGGCGATCCCGGCGCTCGCCGAGAGGGTGTAGCTCGGCCCGGCTTCGACGGTCACGTTGAACGCATCGACGACCCCGTTGTACGGCGACAGGGTGACGGGCGAGCTGCCCGTCGGCCCGGCCACGGTCACCTGGAGCGCCGGCACGGCCGGCCCGGCGTAGCCGACGAGCCAGGCCGCGGGCTGGGGGGTGTAGCTCGCGAGGAGCGGGCCCTGCCCGGTGTAGGTGAAGGTGACGGGGTCGTTGAGGCTCGTCGCCGCCCCGGAGAACCCGCCGAAGGCGTAGACGTAGCTGCCGTTGTCCGGCGCCACCGCGGGCACCGACACGGTGACGGAGGAGCCGTTCTCGATGAGCATCGAGCTGTTGAGCGCCGTCGGGGTGGTGGCGCCGAGCTCCGTCACCTGGGCGGTGATGCCGGGGGCGTTCGAGGTCAGGTTCATCGAGAGGAACTGCGCGACGTAGGCCGCGTTGTCGTAGGCCGCGCTCGTGGGCGAGGTGCAGGCGGTCGCGCGGCAGTCGATCCAGTTGATGTAGGTGCCGTTGCCCGTCGCCGCGATGCCGGCCAGGTCACCGAAGGGCGAGTTCGGGAGGAGCGGGGGCGAGCTCACCGCGTCCGAGACGTTGAACGGGGCGGACCAGCTGTTCCCGCCGTCGGTCGACGTGACCGCCTGGTCGAGGTAGTTGCCGTTGTTGATGTTGATCGAGTAGAAGCTCACCCAGACGCGGCCGGAAGGGTCCACCGCGATCGAGGGGATCGCGTACTCGCTCACCGTCGGGTGGTCCGGCGTGACGTAGACCGGGGAGCTCCAGGTGGCACCGCCATCGTTCGAGCGCAGCACGGCCACGCTCGGATTGCCGTTGGAGGCCGAGCGGTTGTCCTCGTAGGCGAGGTAGATCGAGCCATCGTAGGCCGAGGTCGGGGAGGCGTCGACCGCCATGCGGAAGCTGTCGCCCTGGGGGTAGCCCAGGTAGGTGAGGCCCAGGGTCCGGATGAAGGTGCCGATCCCGCTCGGCACCGACCACGACGCGCCGCCGTTGGTCGAGCTCGCGAAGTCGATCGAGATCTGCCCGGTCGCCGAGGAGTTGATGAAGTCGGCGAAGGCGAGGTAGGCGGTCGTGCCGCTGCCCGCGCCGGCGACTGCGACCGCCGAGTAGGCGCTCTGGTTGTCCGAGGTGGCGATCGGCGTGGACCAGGTGGCGCCACCGTCGGAGCTCGTCGAGGTGTAGACGACCGCCGTCGGGATCACCGTGCGGCTGAACTGGTAGGAGCCCGAGACGCACTCGATGCTGCCGGCGTAGTTGTAGGAGAGCTCCCACCAGCTCGCGACCGCGATGCCGTTCTGGGGATCGATGCTCACCCGGGCATCCGAGGTCTGGTTCGCGTTGAGGAAGGTCTTCAGGGGCCCGCAGGTCCCGAGGTCGATGTTCAGGAAGTAGTACGGGGCGAAGCCGGCAAGCACCGTCGGGGAGCTCCAGCTGTGGCCGCTGTCGCTGGACTGGGCGACCGCGATGCCGAGCGGCGCGGTGAAGTTGGCGGTGGAGTTGCAGTCGGATAGGGCGCTGATCGAGCCCGAGAAGAACAGGCACGGCTGGCCCCAGTCCTCGAGGAGGAGCGCGTCCCCGGTCCGGTTGCCGGTGACCCACGTGCTGCCGAACCCGATCGACCCGGCGGCGACACCGGACGACCAGCTCGACGCGGGCCCGGGGGAGTTGAGCGTCCAGCTCTGGCCCCCGTTCGAGGAGAACTCCGCGGCCGTGATGCCGTGGTGCCAGAAGTAGCCGCTCAGGTAGAGGTAGGTCGCGTAGCCGGCGATGTTGCTGCCGTTCACGAAGGAATTCTGGTCGGAGAGGCCCACGAGCAGGCTCTGGTTGCTGCTGCCGACCTGCGTGATCGTCGTCGTGGTCGAGTGGTCCTGGATGTACCGGTTCGGGTCGGAACCGACGCTCGCATGCTGCAGCGCGCCCGCGGCGGCCCGTCCGGGCCCGATCGCCTGCACCATCGCCGGGGTCAGCGCGGGAAGCCCGGGGGTGAGGACGGTGCCCGCCGGAGAGCTCACACCGCCGATCGCGGTGAGTCCGGGCGCGGGGCCGGGGGGCGCGGCCGCCAGGGCGGCGGGGCCCGCGTGCGGGGCTCCGACGGGGGCGGCCAGGAGCGCCGGGGTGAGCGCCAGCGTCGGCAGGATGAGGAGGAGCACGAGGCCCCCCAGGATCGGAAGCCCCCGCTCGAAGCGGCGCCGGAAGGGGGTCGCCCCGCTCGCCGGGGGCAGGTTCGGCACCGTCGTCGCGCTCGTGGACACCATGCTGTTCATACCGGACTACCTAGGGTTGTTCGCTCGTCGAAGTGGAAGATGGAGGGTCGGGTGAGAAGGCGGAGGGCTCTTCAACCTTTGGAAAGTCGGGCCCGTCGTAGCTCTCCTCGGGCGGGGCGGCGACCGGCCCCTCCGGGCCCTCCTCCTCGGCCGGGGGTCGGTTGCGGCGGCGGCCGACCAGCACCAGGAGCCCGACCAAGAGGATCGTCCCGAGGATGATCCCCCAGTCGAAGGTCGAGAGGTTGTACGTCACGACGGCCGCCGGCGGTGCGGTGACCGTGACCGAGACGTTGGCGCTCGCGACCCGCCCGTAGGGGTCATGGACCGTCACCGCGACCCGGTAGACGCCGGTGTGGGCGAATTCGTGCGACGTGGAGTTGCCCGCGGTGGTCTGGGTCGCGCCATCGCCGAAGTTCCACAGGAAGCTGTAGTTGAACGGTGGTACCGGCACCGCGACCACCGCGTCGAAGGAGACCGGGTAGCCCGTATAGGAGCCCGGCAGGGCGGAGAGGGTCACGCTCGGCGGGACGGGGCCGTAGGTGATCGCGAGGACGCCCGCCCCCGAGACCGTGAGCTCCGTCGCGTTCGAATTGAGGCGGAGCCCGCCGGAGAGGGTGAGGTTCGTGGGGTAGTCGCCGCTGCACGGTTCCGGCCGGTAGAAATAGTGGCCGGCGAGGAGGGCGAGGGTGGAGCCGTTGAAGTACTCGGCGTTGCCCACGACGACGCCGCCGCAGTCCGACGGCGTCACGAGCACCGTGACGCCGTAGTGGAGCGGCGCGAAGATGGCCGTCAGGATCGTCGCGGCCAGGATCGTGACCGTGCCGTTGCCCACGAGCCCGTCGCTCGTGTTCTGCCAGCTCACGAAGCCGTACCCGGCGCACGACCGTGCGGCGAGGCTCACGGTGTACTCGACCGGCAGCTGGGCGGTCGCGCCGTTCGTGTAGGTGGTGCCGTCGAGCACGATCTCCCCGCAGCTCGCGGGCTGGGTATAGAGGTAGACCGGGTCGAGGGGATGGAAGATCGCCTTCACCGAGCCCGAGGAGTTCACGTAGGCGAGGTGCCCCGTCACGGCGACGCCCCCCGTCGTGAACCAGCCCACGAACCCGAAGCCGGGGCAGGCCACCGGGGAGATCGTGTACTGCGTGGAGGGGGAGACGTAGGTGTAGTTGGTGTCGACGTACTCCTTCCCCTCGAAGAGGACCCCGCCGCAGTCGCTCGGGTTCGTCTCGAAGCCGAGCCAGGTGGTGGGCGGGCCGGGCTGGAAGTTCGCCGTGAGCGTCCCCGTCGAGTTCACCGTGACGTTGTTGCCGATGATCGTGACCCCGCCCGAGACCGCGAAGCCGACGAAGTGGTAGAGCGGCGTGGTGCACGCGACCGCGTAGGCCGAGTGGTAGGAGTTCGGCGTGAGGTTGAGCAGCGAGCCGTTCGTGTAGAGGATGTTGTCGAAGTTGATCCCGCCGCACCACGACGGGCTCGTCTGGAGGGTGACCAAGGTGAGGAGGTAGTTCTCCTCGGTCACGGTCCCGGTCCCCGTCACGGTGAGGTGCCCGGCGGAAACGGTGACACCGCCCGTGGTGGTGAAGTTCGCAAAGCCGTAGTTCGCGCACGGGTCCTC
>DAHUZZ010000007.1 GCA_027314915.1 Thermoplasmata archaeon | reverse complement strand
CCGTCCGTCGGAGGAGCGTCGGATCCTCTACGACAACGCATCCGAACTGTTCCGGTAGGCCCGCGCGCCACCCCCTCGCCGGGACGCCTCTGGGAAGTTGGTCATCGAGGAACGCCCTGGGACCGCACCCGGAGCGTCGCATGAACCCCCGTCGACCATCCCCCCGAAGAGCCGCCGCCTGTTCGCGGTCGCGCTGGCGGGTCCCGCAGGGGTCCTGGGGCCGAGCGGGGCGCCCCCTCCCCGGACGATCTACCGAGTGACGTTCCGAAGTGATGCCGCCCTGGGACGCGTTGCCGAAATCATCGCCTCCACCGGCCCGAGAACGGCCGGAAGGGGTCAAACCGGCCGTCGATCGCTCGACGGCCGGGCCAGGTGGCGGTAGTAAGCCACATTCTGTTTCAGGCGGCATTCGACTGCGCGCCCTCCTCGATGGTCAGGGGACCTCCTCAACCCATCCCTCAGGGCTTGCTCCCGGGGAGACGGCCGTTTCACCATATCCCGGCGGATCCTCCGGCGCGACGCCTTCACCGTGCCGCTGGGCTGTGTCGTTTCTGCTCCGTGGCTCGGACTCTCGCCCGGCAGCCTTTCGACTGCCCCCGTGGTCCCCGGAGTGCGGACTTTCCTCAGCTGAGCGCGGTCGCCCGCATGCTCTACCGTCAGCCGCCCTCCGCCTCCTGGCGGCGGCCCAACGGTCAGGGTGGAATAAGCTCGATGCGGCGAAAGGCGGATAGCCACCGGACCCTCCCCCCGCCGGAATGGCCGGATCGGGCGGGGCGCCCAGGACCAGGGGCTCGACGGAGGCGGCGGGACCGCGGCTCGTCCCGATCCTGCTGCTCGGCCACGGGGCCCGGGTCATGCTCCCGGGGGAGGCGGGACCCGTCGAGGCCCGGATGCCCGACGGTTCGCGGCCGGACCTCTTCGACCTGACCGATTACCTGGCCGCGAAGTACCGCCGGCTGTACGTCGTGGATCTCGAGGGGGTCGAGCACAATCGACCGCAGCTCGACTACCTCCAGGAGATCACGAAGGACACGGACGTCTGGATCGATGGCGGGGTCAGCACCGCCGACAGCGTCATCGACATCCTGGTCTCCGGCGCCCGGCGGGCGGTGCTGAGCCCCTCCAGGCTCGAGAGCCCGGCCGAGCTCCGCCGGGCCCTGGGCCTCAGCAGCGAGCTCGTCCTCGAGATCGAGGTCGCGGGCGACGGACGGGTGGTCCGACGTCCCGACTGGCCCGCCACCTCGGCGGAGATCGCGCGGGACGCCCGGGAGCTCGGCATCCGGGAACTGGTGATCAGCCCGCGCCCGGAGGGCGTCGACTGGAGACTGGTAGCCGAACTGAGCGCCAGCGGGCCGGTCTGGGTGGACGGGAGCTTCGAACGGGAGGAGGCGCCCCGCCTGGCCGAGGCCCATGCCGCCGGCGGCCTCTTCCATCTTTCCAAGGAGCTGCCGGTCTTCGCGGAGGAAGGTCCTCCCGCGTGATGATGCGGGTGCTGCTCGCCCTCGGCCTCGCCGCGCTGCTCGTGGCCACCGTGGTCGGCGGGGCCCACCCGCCGGCCGGCGCGGAACGGGCCGGCCCGCCTCCCCGCATCCTCCCGCTCAGTTCGACCGGCCCGGGGAACACCAGCAACGGCTCGGGCCCGCCGCTGGGGTTCCTCGTGAGCTTCCTGGGCGGAGACCTGCCGCAGGGCGGGTACTGGTCGGTGACGCTGGGGTACGCGACGGAAGGCTCGCGCGGATCGGTGATCGAGTTCCCCAACACGACCGCCGGGACCTACGCCTTCCGGGTGAGCGCGCCCGCCGGCTACTCGGCCTCGCCGGCGGGGGGAACGGTCGGGGTGTCGCAGGACGTCCGCGTGGCGATCGCCTTCCTTCCCCCGGCCACCGGCGGTCCGCCCGGGTTCGGCGGGTGGCCGCCGGGCCCGCTCGAGCTCACCCTGATCGGCGGCATCGTCGCCCTGGGCGCGGTGGCGATCGCCGCCAACGAAGGGCGCGAACGGCGCCGCCGACGTCGTGGCGCGCGGGGGTCCGGCGGGGCGCCGCCCGACGGCCCGTAGCGACCGGTCAGGCGACCGACGGGCCGGGCGGGGCGGGTCCCGGGTTCTCGGGACGGAGCGCGGAGGGCACGATCGCGATCAGGAGGAGGACCGCCGAGATCAGGAAGACCAGGTGGACCCCGTTCATGAAGTCCGTGACCGAGAAGCCCGCCGGGATCTCGGAGGGGGTGCCGGTGAAGATCGTCGCGAGGCTGCCGAGCGGGAGCGCGCGGGCGAGGATCAGCGCGGCGATCCCGAGGCTCAGCGTCTGGCCCGCGTTGATGAGCGTGGTGCCGGTGCCGGCGGCGACGCCCCGCCGCCGCGGGGGCACCGAGCTCATCATCGAGGCCCGGTTCGGCGAGGCGAAGAGCCCCATGCCCGCGCCGATCAGGACGAAGGCGGGCAGCAGCGTGAGGAAGGAGGTCGTCGGCCCGATCGTGGTGAGGAGCAGGAAGCCCACCGCGGAGACGACGAGCCCGGCGATCGCGAAGGTCCGGGAGCCGTAGCGGTCGGAGAGCGTCCCGCTGATGGGCCCGAGGACCGCGAGCGAGGCGGAGACCGGGACCAGGAAGACGCCCGCCGCGAAGGGGCTCAGGAACCGCGGCGGGCCCTGCAGGTAGAAGACCACCACGAAGGTGAACGCCCCCCGGGCGAGCGCGTTCAGGAGCATGGCGAAGCTCGAGCCGGTGAAGACCCGGATCGTGAACAGCTTGAAGTCGAACATCGGCTGCGCCGTCCGCCGCTCGACGAGCCCGAAGATCCCGAGGAGGACGAGCCCGAGGGCGACGACGCCGAGCCAGCCGCCCAGGGGCAGGATGCCCAGCGCCCCGAAGGTCACCCCGATCAGGATGGCGGAGAGCCCGAGCGCGAAGGTCACGTTGCCGGCCCAGTCGATCTTCTGGCTCACGTCGAGCTCACCGAGCTCCCGGAGCCGGTAGTGCGCCCAGATCGTCGCGAAGATCCCGATGGGGATGTTCACGTAGAAGATCGACCGCCAGCCGAGCGTGCCGGTGAGGATGCCGCCGAGCAGCAGGCCGGAGACCGCGCCCACGACGATCGAGACCTGGTTCACGCCGAGCGCGCGGCCCCGCTCGTGCGGCGGGAACGCGTCGGTCAGGATGGCCGCGCTGTTGGCGAAGATGAAGGCGGCGCCGATCGCCTGGACCATCCGGAAGAAGACAAGGTCGGCCCCGGTGAGCGAGAGGCTACAGAGCGCGGAACCGAGGGTGAAGACCGCGAAGCCCGCCGTGTACATCCGCTTCCGGCCGAACTGGTCGGAGAGGCGGCCGAAGCTCAGCAGGAAGACCGCGGTGATGAGGGCGTAGCCGAGCAGGATCCAGAGCACCTCGAGCGGGGTGGTGCCGGGCAGGTCCCGCCCGATCGTCGGGAGCGCGATGAGGACGATGTTCGTGTCGAGCGCGGCCATGAGCGTGCCGAGCGTCGTGTTCGAGAGCGCGACCCACTTGTAGTCGATCGGGGCACGGCGGGCCGGCGACGGGGAGCTCACCTGCTCAGGGCTCCCGGAGGGCCGCGGCGGAAGGTTCGGGGGCGGGCACCGGGCCGGTCAGGGAAGGGTCGAGGACTGCAGCCGGGCGATGTCAGAGGAGACCTTGTCCATGTAGGCCCGGAAGGCGCGGAAGACGTCCTTGGCCGTCACGACGCCGACGGTCTTCTGCCCATCGGTGACCACCATCCGGCGGATCCCCTGGTGCGACATGTCCTCGATCACGTCGAGGGTCGGGGTGTCGGCCCGGACGTACCGGACCGGGCGGCTCGCGATCTCCCCGATCGGGACGGTGGCGGGATCGCGGCCCGCCCCGAGGACCTTGGCCATGAAATCCCACTCGGTCGCGATGCCGACCGTCTGACCCCCCTCCACCACGAGCACGAATCCCTGGTGCCGTGCGACCATCTCCCGGACGCAGCTCGCGGCATCCCGCTCCGGCGGGACCGCGAGGAACTCCGGCCGCATGATCTCCCGGATCAATAGGACCATGGGAGGCTCCAGCGGCGCGCGCTATTTACCGAGCGTGGCCGAGGACGATTGTTTCGGCGCACTTCAAATCCCGGTCCTCCGCCTTCCCGAGCGGGAGGATCCTGTGCCCACCGAAGCGGCCGCGCCGTCGGACGGCCCCGCGGTGGCGACGGCACCGGCGGGAGCCCGGGCGAAGCCGCTCCCGAGGTTCCTCGCTCCCCTCGTCGGGTTCCTTCGGCGCCACCCGATCGTGGCGCTCCTGCTGCTCACCCCTGGCATTCCCGAGTACCTCTCCGCCTCGAGCCCGCTCAACCTCCTCTTCGTGCACCCGGCCGTCTTCGGGCTGTTCTTCGCCGCGAACGCCGCGATGTACCTTCCCGGCGCGCTCCTCATCCGGGAAGCGCAGATCCGTTGGCACCAGGGTGGGGGGACCGTGATCTGCCTCGGGGCGGCCTACGCGGTCGCGGAAGAGGGGATCGGCCTCAGCACGATGTTCGACCCCCGGGCGATGGTGGTCGGGAGCCTCGGGTCCTACGGGCACTACCTCGGCGTCAACTGGGTCTGGATCCCGGGCGTCATGATGTTCCACATCGTCTTCAGCATCTCGATCCCGATCCTGCTCTTCGGCTCCGCGTTCCCCGAGTACCGCGGCCGGTCGCTCGTCACCCGCCGGGGGCTCGCGGTCGCGCTCGGGGTCCTCGCGCTGGACCTCGCGCTCCTCCTCCTGTTCGTGGACGTGGGGCTGCGCTTCTTCATGGGGCCCGTCCTCCTTGCCGCCGCGCTCCTCGCCCTCACCGGGCTCGTGCTGCTCGCCCGTCGGTTGCCCCACGACCTGCTCGCGCGCGTCCCCACCGGCCGCCCGGCCCACCCCGCGCGCCTGGCCCTCCTGGGGGCGTTCCTCCTTCCCTCGACGTTCCTCCTCGAAGGGCTGTCGATCCGCTGGGGGATCCCGCCCGCCGCGGCGGTGCTCGCCGAGCTGGCCCTCTTCGCCGTGATGCTCGGGGCCGCCCTGCGGTGGGGGGTTCTCGCGTCGCCGGACCGGCCGCGGCTCGCGTTCATCGCGGGAGCGCTCCTGCCCGTCGCCCTCCTCGGCTTCCTGGGCTCGTTCCCGACCACCGGGGTCGCGGACGTCGCTCTGGGGTACTTCCTGCTGAGGCTCTGGCGGGCGAACCCCGCGTCCCCCGGAGGGCCCTCCTCCCTGGGGCCCCGGCCCGATAGGGCCGCGGCGGCAGCTCCTCCCGCATGAGCCCGTCGACCTAGGGCGGTCGCTCCCGCGCCGTCTTAAGGGTCGATGCCGTGGAACGGAGGGAGTTGGCCATGTCCCAGGATCGTTCGGAGTCGTCGGGTCCGCCTCCGGGAAGCGAGCCCGAGCTCCACCTGACGGCCACGCCGGAGGCCCTCGCCAAGATGCGGGAGCTCGTCGCCTCCCTTCCGGCCGGCCAGGGGGTCCGCGTCTGGGTCGAGACCGGCATCCGACCGCAGGTGAAGATGATGATCGACCGGGGCACCGAGCGCGACCTCACCGTCCAGGTGGGCGGCGTCGCCCTTTTCGTCGACGGGCTGAGCCGGAGGTTCCTCGAAGGGGCCCAGATCCAGCTCGTCCGCTCGGGCGACCAGGTCGGCTTCCACGTGGTGGGCCCGAACACCCCGGGCGCCCCGCCGGCCCCGACCGCGCCGGCACCGGCCGCCGTCGGTCCCGAGACGTCCGGAGGGGTCGACCGGAAGGCCATCGAGGAGAAGATCCGGGGCGCCCTCAAGCAGATCTACGATCCCGAGATCCCGATGAACCTCGTCGACCTCGGGCTCATCTACGGGATGGACTGGCAGCCGGACGGCTCGCTCACGCTCCGGATGACGCTCACCAGCGTGGGGTGTCCCTCGACCGAGCAGATCTGCGAGGAGGTCGACCGCGCGGTGCGCGCCGCCTCCGGCCTCCCCGCGGTCAAGGTCGAGGTGGTCTGGGACCCGCCGTGGACCCCGGAGCGCATGAGCCCGTTCGCGAAGCGCCAGTTCGGGTACGTCTGACCCGGCGGACGACGATCGCGTCCCCGAGGAACCCTCGTACCTCCACTTGATGGACGGTCCTCCCTCGACCCCCACGTTCCACCGGAGGGCCGCGGCCACCTCGGGCTCGGAGGGAAAGCATGGTTGGACGGCCCACTTCCCGGTCGGCGGGGTAATCCTTAGGTAGCCGGCGGATACCCCCCCACGGCCGGGTGGGGGATCGGTCAGGTGGCGAAGGTACTCATCACGGGCGGCACCGGTTTCCTCGGCTCCTACCTCACCGAGCTGCTCGCATCCCGGGGCGACGACGTGACCCGGAGCTACCTCGTGGACCCGGACCCGTTCCTCGCCCACAAGGGCGGGGGCGCGACCGTCCGCCTCGACGTCGCCGACCGGGACGCGGTGGTCCGGACGCTCGAGGAGGTCCACCCCGACGTGATCTACCACTTCGCGGGCCAGCCCTACGTTCGGCCCTCCTGGGACGACCCCCTCGGGACCTTCCGGGTCAACGTCGACGGAACGCTCCACTTCCTGGAGTGGATCCGCACGAACGGCCGGCGCGTCCGGTTCGCCTTCGCGGGGAGCGGCGCGGCCTACGGCATCTCGCCGCACCAGCCGATGGCCGAGGAGACGCCGATGCGGCCCTCGAGCCCCTACGCCGCGAGCAAGGCGATGGGCGACCTCCTCTGCTTCCAGTACTGCAGCAGCTACGAGATCCCGACCTACCGGTTCCGGATCTTCGGCACCACCGGCCCGGGCAAGGTGGGCGATGCCCCCAACGACTTCGCGATGCAGGTGGCCCGGCTCGAGAAGGGCCCGGAGCCCCGCGTCATGAAGGTGGGCAACCTCGACACCAAGCGCGACGTGACGGACGTCCGCGACTCCGTTCGGGCCATGGCGACGATCGTCGAGCGGGGGATCCCGGGGGAGGCCTACAACATCGGCTCGGGGGAGCCCCGGTCCGTCCGGGCGATCCTCGAGACGCTCCGGGGGATGGCGGTCGGGCCCATCACCGTCGAGCAGGAGACCTCCCGGATCCGCCGCGTCGACGAGCCGGTGATCCAGGCCGACATCGGCCGGCTCCGGAAGCTGGGCTGGTATCCCCAGATCCCGTGGGAGCGCACCCTCGCCGAGATCCTGGACCACTGGCGCCAGGTGAGGGACACCCGCGGGCTCCCGGCCTAGGGCGCCTCCGGCGGCATCTCGTCGGCGCCGTCGGTGGGCTCGACCGGTCCGCGCGGGTCGACGGTCCCCTCCTCCCCCTCGGTCGGGCGGGCCCGCCGCCGCCGCCGCAGGATCACGATGGTCACCGCCGCGGCGGCGAGGAAGAGCAGGAGGAGCGGCGTTCCCACCGATCCGAGCCACGAGCTCGCGGGGCCGGCGGTGGGGGTCAGGCGGAGCGTCACCGAGACCGAGGAGCCGTTGAGGTCGAACGCGTACTGGGCCGTCGCGTAGCCCGGTGCGCTCGCGTTCGCCGTGAAGTTGCCGAGCGGGAGGACGAAGGCGGCGGTCCCGGCCGGGCCGGCGTCCGCCGACCCCCGGTAGCTGTCGCCGAGCCGCAGCTCCCCCGTCACCCCGATCGCCGCGCCGCCGACGGCGCGCCCGGTGCTGCCGTCGAGCACGAGCAGCTCGACCGCCGCGGTCCACACCGTCACGACGGGATCGGTCCGCGTCGGTCCGCCGGCCACCGTGACTGTGTCGGTCGACGGCAGGAACGCCGCCGGTGCGCCGGGGCCGGGGAGCAGGGAGATCGTGTCGGTGCCGTTCGGAAGGGCGAAGGAGAAGTTCCCCGAGCTCCCCGAACGGCCGAGGAGGTCCCCGTGGAGCTCGAGCGCGAGGTCGGGCACCGGTCGGTGGGCGTAGCTGTCGAGGACGGTCCCGACGACGGGCCAGGCGAACGGGAGGAGGGTGCTGCGCAGGCCGGACACGGGCCCGTGGACGGTCACGGGGACGGTGAGCGCCGCGTAGCCGCCGGCCGTGAGGACGAACGAGTAGCTCCCCCACGGGAGGCTCAGCGCGTAGGTCCCCTGGGAACCCGTGGCGGTCGAGGCGACCTCCGCCGACCCGGCGTAGGCGGTGACGATCGCGGCGGGGATGGGATGCCCGCCGGAGTCGACCGCGCCCGCGACCGGGAAGCTGCCGCCCAGGCCGAGGTACTGGAGCGTGACGGTGGGGACCGGCAACCGCTCGCCCGAGCCGACGAACTGGGTGAGCTCCATCGGCTCGTAGCCCGTGGCCGAGAGCGCGAGCGTGCAGAGCCCCGGTGCGAGGCTCACGGCGTAGGCTCCGGCGGGCCCGGTCGCGGAGCTGTTGCACGGGGCGCTCCCGCCGACGGGGCAGGCCAGGGCCGTCACGTTCGGGAGCGGGCGCCCCGTGGTGCTCCCGAGCACCGTGCCGGCGAGGCTGCCGTTGGCCGCGAGCGCGATGGGTCCGAGCGCGACGAGCTCGCCCGGCCCCGTCGAGAGCTCGAAGGAGACCTCGTTGTACCCGGGGGCGGTCGCGTTGAGGAGGTAGGTCCCCGCGCCCACCTCGAGCGAGAAGCCACCGAGGGGGTCCATGGGGATGGGGAAGGCGCAGTAGGCCAGGTAGGGCTGGCCCGGCTCGCAGAGCGTCACCTGGCCCTGCGGCAGCGGGTCCCCGGTCGGCGTCCCGATCAGGGTGCCGACGATGAGGCTCGCGCGCCAGAGCGAGATCCCGGGCACCACGAGGAAGCAGTCGGAGCAGAGGCGCTCCACGATCGACTGGTTCGCGACGTACCCGGGCGCGCTGAAGGTCAGGTCGAGGTACCCGGGCGGCAGCGCGAGCCAGTACGCCCCCGAGGCGTTCGTCGTCGTCGACTGGCACACCGTGGCGCCCGAGCTCGAGCACGCCGTGACCACGGTCTGGCCGAGCGGCGCACCGGAGACCGCCTCAAGGACCTCGCCGGAGACGACCCCGTCGCCCTCGAGCCCGATCGTCGCGAAGCGGAACACTCCGCTCGGTGCGGGCAGTACGCTCCCGTTGGCGCCATACCCGGGCAGCTGGACCGCGAACATGCCGCCGGGGGTGGGCGGACCGGCGAGGAGGAACTGGCCGAGCCCGTTCGTCGTGGTCGTGGGCCCGGTGGGCAGCCCCGTCGCGTCGTAGAGCCCGACGGTCGCGCCCTGGAGCGGGGCGTGGGAGAGCGGGTCCTCGACGGTCACCGTCGGCGGGGTGCGGTAGGTGGTCACCGTCTCGCTCGTGACCCAGATCCCCTCCGGGGAACCGTTGAGGGCGAGCGTCGGGGCGGTGGTGGTGGTGCTCTCGCCGACGGTGACGCTCTCGCCGCGGTGGACGAACCCGGGGTAGGAGGCGTTCACCGTGAGGGTGCCGGCGGGGGCGGAGAGGTTCACGAACCCGCTCGCGTCCGCGAGCCCCGCCGAGCTCACCGTCGTTCGGTTCGCCGGATCGGCGAGCGTGGCCACGACGGCGGCATCTCCGATGGGGTGGCCTCCGCTCGAAGCGACCACGTGGAGCTCGACCCAGCCGTAGTGCGGGGCGTTGAGGTCGCCGACGGGGTGGATCCCGGAATCCGGCGCGGCCGTGGTCGTGACCGCGACCTTCCGGTACGCCGTGCCGGAGGCGGAGATGTCCACCTTCGCCCCGGGCGGGGCGAAGAGGGTGTACATCCCTCCGCCCGTGGTGTTGCCGGAATCGAGCACGGTGCCCCCGTAGGAGAGGGTCACCACTCCGTAGCGGACCGGTGCGACCGATACCTGGGTCGCGGGATCCCAGGTGCTCTGGTCCCCGACGCGGCCGACGAGCCCCGCGTAGAGCGTGAGCACCGGGTCGCGGCTCGGGGTCATGTTGAGCACGGTCCCGTTCGCGGGGACGCCGACGAGGGTCGAGTAGGACCCGGAGCCGGCGGTGACGCTGTAGTCGCGCGTCGCGGCGGGCACCGGGGTGATCGTGAGCTCGTCGGAGCTCCCGACGGGGGCGGAGATGTTGAAGAAGCCGCCCGAATCGGGGGTGTCGGAGATCCCGCAGACCCCCGTGAGCCCGTTGCAGACGGAGACCGTCACGCTCGCCGGACCGAGCCCCTCCGCGAGGGTCTGGTTCACCCAGGGGCCGAAGAGGACGCGCCCGGCGAGCGTGGGGAACGGCCGGAGCGACAGGATCCCGAGGTGCGTGGGCGCCCCGGAGAGGTTCGCGTAGACCGAGAGCGGATCGTACCCGGGCGCGCTGATGTTGACCCACGTGGGGCCGTCCGGTATCGAGCCGTTGAACTCGCCGCCGTCGGTCGTGGGGGAGTTCGCGAACGTGGCGCACCCGGCGCTGCCGAGGAGCGGGCAGGCCGCGACCGAATAGCTGACCAGGGCCTGACCGCTCGTCCCGTCGACGACGAAGCCGTCGACCCAGCTGCTGCCCGAGCCGGTCGGCGCGAGGACCGAGGCCCCCCGGAAGAGGGGGAGGTTGCCGGTGGGCACCAGGACGACGCGCCCGAGAAAGACCACCGATCCCGAGCTGAGGTTCGCCCAGGCGCTCCCGTCGGTGTAGCCCGGCTCCGAGACGTCGAACCGGTAGGCGCCGCCGGGGAACGGTCCGCCCGGGTGGGAGCCGAAGAAGAGCCCGCCCGTGCCCGAGTACCCGGCGCCCAGGAACTCGCAGCTCGACGGGTAGGCCGCCGGGCAGACATCCACGGTGGCGCCGGCGACCGGGGTCCCCGAGGGGGTCACCGCGACCCCGTAGACGAACGCCAACGGCGTGAGCACGATCGTGCCGGTATCGTTCCGTGCGACGGCATCCACCCAGGTCCGGTTCTGGCCGGCGGTGGTCAGGGCCGCGTTCACGACGTACCATCCGGGCGAGACCGTGAGCTCGAAGCCGCCGCTCGAGTTCGCGAACGACGAGTAGCAGCCGGCCCCGGCCGCGGGGTCGCTCGCGACCGGGCAGATCTCGAGGCCGGCGCCCGAGGCCGGCACGGTGCCTCCCGGGACCTGCCGGACCACCGTCCCATAGATCGAACTGTTCGCGAGCGGGGTGACGTTGATCACCCCCAGGTGCTGCCGGTTCAGCCCGGAGAGGTTCACGCCGGGTGTCCGCTGGCCGAGGTGGTTGCAGCACGCGAACGCCGACTCGCCCCAGGTGACGTTCGAGGCGATGCCCTCGCCCTGCACGGTGAGCTCGAACGGACCGGGAGGGGTCGAGGCGCAGAAGGCGGCCGGATCGGCGGTCGACCCGGCGCAATCGATGCCCCCGGGGGCCGGCTCCGCGCACACCGCGCTGTCGGTCGAGCAGGTGCTCACGCTCCAGGCGCCGGTCGGCCCGGCGCCGGTCCCGGCCACGATGACGCGCCCCTGGACCCAGCCGCCCGGCGTGAGGTTCACGACGCCCAGATCGAGCACCTCCCCCGGCGTGGTGTTGAGGAACGTGTCGTTCGAGTACGCGGGGAGCGCGTACCCCGCGTTCCCGATCGCGAAGTGGCTGTAGAAGTGCATCTCGGTGCGGAGCGGAGGGGCGAGGAGGACCTGGCCGGGCCGGAAGTCCTTGTACAGGTCGCTCCGGAGGATCGGTGAGCAGAGGCTCTGGCTCACCCCGCTGCTCACGTTGTTGAGGAAGCCGGTGAAGAGGGAGTCGAGGCTGCAGAACTGCACCGCCCCCGCGGTGTCGTTCCAGGCCTGCGGGGGGGGCGGCCCGCCGCTCAGGTTCGTGGAGAAGACGATGACCGCGTCCGGAACGAGCGGGACCGTGACGTTGAGGACCGTCCCCTGCGGTTCGGGGGGGACGACCCCGAGGTCGGTGTTGTTCATGACGTAGCCGAGGACCACCGTGTGGAGCTTCGTCGGTCCGGGGATCGCCCAGATCGAGCCGTTGTCGGCCGAGAGCAGGTAGGGACAGAGCTGGGAGTCCGCCTCGCAGGCCTGGATGCTGGGGCGGGCACCGGAGATGGGACTCCCCGACTCCGCGTCGATCAGGTGGACGTTGAGCCGGGTCCCCCGCGGCAGGAAGATCACCCCGAGGTCGACCACCGCCCCCGGGACCGGGTCGGCGAAGGTCTGGTTGCCCAGGTACGGGACCCCGGGCCCCGCGCCGGGCGAGAATGTGAGCACGTCCGGGACCGGGGGGACCTCGACCTCGAAGCTCCCGTTGGCCGCCGAGGTGGTGTTGCCCCCGATCACGGCATAGTTGCGCGAGGAGCTCGTCACGCTGACGCCGCCGACCGGTTCGTGCGAAGGATCGTCGGCGCGGAGCGTGCCGACGAGGTAGGCGTCATGCTCGAGGGCGATCGAGCCGACGTTGGTCGTGCCGCCCGCGGGGACGGTGACGAGCGTATCGTTCTCGAGGTAGTTGGCCGCGGAGACCTCGAGGATCCCTGGACCCGAGGGCCCGGAGACCGTGAAGACGCCGTTCGCGCCGGTGCCGGTCTGGTTGCACACTCCCCCGCACGAGGAGGTGAGCTCGCTCAGCTGCACGGTGGCGCCGTCGATCGGCGTCCCGTTCGCCGAGTCGACCACCGTCCCCGACACCGTGCCGGAAGGGCCGGACCAGGGCGGGGGAGGGGAAGGGTCGGGGGCCGGGTCCGCCCGGGGGGCCGCCGCCTTGGGGAGGCCCGCGTGCGAGGTGCCGCCCGCTTCGAGCGCCGTCTGCCGGGCGATGTAGTAGGGCATCAGGGCGGCCACGTTCACGTGCGTCCCGTTCACGAGCGGGAAAGGACCCAGCATCGGCGTCGGGACCGAGGACCCGTCCGGCGGCCGGACCCCGTGCGGGGTCGGCGCGGGGGCGGCGGTGATCGACGGGACGGCGGTCCACGGCAGCAGCAGCGCCGCGAGGAGGACCGCGGCGACGGCCGGGGCCCCACGGCGACGCCAGGGACCCCGGCGGGCGGTCGGTAGGGGCGCGCGTGCACCGATCACGTCGATCCGACGGACCCGCAGCAGTCGGGCAGGGGATTAAAACCTCGGGAGGCGGTGCGACCTCGCCGTGCGCAGCGGACGCGCGGGCGAAGTCAACCTTAAGGGGCTCGGCGGGGGTGCGACGCGTTCCATGCCGCGCTCGACCGGTTCCGCATCGGGGCCCCGGCGGGCGGCGTCCACCCGGAACCCTCGGCTCGGGTTCTACGGGTACACCGCCGGCGACGTGATGTCGAAGCCGGCGGTCACCATCGGGCCGGGGGAGACGCTCAAGTCCGCGGCCGCGGTCATGAGCCGGCGGGGCGTTTCGGGGCTGCCGGTGGTCGATGCGAAGAAGGGCCTCGTCGGGGTGCTCAGCCAGAAGGACATCCTCCGGGTCCTCCACGACGAGGCCGGCCTCGCCCTGCCGGCGGGGCTCTTCGATCTGCTGCTCGACGCGGACGAGGCCCGCCGATCGGACCTCCTGCCGAGCTGCCGCGCGGTCCTCTCGAAGACCCGGGTGCACGACGCCATGAGCGCCCCGGCGATCTCGATCGAGTCCGGCGCGACGATCGACGCGGCGGTCCGGCTCATGGTGGATCACCGCATCAACCGGCTGCCGGTGCAGCGCCGCGGAAAGGTCGCCGGGATCGTCACCCGGCACGACCTCCTGACGCAGATGGGTCAGTCCTGACCCGTCCGCGGAGGGGGTTCGACCGCGGGGATCGGCCGACCGGGTCCGGCCGGAAGCGCCCACCCTCCGGGAGGTTCGGACGGAGGATCCGCACCTCCCTCGTGTCGTCGAGCGGTGGGGCCCCACGAATCCGCGGACTCCCTCCCGCCGCGGATCCACGCGCAAGTTCCACGGTGTTCACGGCGCGGACCCCCGGGTCCCGGATCACGTCGGAAAGCCAGGGGATCTCGGCGCGTCGGCCTTCGTCGAGGTCCACTGCGGGGACACGGGCTCATGCACGCCCCGCCCGGGAACCGAGGAGTTCGCTCTCTCGTGGGACTCGAGCGGGAATGGCCAACTCGTACGCGCGTGGGATGGGTTCCTTCCCTTGGGCAGCACCCCCGGTCGAGATGTGATTCACCCCGAGGGATGCGAGGACCCCCGGCAGGGCGGCCGGTGCGAGGGGAGTCCGAACGAGCACCTCACGAGGACCGCTACCAACCGTCCGCTGCGGGAACCCCGCTCCGATCCGCTCGCTACGTGCGCGGGCGGGCTCGTCCGGAGGCGCATCGCGTCGGGACCCGACCCCTCGGACGATCGAAACTGGAATGAACGCGCCGCCGGCGCCCCCCCGGGACCCTCCGACTCACCCGAACGAGGTCCATGGGCGACCCCGCAGGAGCTGGGAAGGGCCGAGGTTCCTCCAGGAGGATGCCCGCACGCGGGGGACCTGAGTTGCGGGCCCGAGTACGAGTCGTGGTCGTGTGGGGTCCGAAGTTCACCCGCGGGATCGGTAGGGTCCGCTCCGGGGTAGCGGCGAGCGGAGCGACTCCCTGCCGCACGCCGTGCTACCGATCAGCGGAAGGACGGTCCGGGCGGCGGGGGCGTCGGCCCTGCCGGGGCGCTTTCGACCCGGTCCTCCGCGGAGGTCGCGCCCACGAGGATCAGGATGGCGCCGATGAATCCGAGGAAGAGGTAGAGGATCGAGCCCACCTGGAGGAGGGTGCTGCTGTAGCGGCTCCCGTACCTCCAGATCCCGATGGCCGTGCCGATGATCCCGATGATCGCGAGGATGGCCGCGACGACCAGGAGGAGCGCACCGCCGGCGAAGTAGGCGAGCATCGACGCGGCGCACCCGTTCCGGAACGTGTTCGAGGGAGGGGCACACCCGGAGAAGGCGGAGAGGCCGCCGTAGACCAGCCCGATCCCGATCATCGCCAGGAGGGCTCCCACGATGAGCACGACCGCGAAGGTGGCCGGCGAGCTGAACTTCCCGGGATCGATCGGCCGCAGCGCGAGAAACGCCTGGCGGTAGAAGTAGGTGGACGCGATGGCCACGACGAGGGAGGCGACGACGACGGCGGCGAACGCCCCGACGTACCTGTTCAGGCCGTGGAAGAACGTCGAGTTGTTGAAGAACGAGCTGTTGAGGCTTCCGTTCGCCGGCACCATCGGGGCCCCCGAGTAGAGCGGCGAGGAGCCCGTGATCGCGGGCACCGCGAAGAAGCCGAAGAATCCGACCAGGGACGCCACGAGCCCGAGGATGGCGGCGATGCGGAGCGCGCGGAGACCCCGGCGCTCGGCGGCGCGCACGCCCGCCCAGTCCACGCCCGGCGGGGGACCTCCCGCGAACCCCGGGGAGTAGGAAGAGCCGCCGGGCACGACGGGATACCCGTAGGGCGGGGGGTACGCCGGGGGGGGCGGATAGACCGGGGCCGCCGGCCCGGGCGGGGGCGCGTTGCCGGGAGGGATGGCGGGGCCGCCCATCGCGGCGGCTACGTTTCCCTCCTTGATAGGACTGCCGAATTCGCCGGACGGGCGGAGAGACTATCTGGGACCGACCTCTCGGTCCTCGCTATCCGGAGAGCTCCTACCCGGATCGGAGGAGCGGACGCGCATGATCAAGGAGACCACGATCCTGTGCGACCGCTGCGGGGCCGTGATCGCCCACCTGGCCGCGCTCCCGAACCAGGACCTGGGCCGGCTCCACAACCTCTGCCCGAAGTGCTTCGCCGATCTCGCCGCGTCG
Source organism: Thermoplasmata archaeon (assembly GCA_027314915.1). Lineage (GTDB taxonomy): Archaea > Thermoplasmatota > Thermoplasmata > Lutacidiplasmatales > UBA184 > JAKIVR01. The sequence continues at coordinate 82,331 of DAHUZZ010000007.1, read as the reverse complement.
AAGGCCTAGGCGGTCGTTCGGCGAGATCCCCCCCGTTTGGCACGGTGAGATGGCCCGGTATCCCCCCACTCCGAAGCTGACGGTCGACGCGTTCTGGGTCGCGCGCGGGAAGCTCCTCCTCGTCCGACGCGGGCGCCCTCCGTTCCCGGGCCGGTGGGCCCTGCCCGGAGGATTCGTGGAGGCCGGAGAGACCACGGAGGAGGCCGTCCGCCGCGAGCTCAAGGAGGAGACCGGACTTTCGGCCCGGGCCGGTCCCCTGCTCGGGGTCTTCTCCGATCCCCGCCGGGACCCCCGGGGTCCCACCGTCGGGATCGTCTACCACATGATCGGGAGCCCGCGAGTCCCGCGCGGGGGCGATGACGCGGCCGAGGCACGGTGGCACCGCGTGACCGAGCTTCCGCCGCTCGCCTTCGATCATGACCGGATCGTCTCCGAGGGGCTCCGGCAGCGCCGGAGGTTCTCGGCCCTCCGGCCGCCTACGTGACCGGACGCGGGGCGATGGCGCGGCCGGGGTAGCTCGGCAGCCCGAGGATGTGCCCGCCGGCGACGATGGCCCAGAGGAGGATGGGGGCGACGATGAGCCGCTCCCAGCTACCGTAGGAGCCCGCCGTGGCGACGAGCGTGAAGCCGACGATGGCGAGGAAGTTCACGATCCCGGACAGGATCGTGTAGAGCCCGTAGACGCCCCACCGGGGGTCCCGGAGCATGCCGAACCCGAGGAACAGGAGCGCGAAGCCGGAACTGATGAAGGTCAGGTCGCTCACGTAGCCGTGCACGTTCCCCCCGAGCTCGGTGGCCGTTTCGGGGAACAGCCCGACCAGGATCGCTCCGAGGCTCGTGAGCGCGAGGAAGACGAGCCCGAGCCGGACGCTCGTCCGGGCCAGGAACGCCGAGCGGATCAGCAGCGTCCCCAGGATGCCCAGCACGCCGAGCAGGATGATCGAGCCGTTGAAGACCGCGTACCAGGGAGACAGCGTCGAGTTCCCGAGATCGCTGATGTAGTTGCCCGCGTCGGTGTAGCCCGGGTAGTGGAGCTGGACGAGGATCATCGCCAGCACGAACTGGACCGAGCCGACCACGAAGAGCCCGCCGCCCAGACGGGCACCGGGCCGAACGAGAGGTCCGAGCCGGGTCACGCGGGCCCGCCTCCCGCTCCGGGGAGCGCGGCGGCCGACTCAGTCCTGGCGGGCGTTCCGTTCGTAGGAGGCATCGCTCGCGCGCTTCAGCCGGGCACCGTCGCGGTCGCAGGTCGGGCGGGCGCTCGGGGGAACATCGATGACGTACCCCCCTCCGCACTTGGGACATTCGTAGTAGGGCATGGTCGCTCTCGACGTGGACGAATACAACCGTATATAAACGGGCTCGGGACCACCGGTGGGACCCCTCGCATGTCGTACCACCCCCCGCGTCCGGTCCCTTCCTCGAGGGCGGCCCGTCGACCGCCGCCGCGGCGTCGGCCCGCCACCGTCCCCGCGCGCGCCCGCTTCCGGAGCCTCGACAGCTACCGGGTCGAACGCGAGTGGAGGCGCTACGAGGGCAATGCGCTCCGGGACCTGTTCCGCGACCTGAGGGTGAGGTTCCTCCTCCGGCATCCCCCGTCGTGCGCGGGTCCGGTGCTCGAGATCGGACCGGGGCCGGGCCGGTTCTCCCCGTACCTCGGGGATGCCGGGCATCCCCGGGTGCTCCTCGACCTCTCCTCCCTCGCGCTCCGTGCGGCCCGGCGGCATCTCCGGGGCAGGGCCCCTCCGGCGGCCGGGCGGTCGGAGTTCCTCCGGGGGGATGCGCTCCACCCGCCGGTCCGGAGCGGGAGCTGCGCCGAGGTCACGCTGCTGGGCAACACCGTCGGGTTCGGAGGGTCGGAGGCGCTCCCCCTGCTCCACCGCGTCGCCGATCTGGTGGCGCCCGGCGGGACCCTCCTGGTGGAGACCGTCGCCGGGGCGGGCGGGGTGTCCCGGTACCTGAGCCGGTTTCCCGGCGGGGCGCTCCGCCGGCTCCTTGCCGCGCCGCCCCGCGCGGTCCTGCCCCGCATCGAAGGCGAGGGGTTCGCCGATCGGCCCCTCGAGGGACCCGCCGACGCCACGTTCCGGAGGATGGGCGCCCGGGAGGTGGCGGACCTCCTCGGCCCCCTCGGGTTCCAGCTCGAGGAGGTGGTGGCCGTGGCGCCGACGCTGGGCGCCGACCCGGGCCAGGTGGAGGCGGTCCGCCCCGATCCCAAGGCGTGGGCCCACCTGCTCGAGATCGAGGAGCGGCTCGGGGTCCGCATCGACCGGCAGGAGCGGGCCGCGGCGCTCCTGCTCGCGGCCCGGCGTCGTGCGAAGGAGGGGACCGCCCCATCAGAGGGTTAAAGTAAGCGGCTCCCGCGTGTCGATGATGGACGTTCCCCAGAGATGGCACGCACCAATGCGTCCCTCCGGGCCGAGGTGACGGACCGCCAGCGGCTCGGGGGCGCGATCACTCGGGCCGCGCGCTCGGAGCACATCCCCACCGAACACGACCTGAAGCAGGCGCGGGAGGATTCGCTGCTCCAGCTCCGTATCGGCCGGAGCGCGAACTACTACGCGATCGTGCTGCTCGGGCTGCTCTTCGTCGGCGGCTTCCTCATCGTGGTGTTCAACCCCTACGCGTCGAGCCTGCCGATGTTCGGCTCCCTGTACTTCCTGCTCTTCCCGATCGCCGGCGCCCTCATCCTCTCCTTCTTCGGGCTCGCCGCGAAGTGGGAGACCTACCAGATCTGGCCGTGGGAGGCCCACTTCTGGGTCACCATCCTCGCGGTGCCGAGCGCCCTGTGGTTCAGCTACCTCTTCCTCGCCCACCTGGACCAGTACGGCCCGACGGCCCACTGGCCGCTCCTCCCGTGGATGGTCCCGGGGGCGCTCTTCGCGATCTCGGTGCCCGTGATCGGGCTCGTCCTCACCTGGCAGGAGTGGTCGGGCCGGAAGTCCGGCGCCTTCCTCGCGGCGCTGCTCCCGATCCCGCTGGGGCTCAGCCTGTACGTTCCCGGGGCGGGCGGCAACCCCGCCGCCCTCACCCTGGTCCTCGTGACGAGCGGCGGGCTCTACCTGCTCTCCGGCTCGCTCCTCCACCTGATCTCCTCGGGCACGCAGGCGCACGAGCGGGAGGTCATCGTCTCCGGCCAGTCGCGCCTCTACCGCTCCTTCGACGAGCTCCGGGTCCGCGAGGATGCCCTGCGCGACCGGGAGGCGACGCTCCTCCGCCGCGAGGCCGATGTCGAGGTCGCCGAGGCCTCCGCGGTCCGCAAGATCGCCTCCGTGGAGGACCTCCGGGCGCGCCTTTCCCAGCTCGAGAAGGACCTGGAGGGCCGCGCCGACCTGGTCCACCAGCATCTCCAGGAGGCCTCCTCGAAGATCGCCGAATCCTCCGCCATCCAGCGCGAGCTCTCCGACCGCGAGTCGCAGCTCCTCCTGCGCGAGCAGGAGGCGGGCCGCTGGGAGTCGCAACGCCAGGGGCGGGAGGACGCGCTCTCCAAGGGCGAGGGCGAGCTCGTCCGGCGCCAGATGGAGCTCGGCAACCAGGAGAAGGAGCTCCTCGACCGGCAGGCCGCCCTCCCCGCGGCGGAGAGCCGGCTGCAGGCCCGTCGTCAGGACCTGGACCGCCGCGAGGCGGAGCTCCGCCGCCGCGAGTCGGGCATCCAACCGGCGGCCGCCGGCGCGGTGGCGGGGGGGACCCCGCCCTCCGACCTCGCCGATCGGGAGACCCGCCTTGCCCAGCTCGAGAAGGTGCTCGCCGAGCAGAACGTCGCCTTGAGCTCCAAGGCGAGGGACTCCGAGGCCCGGCTCGAGGAGGTCCGGTCGCGCCTCACCGAGCAGGCGAAGCGCGAGGAAGCGCTCGTCGCGCGGGAGCTCGCGCTCGGTGCCCACGAGGCGGAGGCGACCCGACGTCAGGGTGAGGCGGCCGCGCGCCAGAAGCAGTACGCCGAGGCGCTCGAGCGGGTCGAGCAACGGGCCCGCGCGATCGAGCAGCTCCAGGGCGGCATCGTGAGCCAGGCGGACGACCTGACCCGGCGGACGAGCGCCCTCGAACTGCGGGAAGCGGCGGTCGCCCAGCTCAAGGCCGAGCTCGACCAGAACCGGGCCGAGATCGAGCGGACCCAGCGCGAGATCGCCCAGCAGCAGAAGGCCCTCGCGGCGACCCCCGTGCCGCCGTCCCCGGGCGCGCCCGCGCCCTCGACGGTCCCCAGCGTGGGGGTCCCCGGCGCGCGGACCACCGCCCCCCGGGTCCGCAGGGGAGCGATCTCGACCGGGGTCGCCCGGCTCGATGAGCTCCTGGGCGGGGGCCTCGGGGATCGGAGCCAGCTGCTCCTCATCGGCCCGCCCTTCATCGGCAAGGAGGTCGTCGCCTACAGTTTCCTTTCCGAGGGGCTCCGGCAGGGCGACACGGCGATCGTGGTCACCACGGAGCGCAGTCCCCCCGAGATCGCGCAGGAGATCGCCCTCGTCTACCCGCAGTTCCGGGACGCGGAGCGGCAGGGCCGGGTGCAATGGATCGATGCCTCGAACCCCTCCGCGAGCCCCCACCTGGACGCCTCCGGGCGCGCCGGGGCCTCCGTCGTCAAGGGCCCGGGGGACTTCACCGGCATCCTGAGCGGCCTCGCGGCCGCGACGAGCCCGAAGCCCGCGCCGACCCCCGGCCGGAGGTACCGCGTGGCCGTGCTCAACCTCTCCTCCTGCGTCCGCCAGGGCGATCCGAAGGCCGCCTACGGATTCGTCCACAACCTGGTGAGCATCCTCAAGCAGAAGCAGGCGGTGGCGCTCTACGGCGTCGAGCCCGGCACCCTGGACGACGCCCAGGTGCAGTCCACCCTGGCCCGGATGGACGGGGCGATCCAGTTCAAGGCCGACCGGGGGAAGACGCTGCTCTCGATCCAGGGGGCGGGCGACGTGGCGACCCGGGACTGGATCGAGTACCGCTCGACCAACAGCGCGCTCAACCTGGGCTCCTTCACCCTCGAGCGGATCCGGTGAGACGGGTCGGCCGGTCGCGTTGGCCGGCTCCCGCACCCATGCGTATCGGAGGTTACGGCGACCCGACGGGGTGTGCGAGCTCTAACGGGGGATTTAACTAGGGCGACCTCCCTCCGGTCCTGTAGGAGGCTGGCATGCCCCATCGCGAGGCGGACACCCCGAGCCTGTCCTTGGGCCCCGTCCTCGGCATCCTCGCGGTGCTGCTCTCGAGCATCCTCGGGCTCGTCCTCCTGTCGTACGCCTGGACGCTGGGGACGCTCCCCGGCGGCGTCTGGCCGAGCCGGTCGCTCGCCGGCCCGGCCGGCCCCGTCCTGGCGCTCGTCCTGCCCGCGGCGCTCGTCCTCGCGGTGGGGTTCCTGATCGCGCGGATCCGTTGGAAGGCCGCCCCTGCGACCGCCGACTGGGGCCACCCCGGCCAGTCGGGCCCGGCCGGTACTACCGTCCACCCGTAGCGGGGGGCTCGCGGGGGGGCATCCGCACCACGCCGCCGGGATGCGCCGGGACCGGGCGGGCGCGGAGCTCCTCCACGTCGTGGCGGACCATGATCTCGACGAGCTCGGGGAACTTCACGTGCGGCGTCCAGCCCAGCTTCTCCCGGGCCTTGGAGGGATCGCCGCACAGGTGGTCCACCTCGGCGGGCCGGGCGAACCGCGGGTCGAGCTCGACGTGGGCGCGGTAGTCCTCGATCCCCACGGCGTGGAAGGCGAGCCGGACGAAGTCCTCCACGCTGTGGTCCTCCCCCGTCGCGCCGAGGAAGTCGTCCGCGGCCGGGGCCTGGAGCGTGCGCCACATGAGGTCCGTGTACTCGGGGGCGTACCCCCAGTCCCGCCGGGTCGTGAGCGTGCCCAGGCGGATCGTCGTCGCGAGCCCGAGATGGATGCGGGCGACGCCGTCGCTGACCTTGCGGGTGACGAACTCGTGCCCCCGGCGGGGGGACTCGTGGTTGTACAGGATGCCGTTCGAGATGTACAGCCCGTAGCTCTCCCGGTAGTTCACCGCCGCCCAGTACGCGTAGACCTTCGCCACGCCGTAGGGGCTTCGGGGGTGGAACTCCGTCGACTCGTTCTGGGGCGACCGGACGACCCGGCCGAACATCTCGCTCGAGGAGGCCTGGTAGACGCGCGCCCGGTCGGCCCGGGTCCGGACCGCCTCGAAGAGCCGGAGCGCCCCGAGGGCGGTCACCTCACCGGTGAGCACCGGCTGCGAGAAGGAGGCGCCCACGAAGCTCTGGGCGGCCAGGTTGTAGATCTCGTCCGGCGCGCTCACCCGGACCGCCTGGTCGAGGGAGGCGGGGTCGAGGAGGTCCCCGTCCAAGAGGGTGACCCGGTCGAGGAGCTGGACGATGTTGCGGGTGTTCGGGCTCGAGAGCCTCCGTACGAGCCCGAAGACCTCGTAGCCCTTGTCGAGGAGCTGTTCGGCGAGGTAGCTCCCGTCCTGACCGGTGATCCCGGTGATCAACGCACGCTTGCCCGCGGAGGAACTCGGCACGTCGGCGCGGAGAAAGGAGGGCTCGTATTACCTTGTCCGGACGCCCCGGCGACCATCGACGGCGCCTTATGGGGGGACCTCATGGCGCCGTCGGTCACATGGGCGAAGGGTCAGCGGGCGGGTCGAGCGGCGCGGGCGGAACGACGAGCTTCGAGGAGCTCGAGCTCCATCCGACGCTCAAGAAGGGCATCCAGGAAATGGGCTACCGCACGCCGACGCCCATCCAGCAGCACGCCATCCCGCACGCGCTCACGGGCCGGGACCTCATCGGCACCGCGCAGACGGGGACCGGCAAGACCGCGGCCTTCCTCCTCCCCATCCTGGAGCGGCTCATGAACGGTCCGCGGGGGCACACCCGGGCGCTCATCCTGACCCCGACCCGCGAGCTCGCGGTCCAGGCGGAGACCTTCATGCGCACGCTCGGGCGGCACACCGGCCTCCGCGGCGCCGCCGTGTACGGCGGGGTCGGGATGGGCGACCAGGAGCGCGCGCTCCGCGGGGGCGCCGAGGTGATCGTGGCGACGCCGGGGCGGCTGCTCGACCACATGAGCCGCGGCTACGTCCGCTTCGACCGCGTCGAGGTCGCGGTCCTCGACGAGGCGGACCGGATGCTCGACATGGGCTTCCTCCCCGACGTGCGCAAGATCATGGAGACGCTGCCCACCGATCGCCAGACCATGCTCTTCTCCGCGACGATGCCGCCGGAGATCGTCCGGCTCGCGCAGGTCTTCCTCCGCGAGCCCCGGACCGTCCAGGTCGGGCCCCAGGCCGCCGCGGCGGTCGGCGTCTCGCACCTCGCGCTCCCCGTGCCCGGGCACCGGAAGAGCGCGCTCCTCCGGGAGCTGCTCCGGGACGAGGTCATGACGAGCGTGCTCGTCTTCACCCGGACCAAGCACCGGGCCGACCGGCTCCACCGGGAGCTCGAGCGGAACGGCGTGAGCGCCGGCGTCATCCACGGCGACCGCAGCCAATCGCAGCGGACCCGGGCGCTCGAGGGGTTCCGGATGGGGCGCATCCGGGTCCTCGTGGCCACCGACCTCGCCTCCCGGGGGATCGACGTGGAGGGGGTGAGCCACGTGGTGAACTACGACATCCCGAGCGAGCCGGACGTCTACATCCACCGGGTCGGCCGGACCGCCCGCGCCGAGCGGCGGGGCGATGCCTACTCGCTCGTGAGCCCCGAGGAGTCCGACGACTTCCACCGGATCGAGCAGCGGCTCGGGCTCTCGGTGGCCCGGAGCCAGCTCCCCGGCTTCGACTACTCGGCCCCCCCGCCGCCCCGCGACCTCGGCGTCGCGGCCCGGGGACACCGTGCGCCGGGTGGAGGACCCCGCCGCGCCTACCAGCGCGGTCCGGGCGGTCCGCGCCGCGGTCCGCCCCGGAGCGGGGGACGGGGCCCGCCGCCCGGCCGGCGTCGCCGCTAGGCGCGGCCCCTTCGACGGGGGCCCGGGCGGCGGCCGGCCCCTAGCTCTTCGGTCGCGCCGCCGGGGGCAGGTGCGCCCGGATCGCCTGGGCGAGCCCCTCGGGGTCCCGGGCGCCGAGGACGACGACCCGGAGCGGCTCCCGATCGCCGTCGTGGCTGTAGTTCTCGATCCGCAGGGTGACCGCCCGCTTGCGGTCCTCCAGCGAGAGGAAGTACCACTCGCCCTGGTGGGCGTACCGACCCTCGTGGATGTCGGTGAACGGGACGTCGGTCCCGAAGATCCTCTGGGTCCCCGGCGGGGAGACGAACGGCTCCGTCGTCACCGCGGTGATGCTCGCGTAGGGGATGCGGAGCTCCGTCGTCAAAGACTCGTAGTGGACCAGGCCGGAGAGGCGTACCACGAGCTCCTGCTCTTCGAACTCGACCACGCGCGGCATCAGGATCGGGAGCAGGCCCGCTCGGAGATTACGGTTTCCCGCCGCCGGCGGTCCCCCGCGCGCCGTCCCGGACCGCCACCCGGTAGTCCCGGCCCTCCCACGCCCCCCGCCCGCTCCAGAAGAAGGTGAAGACGAACTCCCCGGGGTCGCCCGCGTCGGTCGGCAGGTCGACGAACCAGACGCCGAGGCCCGTGGGGACCGCCTCGAGGTCGCCGACCGTCGCCCAGTCGTCCCGCGACCAGTGCAGCCGGAAGGGCTCGACCGCCTGGACCCTCAGCACCGACCCCGCGTCGATCGTGCCGGGCTGGCGCCGGAGCTTCCAGATCTCGATCCGCGGCCGGCGGGCCGGGCGGGGCGAGCCGTACCGGGCCGCGACCTCGGGGATCCGGTCGAAGACGGCGCGGTCCCGCCGGGAGCGCAGGAGCTTCAGGTACTCCGCGTGGGCCCACAACAGCGGCATCGCCCCGCCCGTGGGACGCCCGAAGTCCAGGTGGCGCGCGGCGAGGTCGGGCCCGTCCCAGACCTGCTCGGGCAGCAGGCCCGTCTCCGAGGCGAAGCGCTCCATCGCGGCGAGGTAGGGGGTGGGGTCTCCGCCCCGGGCGAGCTCGAAGTGGCCGCGCTCCCCCGTCAGGAGCGGCCAGGCCCGCCCCCGTCCCCAGCCGACGAACGGCGAGCCGTCGTCGCGCTCGCCGTAGCCGTCGTGGTTGTACCGGTGCCAGGACGGACCGAGCGGGGTCTCCACCTTCAGGACCGCATCGATCACCCGGACCGAGTCCTGGATCGTGGGGTCATCGGCGCGCCGGACCCCGTAGCGGACCAGCTCCAGGAACCCGGTGTCCACGATCTCCCGGGCCGGGAACCCCGGGTCCGTGGCCGGGGCCTGGTTCGCGAGCGGGAGGACCGCGCGGTCGAGCTCCTCGGACGCGGTCGGGTCCCCCGGGTCGGAGGGAAGGATCCGCACGTAGTGACGGGGAAGCCCCGGGACCAGGGTCCCCGATCGCGTGACCGTCCACGCCTCGAGGTGCTCCTCGAGGAAGTCCGCGTACTCCTCCAGGTACTTCGCGGCCTCCGGGGCGCCCCGGGCGCGCGCGACCCCGCCCGCCACGACGAGGGAGGAGATGTGCGCCGCGAGCGTGGAGGGGGAGAAGCCCGCGGCCTCCTCCCAGCGCTCCTGGGCGGTCGCGGGGCCGCGGTCGACGAGGAAGCGCGCGGCCCGCATCACCATCGGCGAGGGGTCGAACTCGGCGAGCGCGCGGAGCCCGCCCAGCCGTCCCGCGAGGAGGATGGGGAAGGAGACCTCGTCGAGCTGCCACCCCGACCAGAACGGCTCCCCGCTCAGCCAGAAGTTCTGGGGGAACCCGCCGTCCTCCGACTGGCTCGCCGCGAGGTAGACGAGCGTCCGCAGCGGGGTCTCGAGGTTGCCGGTCGCGAGGAGCCCGGTCGCGGCCTGGCAGAGGTCCCGGGTCCAGACGAGGTGGTAGCCGCCGCGCGCCGCGTCGTTGCAGGCGAACCCCCACGGGATCGAGAGCGAGGCGGGGAACGCGCCGGGGTAGGTCTTGTCCTCGTGGGCGAGGATCGTCGTGTGGCCGATGCGGGCGAGGCGTCCCCCGTCGGGCGCCCCCTCGAGGAAGGGGGGAAGGTGCGCCGCGCTGCGCTGCCACTGCTCGAGGAACCGGGCCCGGTGCGCCGCATAGGGGGTCGCGAGCGACTGGAGGAGCGCGGTCACCGCGCCCGACCGGCTCCGGCCGAAGGCGAGCGCGAGCGTGATCGGTCCCGAGAGCGGCGGGAGCGCGGCCGTCAGGGCGATGTTGCCGTCGGCCGCCCGGTCGAACTCCCACTCCATCCGCCGGTGGGTCGCGAGGTCCGTCCAGCCGTCGCTCGCCCCCACGAACCCGACCGAGAGCCGGCGGAACGGCACGCTCGCGCCGAGCGCGAGCCAGATCCCGTTCCGCTCCGCGAGGAGGAGCTCCCGTCCGGCCTGCTCGACGACGTAGCCGTTGTTGTGCTGTCCCCCGCCGTCCAGGTGGGGCGCCGCGAGGACGTAGGCATCCAGCGGCTCCGCCGTGGAGCGCCGCGTGAGCCGGATCCGCTCGAGCAGCACCGGCTGGTGCGGGTCGGTGATGATCTCCTTTTCGAGGGTGTAGCTCGCGTCGGGCGCCGTGCTCGTGACCCGGTACCCGGGGGCGATCGGGTCGAGGAGCTCGTAGCGGGGGGTGAGGTGCCGGCGCTCCTCGTGGAAGAAGGAGCGCCCGTCGGAGAAGAGGAGCTCGAGGTCGCGGAGCTGGGGATGGTCGACGATGGGATAGTAGAGCTCGGTGACGATCCCCCGCCAGAGGGTGAACCACAGCTTCGAGTCGCCGGAGTAGGCGGTCCCGACCCCGGCCTTGTCGCCGTGCTCCCACCGGGGGTCGATGCCGGGCCACCCGAACGCTCCCCGGTCTCCCCGCTCCGGCATCGTTCCTCCGGATCCGCCGCTCCCGAGCCGCTGCCGCGCTTAGCCCTTGGGACGGGCGCGCCCCACCCCGGCTCGAGCGCCGAGGGCCCTCGGGGGTCCTCGTCGCGCGGTCTCCCTTCGCGGGTCGTGTCCGGCGTGGTCCACGGCTCGTCGGGCCTCCCGCCGGGGGGTCCTGGAGGATCGGCGGCGTTCCCGGACGGGCCGCCGGCCGTCGCGATCGCGGCGAGGATCAGGTCCGCGCGGGGGAGGTACCGGACGCCGCCGCGCGGCCCACCAGGCGCATCGCGCGCTCGACGACGTCGGGGACGGTGAAGTGGAACTTCTCGAAGAGGACCGGTCCCGGGGCCGACGCGCCGAACCGGTCGATCCCGAGCACGTCGCCGCGGGGCCCCACCCACGGCCACCAGCCGAGCGTGGCGCCGGCCTCGATGGCGAGGCAGGGCACCCCCTCGGGCAGGACGCGCCGCCGGTACTCCTCCGGCTGCTCCCGGAAGAGCTCCACGGAGGGCATGGAGACGACCCGGACCGCCACGTTCCTGCGCTCCAGCTCGGCCGCCGTGGAGAGGGCCAGGTGGACCTCGCTGCCGGTCGCGAGGAGGATCACGTCGGGGCGGGAGGACGCCCCCCGGAGGAGATACCCGCCCCGCGGGACCCCCTCGGCGATCGCGTCGCCCCCGGGATCGAGCACCGGCAACTTCTGCCGGCTCAGGACCATGAGCACCGGCCCGGCCCGTCCGACCGCCACCTTCCAGGCCGCGGCGGTCTCGTTCGCATCCGCCGGCCGCAGCAGCGTCACCCCCGGGATCGCACGGAGGCTCCAGAGCTGCTCGATGGGCTGGTGGGTCGGGCCGTCCTCGCCCACGCCGATCGAGTCGTGGGTGAACAGGAAGAGCGCATGCGCCCGCATGATGGAGGCGATCCGGATCGCCGGCCGCTCGTAGTCGGCGAAGACCAGGAAGGTCGCGCCGTAGGGCAGGAGCCCGCCGTGCATGGCCATCCCGTTGAGCGCCGCGCCCATGGCGTGCTCGCGGACGCCGAAGTGCAGGTTCCGGCCCACCGTTCCGCCGGAGAAGCTCGGTTCGCCGGAAAGGAGGGTGTTCGTGGAGGGCGCCAGGTCGGCCGAGCCGCCGATCAGGTTCGGCAGCACCCGGGCGAGGGCGTTGAGCACCTGGGACGACGCCTCGCGCGTGGCGAGCTCGGTGGGGCCGGTCGGGAACCCCGGCACGTGGGACTCCCAGCCGGGCGGAAGCTCCCCCCGGAGCACCCGGTCGAACTCGTCGGCGAGCTCGGGGTGCTGACGGCGGTACTCGGACCGGAGCACCTCCCAGGCCGCGACCTCCCGGGCGCCCCGCTCCACCGCGCGGCCCAGGTGCTCCCGGACCTCGGGCGGGACCAGGAAGGTGGGCTCGAGCGGCCAGCCGAGCCGGGCCTTGGTCGCGCGCACCGCCTCGGCACCGAGGGGCGAACCGTGGGCCTCCCGCGAGTCCTGCTTCGGACTGCCAAAGCCGAGGTGGGTCCGGACCTCGATGAGATGCGGCCGGCGCTCGTCCGCCCGGGCGCGCCGGATCGCGGCGGTGATCGCCTCCACGTCGTTGCCGTCCTCGACCCGGTCGGCCGCCCAGCCGTAGCTCTCGAAACGGCGCCCCACGTCCTCGCTGAACGACCACGAGGTCGGACCCTCGAGGGAGACGTCGTTCGAATCGTAGAGGTAAACGAGCTTGCCGAGCTGGAGGTGCCCCGCGAGGGACGCGGCCTCGGAGGAGATCCCCTCCATGAGGTCCCCGTCGGAGCAGAGCGCGTAGGTGGCGTGGTCCACGACGGGGAACCCCTCACGGTTGTACCGTTGCGCCAGGAACCGTTCGGCGATGGCCATGCCGACGCCCATCGCGAACCCCTGGCCGAGCGGGCCGGTGGTGACCTCGACCCCGCGGGTCAGCTCCGCCTCGGGGTGGCCGGGCGTGCGGCTCCCCCACTGGCGGAACCGGCGCAGCTCCTCGATCGGGAGGTCGTAGCCGGTCAGATGGAGGAGCGCGTAGAGGAGCGCGGAGCCGTGCCCGGCGGACAGGATGAACCGGTCGCGGTTCGGCCAGGACGGGTCGCGCGGATGGTGCCGGAGGACCCGGTCCCAGAGGGCGTAGGCCATCGGGGCGGCGCCGAGGGGGAGCCCGGGATGGCCGGACCTCGCGGCCTCGACCATGTCGACCGACAGGAACCGGATCGTGTCGATGGAGCGCCGTTCGAGGTCGTTCATGCCGGCGCCTCGGAGGGGAGCGCGTCCCGGGCGAGGCTCGCCGCGCCGAGGATGCCCGCGTCGGCGCCGAGCCAGCTCGGGAGGACCCGGGCGGTCGAGGCGGGCGGCTGGCAGGAGGTCCGGACCGCCTCCCGACCCCGGAGGATGAACTCCGGGAACCCCTCCGCGATCTTGCCCGTCACGATCACGGTCTCCGGGTTGAAGGCGTTCACGAGCCCCACGAGCCCCGCGGCGAACTCCTCCGCGACCCGGTCCAGGAACTCCCGCGCGAAGCGCTCCCCGTCGCGCGCCGCCTGCTCGACGGCGAGCGGCGTGAGCCGCTCGATCCCGCCGCACCGGGCGAGGAGCGCCGCGGCCTCCTCGGGGCGCTCGCGCGCGGCCTCCCGCACCCGCTCCTCGATCGCCCATCCGCCCACGTAGGCCTCCAAACAGCCGCGGCTCGGACAGTGGCAGGGCCGGCCGTGGACCACGAGGACCGTGTGCCCGACCTCGCCGGCGGCGTGGGTGGCGCCCCGGAGCAGCTCCCCGTCGGCGATGACGCCGCCGCCGACCCCGGTCCCGATGCAGAGACACAGCAGATGGTCGTGGCCCCGGCCGGCCCCGAACCGCCACTCCCCGATCGTGATCGTGTGGGCGTCGTTCGCGACCACCACCGGGATCCCGAGGCGGGCGGAGAGCCGGGGTCCGAAGGGGACGTCCTTCCACCGCAGGTTCGGGGCATGATGGACGATGCCCGAGGCCGGGTCGACCTGGCCCGCGACCCCGATCCCGACAGCCTGGGGGCGCTCCGATCCCGGGACGTAGCACGACTCGATCGTGCGGGCGACCGACTCCACCACGGCATCGAACTCCCGCGAGGTCGGGACCGTCGCGCGGTGGCGGGTGAGGATCCTTCCGTCGGGGGTGACGAGCCCCGCGATGAACTTGGTTCCCCCGAGGTCGGCGCCGATCACCACCCCTGGCCCCACCGGGGTCGCCTTCGCAGTCGGGCGAGGGTCCACGCCTCGGCGGTGGACTTCGCGGACTTAAGGGAATCGCCGCGCCCGCGTCCGAGGGGCGGTGCTCTCCGGTCGCGGCTCCGGACGGGTCCGCGAGGTGGGAAACCCTCCGGCACGGCTTCGTGGAGGAGGTGCGCGGGCCGCCCCGCGGCGTTCCGGAGCCGTCGTCCCGAACTGCGAGGGGAAGGAAGGCCGGATGCGATCCGGTCCTTAGGGACCGGACCCGCGCCGGAGGGATCGGGGGTGGGGATCAGTCGGGGCGCGGGAGCTCGCGCGCGAGGAACTCGCGCCCCGCCGAGGAGAGCTGGATCCGCTGGGTGAGGAGCGCGGGCTCGAGCCAGCCCTCGTCAAGGGCCTCGGCGTACCGGGGCCGGAGGGCGAGCGGAAGGTCGGTGCGGACCCGGTAGGCGCGCAGCCGGAGCCGGCGGATCGCGGGCCGGTCGTCCTGGGAGAGCCCCGCGCGGGGGTGGGCCTCCCGGATCGACGGCAGGAGCGCCGCCGCGACCTCCGAGCCGAAACGCCTCAGGGCGTGGGCGCAGAGGAGCCGCGCCCCCCGGCGGAGGTCCGGAACGAGCGCGCTGTCCTGCGCGAGGTGGCCCGGCGCGTGCGATCCGTCCCAGGTCCAGGAGGCCGTCTCGCCCCCGACGGCGAGCTCCCCCGGGCGATCCCGCATCCACGCCACGAGCTCGGCGGTCGACCCGGATCGGCCGTCGGCCGGGAGCTTCGACGGGCCCGCGTACTGGTGGAGCGCGCTGCGCCTCTCGGGCCGGCGCCGGGCGATCAAGGCCTCGTAGGGCGCCCGGGGACGTCCGGCGGCGATCCAGTGGGAACTCCGCTCCGGCGAGGGGGCGGAACAGGACGTCGGCGGCCTGCTCGGCCGCCTCGGCGACCGAGGAGTGGAAGGCGAGCACGTGGCGGCCGGACGGGACGTCGAGGAACCCGGGGACCGACGGAGGTTGCGGGGAGATCCCCCCGGAGCCCCGAGCCTGGGGGATGGTGAGCTCCGGCGGCTACTCGGCGAGGTCCTCGCCCCGGAAGGAGCGCTGGTACTTGTGGAGCACATCGACGTAGGTCGAGTGCGACCACACGAGCGGCGTCGCGCTGCGGCTCGCCCCGGACTGGGCGTCGAGCTGCTCCGCGAGAAGGTAGCCGGGCTCCGCGTGGTCGACGACCCACTCGAGGATCTGCCGGCACCGGTCCCGCTCGCCGAGCATCAGCCGAGCCTCGGCGAGCCAGAGGGAGCAGATGATCCACGGGTTCTCGTACCCGTAGTAGGTGTCGCCCTCGAACCGCGCCACGCCGCCGATCTTGGAGTTCCACAGTCGGGCCTCGATGCCGTCGACGGACTTTCGGGCGCGGGGGTCGGACCACTCGAGGAGCCCGAGCTTGAGCGCCAGGAGCACGGAAGCGTCGATCCGCTCGTCCCGGGGATGGATGCTCCGGATGAACTGCTGCCGCCCCTCGTCCCAGAAGTGCGCGAGGGCGGCCTCGCGCATCGCCTCGCTCGTCTCCCGGAAGCGGCGGCCGTCCTTGCCGAGCTCGAGGGCGATGCGGGCGGTCCGCTCGAGGGCGTGGACGACGACCGCCGTCGAGTAGGTGTGGATCCCCTCCCGCTCCTCCCACAGGTCGTAGCTGGGCCGGGGGAGCCCGGTGAGCAGGTCACGGAAGGTGAGGAGGAACTCGGAGGCGTTCTTCACCATCGGCCAGAAGGTGAGGAGGACGTCCATGTCGGCGCGCAGCTTGAAGTGGTGCCAGGTGGCCGCGATCACGGTCCCCACCTGGTCGACTTGTAGGAAGGGCGGAGGATGCCAGGTGCTGCCGATCGTCCCGTCCGGGAAGTGCCGGTGGACGAAGGACCCGTCGGGTCGCTGGCACTGCGCGGCGAACCTCAGGAACCGGTCGGCGTTCTCGTAGAGCCCCGCCTCGTCCATCGCCTTGGCGATGTACCCGCCGTCCCGCCACCAGCAGTAGTTGTAGGTGTCCCCGCCGATGACGAGCGACCGGGTGTCCGGCGAGGCGATGATGGAGCCGTTCTCCCCCGCCACGTGCCGGAGGACGAGCACGCTGGTCTGGTAGAGCCGGCGCGCCTTCTCCCCGAGCCCGGGGGTCGCCTGCGGGGGGTGCCGGGCGAGCCAGGTGGACCAGAAGGCGGAGGCCTCCCGCTCGAACCGGGTCGGGTCGCCGCTCCGCACGTACTCCCGGAGACGGCGGGTCGCCTCGATGTTCCGGCCCACCGCGACATAGAACCGGACCGTGACCTCCGTGTCGCCGGCGCCCTCCAGGTCCCACTGGATCGCGCTGTCCGCCGTGCCGTGGCTGATGGTCCCGCCCTCGAGCACGCCGTCCTCGGCGTCGACGTAGGTCCCCCGGAGCCCGTAGAGGGTGTGCTGCCCGCAGACGGCGCGCGCGAAATTCGGCTCGCTGAAGAGCTCGAAGTAGTAGTTCCGCTTGTAGTGGACCACCGACTGCATCTCGGGGTCGACGTAGGCGGTCTCCTGGTAGAGCGACTCCTCGATCTTGAAGGAGCTGTAGGCGAACAGCCGGAGCTTCCGGCCCGCCTCGGCCCGCACCCGGAAGACCCGGACGATGAGATCGTGGTTCGGGTGGACGTGCTCCTGGCTCCGGATCCGGAGCCGCATGCCCTCGTAGACGGTCTCCGGCACCGAGGTGGAGGTGTCGGGGACCTGGGCGATCTCGAAGGGCCCGCCCGGGCGGAGCCAGGCGAAGGTCCGGTCGGCGACGTCGAAGAGGCCGATCCGGGCCTCCCTCAGGTGCTGGAACTCCCCGGGATACGGGTAGAACAGGTCGGTCCATTCCCCGCCCTCGTTGATCGTGAGGAGGATCCGGCCGTTGCCGGTCAGCTGGGTGATCATCGAAAGCTCCCCACCCTCGGGACCACATTATGTTGCGGAGGCGGCGCGGGCGGACGGGACCGTCCGAAGCCCGGGCGTGGGGCCGGGCCGGCACCCCGGAGAGGGCTCGGGCGCGGGGAGGTCATCCTCGGTGGAGCGGGCCCGTGGTCAGGCGGCCGAACGGACCCACGGGTGAGGTCCGGCCCACCGCCACGAGGGCGCGCTCACCGTAGCGGAAGGTTCGTCCCGACGGGGCCCGCGACCGGCCGGGGCGGGAAGCGCAGCGCGATGGGCTCCGCGGCGAGCGCCTGGGAGATCGGGCACTTCGAGGCCGCGAGCCCGACGGTCCGGGGCTCCGGCAGCGGCTCGGCGCCGGTGAGCCAGAGCTCCAGCTGGCGGGTCACGGGGCCGAAGTCCTCGAAGGCGTAGAACGGGATGCCGCGCTGATGGCAGATCTCCTTGAGCCTCCGCCGGGCGAAGACGATGTCGGAGACCTCCGCGGCGTACCGGTCGGTGCTCCCGTCGCCCACGAAGATGCGTCGGCGGCCCCTCGCGCCGCCCACCACCGCCTGCGCCTTGCAGATGCCGCAGAGCCGGCAGGTCGCGTGCCCGTAGGGATGGACCACGCGGAGGGCGCCGTCGGGGGCGACCTCGGCGGTGTCCGAGAGGAAGGGCAACCGGATCCGCTCCCGCTCGAGGATGGGGGTGATGTAGAAGTCGAGCCCCCCCGAGATGATGCGGGTGGGCACCCGGTGCGTCTCGAGGAGCCGGATCAGCTCGTGGGCCCCCTCGCGGAGCGGTACCTCCCGGCGGACAAAGTCGACCATCGCCTCCAGATGGTCGGCCCGGAGCGCCGCCGCCTCGCGCTCCCACGCCTCCCGGAGCGTGATCTTCCCGGCGTGGAGCTCCTCGTCCACCACCCGGGCGAGCCGCTCGCCGTCCTGGGCGAACTCGTCGATCAGGACGATGGCGACGTTCGGGTCGACGAGCGTGCCGTCGAAGTCGAGGAAGACCTCGAGCTCGACCGCCGGGTCGGCGCCATCGTTCGGACGGGGGCTCATCTGCGGACCTCGAACGGTCCCGGATCGGCGACGATCGGAAGGGCGCGTACGCGCCGGACCTCCCGGGCGTCGCTCGCTCCGCGGGGACCGAGTATCTCCTGCTCGAACCGGCTCAAGAACTCTTCGCTCCCCTGGACTTCGACCCTTACCGATCCGTCCGCCACGTTCCACACCGCGCCGGCCAGTCGCAGGCCCTCGGCGGCACGTCGGACCCGGTCCCGGTAGCCGACCCCCTGGACCCGGCCGGTGACCCGGAGCTCCCATCGGCCGACCGTCACCGGCCGGGGCTCTCCTCCCCGCGTTTCCATGGATCCTGAGCTCGCGAGGGAACGAGGTCGGAAAGGGTTGTCCCTGCTCCCGGAAAGATACGTATTAATACGGGGTCCTCGAGACGTACGGGGGCCCTCCTCGGCGAGGACAGGAGCCCCTCCGTGGCCCAGGTCGTCCGGCGGCGCACCGCCTACATCGGTACCGTCATCGCCATCCTGGCGTTGACGATCGGGTTCACCCTCGCGGCGGCGAACCTCCTCCTGACGCAGCAGAACGAGACCGGCGGGGGCAACGCGACCGCCACCAGCGGCTCGGTGGCCGGGGTGGCCTACGTCGCGACGGTCCTGAACGTCACCCCGAACCCCGCGCGCATGACCTTCGTGGGCGGCCTCGGAAGCCCGGCGGCCCCCGACACGCTCGGGGCCGGGCTCAACGTCTTCTGCATGAGCTCCGGCTCCTCCGCCCAGGGGAGTGCCTGCACCTTCGGGGACTTCAGCGAGTGGGAGAACTACTCGTTCTCGACGGGGTTCTCCGGCGCGATGGAGCTCACGATGTTCGTGGGTTCGGGCAGCCAGGGCGGAGCGGTCCAGTCGCTCTACGTCAAGCAGGCGACGCCGGTCCCGGTCGCCGGCAACCTCCTCCTGATCTGGGACCTCGGCCACCAGAACCAGTCGCTCCGGGGGCTCACGGTCACCCTCTACCAGTGCTCCGCGATCGCGAGCTGCCCGTAGATCGGCCACCGGGGGGCCCCCGGACGGGGGCCGGGGGGCGGGCTCCCGACGGGGAAGTCTCAAATCTCGCATCCTCCCATGGATACACGAACGAAGTGAGGGGCGTACGGGCGCCAGTACGGTAGGTTCGACCGGGCGGAGCGTCCGCGGACCTCGAGAGGATGGGGAGGAGCCGCCCCGGTGGACCGGGGGTCGAGCCTACCCCTCGGTGCGGCGTCCCTCGACGCCCCCCCGGTTCCACCGGTACCTGGACGGGATCCGGGAGAGCATGCCGTTCCTCTTCTTCGGCGTCGTCTGCCTCGTGCTCTCCGTCTGGATGTACGCCACGAACCCGGTGCGGAACGACCCGATCCCCATCTGGATCCTCCTCGTGGGCATCGGGATGATCGCCCTGGTGGGCGGGCTCGTCGGCGCCCTGCTGGCCGCGGACGAAGGGGAGGAGCCGGAACCCGCATCTCGCCGGGACGTCGCCCCGACCCCCGCTCCCGAGGAGTACCCCGATCCCGCCCCCGAGCGGCGGTGGGAGCCCCGGGCCCCCCGGTTCGCCGCATCCCGGCCGGGGCCCCCCGCCCCGCGGGTCGCGCGCTCCCCGGCGCGCCCGGTGGGGAGCGGCGATGCCGCGGCGGCCCGGGCCTGGATCGACTACGCCGCGGCCGTCGGGGCCGCGGGGTTCTCCGAGGCGACCGGTCCGCTGCCCTTCCTCCCCGGCACGGGCGCGGCGGGGCGGGACGAGACCCTCGAGAGCCTGGACGAGCTGTCGAGCTTCCTCCAGGCCCCCCGGCCGGTCCGACCGAGCCCCCGCGCGGCGGCTCCGACGAGCATCCCGCCCCCGAACGGAGCGACCGCGAAGGGCTGCGCCGGGTGCGACGGCCACCTGCCCTCCGGTGGGGCGGCCGCGCTCTGTCGGGGATGCGGGCTTCCGCTCTGCGCCGACTGCGCCGGCGCCGCGGAATCGGCGGGCCACGGCGCACTCTGCCCCACCTGTACCACCCTCGAAGAGGTCTCGGTCGGGGTCCGGGCGAGCTAGCCGAAGACCGGCCCGGGGGAAGCGCCCCGCGGTCGATCGCCCAGGCCGGTTCAGCCGCCGCTCGCGGTCGGTAGCCCCGCCTTCCCGCGCAGGGAGGCGTAGAACCCTCCGAACGCGGTGGAGGTGCTGGTCCGCAGCCCCTGGTTGCGGAGCGCTTCGCGGACCTCCTTCGGGCTCTGCCGGACGTCGAGCGTCTTGCCCGTGTCGAAGCGGTACTGGAACGTCCCCGGCGGGCCGCGGGGGAACGGCTCCCAGTCGCGCATCGTGGTGGCGCGGAGCTCGCTCGGCTTGACCGCGTCCGGTCCGCCGGCGAAGCTCGGCATGGAGAGGTGCTCCTCGTTGAGCCACATCAGGGTCGCCTCGCGGACCGCCTGCTCGCTCGGCTCGTCGAGGCCGCCGTTGGGGGCCACCTGGGACCTCACCCAGCCGAGCACGGCGTCGAAGGTCTTCTCCGAGTTCTCCTCGAGGAGCTGGAGGACCGCCTGGCGGATCGCGACCCGGCGGAGCTGCTGGATGCCGGTGTCGGAGCCGCGGTACTCCCCGGTGAGGCCGAGGAGCGTCTCCGCGTTCTCGGGGAGCTCCTTGAGCGCGAGGAGGGCGAGCGGCGTCGGGTGCTCGGCCCCGGTGGGGACGTGCCAGAGGGAGAACTCGCGGCCGTTGGTGATCAGGACGAGGGGGGCGCCCACCTGCTTGGCCGTCGCGGAGGCCCCGGCGGGCTCCGCCGCGCTCTCGCCGGTCGTGCGGACGTCCACCAGGATACGGGGCTGTCCGTGGGCGTCGAGCAGCGCATAGTCCGCGTGGTCGTCCTTGCCGACCGGGTAGTCGAGGAAGACCTGCTTCTTGTCCCGCGGGTCCCAGCCGAGCGCCACCAGGAACGGTCCCACGATCCAGTGCTTGATCTGCTGCTCGGTCAGGTCCTTGACGTCGTGCAGCGTTTCGCTCGCGACCAGGTAGAAGTCCCCCATCCGACGGGAGAGCTCGTTCGCGTCCATCGGCGTATGATGGCCGCGTCGGGGGCTTAAACTTGCGCCTGCTGGTTCGCGATCCGGTCCAGAAAGGGTCCGACCTCCTCGAGCGGGGTCGCGAGTCCGCGGTAGGCCGGCAGCCCGAGGAGGTCGCTCATGAGCCACTCGACCTCGTACGGGTAGATCAGCTTCGAACCCGCCCCGACCACGAGCCGGGCGACGAACAGCGCCGTCCGCTCCCCCATCCCGACGTAGCGGGGCGTCCGCCGGAGGGCCGAGAACATCCGGTCGGTGAGATCGCGGTACACCCACCGTTCCGGTCCCCCCAGGTCCACCGTGCCGTTCCCGGTCCCCTCGATCTCCTGACGGACCACCCGGGCGAGGTCCGCCGTCGAGAGCGGGCTCACATGGTAGCATCCGTCGCCGAACATCGGGAACAGGTGGTAGGTGGCCATCAGGCGCAGCATCACCGTCAGGAGCCGGTCGCCCGGTCCGAAGAGGAGCGTCGGCCGGAGGATCCGGTAGGAGAGCCCGCTCGCCGCGAGCTCGCGATCGAGCCGCCGCTTGTAGGTCAGGTACGGCAGCCCCGTCTCGAGGCTCGTGGGGGCGGCCGGAACGCTCACGTGGACGATCCGGACCGACGTGTGCCGGGCGCTCGCCTCGAGCAGCCGGCTCAGACCTTCGTAGAGCGCACGGAACCGCTGCGGGGATTCCCAGCGGTACCACGCGAGGTTCACGATCGCGTCGACGCCCTCGAGCAGCGGGTCGAAGTCGCGCACGGAGGCGACGTCGCCGGGGACCCACTCCACTCCGGCCGCGGCCTCGGCGGGCACGGGGGACCGGTGGACGGAGCGGATGCGGAAGCTCGGCGCGAGCTCGCGGAGGACCGCCCGGCCTACGAGCCCGCCGCCGCCCCCGACCAGGAGGACCCGCGGCGGGGCGCCCGCGCCGGAGGTCATGCCGACGCGACCGCGGCGACCGGCCCGGGCGCTCCGGGCGGGGCCCCGAAGAGGGCGTCCCACGCGCGGCGCACCGGGGCGACGAGATCGGAGACCGGCACCGGGCGCCCGAGCTCCCGGCTCACCGAGGTCATGATACGGCCGTCGAACCCGCACGGTTGGATGAGCTCGAACGGGCGGAGGTCGTTGACGACGTTGAGGGCGAACCCGTGGAAGGTGATCCAGCCCTCGACCGCGATCCCCACGGAGGCGATCTTGCGCTCCGTCCCCGTCCAGACCCCCCGCCGGCCCTCCCGCCTCCCGGCCGGTACGCCCACCTCGGCGAGCGCGTCGATCACGATCTGCTCGACCTCGCGGACGAACCTGCGCACGTCCCGGCCGCGGGGGCCCAGGTCCACGATGGGGTACCCGACGAGCTGGCCGGGACCGTGGTAGGTCGACTTCCCGCCGCGCTCCACGCGGTAGACATGTAGCCCCTCCGGAGCGGGCTCCCCCTCGTTCCCCTGGACCCCGACGGTGACCACCGGGGGGTGCTCCAGGAGGAGCAGCGTATCCCCGACCTCGCCCCGCTGGCGGGCCGCCCGCAGCGCGCGCATCGCCTCGAGGGCGGGCGCGTACTCGCGGAGCCCCCACTCACGGACGTCGGGCAACCTCGCGCCTCCGCTGGGCGACGTGCATCGGCTCGTGGAGCCAGAGGAGCGCCGCCTCCTGCACCAGCTCGGAGAACGTCGGGTGCGGGTGGATCGTCTGGGCGACGTCGCGCACCGTCGCGCCCATCTCGATCGCGAGCGCGGCCTCCGCGGCGAACTCGCCGGAGCTGCGGCCCACCGCGTGGAGCCCCAGGAAGAGACCCGACGCATCGTCGCCCACGACCTTGAGGAACCCCTGGGTCGCGTGGTAGGCGTGGGCGCGGCCGAGCGCCGCGTAGGGGAAGCGCGCCTCGCGCGCCGCGGCGTAGCCTCCCGACGTCGCCTCGGCAAGGGTCAGGCCCACCGAGGCGATCTCGGGCGTGGTGAAGACCACCGAGGGGATGACCTGGAAATTGTACCGGGTCGTCCTCCCCGCGATGACCTCGGCGGCGACGATCCCCTCCCGGTAGGCCTTGTGGGCGAGCATCGGGAGCCGGCCCACATCCCCGACCGCGAAGATGTGCGGGACGTTGGTCCGCTGCTGGTCATCGACCCGGACGGCCCCCGTCCGCGGGTCCGCCTCCACGCCGGCCTCGCCGAGCCCGAGCTCCTTCGTGGCCGCGCGCTTGCCGATGGTCAGGAAGAGCTGCTCGGCGCGGAGCTCGCTCGCGGCTCCGTCGGGGGCGGTCACCCCGAGCACCACGCCCTCCGCGTCGCGCCGCACCCCGGTCGCCCGGTGCCCGGTCCGCACGGCGATGCCGAGCCTCTCGAACGCCCCCGTGAGCTCCCGGGCGAGATCGGGATCGAGCCCGGGGAGGAGCTGCGGGAGGAGCTCGACGATGGTCACGGCAACGCCCGCCTGGGCGCAGAACTCGCCGAGCTCGCAGCCGCTCACGCCCCCGCCGAGGACGAGGAGGGACTTCGGCAGCTGCTTCAGGTCGAGCAGGTCCGTGGCGGTCAGCACCTGCCGGCCGTCCGGCTCGAACCCGGGAAGGACCAGCGGCACGCCCCCCGTCGCGATCACGGCGTCCCCGAAGTCGATCCGCTCCCGGCCATCGTCGGGGGCGATGTACTCCGCGGAGCGGGGCCCGGTGAACCGGGCGCTGCCCTTCAGGACCTGGACGCCGGCGGACTTGAGCAGGAGCGCCACGCCCTGCCGCTCCTTCGCCACGAGCGCCTGCTTCGAGGCCTGGGCCTTCGCCATGTCGAAGGCGAGGGAGCCCGCGACGACCCCGATCTCGGGGCCGAGCGTGCGGACCTCGTGGAAGAGGGCACCGGCATGCAGGAGCGCCTTCGAGGGGATGCAGCCCCGGTTGAGGCACTCCCCGCCGAGCTCGTCCCGCTCGATGAGGAGGACCTTCTTGCCGAGCTGCCCGGCCCGGATCGCGGCCATGTAGCCGCCCGGCCCCCCCCCGATGACGAGGAGCTCGGTCTCGCGCGCGTAGGTGCCGGCCATCCGTCACGCCTCCCCGGCGGGACCGGCGGGCCGGGGCCCGGTCGCCCAGACATCGGTCGTGAGCGACTCGGCGCTCGGGGGACCGACCTGCTCCGCCTCCTGGATCGCCTGCTTCACCTGCTCGTCGGCCCCCGCCGCGACCTCCGCGCGCGCCCCGGAGGAGAGGAGCCCGAGGGCGTCGATGAGCTGCTCGAGCCGCCGGTAGGGATCGTGCGCCTGGGCCCGCAGCATCCAGTCCGGGGCCTGGTAGCGGGACGGGTCGTCGGAGCTCGAGTGGGGGGTCATCCGGTAGACCACGAACTCGAGGAGGGTGGGTCCCTCGCCCGCCCGCGCGCTCGCGCCCGCCGCGAGGAGCGCGTCCATCACGGCGATGAGGTCGGTCCCGTCGACCCGGCGTCCGGGGATCCCGTAGGCGGGCGCCTTGTCGGAGAGCCGCTCGACCCGGGTCTGGCGCTCGACCGGCAGCGAGATCGCCCACTGGTTGTTGGTGCAGCAGAAGACGACGGGGAGCCGGTAGACGCCCGCGAAGTTGAGCCCGGCGTGGAAATCGTTCGAGCTGGTGGCCCCGTCGCCGAAGAAGGTGAAGGCCACCCCGGGGTCCTTCGACCGCTGGAGCGCGAAGCCGATCCCGACCCCGTGGGTGATCTGGGTGCCGATCACGCTCGACATCGACACGTAATGGACCTCCCGGGCGCTCGGGTGGCAGGGCATCTGGCGGCCCCGCGCCGGGTCCCGGTCGTTCGCGAAGAGGTGGTCCACGTACCGGCCGAGCGGGTGCCCGCGCACGAGCGCGATGAGCTGCTCCCGCAGCCCCGGGACGATCCAGTCCTCCGGCCGGCTCGCGAGCCCGGCACCGACCCCCACCGCCTCCTGGCCGGTCGCCGGGCCGTAGAAGCCGATCCGGCCCTGGCGCTGGAGCCCGAGCATCCGGCCGTCGAGGGCCCGGGCGAGCGTCATCCAACGGTAGGCGCTCACCAGCTGCTCGCTCCACCGTTCGCCGAGCGCGGCCAAGAGCTCCGGGGGGCCGTAGGGGAGCGGGACCGTCCCCTCGAGCGCCGCCGCGGCGGTCATCAGGCGAGCTCGGAGAAGAGCAGGTGCGGGTCCTCCAGGTTCGCCTTGACCACGCTCAGGAACTGGGCGCCGACGATCCCGTCGATGACCCGGTGGTCGAGCGAGACGGAGAGGTTCATCAGGTCCGCCGGACCGAGCGTGCCGTCGGTCCGGTACACCGGGCGGCGCACGATCTTGTGGACGCCGAGGATCGCGACCTCCGGGTAGTTGAGGATGGGGGTCGCGAGCACGCCGCCAAGGGAGCCCAGGCTCGTGATGGTGAAGGTGCTGCCCGTGAGCTCGGACCGTCCGAGCTTTCCGGCGCGGCCGCGCTCGCTGAGGTCCTGGAGCTCGCGGGCGAGCCGCCCGACGCTCTTCGAGTCCACCTCGCGCACCACGGGCACGATCAGCCCTTCCGGGGCGGCCATCGCGATCCCCAGGTGGTAGCGGTGATGCACGACGAGCTCGTTCTTCTCGTCGTCCATGCTCGCGTTCATCTGCGGGTGGGCCCGGAGCCCCGCGACCACCGCCTTCATGATGAACGGCAGGAAGGTGAGCCGCGTGCCCTGCTTCTCCAGGTGCTGGGCCATCTTCTCGCGCGTCCGCACGAGCTCGGAAACGTCGATCTCCTCGACGTAGGTGAAATGGGCGGCCCGGTGGGTCGCCTCGGTCATGTGCTCGGAGATGACCCGCCGAAGGCCCCGGATCGGGATCCTCTCGTCGTCCGCGCCCGCCGCGACGGGCGGGCCGGCGCTCGGGGGGGCGCCGCGCGAAGGGGTGGGGGCGTGGGCGGGCTCCGTTCGTGGGGCCGGTGCCCCCTCGGGCACCGCCCGGGCCGCGGGGGCCGCCGCGGGTGCGGGCGCCGGAGCGGCGACCGGCGTGGGGGTGGGATGGTCCAGGTCCTGCTCGGTGATCCGCCCGTTGGGCCCCGATCCACGCAGTTGGGACAGGTCGATCCCGCGCTCGGCGGCGAGGCGTCGGACGTACGGCGCGGCGAGGACGCGCGCCGACGCCGCGGGCGCCGGGGTGGGCGGGGGAGCCGCGGTCGGCGGAGGCACTGCGGCCGAGGGAGTCGCGGCTCCGCGGGAGGAGGCCGTCTCGGCCGTGCCTCCGGAGGGGCCCGCGGCGGGGGTCGGGGTCTGGCCCGCGGCGGGGGCGGGCCCGGTCGCCCCCGCCTCCTCGATCGTGACCAGGAGCGCGCCCACCTTGACCTTCTCGCCCTCCTTCGCGTGCAGCTTCGCGATGCGGCCGCCGCGCGGCGAGGGGATCTCGACGTTCGCCTTGTCGGTCAGGACGGAGACGAGCGGGGCGTCCTCCTGGATCGATCCGCCCTCCTCGACGAACCAGTGGACCACCTCGCCCTCGGCGACCCCCTCCCCGATGTCGGGGAGCCGGAACTCGAACGTCATGGATCCGTTCCCTCACCCGGCCCGGGCGGTCGAGCGCGCCGCGTGGACGATCCGCTCGGCGTTCGGCAGGTACAGATGCTCGAGGGCGTAGGGGAACGGAGTGTCCCAGCCGGTGACGCGCTGGATGGGGGCCTTGAGCGAGAAGAAGGCCTTCTCCGCGAGGATCGCCGCGAGCTCGGCCCCGTACCCGCAGAACCGGGGGGCTTCGTGCACGATGACCGCGCGGCCGGTCTTCTCGACCGAGGTGAGCACCGCCTTCTCGTCGAGCGGGGAGAGCGTCCTCAGGTCGATGACCTCCGCGGAGATCCCCTCCGACTCCAGGCTCTCGGCGGCCTTGAGCGTCGGCGGGATCATCGCCCCGTAGGCGAAGAGGCTCACGTCGGTCCCGTCCCGCACGATGCTCGCGGTGCCGATCGGGACCCGCACGTCCCCGTCGGGCACCTCGCCGGTCACCGCCCGGTAGATCCGCTTCGGCTCGAAGAACAGCACCGGGTCCTCGTCGTGGATCGCGGAGAGGAGCAGCCCCTTGGCGTCGGCCGGCGTGCTCGGGATCACGACCTTGAGCCCCGAGGTGTGCGCGAAGTAGGCCTCGGCGCTCTGCGAGTGGTAAAGCCCGCCCTTGATCCCGCCCCCGTACGGCGCCCGGAGCACCACATGGCAGGGGTACTGTCCGCCCGACCGGTACCGGAACTTGGCGAGCTCGCTCACGATCTGGTCGAAGGCCGGGTAGATGAAGTCCTGGAACTGGATCTCGGGCACCGGCTTGAGGCCGTAGAGCGCCATCCCGATGGCGGTGCCGACGATCCCGGTCTCGGAGAGCGGGGTGTCGATCACCCGGTCGGCGCCGAACTCCTTCTGGAGCCCCTCGGTCGCCCGGAACACCCCACCGTTCACCCCGATGTCCTCGCCGAGGAGGACGACGTCCGGGTCGGCGCGCATCGCCTGCTGGAGGCCGCGGTTCACGGCCTGCACGAGAGTGAGCTCGCTCATGGTTTCACCACGCCCTCCGAGAGAAGGCGCTCGAGTTCGGCCCGCTGCTCCTCGAGCGCCGGGGTCGGCCGGGCGAAGAGGTCCTCGAAGAGCGTGGAGGGGGCGACCGGGGGAACGCTCTCGGCGTGCTTGATGACGGAGGCGAGCTGCTCGCGCGCCTCCCCCCAGTACTCCTGGTCCTGCGCCTCGGTCAGGTCGCCCGAGGAGAGCAGCTGCTGCTTCATCCGGGCGATCGGGTCCCGTCCCTTCCACTCGGCGAGCTCCGCCTCGGTGCGGTACCGCTTCGGATCGTCCGAGGTGGAGTGCGGACCGAGCCGGTAGACCTGCGCCTCGATCAGGGTGGGCCCGCCCCCCGAGAGCGCCCGTTCCCGGGCCTCGCGGACGACCCGGTAGACGGCGGAGAGGTCCATCCCGTCGACGACGACCCCCGCGATCCCGTAGGCCTGCGCCTTCTCCGCGAGCGTCGCGCTGCGCGTCTGGCGTTCCCGCGGGAGCGAGATCGCCCACTGGTTGTTCTGGATGAAGAAGATCGAGGGCGCCTGGAAGACGCCCGCGAAGTTGAGCCCGGCGTGGAAGTCGTTCGAGCTCGTCGTCCCGTCCCCGAAGAAGGAGATCGTGACGATGGGCTCCTTCCGCATCTTGGCCGCCATCGCCGTCCCGACCGCCTGCGTGATCTGGGTCCCGACGGGGCTCGACGCGGTGACGAAACGGAACTGGCGGTAGCCGAAGTGGTTCGGCATCTGCCGACCCTTGACCTCGTCCTCGGCGTTGCCGTAGAATTGGTCGATGATGGCCTGCAGCGGGACGCCCCGCACGAGCGCGACCGCGATCTCCCGGTAGGCGGGGAAGATCCAGTCCTCCGGCCGCAGCGCCCAGGCGCATCCGACCTGCGCCGCCTCCTGGCCCTGGAGCGGGGCGTAGAACCCGATCCGACCCTGGCGTTGCAGGGCCAGGCACCGCTCGTCCACGGAGCGCGCGAGGACCATCAGCCGGTAGGCGGCCCGGAGCTGGTCCGGTGAAAGGTCCTCGGCCGGCGTCCGGGGGCTCGCCTCGGGGGTCGTGGAGGCTTCGGCCATGAGAGCTCGACGGCCGCACGCGAAGGTCGTGATATAAAGACTGGCCGGAGCGCTCCGCGCCGGCCGTTCCGGCGCCCCGGGCTCGGGCCCGGAAGCGGAACCGGTCGGCCACCTCCACGGAGGGAGCCAGCCCTCGCCTGCCGTGAGGGCTTGTACGGGGTCCGGCCGTCCCTGTCGGATGCTGCAACCTTTGAATAGAGCGGTCGTCACGGAGGGGCCCTCCATGGAGCCTCCCGCGATCCGGATCCAGGACCTCACGCGCGTCTACAGCGCGCGCAAGGGGTTCCTCTTCAACGAAGTCGTGCGCACCGAGGCGCTCCGCGGGGTGAACCTGGAGGTCCGCCGGGGCGAGATCTTCGGGCTCCTGGGCCCGAACGGCGCGGGCAAGACCACGCTCACGAAGATCCTCGCGACGCTGCTCCTGCCCACGTCGGGACGGGCCGAGGTGCTCGGCCTCGACGTGGCGAAGGAGGCCTACCGGATCCGCCCCCGGATCGGCCTGGTCCTCGGCGGAGAGCGGGGCCTGTACAACCGGGTCTCCGGGCGCGAGAACCTCCGGTACTTCGCGGACCTGTACGGGATCGAGCTCGCGGGACGGGACCGGCGGATCGACGACATGCTCCAGCTGGTCGGGCTGTCGGACGCGGCCGACCGGCGCGTCGAGGAGTACTCGCGGGGGATGAAGCAGAAGCTCCACCTGGCCCGCGGGCTCCTCCACGATCCGGAGATCCTCTTCCTGGACGAACCGACGATCGGGCTCGACCCGAAGAGCGCCCGCGAGACCCGGAAGTTCGTCCGGAGCCTGGTCGCGGGGGGGGTCACGATCTTCCTCACCTCGCACTACATGTTCGAGGCCGAGGAGCTCTGCCAGCGGATCGCCGTCCTCACCCGGGGGCGGATCGTGGCGACCGACACGGTGGCCGCCCTCCGCGGGCTCGTGGGCGGCGACCGTACCATCGAGCTCGAGGGCCACGACTTCGAGGATGCGGAGCTGGATCGGCTCCGGAGGCTGCCCGGGGTCTCCCGGCTCCTCACGGAGGAGTTCGGGCCCCTCGAACGGATCACGCTCCGGGTGCGTGGCCTCGAGGTGGACCTTCCCCGCGTCCGGTCCTCGCTCCCCGGCCGCCCCCAGATCGAGATCCGCGAGCGCCGCACCTCGTTGGAGGACATCTACCTCGACCTGGTGGAGGAGGAGGCGCTGTAGGTGGCGAACGCCTCCGGGACGCGGCTCCGCGCGCTCTCCGCCTCCACCCGTCTCGCCTTCCTGAGCTTCCTGGCGGACCCGCAGTGGGTGATCCCCAGCACGATCGCGCCCGTGGTCTTCGGGTTCGCCGCGTTCGAGCTCTACCGGTACGCCGGTCCCGTGCTCGTCCTCGAGGCGGTGCTCGGGGCGGCGATGATGAGCATGTGGGGCCAGACGCTGTACGGGAGCGGCTGGGCGACCGGGCAGGACCGCGAGCTCGGCACCCTCGAGCCGACGCTCACCACGCCGACCCCGTACCTCTGGGTCGTCTCGGGCCGGGTGATCGTGAACGCGATCACCGGGCTGGTCGGGGGCGTACTGGTCTACCTGGTGGTCGCGGCCGCGTACCGGCGGCCCCTGCCCGTCGAGCAGCCGCTCACCTTCGCCGTCCTGTTCATCTTCGTGCTGCTCACGCTCGCGAGCGTCGGCGTGGTGCTCGCGGCCGTGTACGTCTACACCCGGTACGCCGGGTTCATCCAGAACTTCGGCGAGTTCGCCTTCTACATCGGCACCGGCTGCATGTTCCCGGTCATCCTGCTGCCCTTCTGGACCAACCCGATCGCCCTGCTCCTGCCGCCGACCTGGGCGCTCGACGCCCTCCGGTACGCGACGCTCCCCGGATACGTCGGCTTCTCCTGGGGGCTCTACTGGGACATCGCGGGAGCGGTCGCCACGACGCTCATCTACATCGGCATCGCCGGCACGATCTTCCGCCGGGTCGAGCAGCACGTGCTCGAGTCCGGGAACCTGGGCGACTACTAGGGAAGGAGAAGATGACCGTCGCGCACCGGGCCTCGATCTGGCGGACCTTCTGGACCAATGCGGTCCTCGCCCCGAGGATGTCGCTCGGTTTCATGCGCGCCGACTACGTGTTCGGCTCCGTCGTCATCGTGCCGCTCACGCAGATGGTCTTCTTCGCCACCGTCGCGTCGCTCGCCGGCAACGCGCAGGCGAGCGTGGGGTACGTCGTGCTCGGCAACGCCATCTCGACGGTCACCTACACGAGCATCTTCTCGGTCTGCCAGACCACCGACCAGGAGAAGAACCATGGGACGATGGAGCACCTCCTGGTCTCGCCCGCGAACCGGGTCGCGATGTACCTGGGACGGGGCGTCATCCCCATCCTGGTCAGCCTCGCGACGGTGACCGTCGGCCTCCTCTACGCGGCGCTCCTCTACCACGTGAGTTTCGGCGGGGCGAACTTCCCCTTCCTCGCGCTCTCGATCTTCCTGACCACCGTCTCCATGGTGGGCTTCGGGCTCTTCCTGGGGGGCGTGGCCCTCTTCTTCCGGACCTCGATCATCCTCGGGAACATCTTCCTCTTCGCCGGACTCCTCCTCTCCGGCGTGAACTTCCCGCTCTCCTTCCTGCCCCCGGTCCTCCGCGTCGCGGGCGAGCTCTTCCCGCTCACCTGGGGCGTGGCGGCGATCCGCGCCTCGGTGGCCGGCGCCGGGCTCGCGACGATGCTCCCCTACTGGGGTTTCCTCCTCCTCGGCACGTTCGCGAGCCTCGTCCTCGCGATGGCGCTCTGGGGGATCTTCGAGCGCCGGGCGCTCGCCACGGGCAGCATCGTCCGATTCTGAACGGTCGACCCGGTCGGACGGGCCCGCCTTATCTACCGGGCGCGGCATGAACCGAAGGATCCGTATGACCGCGGGATCCATCCCTCCGCAGGCCGAGCCGCCGGCCCGATCGCTCGATCCGGTGGCCATCCTGCGCCGGGACAACACGCTGCTCGAGATGCTCGCCACCGGGTTCCGCCGCCTCGGGAGCTCGCTCGACACCACGACCGCGCTCGATGAGAAGCGGATCGAGGAGGGGCTCGAGATCCACCGGCGCTTCCTGGTCGAGATCCACCACACGATCGTCGAGATGCTCGACGGCGCCCTGGACCAGCTGCCGGGCTCGCCCCTTCAGGCGGCCCGGGAAGCCTGTCGGCGGGAGCACGACGCGGCGGTCCGAGCCTCGGAAGAGTTCCGTCGGGACTTCGACGCCGTGCGAAGGAAGGAGCCCGGGGCCCGGAAACGGTTCAAAGCGGCATTGCTCGGGGAGGCCGACCGATGGAGCGCCCACGCGCGCGCGGAGGAGGAGAACCTCTTCGCCCAGCTGCCCGATTCCTTCCGGCGCGAGGCCGCCGCGCGGGTGGGCGACCTGATCCGACGCTTCCGGGCCGAGTCCTCGGCCGTCGAGGAACGGCTGTCCAGCTGGACGTCGTCCTGGGGTCCGGCGTCCGATTGAGCCCGGCCCGCCTCAGCGTCCGGCGGCCTTGCGCGCGGTCTTCGCCTTCGACCCCTTCGGCCGGGCGACCGATCGGGGGGCCTCGACCTTGGCCGGCGTCGCGCCGCGGGGAGGGTGGGCACGAGCGCCCGCCACCGGTGCGGTCTTGCCGGGCGGACCGGCCCGGCCCCGAGTCGTCGGGCGGGCCGGTTCGACGGCGTCGGGACCCAGCACGACCGCGTTCGGGTCCTCGTCGGCCCACGCGGTCTCCCCGGCACGGATCGGGACCGAGAGGTCGTTCTCGCTCGGCGGGAACCCGCACTCGAAGCGGTCGGTGTAGGCGCAGTAGGGGTTGAACGCCAGATTGAAGTCGAGGACGTACCGGTCGTCCTCGGTCAGCTGCAGGATCAGGTACCGTCCCGGCCCGTAGCTCTCGGTGCCGCACGTGGCGTCCCGGAACGGGATGAAGACCGACGGGCCCACCTGTTCGCCCGCGTGAAAGACCCGGAGCGAGCACTCCTGGCCGTCCAGCGTGAAGCGCATGTCGCCGAGGTACCGGCAGGTCATCTCCTCGTCGCGGTTCGTCCGCAGGGTCGCCTCCTGCGGCGCCGGGAGCCGCTCCAGGCGCGCTTCGACCCGGAAGGCCGGGTCGATCGCGAAGTAGTGCAGTCCTTCGAACTGCGGCACCTCGCCGATGATGAAGGGAGACTCCGGATGCCGGGCCATGAACTGGTCCTTGGCGTCGCGCTCTTTCTGGAGCTCCGCCTCGTAGGAGGACATCTCCCCCCTGCCTACCCGAGGGCCGTTTAAGCGTTCGGGGGCGTGGCGCCATGCGGGTCACCCCCTCACCCCGTGGAGTCACGCGTGCTGCTCACGGACACGGCCGACACGGTCGATCGGGTCCTCCGGGAGGTCCTGGGACGACCGGAGTTCGCGGGAGTCTATGCGGGCCCCTGGTGGCCGCTCCCTTCGGCGGACGGCGAGGTCCGGGGCTGGAAGCGCGCCGTCCTGAAGCGGAGGTCCGGCGGAGGCGCGGAGCACTGGGGGCACCTCTTCCTGGTCGAGGCGCCCGAATCACGTTCCTGGAAGATGGAGGAATCGAAAACGCCGGGTCCGTCGGAACCCGCGGCCGAGCGAGCGTCCTACCAGTGGAGGCGGGACGGGAGGAACATCTTCCTCGAGACGCGACCTAGGACGGCCGGGACCTCCCCGAGTCTCTCCGAGTTGGTCCTCGTCCTGGCGAAGGAGCTCGCAGGGAAGTTCGATGGTGTCGAAGAGTGAGGCGGAGAGACCGTCCTAGTTCGGCCGCCGCGGGCCGTACCGGGCGCGTCGATCCGGAGAAAAGTGTTTTAGACCGATATGGTCCCCCGCGATGGGGCCCATAGCTTAGGTTGGCTGGAGCACCCGGCTGATAACCGGGAGGTCGTCGGTTCAAATCCGACTGGGCCCATGCACCGTCAGGGGTGATACCAGTCCCCTCGGAAGCCATACCAGTCTGCCACACCTCGACACGCCCGCCGGCGGGATCGGCCCACCCGCCGACGGCTCGGGACAATCTCTATCGGCCCGTCGAGCTACCGCCCCACCGTGCCGACGAGTCAACCCCCGAAGATCTTCATCTCGGACCTGCGGCCGTCGAGAGTAGCGACCATCGAGGCCGAAGTCGTCCAACTTGACGAGGCCCGCGAGGTCGAGAATCGTCAAGGCGGCAAGACGAAGGTTCGGAATGCCCGCCTCAAGGACGGCACGGGTGAGATCGCGTTGGTGCTATGGGGTTCCGAGGTCGACCTCGTGGCTCAGGGCGACCGGGTCCGTATCACGGAAGGCTGGGTCAAGGACTATCAGGGACGGCCGCAGATCGGGCTCGGTCGAACTGGGAAGTTGGAGAAGCTGAGTGGTGTGACGGAATCGGTGGACGACGCCCCTGACGGAACCGTTCAATCGTAGGCTCCCCGCCTCGTATACTCGTGGACCGCCCGCTCGCAGGTCGCGCGCCGAGTCTTCCGCGCCAAGAGCAGCACGAACAGGTTCCACAAACCTCCCCCCCACCGCGCCCACTTGCGCTCGCACCGATCCGCGATCATCCCCATAACCCGCTCCACTCCGTTCGACGTCGCGGGCATGTGGATATCCCGTGCACCGCCACCTCGGCGAACACCACCAGCGCCTTCGCCTCCCGCCGAATGGTCCGCGCCGAGTGGGGGCACGCCCCCCGCTCGAGCCGTCGGGCCACTCCCTCCAGCTCGTTCAGGGTGCCCCGCACTCGCTCTGCGATCGCCCTCCACTCCCGACGGGTCGCGTGGAACTCCACCGAGTGGCGCAGACGCGCTAGGATCCCTCGAACCTCGCCGGTGGGCGTCTCTCGATCGAGCAGACCCACACCCTCCTCTCGGAGCAACTCCCCCACCAGCCGAACGAAGTGGACGTGGCAGAGTTGGTGAACTCGGCTCGGCACGGCCACCAGCCCACTATCGTCGTCGGTGACCAGACCGTCCACCTCGAGTCCCACCAGCACCGATTGGGCGGGTCCGTCGACCTTCACAGCTGCGAGATGCACGTGGTGTTCCGGGTCCTGGGTCATGGCCACGTGGATGGCGTGCTAAGCGTCTCTCCGCTGCTGGCTCTTGACGAAGGTCGAGTCCGCCTGATGGACCGAGCGCTCGACGGACGGAGGGGCCGTCGGGGCGTGGAGTGCTCGCTCGACGCTCACGGCGATCTCGGCCAGGAAGTTCCAGATGATCCGACGAGGGATGCGCAGCCCCACGGTCGGCTCGAGCCCCTCAGCGGCCTCACCGTGGCTCGTGCGGGTCGCGAGCTCGGCCGCGGGGAGGCGGAGCTCGGGAGTGTAGCGCTTCTTCCCGAGACCGAGGGCGCAGGGGAGCGGAGCGAAGGTACCTCCTCTCCGACGGTCATGGATCCCTCGGACGATGGAGTCGATCCGACCGAGGCGGGTGATCAGGGTCCGAGGTCGGGTACCGTGGCGGACGAATCTCCGTCGACGATCGGGGAGATGTTCTCGGCGGAGGTTCACCCATAGTTCCTCTTGGGTCTCCTCGAGGAGTCGGGTCACAGCGTCCCGTCCGAGGTGGTCGGCGCGGTTCAGCAGACCGGCCAGCTCTATCGGTGGGTGGTATTCTCTCTCATGGGCCTCTCTTCGTTCCGGTTCTTAGCGGTCCCGGCTCGGGGAGAGGTCCCCCCGCCTACCACCTGTTCTTTCACACTACCGAGAAGCTGACGGAGGGCGGCTCTTGCGGCAGGTTGATACAGGCTGACCTTTCATGGTTTGAGAATGCCCGAAAGCTTGGCCGTGTGTCCGAGCTGCGGTGCCGTGAACACTTCGGACGACCTCTTCTGTGCGAAGTGCGGGGCGAAGCTCCGCGCCGCGGAGCTACCTGCGGGCACCTCAGGTGGCTCGGCGGGCTCGAATTCGAGGACACCTGAAATCCGCTACGTAACGGTCGGGCTCCCCGAGGGGCTCACGGTGGGCATGATTCTCGTTCTGCTCGGAGGCTTGCTCATTCTCGTGGGTTTCATGGTCTTCGTCGTGGGCACGGCCTCCTTGGGGTCGTCCACGACTCTCGATTCGCTGAAGACCTACTTGGAGGAGTTCGCGGCCTTGGCAGGGACGGGCTTCTTCCTCGCGCCCATTGGCTGGGCACTTCACCAGATCAGCCTTCACCGCCGCCGAGGACAGTAAATGGCGGAGGGCGGTTTCTGTTCCAAGTGCGGCAACCCATTGAGGGCTGGCGCGGCCTTTTGTCCGAAGTGTGGCAACTCCGCCGCCCACTCCGATGGCCAGCCCGCGAAAGCACATCGGCGTGGAGGTGGAAGAAGGGGTGCTTTGGCCATAGCGGCCGTGGTCGTCGTCGTCGTGGTCGCTCTGTCGCTCTATTTCTACGAGGCTGAACCGGGCAACCTGCTCAATCCTTACAAGATTCGTGTGAGCCAAGTCATTTGGACCCAGAATGGCAACAGTCTTGGCAGTTCTCCTGGCTTCTCCGTTAAGGCCGGGAGCACGCCAACGGTCTCCTACACCCTGACTTGCTACCCTGGGTTCTTCGGTCCGAACACGTGCTCAAGCGGGAGCGTCTACATCGAGACGGTCGGGTTCGGGGTGGGAAGCACGAACGCGCCATTCACATGGTACAGTGGCTCGAGCAGAGCGACTGCAACCGTGACGGTCAAGCTGATCACTCCGACGACCGCATATTCAGGGACTCTGATTATCGACCTGCACTGAAACGTAGTTCGTCCCCCTGCCTGACGGCCGCGTTTTCTCGCTGGGTAGGGCTCGATGGGTTTGTCTTGCTTCCCAGCGGACCCTCACGATTTCGGTGCGGTGGGTTGGGTGGCTTGGGTTTGGGGCGGAGTCCCCGACCCGTCGACGAGCCCACCGTCGAGGTTGCTACAGTTTGGCAGATTGGTAGGGCTTCCGTCCCCATTGGTACCACCCCACGGAAGGCAGGGGCGAGGTCCAAATAGGACGGTGGATAGCTGACGGTCGTGCGAGGCGGCTTCCGGCTCCCGGGGGCGCGGGCCCCCCTCGTACCGCCGGTCCTCGTTCTCACCCTGCTGCTGCTCCTGCCGGCCGGAGCCCTGCCGGGGGCCGCAGGACGCCCCGCGGGCCCCGTGCTCGCCCCCGTCCCGGGCAGTTCCCACGACCTCAATCCCACGTCGAGCGTCGTCGGCGGGCTCGCCGGGGTGCCGATGGTCTGGAGCGTGCCCCTGCCCTACGGAGAGGTGACCGCCTCCTCCCGGTGGAACTTCGGCGACGGGAGCACGGGCGGCGGCACCGCCCTGGTCCTGACGCACACCTACACGAACCCCGGCTGGTACGCGCTGACCGTCAACATCACGGACACCGGCGGGACCTCGCAGGACGATCTCCAGGGCATCCCCTACCTCCAGGTCGAGCCCTCCTTCGTCGCCGACGCGACCCGGCCGGGCGCGGCGCTGACCGTGGGGGACTTCGCCGAGCTCTCCGGACGGTTCCTCTCGAACACCACGAGCGGCGCCGGGGCGACCGGGGTGCTCCGGCCCGGCGACGCGGTCACCGTCGCCGTCTCCGTGGCGCATCCCCCGACGGCGGCCGGCTCCTCGCTCGGGACGCCGGCCTTCACCGTCGGCTCCCCGCTCTCGATCGCCGCGCGGTTCGGCGCCGACGGGAGCGGGAACGCCACCGTGACGGTTCCCGTCGGGGCGGCCCCGGGGGTCTATCTGCTCAACTACTCGGTGCCGACGGACGTCGGCAGCTCGGTGTTCCCGAACGTCTACACCTTCACCCTCGTGGTCGGCCCGGGCGACGCGAGCCGGGGCTACACGGTGCCGGCCTCCCCCTCCCCGTCGACGCTGCGGATCGACCTCGCGGGCGGGCCGGGCGCGACCTTCGATCCGGCGTTCGACTACGATACGGCCGGGCTCGCGGCGCTCGCGAACACCTACGAGCAGCTGATCACCTACAACGGGTCGCTCGCCGGCCCTTCGGCCTCGGACTACAACCCCGACCTGGCCGCGTGCGTGCCCGGCTCCGCGCTCTGCCAGGCCCTCTTCGGGACGAGCCTCGTGAGCGGGAACAACTACACCTTCGTCCTCGATCCGCACGCGCGGTTCTACGATCCCTCCACGAAGGCCGTCTGGCCGGTGTATCCCAGCGACGTGCTCTTCTCCTTCGCCCGGGACCTGGCCTTCGCCGATGTCGCGCCCGGGGGCACGCCGGGCTGGATCCTCGCCCAGGCGCTGCTGCCGGGGCCGAACTCGCCGCAGGGGGCCGCGAACCCGCTCTACGACGGGGGCCAGCACGCTCCCTACAACAACACCCCGCAGCAGATCTTCTCGGCCATCGGCGTGAACACGAGCGCCTGCCCGCCGATCGCGCTCACGAACTACCACGGCTGCGTCACGCTGGAGGCGGGCGGCAACGGGGAGTCCTGGCCGTTCCTCTTGGGGCTGCTCGCCGATCCGCAGGGCGGCTCGGTGCTCTCCTGCGGCTGGGCGTCCTCGCCGGCCACCACCGGCGGCCAGGCGGGGATCCCGAACTGGACGGCGGGGACCCCGGGCGACGAGGCGGACCAGCCCTGCACGCTGCCGGGCGGGGCCACCTCCTCGACGTCACCGGCCTTCGAGTCGGCGGTCGCGGCCATCGCCCCCACCGCGTGGGACGCGTGGGCCCTCCAGAGCGCGGGTCGCCTGTTCGGGTACCCCCCCGTGGGGCAGCTCACGAACCTCATGGTCGGGAGCGGGCCGTACGCGGTCCTCACGAGTTCGGCCGCCGCGAGCCAGTTCGTGGCCAACCCGGCGTACGCCCCGAACCCGTCCTGCACCTGGACGACCTGCGCGCCGCGCCCCTCCTTCGGGCGCGTCAACCTCACCTACGACGTGGCGCCGGGCGCCGGGCTCGCCGCGGTCGCGACCGGGACCGCGGACCTCACCGACGTGGTGGGCGGCGAGAGCGGGGCGGTGACCACCGCCGTGCAGGACGGATCGGTCTACGTCCGCTCGATCCCCTCGAGCATCCTCGAGTACGACCCGTTCAATTTCGCCCTCAACGTGACGGGCGCCGAGAACCTCACCGGCCGGAGCTTCACCGCGCCCTCCTCCCTGTTCGCGGACCCGAACGTCCGCCAGTTCCTGATCACGGCCTTCCCCACGGCCACCGTCCAGACCCGGGAGGGCGAGCAGGTCGCCTACCAGACCCAGTTCCTGGGCGGCGGTCAGGTCCCCGAGCTCATCGGGAGCGGCGCCCCCGCGAACGTCTCCTGGCCGGTCACCGATCCGAGCCCCAACGCCGGGACGGTCGGCACGGCGGCCTGGTGGTGGACCCAGGTCCAGCAGGACCACCAGGCCGGGAACAACTGCACGGCCTCCGTGCCGTGCACCTTCCCCCTCGTCTACAACGGCAGCGCCCTCACCCCGCGCTACACGGAGTGGGCCCAGAACATCTCGCTCCTGTCGGGGAACGCGCTCCAGGCCGTGCCGGTCGACCTGCCCTCGGCCGACGCCTACTCGTTCCTCTTCTCCGTGCCGGGGACGAACCCCCTGCCCGTCTACCAGGGCGGGTGGGTGGCCGACTACCCGGACCTCTCGGACTACGTCCGGGCGACCTGGTCCGTGGACAGCACCTACACCTTTCCCGACTCGGTCGCGGAGTCCTCGCCGGACGGCTCGGGCTGCTCGGCCTCGGCCTCCTACTGGTCGCAGCTCACG
This sequence comes from Thermoplasmata archaeon, assembly GCA_027314915.1. Classification (GTDB taxonomy): domain Archaea; phylum Thermoplasmatota; class Thermoplasmata; order Lutacidiplasmatales; family UBA184; genus JAKIVR01. The sequence continues at coordinate 43,159 of DAHUZZ010000007.1, read as the reverse complement.
ACCCCGGTCCCCTACGCCTGCGAGGGCGCCGCGTTCCAGGCGCTCCAGGGGCTCGTGGGCGGGGCGTCGAACGCCCCCCTCGGCGCCGGCCGGACCGTCGACTACGCGATGGCCGACCGCATCGTCTCCGAGCTGGGGCTCTACGCGGCCAACTACCAGCTCGACACCTCCAACGCCGTGGCCGCCTGGATCGATCCGTCCACCCTCAACTCGAACCCGATGCTCGGGGGCTTCGACGCTCAGCTCTGGGCGGGGATCCGGATCCTGGGCGCCGCGAGCCAGTCCGGCCCGACCCCCTCGGCCGCCCTCCAGGCGAGCGCGGCGGCGACCGACGTCGGGGTGCCCGTCGTCCTGTGGACCAACCTCTCGAGCGCCCACGGGCTGAGCTACACCTACTCCGGGCTCCCCGGCTGCTCCGTGCCGGACCAGTCGCAGGTCGAGTGCGTCCCGACCCACGCCGGCCAGTTCTCGGTCAACGTCTCGGTCGCGATCTCGGGCGCCGCGTCTCCCCTCACGGCGACCGTCCTGCTCGTCGTGAACCCGGATCCCCGGATCCAGAGCTTCACGGCCGACCCCGCCCTCTTCGAGCTCGGCAACGGTACGACCCTCTCGGTCGCGGTGAGCGGCGGGACGGCGCCGTTCACCTACCTGTACAGCGGGCTCCCCCCGGGCTGCACCAGCGCGAACACGGTGCCGCTGACCTGCACGCCGACCGGGCCGGGCACCTTCTCGGTCCAGGTGGAGGCGCGCGACCACGTCGGTCGCTGGGACAACGCCACCGTCTCCTTCCAGGTCGGATCGAGCTCCCCCGGCGGCGGCTCGCCGACGGGCGGCCTGTTCGGGCTGCCGGGCAACCTCGGGCTCGAGATCCTCGCCTTCGCCCTCGTGGTCGTCGGGATCGGGGTCGTGGCGGTGGTCCTCGTCCTGCGGCGCGGCCGGGGGCCTCCGGCCGCTCCCGCGGAGGAAGAGTACGCTCCGGCCGACCCCGGCCCGGAGCCGGCCGCCGGCGAACCCTCCGGGGAGCCGGAGGCGACCCACCCGGACCCCCCCGAAACCGAGCCGGGCGGCGGAGCCTCCTAGGTCGTCCCGTCCGCGGGCGCCGCCCGGGGGCGCGCTCCCGGCCGACGCGCGGAGCGCGCCCGCCCCCGGGCGGGGGGTGGACCGTCGCCGCCGCTTCCTCCAACCTCTTATCCGTCCGGACGACCTTGGTTTCTCCATGCGGCTCGTCGTCTGCGTCGACCGCGACGACGACCTGGGCCGGAAGGCCGGGATCGTCGGTCCGGTCGTCGGGCGGGCCTCGGTGCTCTCCGCCGCACAGCGGCTCGGGGTCGCCGACCCGGGCGACACGGACACCAACGCGATGTTCGCCGCCGTGCAGCTGCTCGACGAGCTCCTCCGGAACCAGGACGAGGCGGAGGTGGTGGTCCTCACGGGCTCGCCCAAGGTGGGGCTGCTCTCCGACCGGAAGGTCGCCGAGCAGTTCGACCGGGTCCTCAAGGAGCATCCGGCGACCGCCGCGCACCTGGTCTCCGACGGGGCGGAGGACGAGTACCTCTTCCCCATCATCCAGAGCCGGATCCGCGTCGACGGGGTCCACCGGGTCTACGTCCGGCAGAGCGCCAGCATCGAGTCGACCTACTACACGATGGTCCGGGCGCTCAAGGACCCGAAGTTCCGGGCGAAGACGGTGCTCCCGTTCGCCCTCACGCTGGTGACGCTCGGCGCGGCCGCGGCGGCCGGCGTGATCTGGTGGGGCGTCGTCGCGCTGTTGCTGCTCCTGGGCGTCTACCTGGTCCTCTGGACCTTCGACGTCGACGAGGCGATCATCGATTCGGTGCGGAGCGCCTCCTCGGACATCCGGCAGGGCTCCGTCGCCTTCGGGCTCGGGCTCCTCGCGCTCACGCTGGCCGGCGTGGGGTTCCTCGAGGGGTACAACGCCTACATCGGTTCCCCGACGGAGGAGCCCATCGCCCGGGTGCTGGACTTCGTCCACTCCGGGCTCATCTGGTGGTTCCTCGCCGGGACCATCTGGGAGTCCGGTCGCGCGCTGCGCCGCTACCTGGCCCTCGGGCGGGTCGGTCCGTCCTACCCGATCGCGATGATCTCGATCGTGGGGCTCGGCTTCATCAGCTACGCCATCGTCGGGATGATCCAGTTCCTCGAGCAGCTGCCCACCCCCTTCTCCCTCCCGCTCATCATCGGGGGGCTCGTCCTCGGGCTCGCGCTGATGGTGACCGCGGCGGTCCTCTCCCAGTACTTCAAGGTCCCGGGCGAGAAGGAGCTCCCGGGGGACCCGAGCTCGCTCCTGGGCTGACGGGCGCCCGGCGCGGATCCGGCGACGGCGGGACGGAAGCACGGGATGAGCGGGGGCGACGGGCCGGACGCACCGGCGGGCCTCAAGGAGGCCCTCCCGATCAGCGCCCACCACTCCCCCGGGATCACCGAGCTCGGCGCGCTCCGCCGCCGCGCCCGGGAGGACCCCGAGGGGTTCTGGCGCCCCCTCGTCGAGGGTCTCTACTGGCACGAGCGGGCCGGCCCCATCTTCGCCCCCCGCCCCGATCCGCCCTACGGGCAGTGGCTCAAGGGGTGGACCACGAACCTCTGCTACAACGCGGTCGACCGCTGGATCGCCACGCCCCGGCGCAACCAGGTCGCCTTCTACTGGGAGGGGGAGCCCGGTGACCGGCGGGCGATCTCCTACTTCGAGCTGTACCGCGAGGTGAACCGGCTCGCCGCCACGATGCGGCAGCTCGGCGTGGGGGTCGGCGACCGCGTCTCGATCTACCTGCCGATGATCCCCGAGGCGATCGTCGCGCTCCTCGCCACGGTCCGGCTCGGAGCGATCCATTCCGTCGTCTTCGGCGGCTTCGCCGCCCAGGCGCTCGCCGACCGGATCAACGACTCCCGGTCGCGGCTGGTCGTGACGGCCGACGGCGGCTTCCGGGCCGGCCGCACGGTCGAGCTCAAGCGCATCGTCGACCAGGCGCTCGCCCAGACGCCGTCGGTGGAGCGGGTGCTCCTCTTCCGGCGCACCGGCGCCCCGGTCCCCCTCGAGGAGGGCCGGGACGTCTGGTACGACTCGGTCGCCCCGGCGGGCCCCGTGGTGGTGCCGCCCGTCTGGGTCGATGCGACCCACCCGAGCTTCATCCTCTACACGTCGGGGACGACGGGGAAGCCCAAGGGCGCGGTCCACTCGACGGGCGGCTACATGCTCTGGCTCGACTACACGACCCGCGCCGTCTTCGACCTCCACGAGCGGGACGTCTTCTGGTGCACCGCGGACCTGGGGTGGGTCACGGGGCACTCCTACGTGGCCTACGGACCGCTCCTCCGCGGGGCGACGAGCCTCGTGTACGAGGGCGCGCCCACCACGCCCGCGCCCGACCGCTGGTGGAAGCTCATCGAGCACTACGGCGTGAGCGTGCTGTACACCTCCCCGACCGCGATCCGGTCGTTCATCCAGCTCGGCGACGCGTGGCCGGGCTCCCACGACCTCTCCTCGCTGAGGCTCCTCGGCAGCGTCGGCGAGCCGATCAACCCGGAGGCGTGGCTCTGGTACGACGAGCGGATCGGCCGGAAGCGCTGCCCCATCGTCGACACCTGGTGGCAGACCGAGACCGGCGGGATCCTGATCTCGGCCCAGCCGGGGAACGCGGTCACGCCCCTCAAGCCCGGCTCCGCCTGCTTCCCCCTCCCGGGGGTCGACGCGGCCGTGGTGGACGAGCACGGTCGCCCGGTCGCCCCCGGCCAGAAGGGGCTCCTCGTGATCCGGCGCCCCTGGCCCGGGCAGTTCATCGGCCTCTGGGGGGACCCGGAGCGGTACCGCAGCGTCTACTTCGACCGGTTCCCCGGATGGTACTATCCCGCCGACTTCGCGCTCCAGGACCGGGACGGCTACTACTGGCTCCTCGGCCGCGCCGACGAGGTGATGAAGATCGCCGGCCACCGGCTCGCCACGGCCGAGCTCGAGGACATCCTGATCATGCACCCGGCGGTCGCGGAGTCGGCCGTCATCGGCCGGTCCGACGCCATCAAGGGCGAGGTGCCCGTCGCCTGCGTGATCCTGAGGCCCGGGTACGCCCCGACGCCGAAGCTGAGGGAGGAGCTGCGCGAGCACGTCCGGACCAGCCTGGGCCCCATCGCCGTGCCGGCGCAGCTCTACTTCGTCGCGCGGCTCCCCAAGACGCGCAGCGCCAAGATCATGCGGAGGCTCCTCCGGGACGTGGTCGAGGAGCGGCCGCTCGGGGACACGACCACCCTCGAGGACGACACCAGCCTGGAGGAGGCCCGACGCGCCTACGCCGAGCTCCAGCGCGAGATCGACCGCGAGCGGCGCTAGCGGGCGCCCCCGTCGGGGCCCCCTACGGGGTCATGCGCTGCCGCGCGCGTCGACGGGGGCCGCGCCCGCGAGCGCGAGCCGCACGTGCTCGAGGGGCACGTGAAGGTCCGCCTCCCGCGCGAGCGTGTCGCGGAGGAGCTCGAATGACCCGCCGTCCGTCCGGGCGCGCGTCGCGAGCGCCCGGAGGTCCTCCCAGTAGTTCCAGGGGAAGACCACCCAGACCCAGGCGTCCCGGGGGATCTCCTCGGCGTAGTAGTCCGGGACGAACTTCGAGTGCGTGATGTGGAGGAAGGTGGCGGTCTCGAGCCGCGCCGGTCCCTTTTCGAGGACGTGGGCCCGGGCGAGCTCGAGGCTCTCGCCGGTGTCGGTGATGTCGTCCAGGACCAGCACCCGCTGGCCGGCGACCGAGCCGAGGAACCCCTCGGTGAGCTCGGCCTTCCCGCTCCGGGTCGCGGTGACCCCCCAGTGCTGCGCCCGGAGCGCGAGGAGCCGATGGATCCCGAGCCGGTCCGCCAGGAGCCGGGCCGGCACCCAGCCGCCCCGGGTGAGCGCCACGATCGTCTCGGGCACCCGGTCGGCGGCGCGGATCCGGCCGGAGAGCCGGTCGGCCCAGCGGTCCACGTCCTCCCAGCCCGTGAGGCGGCACCGGGGAAGGCCGCCGGCGCTCATGGGGCGGGGGAGGGGAAGGGGTTCGGGCCGGAGCGGGTCCGCACGGCGCGGCTTACGGGTAGATCCCGCGGCGCTGGATCGCGTCGACGACCTTCTGGATCGCGACCACGTAGGCGGCGGTCCGGTTGTGGACCTTGCGCGCCTGCGCCTCCTTGTGGACGTCGCCGTAGGATCTCACCATGGTCCGCTCGAGCCGCTGGTTCACCTCGTCCAGCGTCCAGAAGAACCCCTGGATGTCCTGGGCCCACTCGAAGTAGCTCACCGTGACGCCGCCCGCGTTCGCGAGGATGTCGGGCAGGAGGGTGACCTTCTTCTCGAAGAGGATCTCGTCCGCCTCGGGGAGCGTCGGGCCGTTCGCGGCCTCGGCGACCATCTTCGCCTGGACCTTGTCGGCGTTCCGCTTCGTGAGGACGTTCTCGAGCGCGGCCGGCACCAGGATGTCGCACTTCGACGCGAGGAGCTCCTCGTTGGTGATCGGCTGCGCGCCGGGGAAGCCGGTCACGGAGCCGGTCTTGTGCTTGTACTCCTCGACCTTGTGCGGGTCCATCCCGCCGGCGGTGTAGATGCCGCCCTTGGAGTCCGAGATGGCGACGATCTTCGCCCCCTGCTCGTCGTGGAGGATCTTCGCGGCCACGGAGCCGGCGTTGCCGAACCCCTGGACCGCCACGGCGGATCCCTTGACCTTGAGGCCCGCGTGGGGCGCCGCCTCGCGGATGACGTAGGCGCAGCCCCGGCCGGTGGCCTCGCCGCGCCCCTCGCTGCCGCCGAGCGCGATGGGCTTGCCCGTGATGACGCCGGGCACGGAGTAGCCCTTCTGCATGGAGTAGGTGTCCATGATCCAGGCCATGGTCTGGGAGTCGGTGTACACGTCCGGCGCCGGGATGTCCATCTCCGGGCCGATGAGCGGGCTGATCTCGCTCGCGTAGCGGCGGGTGAGCCGCTCGAGCTCGGACATGCTCATGTGCTTCGGGTCGCAGATGACGCCACCCTTGGCGCCGCCGTAGGGCAGGTTCACGACCGCGCACTTCCAGGTCATCCACGCGGCGAGCGCGCGGACCTCGTCGAGGGTCACGTCGGGGTGGTAGCGGATCCCGCCCTTGGTGGGTCCGCGGGCCATGTTGTACTGGACCCGGTAGCCTTGGAACACCCGGTAGCTCCCGTCATCGAGCCGGACGGGGAAGTTCACCGTGAGCTCCCGCTTCGGGTTCTTGAGAATCTCCCGGACGCCACCGTTCACGCCGATGATGTCGCAGACGATGTCGACCTGTCGCTTGGCCGTCTCGAACGGGTTCACCTTCACAGCTTCTGCGGGCAACTTGGGTCACCTTCCGGACAAGACTGCGAGGTGGAAGTGGCTACTTGAAGGTAGCCGTAAGTCCGGCTCTACCGTGCGTCGGCATGGCGCGGTCCGCGCCGGCGCTACGGCTCCCGCCAGCGCGAGAGCGCGCTCGCGAGCCCCGCGAAGAGGGCGGTCGAGCCCACGAGGCCGAGGACGTAGAACCACGGCGCGTTGAGCAGGGGGGGCGTGAGCGGGCTCCCGAAGGAGAGCCCGAGCGCGACCCGGGCGAGCTGGCTCGCGTAGGTGGAGGGGACGAGGAAGGCCGCCCACTGCCACCGGGCCGGGATCACGGAGGCGGGGTAGAAGATCGGCGGCAGGATGGCCAGCGTGGAGAAGATGAGCGTCCCGATCGGCCAGATCTCCCGGAGCTGCCGGAAGAAGGTCGAGATCAGGAACCCGAGCGTGGTCGCCATGAGCCAGGTGAGGCCGATCACCCCCAGCAGGACGAGCAGGGTCCCGAGGCCGAACGGATGCACCAGCGCGAGGATGAGGATGAACAGCCCGATCGCCGGCGCCGCGAAGGCGAGCTCGCTGAGCGCCATGCCGAGCAGGTAGGAGAACGGGCGGACCGGGCTCGCCACGAAGATCGTCTGCAGCTGCCGCTCGAGCCGCAGGTAGGCGCAGTCGTTGAGCATCCCGTTGCCCGCGAAGAGGGTCGAGAAGAGGATGCCGCCCGTGATCCCGAAGGGCAGGAGGCCGGGGTTGGTCGGACCCTCGATCACGAACAGGAAGAACAGGAAGCTGAACGGCGTGAGGAAGACCGCGGCCACGAGGAGCGGGCTCCGCCACAGCGGGATGAGCCCGTTGAACCAGCAGATCCGGAGCGCCGAGTAGGCCTGCGAACCGCGCGTCATCTCAGGCCTCCTCCTCGATGGGCCGGCCGACGAGCTCCAGGAACGCCTCCTCGAGCGTGACCGGTCCGAGCGCGACCTCGCTCCCCCGCTCCAGGGCGAGCTCGGTCAGCTCGCGGACCGCGGAGCGCCGGGTGAGGAGCACGGTGCGGTCCCCTTCGACGTAGACCCGGCCGAAGGGGGTGAGCTCTTCCGCCGTGAACCCCGGGCCGAACTCGAGACGCACCTCGCGCGCGAGGCTCGACTTGAGGTCGGAGGCGGTCCCGCGGTAGCGGATCCGGCCCGCCTCGATCACGGCGAGCTCCTCCGACAGGTGCTCGGCCTCGTCCAGGTAGTGCGTCGTGAGGAGCACCGTCGACCCCTTCCGGGTCGCCTGCCGGATGACCTTCCAGACCTGGCGCCGGGCGAACGGGTCCATCCCGAGCGTGGGCTCGTCGAGGAAGAGGAAGGGCGCCTCGGTGGCGAGGATCATCGCGACGAGGGTCCGCTGCTGGAGCCCTCCCGAGAGCGCCTGGGCCTGGATGCCCGCGTACGGCTCGAGCCCCATGGCGGCGATCACCTCCTCCGTCCGGGCGTGCGCCGACTCCGCGCCCGCGCCCCGGACCCTGAGGTACTCGTAGACGTGCTCCCGCGGGGTGAGGTGGAAGAACGGCCGCCCCTCCTGCGGCACCACGGCGATCTGCTCGCGGAGCCGGGGCGCGTGGGCGAGGACATCCTCGCCGAAGAGCGACACCCGGCCGGAGGTGGGCGCGAGGAGCGTCGCGGCGATCTTGATGAAGGTGGTCTTGCCGGCCCCGTTCCGGCCCAGGAAGGCGAAGAGCTTGCCCTTCCCGATCCGGAGGTCCACCCCGTCGAGCGCGAGCGTGCGGCGCCGCCCCCGGCCGAGGTAGACCTTGGTCAGCGACTCGGCGACCAGGGCGTCCATCGCCCTCGGTGAGCGCCGAGGGGGAAAAGCGGTGCCCTGCCCTGCGGTCCGGGGCTTCCCGTCTCGACGAGGGCGTCCACGGTGTCCGCGGCGGTCCGCTACGGGGGCGCCGGCCGGAACGGGTCCCACCCGGCGCGCGGCAGGAGCCGCCGCGTCGCGCCCTCCGCCCACCACGCCCCGGCACCGGGGGCGATCCGTCCCACCACGGTGAGGGGCGTCCCCGTCGCCGCCAGCGCGCGCCGGGCCGCCGCGAGCCGGTCCCGGGGGAGGGTCAGGAGGAGCTCGTAGTCCCCCCCGAAGCCGGCGGTCGCGAGCCGGCGCCGGACGGGGGTTCGGCGGAGCGCGGGCACGAGCGGGAGGCGCCCCGGCTCGAGGAGGACCGCGACCCGGCTCGCGCGCGCCAGCAGCCGCGCGCCCTCGAACAGCCCATCGGAGGTGTCCAGCATCGCCCGGGCGTAGGGGGCGAGCGCCGCGCCCTCCGCGAGCCGCGCGCGGATGCGAAGGAGCGCCCGCGCGGCGGCCGCGGAGATCGGGCCGTCCCCCCGGAGGGCGAGCGCCGCCGCGCCCCCCCGGCCCACGAGGCCCGTGGTGGCGACCAGGTCGCCGGGCCGTGCCCCGTCGCGCCGGGGCAGCCGGCGGCGGCGGCTCGTGCCGACCGCGGTGCCGACCAGCACCCGGGTTCGGGCGGGCTTGGTGTCCCCTCCGGAGAGCCCGAGGCCGCGCGCGCGCAGGGCGGAGCGCACCCCCCGGACCACCGCTCGCGCCCACGCCGGATCGGTCTCGGGGGGCACCAGGAGGTCCAGGAGGAACGCGACCGGCCGCGCCCCTTTCGAGGCCAGGTCGCTCAGGTTCGCCTCGACGAGGGCGCGGCCGATGGCCGCGGGCGGGGACTCCGCCCGGAAGTGGGTGCCCTCCGAGAAGGCGTCGGTGGTCAGGAGGAGGAGCCCGGGGCCCGAGCGCAGGGCCGCGACGTCGTCGCCGACGGGGAGGATCCCCGCATCGCCCGGTCGCGAGCTCCGGGCGAGCCAGTCGTGGAACCGGCGCTCGTCCATGCGGGTCGGCCTACGCGCGGGCACGGGACCTACTTGTACGGCACGAACTCCCGGCCGAGCAGCTCGCGCCCCAGGATGATCCGCATGATGTTGAGCCCGCCCTCGGCGCCGACCAGGTAGGACATGATCCCGCGCAGTCCGAGCTCGAGCCCGACGTCCTTGGTGTAGCCCGCGGCGCCGTGCCACATCATCACCCGCTTCACCGCCTCGAACGCGATGGGCGGGGCGGTGAGCTTCACCGCCGCCACGGCCCGGTCGACCTCCGAACGGTGCGAATCATCGCCCCGCAGCGTGTACCGGTCGAGGAGCCAGGCCGCCCGCCGGCACTGCCACTTCACCGCCTCCACCTGCGCGTAGAGGTCCACGAGCTCGAACTGGATCCCCTCGAACTTCCCGAGCGGTTGCCCGAAGGCCTTCCGTTCCTTGATGTAGGCGGTGCCGACCTCGAGCGCGCGCTCGGCGGCCCCGATGCAGGCGGCCGCCACGAACGTCCGCGCGACGGTGAACCCGGCCATCGCGCAGGAGAAGCCGTCGCCCTCCCGGCCGATCAGGTACTGCTCGGGCACGCGCGCGTCGTCGTAGGTGATGGCGCCGGTGGAGATCCCCATCCGGCCCATGTTGGAGAAGCGCTGGGTGGCGAGGCCCGGGTGCTTCGTCGGCACGTAGAGGAGGTTGAAGCCGCGGCCGCCCCGGACGCGCGTGAGGGTGAGGTGGCCCCCGCCGAGCCGCTTCGCCTCCTCCACGCCGGAGAGGAACGCCTTCTCGCCCCGCAGGACGAAGCCCGAGCCCTCGCGGTGGGACTCGGTGCGCAGGTTGGCGAGATCGCTGCCCCCGCCCGGCTCGGTGGTGGCGACGCCCAGGAACGCCTCCCCCCGGCAGACCGGCGGGAGCACCTCGCGCTTCGCCTCCTCGGTGCCGAACCGCGCGAGGATGTGACCCCAGCCGGCCTCGAGGAGGAAGAAGACGGCGGTCGCCATCGAGAAGTCGCCCCGGCCGATCTCCTCGGCCGCGAGCTCGGTCAGGACCGCGGAGGCACCGAGCCCGCCGTACTCGGTCGGCACCGGCATGGCGAGCAGCCCGAGATGCGCCATCTCGCGGAGGACGCCCGGCGGGATGGTGCCCGTGGAGTCGATCTCCTTCTCGTGCGGGCGCAGGACGGTGTCCCCGAACTTCCGGACGGCGGACTGGAAGGCGAGCTCCTCATCGCCCAGCTCGAAATCCATGCCGACCGAGCGGGAACGCGCGCCGATAAAGCGTTCGGCGCGCCCACCCGCGCGGGGGATCCCGGGTCCGGGACCGTTTTTATGCCGGGCCGGCTGCTCCCGGCGCGGAGACCATGGCGGTTCGGGTCGCGGTCAACGGGTACGGCACCATCGGCAAGCGCGTCGCCGACGCGGTGGCCCGCCAGCCGGACCTGAAGCTCGTCGGGGTGGCGAAGACCCGGCCCAGCTTCGAGGCCGCCACCGCCGTGCGGAAGGGCTACCCGCTCTTCATCGCGGGCGACGCGGGGACGAAGGCGTTCGAGGCGGCCGGGATCCCGACCGCCGGGTCGCTCGACGATCTGCTGGGCCAGTGCGACGTCGTGATCGACTGCGCGCCGGAGAAGGTGGGCAAGGAGAACGCGAAGCTGTACGACCGGCGGAGCTCGCTCAAGGCCATCTTCCAGGGGGGCGAGAAGGCAGAGATCGCCGAGCGTTCCTTCAGCGCGCTCGCGAACTATGGGGAGTGCCGGGGGCTCCGCCGGGTGCGCGTCGTCTCCTGCAACACGACCGGGCTCGCCCGGGCGGCGGCGATCCTCCGGTCCCGCTGGGGGGTCGCGCGGTGGGATGCGACGATCATCCGGCGCGCCGCCGACCCGGCCGAGAGCCAGCGCGGGCCGATCAACGGCATCCTTCCGAGCTTCCACATCCCGAGCCACCACGGCCCCGACGTCCGGACCATCTACCCCGATCTCCACCTGCGGACGACCGCGGTCGTGGTGCCGACCACGCTCATGCACGTCCACGTGAACCAGGTCGAGCTCGCCCGCGCGCCCCGCGACGTCGAGGAGCTGCGCGAGGCCTTCCGCGGCACGCGGCGGTTCCGGCTCTTCCACGCGTGGGAGGGGGTGGCCGGGACGCCCCAGGTGATGGAGTACGCCCGGGACCTCGGGATCGGGCCCCGGCCCGACATGATGGAGAACGTCCTCTGGGACGAGGGGTTCCACCTGGACGGCCGGGAGATCGCGTTCTTCCAGGCGATCCACCAGGAGTCGATCGTCGTGCCCGAGAACATCGACGCGGTCCGCGCCATGTTCGACCTGGCCCCCGACGCCGAGCGCTCGATGGCGATCACGGACCGGACCCTGGGGCTCCGGCCGTAGGAACGCGCGGCGGGAGGGGCCTCCGCGCTCCTCGCAACCATCATATACGCCGTCTAGGTCGGCGGCCGGAATGTACTATCTGGACCACCGGCACGCGGTCGTTCGCATCCCCCCCGAGCGCCTCGGCCTGAAGCTCGCGACGGTGCTCCCCGAGCTCGCGCAGCAGCAGTTCGAGGGGAAGCTCGTCGACGGCCAGAACCTGACCGTGATGATCCGGGAGGTGACCCCCATCGGGGAGGGGCACATCATCCACGGCGACGGCGGCGTCTACCAGGAGGTCGAGTACCACGCCCTCCTCTTCCGTCCCGAGCTCCAGGAGGTCGTCGAGGGCGCCATCGTCGAGATCCGGAAGTTCGGCGCGTTCGTGCGGTTCGGGCCGCTCGACGGCCTCCTCCACGTCTCCCAGATCATGGACGACCGGGTCAACATCGACGAGCACAACCAGCGGCTCGTCGGCGTCGAGACCAAGAAGGACCTCAAGGTCGGCTACAAGGTGCGGGGCCGGATCGTCTCCCTCTCGCTCTCCGAGATCTCCCCCCGGGACAGCCGCATCGGGCTCACGATGCGCCAGCCGGGCCTGGGCCGCCTCGAGTGGATCCAGGAGGCGCGCAAGAAGGCGGAGGAGAAGGCCGGCGGCCGCAAGCCGGAGCGGACGACCGGGAAGCGGGAGGCGCCCGCGAAGTCCGCCGGCGCGAAGGCCACCCCGGCGGCAGGATCCTCATGATCAGCCTCAAGGCGTGCAAGAACTGCCGGACGATCACCGAGGCGAACAAGTGCCCCCGGTGCGGCGGAGAGGTCTCCCGCGAGTGGCAGGGCTACCTCGTCGTGATCGATCCCGAGCGGTCGGAGATCGCCCGGAAGATGGGGATCCATGCCGCGGGCCGCTACGCGCTCCGAGTCAAGTGAGGAGCGCGTCTGGGTAGTCCCCGAGGGACTCCGCGGCGCGCTCGCCGACCGCTACGGGCCGGTCTTCGCCGGCGAGGAGGCCGAGGCCCGCATCCGGCACCTGCGCCTCTTCGGCTCCTGCGGGGACCGCGTCACGGCGCTCGCGCTCGCGCTGGGGAAGGTCCCGCTCGTGGGGATCGTGGACTACACGACGCAGCGGAACGAGCCGGTCGACCGGCGCGCCTTCGAGGTCCTGGCCCGGAAGCGCTCGGTCGAGGTCCGGAACCCGCCCGGGATGCTCACCGAACGGCTCCGCCGCGCGGTGCGGGAGCTCGCGGCGGGGGACGGCGGGCTCATCGTGGTGCGGGGGGAGGAGGACCTCGGCGCCCTCGCCCTCGTCGAGTCGCTCCCCGTCGGGGCCACCGTTATATACGGCATCCCGGGTGCTGGGGTCTCCTTCGTCCCGGTGGACGCCGTGGGGAAGGAGCGAGTACGGGCGCTCATCGCACAGATGGAACTCAGGCGGGTGGACCTTGGAGCTTAAGATTCTCGAGGAACGGGCGAACCCGCTCCTCCAGCGCACCGAGTACCGGTTCGAGATCACCCACGCCGAGGCCCCCACGCCGACGATCGATCAGGTGCGCGGCGAGCTCGCCAAGCAGCTCAAGGTCCCCAAGGAGCGGCTCGTCATCGAGCGGATGCGCGCGCGGTTCGGCGCCCCGCAGACCCGCGGGGAGGCCCTCGCCTACACGAGCGCCGACGCGGCGAAGTCCATCAGCCGCGAGCACATCCTGATCCGCAACGGGCTCAAGGAGAAGGCCGTCGCCCAAGCCCCCGGCACCGAAGCGGCCCCGGTCGCGGCCCCCGCCGCGCCCGCCCCGCCCAAGGCGGAACCGGAGCCCGCGCCGAAGCCACCCGCCCCGGCGGAGGGGGAGGCCGCCGCGAAGCCGGCGAAGCCGACCAAGGCCGCCAAGGCTCCCAAGGCCCCTGCGGCGCCGGACGCCAAGAAGGAGTGAGCGGGACCGTGGCGAAAGCACGCATCGGGCTGTACGAGGCGAAGGGCGAGACGCTGGGCCGGACCCACAAGTCCTGCCCCAAGTGCGGCCCCGGCATCTTCCTGGCCGAGCACGCCAACCGGCGCTCGTGCGGCCGGTGCGGCTACTCCGAATCGAAGGCTCCCCCGCCCCCGAAGGCCGAGAAGCCCAAGGGACGGGGCCCGAAGCCCGCCGCCCCCGCCCCACCGGCGGCCCCCGCCGCCCCGGCGAGCTCCTGAGCTCCGCCGAGGGGCTCCGCGCGTCGGGTCGCCCCCACGCACGGACCGGCGAGCGGATAACCGGTCCACAACGACCCCGATAAGCGGGCGACCCGGGTCCGAGCGGGCATTGGGTCGCCCGAGTATGGAGTCACGGCCGGGACGGCTTCTTGCCTTGGCGACGTCGGTGGTGGTGCTCTCGATCGCCCTCTCGGGCTTCGAGACGCCCCGTGCACCGGGGGCGCCCGGCGCTCCGCCCGGGATCGACCGGGCGGCGATCGGACGGGGGGCGGACGCTCCCGTGGCGGGGGACCACGGGACCGGGGGCCAGCTCCAGGTCACCGGGATGGACCCCACGGTCCTCGGGCTGAGCTGGAACGGATCGAGCGAGGGTGCCCAGGGGACGAGCACGCTCCAGGTCTCCACCGAGGGGCCCGGGGGGCCGTGGTCGAACGTGACCAGCGTACTCAACGCGACCTCCGCCAACTTCACCGTCACGGGCCTCGCGCCCGCCACGACCTACGACTACCAGGTGGCGGTCCAGGGGCCGCTCGACCGGAGCGCGAGCTCCTCGGTCCTCCGCGCGACCCAGCCCAGGGACCCGCGTCTCGTCCTGCACCCGCACCGGGCGCGGCCGGAGTTCGCCTGGACGAACTACGCGACGTACGGCGGGCCGATCACCTTCTCGGACTACGTGTTCAGCGGCGCGAGCTCCGGCGGGCCGTGGACGGCCCTCGACCAGATCGGGGACGTCAACAACACGACGCTCGCGCTCACCTCCCCGTTCCGGCAGTACGACCAGTTCGAGGTCACCATCGTGGACTTTTGCTGCGGGGAGCAGGCGGTGAGCAACCCCTCGGACGTCGTGAACATCTCCTGGATCGCGCCGCTGTCGGCGAACGCGGCGGTCCAGCCCGCCGCCGAGGACGTCGGACAGGCCGGGAACTTCTCCTGCTCGGCGAGCGGGGGTCTGCCGCCCTACCAGTACCTCTGGAGCTTCGGGGACGGGACGAGCTCCGACACGGCCAACACGACCCACGCCTACCGGCAGCCCGGCATCTACACCGCGCAGTGCACCGTGACGGACCTCCTCTCGGACCCGGCCTCGTCCACGGACTTCTCCCTCGCCGTGTACGCGCTCCCCGCGGTGAACGCGACCGTGAGCCACGCGGTGGCGGACCCCGGCTACGCCCTCGAGTTCAACGCGTCGGTGACCGGCGGGCTCGCCCCGCTGCGCAGCATCTCGTGGAACTTCGGCGACGGCGGGACGGCGGACGGGGCCCGGGTCACGCACGGCTACACCGCCCCGGGGAACTTCACCGCCGTCGTCACGGTCGTCGACTCGGCCGGGGGCCGGTCCTCCGCTTCGGTCCCGGTCCGCATCGCCCCGCTCCTGGTCGCGGGCCAGGTCTCGGAGTCGGACGCCGCGATCGCGCAGACGCTCAACTTCTCCGGCGCGGCCTCCGGGGGTGCGGGCCCGCCCTACAGCTACCTCTGGGAGTTCGGCGACGGCGGGACCGCCACCGGGCCGCTCGCCGAGCACGCCTACCTCCACGCGGGCAACTACACCGTGGAGCTCACCGTCACCGACGGCCTGGGGGTCGCGGCGAACGTGAGCCTGGCGAACGTCGAGATCGGTCTGCCCCTGACGGCGCACATCGGCCTCTCCGACGCGCTCCCCCCGGCCGGCGACCCGATCAACCTCTCGGCCGCGGTCGACGGCGGGATCGGGGCCTACCAGTGCACGTGGGCGTTCGGGGACTCCCACACCGCCACCGGCTGCACCACCTCCCACGCGTGGGCGTCCCCCTCCGAGTACACGGTCGTGCTCACGGTCGGGGATGCCTCCGGCGGGAAGGTCTCGGCCCGCACGATCGTCACCGTCCGGCCGGCGACGGCCACGATCCCCATCGCCCCGCCGCCCACCGGCCCCTTCGCGGGCGTGCTCGCCTACGTGGGCGTGGCGGTCATCGCGGCGCTCCTTCTGGTGGGGATCGCGGTGGCCTGGAACGGGGCCCGGCACCGCCCCGCGGGGAGGAAGCCCGCGCCGCATCCTCCGGCCGCGGGTCCCGTGGTCCCCTGCCCGGAGTGCGGGGCGACGGCCCCCGCGGGAGCGCCCTTCTGCCCGGTCTGCGAGCGCCCGCTCGGCCCCTAGGGCCCTAGCGCCGGCGGTCGCCCGCCCGGGGGAGTCCCTTCGGCGCCCTTCCGAGCGGGCTCGTCCGCCGGAGCTGCGCGCGGCCCCGGCGACGCACCGCGACGACGAGCCCGGCGGCGAGGAGCAGCCCCATCGCCAGGGCCGCTCCTTCCACGGCCGCGAACCCGGTGCCCGCCCGGGGGCCGACGCGGGCGTCGCCCGGTCCGGAGGGGAGGAGGACCGCGAGGTGGAGGTCGGAGACCGCCCGCTCCCCGGCCCCATCGACGGCGGTGACCGAGACGTTCACCGCGCCCCCGGAGCTCGGGGTCACGTTCAGTTCCGCCCCGTTGCCGGGCGCGGGGACCCCGTTCACCGCCCAGTAGTAGGTGATGGGGTCCGTGCCGCCGTCCGGCGTCGCCGTGAGGTTCGCGGAGCGGCCGAGGTCCACGCTCGGGGAGGGCGACGCGAGCGCGACCGAGAGGGGCGCGAAGACGCGGACGGGGATCCAGAGCGAGACCGTGGTGTTCGAGGAGGAACGTATCGTGAGCTCGGCCGAGGAGGTGCCCGCGAGTTCGAAGGTGTGCGTCACCGAAGGACCGTAGGCGGGACCCGTCGGGGTCCCGAACGACCAGCTGTAGTTCGCCGCCGCGCTGCCGTTGGCCTGCGCGGCGAACGAGACCGCGAGCGGCGCGGCGCCCGCCGCCCGGCTCGCGAGCGACCACGCGGACAGGGAGGGGTCCGTGGGCGCGACGTCGACCGGGACGGTCGTCTGGGTCGTGTTCCCGCGGCCGTCGATGACGGTGACCGCGGCCGTGTAGTTGCCGGGCGTCGTGTAGAGGGTCGACGCGTTCGATCCGAGCTCGCTCGCACCGTTCCCGAGGTCCCAGGTGACGAGGTAGGGCGGAGTGCCGCCGTGGATCGTCGCCGAGAACTCGGCGGAGAGCGGTGCGGTCCCGGCGGAGACGTTCGCCCACGCGGAGACGAACCAGCCGGGCTGCGGCGCGAACGCGTGGACCTCGACCGAACCGTTCGCCGAGCGCCCGGCCGAGTCCGTGACGGTGACCGTGGCCGTGTAGTTGCCCGCCGCGGCGTAGCTGTGGTGGGTCACGAGCCCGCGACCGGTGCCGCCGTCGCCGAACGCCCAGGTGGCCGAGTAGGGCGGGGCGCCTCCCGTCGGGGCGACCGCGAGCTGGGTGGCGAGGGGAGCGATCCCGGCCGCGGGCGACGCGGTCGGCTCGGCCGCGAGGCCGGGCGCCGGGGCGGCCAGGGGGTCGACCAGGAGCGCGATCCCCTGCGGTGGAACGGAGACCGGGCCCGGGAGCGCGACGGTCGCGCGGACCGGTGCGGCCTCCCCCGGTTGCCAGGAGATGAGCGTCGCGCGCCCGGGCGGCAGCGCATCCGCCGTCGAGAAATTCGTCCAGGACGTCAGGTCCGCGTTCACCACGAGGAGCCCGGCGTCCGTGGAGTTCGAGGTGGCCACCGGCCAGACGTTCCACGGGGCGCCCGGGATCCGGGTCGAGCGGACCGTCCCGACCGGCAGGTACCGGAGGAGCTCCGTATAGAGCTGCCCCGTGGGCCCCACGAGGTCCGCGCCGTTCATCATCGAGTAGCCGAAGGTGCTCGTGCTGCCCGTCTGGAGGTTGAACACCATGAGCGTCGTCAGGTTCGCGAGCAGGCCCTGCACGGTGGAGGCCGCGAGGAAGACCGCGTTCGCGTAGGTGCCGGCGAGGTTCGACGGAGCCCAGCCCGGCCCCGCGTTGTACTCGGTGACCAGGATCGGCAGCGAGTCGCAGGCGGCGCACCATCCCCGGATGTCGTTGCGCACGATCGTCGAGCTCGTGCTGAGGTTGGCCGAGCTCGCGAGCGGGTCGTAGAACTGGGCGAGCGACTCGGAGGTCGCTAGGCTTGTCGACGGGTAGGTGTGGTAGGCGATCGCCGACAGGTTCGGCCCGTTGATCGCCACGGTCTCCTGGAACCAGGACGCGATGCACTGGCAGTCGGCCTCGATCCCGATGAACCTGCCGGCCGGGTCGACGGCCCTCACCGCGGAGATCACCGCCCGGACCTCGAGGGCGTAGGCGAGCGGGCTCGGCGTCGACCGGTCCGAGGAGCTCCACTGGGTCCAGGGGATCCCGTAGTGGGTCCACATCTCCGGTTCGTTGCCGATGGACCAGTACGTCGGCTGGAACCCCTCCGTGTGGACGATCCAGTTCGCGATGTAGGCATCCTCCGCGCTGTTGTTGTTCTCCGCCGGAAGGTCGAGGAGGGTCTCGCAGGGGGTCGTCCGCGAGCTGCACCACGCCTTGAGCGCGGCGATGCTGAGGGCGCACGGACCGGAGACCCCGCCGGCGTTCGCGTAGGCCACGTTCGCCGAGATGTTGCAGTTGTCCGAGAGGTCCGCGTACCGGAAGGCCCCGAACGGCGTGGCATTGAGGAACTTCCCGATCGCCGGGTCGTCGGCGAGGCCGTTGGCCGTCGCGGTCTGGGGGACGATCCCCCAGAAGTCCGGGCCGGTCGTGGCGATCGGGCCCCCGAGGGTGAGGTTCGCCGTTCCCGGGGGGCTCACGGCGGCCCGCTCGGAGGTCCCGCGCACCGCGGCCCAGGGACCCCCGGCGAGCGGCGGGAGATGACCCGGGGGCGACCTCGCAAGGAACCCTCCCGACAGGAGGACGATCCCCACCACGGCGAGCGCGAGCCACGTGAACGCGGGGCGTCTCCTCGCGCTGCCGTTCGACGATGCAGCACGCAGGTGACTGAAGGGCAATGCGGCTCTCCCCCGACGGGGCGACGCGGAGGGGGCTCGCCGGTCGCCTACGTCGTAACTGGATGAATATCTGGTGCCGGCGGTATAAGTAGGTTACCAAGATAGCCCGTATCGTTATGGCCGGAACGACCCGGTGATGGCCCCATCCCGAGCTCCCCTGTCGAGCCGAGGGGGGTCCGTGCCGTCGTGGCGCGCGACCCGATCGCGCGATCGCGCACCCTAGATACCCCGTATCCTCGGTCCGCTCGAGATCCGAGCTGGGGGCGGTGCACCGTCCCCCGGCCGGAGGAGGGTGGCGGACCCTCTTCAAAGGTCGTGGCCGCCTCGTTAGGAAACGAGTATGGAAGCCTCCGGAGTTGGAGGATTCGGCCGTGCTGGTGCGGCCACGTTCCGAGGGAGAACCACGATGGCCGAGAGCGACCCCCGGGGTCCGAAGGAGAGGGACCATGACTCCCGGGAGGTTTCCGTACCGCGGTCCGGGCCCGGCGCCCGGGCCGCCGCGCGCCGTCGTGCGAGGACGTGGGCGGGAGCAGTCCTCGCGGTCGCCGCCATCGCCGTCGCCGTGCTGCTCTACTTCGGGCTGGTGGCCCCCTACCTCGGCTACCAGCCCCCCGGCGCGCCGCCCCCTTCCACGCCCGGCGCGTTGGTCCCGGTGACCCAGAACCTGCTCCAGGCCGGTTGCAACGCGGTGCCGAGCCTGACCCCGTCCGCGCTGCTCATCCCCGCACCGCCCCCGAACGTTTCCTTGGCGCCGAACGGGCAGATCACCGTGAGCTACCAGTTCGGGGTCGTGAACTACACGTCCAGCGATGCGACGGTCGGCCTCTACCTGCCCTCGATGGCGGCGACGTTCCCTTCGACGTCCGGGCTCCCGCTCCAGGTCGTGATCCCCCCGGCCGAGGTCCAGCCGAGCGGTCCCGGGTGGGAGTCGCCCTCCTTCGCGACCCACTCCACGGTCTTCCCCGGAGGCGGAGGGTTCGCGACGAGCCCCGCGGTGCTGTCGACCTCCCGGCTCGCCGTCATGGCGAGCGCCGGCTACGGTCAGGTCGCCCTGGAGTTCCGCTGGCGATGGACGGTCGGCGAGCCGAACGGCACCGTGCTCCAGGGCCCCTGGACCGTCCCGACGACCCAGGCTGCCTGGCCGAACTCCCTGCCCAGCATCTTCCTGCCGGCGCCGATGGTCTCCGTGCTCGAGACCACCGGCACGACGGGCGAGATTGGATCGAACTACACCGCCTGGCTGGGGGGCGATACGGGCGGCCGGAGCTTCCTCATCGAGCTCGAGCCGGCCCGCACGGGCGTTCCCCTCGCGAAGCAGACCTTCGTGGCGCCCGCGGGGGATCCGCCGAGCGTCCCGGCGTCGATCCAGCTCCTGGGCGAGAACGGCCTCCTCTACCCCGGCGCCTACCTCGTGCACGTCCACGACAGCTGCGGGGCCATCCTCCACAGCCTGACCCTGGATGCCCTGTACGCCCCCTCGGCGACCATCGAGTTCGTGATCAGCCCCAGCAGCTGCGGCGGGATCCAGCTCGACCAGCAGACCTACGTCTCGGGTGAGAAGGCCACGCTCGTGCCCTCGTCCAGCCCGGTCCCGTACACGATCGGGGCCTGCGGCGGGGCCAGCTACACGAACCGGACGACGAGCGGGGGGCTCCACATCCTCAACGACTCGGCGCTCCTTGTGAGCGCGAGCGGGTCCATCGCGGTCACCTACCCGTGAGGCGGGGGGACCAGCGGAGAGCACCGTGCTTCGCTCGCACCACCGGGTAGGGGGTCGGGGCCGGCGAGACGGAGCTCGGCCGTGGGTCCGGCGGACCCATGGAGGGGATCCGACGTCGTGCCCTGATCGGGACCCCCGCCCGAGGCCGCGCCGACCCCCGGGGGCGCGCCGCGGGGGGGACCGGCCGCTCGTCCTCCTCCTGGCCGCACTGCTGGCCGCGGGGGCCCTGATCCCGGTCGGGGGCCCGGCATCCACCGCCCCGGCCGCCCCCGCCCCGGAGTCGGCCGCACCCCTGCGGGCGCCCGCCGCGACCGCCGGTCTTCCGACCCCGATCCGGCACGTCGTCGTGATCATGTTCGAGAACGCGGGGGCGACGGCGGTGTGGAAGAACGGGCCGTTCTTCCGCTACCTGGCGGAGCACTACGCCTACGCGAGCCACTACTTCGGGGTCTGCCACCCCTCCGCCCCGAACTACCTGGCCCTCACCTCGGGGAAGGCCTGGCAGTGCGGTTCCGACGGCTACTCGGTCTACTCCACCTCGAACCTCGGCCATCTCCTTCAGTCGGCGGGGCTCAGCTGGGCCGGCTACATGGAGAGCATGCCCACGCCGTGCGACACGACGAACGCCTATCCCTACGCGGTCAAGCACGACCCCTTCGTCTACTACTCCGACCTCGTCGGGAACGCCACGCTCTGCGACAGCCACGTGCTCGATCTCAACGCCTGGAACCGGTCCGTGGCGAACGGGACGCTGCCACAGTTCTCCTTCATCACGCCGAACATGCTCCACGACGGCCACGACACCAACGTCCCCACCTCGGACGCCTGGCTCCGCGGGTTCCTCGGTCCGCAGTTGAACTCGAGCTGGATGAGGTCGAGCGTGGTCTTCGTGACCTACGACGAGGGGTTCCTCAACGGGGTACCGGACCCCTCCGGCTTCAACGGGACCGACGGCGGCCACGTCTACTTCTCGGCCATCGGACCGTGGGTCCAGCAGAACTACACCTACCCGCTCGACGCCGGCCACTACAACCTGCTCTCCACGATCGAGTGGCTGCTCGGGCTCCCGAGCACCGGCCACAACGACAGTCCGGCGTTTCCGCCGATGACCGGGCTGTTCCGTCTCCCGGTCCCCTTCGCGGTCGAGCCCTCGGCGAGCCCGATGATCGGGGCGGCGCCCCTGAACGTGAGCTTCCGCTCGACGGTGACCGGTGGCTCCCCGCCGTACACCTACCGCTGGAGCTTCGGCGAGGGCAACGGCTCCACGCTCGCGGCGCCCACGCACGTCTACCTCGACAGCGGGACCTATCCGGTCACGATCGAGCAGACCGACGCCGCGAACCAGACCGCCACGGGGTCGCTCGAGGTGGTCGTGGAGAACGCGACCTCTCCGGTCCGGGTCCAGGTGGCGGCGAACCGCACGCTGGCGGTCGCCCCCGCCAACGTGACCTTCACCGCCTCCGTCCGCGGGGGGACCCCCCCGTACCAGGTCCGCTGGTACTTCGGCAACGGGGCCCCGCCGGCCACGGGCCCGTCCGCGTCGGAGCGGTTCCCCTCGCCCGGCAACTACTCGGTGGCGGCGGCGGCGATCGACGCCCGCGGATCCATCGGCGGGAACGTGGTCAACGTTTCGCTGGTGCGCCCGCTCTCGGTGCATCTCCTCCTCGGCTCGCCGACGATCCGGGTGGGGGTGGCCCAGAACGCCACCGCCGCCCTCACGGGAGGCCCGCCGCAGGGGGCGAGCTTTGCGTGGACCCTCAACGGTACGCTCCCGGTGGGGACCAACTCCTCGAAGCTGGTCTACGTGCCGAGGGGGAACGGCACCTACCAGCTCGCGGTGACGGTCCGCGATCGGCTGGGCGAGGTCGCGCGGGACCAGGCGAACTTCACCGCGTTCGGTGGAACGGGCTCCCCGAAGAGCCCCCCACCTCCCCCCACGACCCCCGGCGCGGAGCTGCCCTGGGAGGTCACCTACGCGCTCCTGGGGGCCGCCGTGGTGGTCGTTGGCCTCCTCGGGTGGGCGATCTACCGTCGGCGATCGCCGCCCCCGGGCGGTCCGACCGTTCCGGGTCCATCGGGGTCGGCCACCGAGGGCGCCGGCCCGTCCCCCGCGCCGGCGCGGACGGAAGCGCCCCCTCCCGGGGAGCCGCCTCCGCCGCCGGGGAGCTAGGGAGGGGCCCGCCTAGCGGCGCCGGTCGTTCACCTTGGGCCCGGAGAACCTCTCGAGGACCTCCTGGACCCGGGCGGCGAGGACGGGCTTCACGATCACGTCGGCGGCCCCCCGCTGGACGAGCGCCTTCACCCGGGGGTGGTCCGGGTCGAAGGCCGTGACGACGACCAGGTTGAGCCGCGGGTTCCGGTCGAGGAGCTGGCGCGCGAGGTCGTCGCCGTCGACGGGCGCCGGCGGGTTCGGCTCGGGCGGCGAGGCCCCGAGGGTCGCCGGCCGGGCCGCGGGCTGGGCCCGGAGCTCGACGTCGACGAAGACGAGGTCCGGTCGCCACTGCGTGAAGAGCTGGAGCGCCTCCGACGAGTTCGAGGCGAAGCGCAGGTCCGGCAGCCCCACCCCGAGCCGCAGGAGGAGCCCCTGGAACAGCTTCCGGGCCGACGGCGAATCCTCGACCGCGAGGATCCGGAGCGAGGCCGCGTCGTGATCGCCGCGTCCGCTAAAGCTCGAGGTCTCCCGGTCCCGGTAGCTCGTCATATACCCTCCGCCCGTGGCGTCCCGTCCGGCCCCGAAGACCGGTCGAGCAGCCCGCGCACTTCGCGCAACATACTCTCCCGGCTTATCGGCTTGGTGAGGTACCCGCTGCATCCTGCCTCCATGGCCTTCTGTTCATCACCCTTCATCGCAAACGACGTTACCGCTAGGACAGGGATGTCGTGGGTCTCCGGCGCCTGCCGGAGCTCGTGGGTGAGCGTGTAGCCGTCCTTCCCCGGCAGCCCCAGGTCCATCAAGATGAGGTCCGGTCGCATCGCCCGGATCGACTGCTCGGCCTCCGGCGCGTCGGCCGCGACCTCCACCCGGTAGCCGGCCCGCTCGAGGATCACCCGCGCGAGCTTGGCGTTGAGCGGGTTGTCCTCGACGAGCAGGATGCGGGCCATGGTGGCACCCCCTACGCGGGGACCTCCGTCGGGTCGGAGGCGTGGTCGCCCGGGCCGCCCACGCTGAGCGGCAGGGTGACGGTGAAGGCGGACCCGACGCCGAGCCGGCTCGTCACCTCGATGGTGCCGCCGTGGAGCTCGACCAGGCGGCGCGTGAGCGACAGCCCGAGCCCCGAGCCCTGGAAGCGGCGGCCGGGCCCGGCATCGAGCTGCTCGAACTCGCGGAAGAGCCGGGGGAGGTCCTCCGGCGCGATCCCGATGCCCGTGTCGGTGACCTTGAGGACGAACGCCCGCTCCGTCTGGGGCGCGAGCTGGACCTCGACCCGGCCGCCCTCGTCGGTGAACTTCACCGCGTTCGAGACGAGGTTGTACAGGATCTGCTTGAACCGCAGCATGTCGAGCGTCACGGTGCCGATCTCGGGGGCGATCGTGGTCTCCAGGTGGAGGTGCTTCTCCTCGACCTGGGGCTTCACCATCGCGCAGACCTCGGCGACGGCGCGCGGCGCGGAGAACGGACCGGGGAAGAGCTCGAGCTTGCCGGCCTCGACCTTGGCGAGGTCGAGGACATCGTTGATGAGCTGGAGGAGGTGCCGGCCGCTGCTCAGGATGTAGGAGAGGTACTCCTGCTGTTCCTCCGGGGTGGACCGGTCGTCGGAGGAGAGGAGGAACTCCGAGAACCCGATGATGCTGTTGAGCGGCGTCCGGAGCTCGTGGGACATGTTGGCCAGGAACTCGCTCTTCATCCGGTTCGCCTCCTGCACCCGCTCGTTCTGGATCTCGAGCCCCCGGTTCTTCTGCTCGAGCTGCTGGCGGAGCCGCTTGGCCTCGACGATGTCCCGGGCGGAGGCGAAGACGCCGCGGAGCCGCCCCTCCGTGTCCCGGAAGGTCGTGGCGTTGTAGGAGACGTCGACGGTCTTCCCGCCCGCGGCGCAGATGGTGAGCTCGAAGTCGGTGACCTTGTTCTCGTTCAGGGCCCGGCGGATCCCCTCCTCGGCCAGCGCCGGGTCGGTGAAGTACTTCTTGAACGGGGTCCCGATGAGCTGCTCCCGGGTCAGCCCGGTCACCACCTCCATCTGCCGGTTGACGTCGGTGATGATCCCGAGCACGTCCGTCGTCATGAGCGCGTCGACGTTGGACTCCACCAGGCCCCGGTTGTAGTTCTGCGACTCGCGGAGCTGGGCCTCGAGCCGCTTCTGCTCGGTGATGTCCCGGGCGGTGGCGAGGACCCCCCGGACGTTGCCGGCCATGTCGTAGGCGGTCCCGGCGTTGAACGACACGGGGATGCGCTGCCCGTTCCGCTTGCGGAGCATGAGCTCGTAGTTCGAGACGGTGTTCTCCTCGAGCGCGCGCCGCACCCCGTGCTCGGCCCACCGGGGCTCGACGAACAGCTCGGGGAACCGGCTGCCGATGAGGTGCTTCCGGGCGAAGCCCGTGAGCCGGACCATCTGCTCGTTCACGTCGGTGATGACGAGGTCCGGCGCGACGGTGACGAGGGCGTCGGGCGACGCCTCGATGAGCCCCCGGTTGTAGTTCTGCGACTCCCGGAGCTTCTCCTCGGTCCGCTTCTGCTCGGAGATGTCCCGGGCCGAGGCGAAGATCCCGACGATCCGGCCCTCGCTGTCGCGGAAGACCGCGGCGTTCAGCGAGACGAGCGTGCGCCGGCCGTCCACGGAGTTCAGGAGGAGCTCGTAGTTCGCGACCGAGCCCTCCCGCAGCGTCCGGCGGACCCCGGCGGCCGCCCGGTCCGGGTCGCTGAAGTAGTCCTTGAAGGAGCTGCCGATGAGGGCGTCCCGGGAGGATCCGGTCGTGCGGACGAACTCCTCGTTGACGTCGGTGATGACGAGGTCCGGGTCCACGGTCACGAGCGCGTCGGGGGACGCCTCGACCAGGCTGCGGTTGTACAGCTGCGACTCGCGGAGCTGCTCCTGGAGCCGCTTCTGCTCGGTGATGTCCCGGGCCGACGCGAAGATGCCGACCACCCGGCCGTCGGTGTTCTTGATCACCGAGGCGTTGTAGGAGACCTGGAGGAGCCGCCCGTGCCGGCTCCGCAGCGTGAGCTCGAAGTTGGTCACCGTCCCCTGCGCGAGCGTCTGGCGCACGGCGTCCGAGGCCCGGCCGGGGTCGGTGAAGTACTCGTAGAACTGCGAGCCCAGGAGGTCGCCCCGGGGGTAGCCCGAGACCTTCACCATCTGCTCGTTCACGTCGGTGATGGTGAGGTCGGGGTCGACCGCCACGAGGGAGTCCACCGAGCCCTCGATCAGATTGCGGTTGTAGTGCTGCGACTCGACCAGGTCGAGCTCGAGCCGGCGGTACTCCGTCATGTCCCGGGCCGACAGGAAGAGCCCCCGGAGCGCCCCGTCCGCCCCGTGGATGGTCGCGCCGTTGAGCGAGATCGGCGTCTCCCGGCCGTCGCTCGCGAGCAGCGCGAGGTCGAAGTTGGTCAGACGGTCCTGCTCGAGGATCCTCCGCATCGCCTCCGTCGCCCGGTCGGAGGGGTGGAAGGAGTCCTTGAACGGGGTCCCGATGAGCCGTTCGCGCGGGAGCCCCGTCAGGACCTCCATCTGGCGGTTCACGTCGGTGATCGTCCCGACCGGATCGACGATGACGAGCGCGTCGGGGCTCGCCTCGATGAGGCTGCGGTTGTAGCTCTGGGACTCGCGGAGCTGCCCGGCGAGCCGGGCCTGCTCGGAGATGTCCCGGACGGTCGCGAAGACCCCCCGGACCCGGCCGTGGACGTCCCGGAAGACGGAGGCGCTCAGCGAGATGGGCGTCGTCGCGCCGCGCTTCCCCCGGAGGAGCAGCTCGAAGTTCGCGAGGGACCCCTTCTCGAAGGTCTGGCGGATCGCCGCCGAGGCCGCCTCGGGGTCGGCGAAGTGGTCCAGGTACGGCGACTTGAGCAGCTGCCGCCGCGACTGCCGGGTGAGCCGGACGAACTGCTCGTTGACGTCGGTGAGGTACAGCTGCGTGTCGACGATGAAGATCGCGTCCGGGGAGCCCTCGATGAGCCCCCGGTTGTAGTTCTGCGACTCCCGGAGCTTCTCCTCGAGCGCCCGCTGCTCGGTGATGTCGCGGGCGGAGGCGAAGACCCCCTTGACCTGGCCGGAGGGGTCCGTGAACACGCTCGCGCTCAGGGAGACCGGCAGCGGGGCCCGGTCGCGGGGCACGAGCTCGAGCTGGTAGTTCGTCGCCACGCCCTTCTCGAAGGTCTGGCGGACGACATGGACCGCGCTGTGCGGCTCCCGGAAGAAGTTCTTGAACGGGGCCCCGACGAGCTCCGCCCGGGCGTACCCGGTCATCTTCACCATCTGCTCGTTGACGTCGGAGATCACGTAGTCCGGGTCCACGACGACGAGCGCGTCCGGCGATGCCTCGATGAGGCTCCGGTGGTACCGCTGCGACTCGTGGAGCTGCTCCTGGAGCCGCTTCTGCTCGGTGACGTCCCGGGCCGACGCGACGATCCCCTTGACCCGGCCGCCGGGATACTTGAACACGGAGGCGTTGAGGGCGACGATCCGGGTCGGGCCCCGCTCCGGCTCGATCTCGAGCTCGCAGTCCGCGACGAACCCCTCGCGGAGCGCCCGGGCGATCGCCGCCGACGCGCGGGGACCGTCCGTGAAGTGGTCGGCGAACTGGCTGCCGATGATCTCCTCCCGGGGGAGCCCGAGCAGGCGCTCCATCTGGCGGTTCACGTCGGTGACCCCGCCGTGGTGGTCGACGGTGAGGAGCGGGTCGAGGGAGGCCTCGATGAGCCCGCGGTTGTAGGCCTCCGAGTCCCGTAGCTCCGCCTCGAGCGCCTTGTGCTCGGTGATGTCGCGGGCGGTGGCGAAGACCCCCCGCAGCTTGCCGTCCCGGCCCCGGAAGGTCGTCGCGTTGTACGCGACCTGGGTCAGGGTCCCCCGGCGCGACCGGAGCGTGAGCTCGAGGTTGGTCACCCGGTCCTCGGCGAGGACGCGACGGATCGCCTCCTCGGCCCGGGCGGGGTCCGAGAAGTACTGCTTGAACGGCGTGCCGAGGAGCTGGTCGCGCTCGATCCCCGTGAGGTCCTCGAAGCGACGGTTCACGTCGGTGAGGAGCCCGACGGTATCGGTCGTCAGGATGGCGTCGACGCTGGACTCGATGAGCCCGCGGTAGTACTCCTCGGATTCGATGAGCCGCTGCTGGTGCGTGATCTCCTCCGAGGTGTCCTTCGCGACGATCAGGAAGCCGGTGGGATGGCCCGCCGGGTCCCGCAGCACCGTCACCACGATGCGCGCGGTGAACTTCTCCCCGTCCTGCCGCTGCTGCCGGAGGATCCCCTCGTACTTCCCCTGGGCGAGCGCGGTGCGGAAGACCCGCTCGAGGGTGCCGTCCTTGATGTCCTCGCTCGCGTAGAGCGTGCGCGTGCCCCGGCCGAGGATCTCCTCGACGGGGTACCCGTAGGCGCGGTGCGCCCCTTCGTTCCAGAGCGTGATCTGGCCGGTGAGGTCGGAGGTGATGAGGGCGTACTCGGTGGAGGCGTCCAGCACGCGGTGGAGGAGCCCCCCGGGATCCTCCGTCTCGTGGACCGCCGGCGAGGAAGCGGCCGGAGGAGCGGGCTTCGACGGGGGAGACGCGCTCACCGGCGGCACCGCTCGCCGGAGGGAAGGACGGATAAGCCGGGTGCGTGAACGGAGCGTAAGGCCCTAATCTTCGAGTTAGCGGTCACCCGCCTCCTCCGGCCCGCGGGGGATACCACGATGCCGAATAAGACCCTCTCCTCCGGCCCTAGGGTGGACCGGGCGGCGCCGGGACCGGAGCCGCCCCCATCCCCGCGGGAACGGCCCGCGGTCGCACCGTCACCGTGGGCGGCGGCGGCAGGTGGAGGGCGAGCTCCCCCTCGCGGAGCAGCATCTGGGCGATCTCGGGGCGCAGGAGGCCCCGGGGCAGCGGCTGCCCCTCCCGGATCGCCGTGCGGATCCGGGTCTGGCTCGCGCTCTCGTGCTCCGAAGCCGGATGGGGGCAGGTCTTGGACGTCGAGATGCCGTCGCACCGCCGGCAGAAGAACGCCTCGGGGAAGCGGAGCGGGACGACGCCGACCGGCAGCTCGTCGAAGATGAGCTGGCTCGCGTACGGCGCGTAGACGTCCCCGATTCCCGCCTGGTCCCGGCCCACGATGTAGTGGCTGCAGCCGAAGTTCTTCCGGACGATGGCGAGGAATGCCGCGGCCCGCGGTCCGGCATAGCGCATCCCGATCGCCAGCGTGGCGAGGAGGGCGCGGTCCGGCGGCAGGTAGTTCGCGAGGAGCTGTTCGTAGGCGCGGACGACGATCTCCGCCCGGTAGTCGCCCGGCCGGAGCCGGCCGATCACCGGATGGATGAACAGCCCGTCGACGTCCTCCCGCTCGAGCGCCATCCGCTGCAGGTACTCGTGGGCCCGATGCGGGACGTTCCGGGTCTGGTAGCCCACGACGGAGGACCACCCGCGCCGTTGGAACTCCTGCCGGGCCTCGAGCGGGGTGAGCTCGTAGGGCGACCGCGCGCCGGGCTCCGCGGGCCACGTCTCGAGGGGGCCGGCGAGGGCGACGTCGCCCGAACGGAGCAGGTCGGAGATGTTCGGGTGGGTCGGGTCGGTCGTCCCGTAGACCTGCCGGGCGATCTCGGTGCGGGGTACCGCGAAGCGCTCGCGCAGGTGGAGGAGGGCGACGGGCTCGTCCCGGGGACCCCGGAGGAGCACCTCCTCGCCGATCCGGAGCCGGTCGATCCCCCGGCGGTTCGCGTCGCCGGGCGGCGTGAGCAGGATGGGGAGGGTCCAGGGGAGGCCGTCGGGGAGCCGGCGGTGCTCGAGCACGCTGGTGAGGACCTCCCGGTCCATGAAGCCGGTCAGCGGGCTGTAGGCCCCCGTCCCGATCTGCCCGGCGTCGAGCGCCTGCTCGGTCTCGACCCGGAGGCTCGGAAGGTCGTCGATCTCCTCGCGGCGCCGCGCCGCCGTCCCGGGGGAGAGCCTCCGGTCGATCAGGTGGCCGCCGTGCGGGAGCGGGATCACGGATGCGCCCCCTCCCGCGCGCGCGCGGGCGGCCCCGGTGGGCGGCCGGAGTTCCGGAAGGTCGGAGCCCCCTTCGGGCGCATCGCGCGATTCCGCATCGGAGTACCTTCCGACGGGGGGACGGTATTTCCCCGACCCGTGACCGGCCGCAAAGGACGTCGTGGCCCGGAGGGCTCGGGGGTCCCGAACTCCGGGGGACCGTGCCGGCCGGTACCGGAGGCCTATCGGGCCGGGATCCGGAGCACGCCGGGTCCGCTCAGCGGCCGAGCGTCGGGGCGCCGTCCGGCTCCGGTCGGGGACCCCGGTCGGTGAGACGGAGGAAGAGGAAGACCGGTTGGGAGAGCCAGGCCACCGTCCATCCGCGCTGCGTGAGCGAGTAGCGGACCCGGGGCGGTCGGGTATCGATGATCTCCCGCTGGACCATCCCGTTCTGCTCGAGCTCCTTGAGCTTCATCGACAGCACCCTCGGGCTGATCCCGGGCATGCTGCGCCGCAGCTCCTCGAAGCCGATCGAGGGGACCGCGTGGAGGGCGAGGAGGAGGTCCGCCGACCACTTGCCGAAGATCGAGCGCACGATCTTGAGATCGGCCTGGGCGGCCCCCACCGGGTCGCCGCTCGGACCCACCAGGTCGGTCACGCGCTCGATGAGCCGCACGGCGGACTCGCGGAACTCGGAGAACTCCCGCTCGAGCGCCTCGTCCGTGGAGGAGGCCGCGGGGATCGTGGTCGGTCCGCCCTTCGAGGTGCGCGGGGGGGTGGTGGTCGCCAGCGTCATGTACGGCGGTCGGACTTCGGAAGGACCTATAAATCTGTAGTAACGGACCGATTAGGACCCATGGGATCGGAGCCGGCGGACCGCGCCGGTAACTCCGGGTCGAAGTAACTACCGGACGTCGGAGTCACCCGGCCGTCCCGGTCTCACCGACGGCTCAGCGGTCGGATTAGTAGCCACCCTCCCTCCGCAGCGGCCGTGACCGACCGCGCGGAGGACCGCGAGGGAACGCGACGCCGGGTGCTGCTCATCGGCCTGGACGGGGTCCCGCCGGAGTTCCTGTTCGATCGCATGCGCCCGGTGATGCCGAACATCCGACGGTTGATCGGGAGCGGGCTTAGGGCGCCGCTCCGGACCTCCGACCCGCCCGTCTCGGTGCCCGCCTGGCCGGTGATGTTCACCGGCGTGGATCCGGGCACGCTCGGTCTCTACGGGTTCCGGCACCGCAAGCCGGGCACGTACAACACGATGTACGTGCCGACCTCGAAGGACGTCCCGGTCCCGACGCTCTGGCAGATCCTCTCCGCGCGGGGGTACCGCGTGGGCGTGATCGGCATGCCGCTCGGCTATCCGGCGCCGGCGGTGCAGGGCGTGTACATCTCCGACTTCCTCACCCCCGCGGGCGTCACCGACTACATCCACCCGCCGGAGCTGCGGGAGGAGCTCGAGCGGAAGTTCGGACCGTACATCTTCGACGTGGTCTTCCGGTCGACGGAGCGCGAGCACCTCTTCGAGGAGCTCCTCCGGATGACCCGCCTCCACTTCGACGTGGCGGAGTGGCTGTACGGCCAGGAGGCCTGGGACGTCTTCGCCGTGCACGAGATCGCGACCGATCGCCTCCACCATGCCTACTGGAAGTACTTCGACCCGGACCATCCGAAGTTCGTCCGGGGCAACCGGTTCGAGAACGCCGCGGTCGACTACTACACCGCCCTCGACGAGTCCATCGGGAAGCTCCTGCGGCAGGTCGACGACCGGACCTACGTGATGGTCGTCTCGGACCACGGGTCGATGGCGATGAACGGCTGCTTCTGCGTCAACGAGTGGCTCGAGCAGCAGGGCTACCTCGTCCTGAAGCGGCCGGCCCCCGCCCCCGGGACCCCGCTCGGCAAGATGGAGGTCGACTGGCACCGGACGACCGCGTGGGGCGAGGGCGGCTACTACGCCCGGATCTTCTTCAACGTCCGCGGCCGCGAGCCCCAGGGGGTGGTCCCCATCGGCCAGCTCCCGAACCTCCGTCAGCAGATCGCCCGCGACCTGAGCGCCGTCATCGCGCCGGACGGCCAGCCGATGGGCACCCGGGTCCTGGACCCCCGGGAGATCTACCAGACGGTCCGGGGCGACGCGCCGGACCTGATCGTCTACCTGGGGGAGCTCAAGTGGCGCTCCGCCGGTTCCATGGGACATCCCGGGCTCTTCCTGGAGGAGAACGACAGCGGGCCGGACGACGCGGTCCACTC
This sequence comes from Thermoplasmata archaeon, assembly GCA_027314915.1. Taxonomy (GTDB): domain Archaea; phylum Thermoplasmatota; class Thermoplasmata; order Lutacidiplasmatales; family UBA184; genus JAKIVR01. The sequence goes on along the minus strand of DAHUZZ010000007.1, from coordinate 11,533 downwards.
CTTCGACGGGGTCTTCCTCTTCCACGACCCGCGCTACCCCGTCGAGCGGACCCTTCCCCTCCTGCACATCCGGGACATCACGCCGACGATCCTCGACCTGCTCGGGGAGCACCCGCCCGCCCATGTCCAGGGAAGCGTGATCGCCGGGCTGAGGACCGAGGAGCCCCCGGTGACCGGGCGTCCCCCCGCGCCGGGCCTGGTCCCGGCGGGCAGCCACCCGTAGCGCGGGCGCGCGATCCACCTCAGCCGTAACCCCAGGAACGGAGCCGGCCGGACACATCGGCGGGCGCCACGTCCCGCTCGAGATCCGAGGGCCGCCGCGCCCGCCGCTCCGCCTCCCAGGCATCGTAGGGGCCGAACAGCTCGTCGCGGAGCGCGTCGCGCTCGCGCCGGTCGTAGGCGGTGCCGGGCCGTGCGTCCAGGTCGCCCCGGGCCTCCCATCCGACGAGCTCGCCCGTGACCAGGTCGAGGACGTACTTCTCCCGGCCGCGGTAGGCGGCGAGCAGCCGGTGGTTCCAGCTCCGGTCCCGGCCGATCCCGCGCAGCGACCGGTTGGGGTCGGAGGCCGGCGCCCCCTCGCAGTAGACGACCGTGTCGTCCGGGGCGGCCGCCCGGAACGGGAACGGGGCGTGCCCCTCCTCGTCGTAGGGCGGGCGGCCGCTCGCGACGGACCGGAGCCAGGACGGGATCTCGCAGAGGCTCGTCCAGCGGTCCACGTGCGCGGGCAGGGAGGTCCCGGCCGGGGGCCGGACGACGAGCGGCACCCGGGCGATCGATTCGGTGGCACCGCAGCCGTGGTAGACGTTGCCGGACTCGCCGAACGACTGGCCGTGGTCGGCCGTGACGACCACCAGCGTGCGATCGAGCTCGCCGCGCCGGGCGAGCGCGTCCAGCAGGAGCCCCACCTTCCGGTCCGCCTCGGCGAGGGTCGCGAGGTAGCCGCGGAGCAGGTAGTTCCACGGCACCTTCTCCTGAAGCCCCTCGACGGCGAGGAGGTAGTACCGCGGCGTCCGCGCGTACCACTTCGAGAGCAGCCCGACGGGTGCGCCGTCCTCGACGTGCGGGTACGGTTCGTGGGGGTCGACGAAGTTCACGAAGGCGAAGAAGGGGGACCCGGAGCGGCGCCGCGCGAGCCAGCCGTCGAACTCGGTGACCGTCCCCTCGCTGCACACCTCCCGCTTGTACGTCACTTCCTGCGAGTGGTTGAACGCGTTCATCGGCACGATGGTCGGCGGGAGCCGCCCGATCAGGCGCCGGACCCGCTCCGAGTAGAGGATGTCGGCGTGGCCGGCGAGCCGGTTCACGACCGTCCGCTCCTCGTCCGAGATGCCGAGCTTCCGTCCGAACCGCTCGGAGAACCCCTCCTCCAGTCCGTAGCCACCCGTCAGGTGGACCATCTCGCTGAACAGCGCCGTCTCGTAGCCGCGCCGGCCGAGCCAGCTCGCGATCGTCTCCTCGGGCGCCGCGCCGGCGCGGAAGGTCCGGAGCCCGTGGTGCGCCGGGTAGGCGCCGGTGAAGAAGGACATGTGCGACGGGATCGTCCAGTTCGACGGCGCCACCGCCCGGGGGAAGCGGGTCCCCTCCCGGGCCAGCCGGTCGAGGGTCGGGGTCCGGGCCACCATCCCGTCCATCCCGTCCGGTCCGCCCGGGAAGCTCTTCGCCCGCGCGCAGTCCAGGACGACGAGGAGGAGGTTCGGCCGGCCCGCCGAGGGGGGGACCGGCGCGCGATCGGAGGCGCTCACCGGCCCCCTCCGTTCCCCGGCGCCCGGCCCCCGGCGCGCCCGCTCCCGCCCCTCATCGTTCGAGGATCACCCAGGCCGAGTTCGAGTAGACGATGCGGAATCCGAACTGGACCTCGAAATAGAACAGCTGCTCGGCGAAGTAGCGCGCGTTCGACCAGAAGATGAAGTGGATCGACTCGCTCGCCAGGAAGCTGGCCGAATCGAAGACCCGCGGCAGCGAGTGGGTCGGGTTGCTCGTGCGCGGGGTGGAGACGGTGAGCCCCAGCTGGAACGGCTTCGAACCGTTCGGGTCGGGGAAGACCCCGCGCCAGGTCGCGCCGCCCGCGAACGGGCCGAGCCCCTGCTGGGTCGCCGGTTCCGAGAACGCGATCGTGCTCGTGACGTCGGCCGGGACCGGGTACTGGCCGATCCGCCCCGAAACCGTCCAGGCGAGCGTCCCATTGTCGGAGTAGTAGATCCCGGCCAGGCCCGCGTGCTGCAGCGCGAGCGCCCCGTAGGGCGGCCGGTCGAGGGTGACCGTGACGGCGTGGATCGCGACGCCCGCGGCGGGGTGCACGTAGAACTGGATGGCCGCCTGGCCGCCGGACAGGGGGGTACCGATCTCGATGACCTGGGCGGCCCAGTTCTGGTAGATCACCGTGCAGTCGCCGCGGTCGGTGGCCGACAGCGGGGCGATCGGTCCCTGGGCCGCCCCGAGCGGGACGAGCTGGGTCCCGTTCGCGGCCGTGACATTGAGGAGGAAGCCCCCCGGCAGGACCCGGAAGGTGGGGAACGGAACGCCCTGGATGTACGGGGAGTACATCGGGTCCTGGCTGAAGACGGAGCTGTTGAACCCGGAGTAGGAGAGGACCACCTGGGAGTTCGTCACCGCGTAGGCCGCGTTCGAGGCCCAGAAGGTCTCCTCGGCGTTCACGACCTGGAAGGGATTGAAGAGGAGCCACACGGGCCCCACGGTGAACTCCTGGCGATCGCTGAGCGCCTCGACCCACCGGGCCACCGTCGGCTGGGTGATGACGCCCCCCGGGGCCGGATTCTCCTTGAGCCACCGGGTCGCCTCGAGGAGGGAGGTCTGGTGGCCCGGGCCGCCCGCGCCGAAGTACTCGGAGGCCTGCGCGACGGGCACGGTCACGGTGAAGAACAGGAGCATCAGGACGAGCCCCACGAAGCTCGCGGCGACCACCGGTGATCCGCGCCGTTCCGAGTACCGGAGCGGTCGCCGCCTCCGGTCGGCCGACCGCGCCCGGGGCGGCTCCGGGGCCGGGAGCGCCGGAGGCGCGCCCAGCGGCACGTACGGGGCGAGACCCTGCTCGAGCGCGATCACGGCGAGGAGGGCGAACGGCAGCGGGAGGAAGTAGAGGAACCGGGTGTAGTCGGTGTCCACGTGGACCAGGTAGCCGAGCGCGGGCACCGCGGCGGCCCCGCACAGCCAGCCCGCGGCGATGAGCACCCGGGCGTTGACCCGGTCCGGCCGGGCCCGGCGGACCAGCGCGAGGACCACGACGGCGATCAGCGAGGCGGAGAGCAGGAGGGCCACCGTGGCGAACGGCCCGAAGTACAGGACCGTCCCGCGCGGCAGGAACGCCGGGGCGTGGCCGAGGGGCTCGAAGATCTCGCCGATCTCGTCGATGACGTACGCCGAGGAGTTCGAGTAGAAGTAGCTCGGATGCGGGATCCCGAGCCGGGCCGTGTAGAGGCTGTAGCCTTCGACGATCCCGGCGATCGTGAGGACCCCCGCGAGGTTTTGGGGCTCGACCAGGAACCTCCAGGACATCTTCCCGAAGAGGAGGAGGAAGATCGTGGCCCCGCCGAGGCACGCGAGCAGGACGAAGAAGCTCAGGTCGTGGGCGAAGTAGGTGACCGCGACCGCGGTGAAGAAGCCGAGCCCGTAGAGCGCGGTGCGCGCCCGGACGTAGAGGAGGAAGAGGAGCATCGACTCGTTGAAGAAGATGAACCCGAGGTAGTTCGGATAGGCCCCCCAGTAGAGCATCTGGAGGGTCGTGCCGCAGAGGAGCGCCCCCCCGACGAAGGCGACCTGGACGACCCCGGTCCGGAGGAACCTGCGGGCCAGGTGGATGACCGAGAGCCCGTAGAAGGTCAGGAGCAGGGCGGCGAAGATCGTGGACGCCGTGGCGGCGTCCCGGGTGACGAGGAAGAGCCCGCCCAGGAAGGGGAAGATGAGGGGCGAGTAGAACAGCGGCCGGTTCGCCGGGTCGGGCGCGCTGGGCAGCCCCACGTAGGAGTAGGCGGCGGAGAGCCAGTGGCCCGGGTCGACGCCGGGGGGCAGCGGGTTCCGCGTGTACTCGTACACGAGGAGCCCGACGACGAGGGCGAGGAGGAGCCCCATCGGGAGGAAGTAGGCGCGGCTCGCCGGCGCCGGGGCCCCGTCGCGCGGAACGGGAGGGGGAGCGGGGGCCGGGGAGCTCGTTCGCTGATTCATCTCGCCCGGTCGGATCGCCCATTGGTAGGGGTGGGACCGGGCGGTGGGGACCTGAGCCGGAGGGAAATGCGCTCGCTGACGGGCTGGTTACGGGATACGACCCCTCCCTCTCGGCGCACGCCCCGCCTCCCCCCGCCGGGGCGGGGGGGAGCCGCGGGGCCCGTCTCCCACTGGGGCGGTCGTACCGGACCGGTTCGGTCCGAACCCCGAGTCTCTTAGCCATGACCCCGCGTCGGACCGCTTGGTTTCCATGGTGTCCATCACAGGGCGTTCGGGAAGGGCGCGCGTCGGGTTCGCCCTGGGGGCGGCGGTCGCCGTGGCCGGGATCATCCTCCTCGCGGGGCCGTGGTCGTTCGCGCCGGCCGGGGCCAGCCAGCCCCAGGTCGAACTGCAGGGGAGCGGGAACTTCTACCTCAACACGACCGGGCCCTCCGGGTTCGTCGACCCGGGGAGCCGCCTCACCGTCCAGTACCGGATCTACGATCCCACCTATCCGGCCTCGTCCGGACCGGCCACCGTCCGGGTCCCGGCGACGCTCGCGACGTTCGCGACGACGGGGGGCAGCGTGATCCGGGTCTTCCTGTCCCCCACGAACTTCGTCCTCCGCGGGGACGGCGCGGTCTCGGAGGTTGCGAACGGCTCGATGCGGCTCGCGACCGGGGAGACGTTCGTGGCCGGGGCGAACGCCACGATCTCGAGCAACGGGTACGCCGTGCAGGCGAGCTGGGCGCCGGGCACCTATCCGGTCCGCCTCCAGTGGCAGTGGGTCGTGACGCTCGCCGACGGCACCCAGACGGCCGGGCCGTGGTCCGGGTGGAGCACCATCTCCCCCGCCCAGATCGCGACCATCGTGGGCCAGCCTCCGAGCTCGCTGGCCGTCGGCGGGGCCTTCCCGATCTGCCTGGCGGGACCCATCGCCGGCCGCGAATTCACCGTCCACATCGCCACCACGGCCCCCATCCAGACCTTCAACGGGCCCACGGTGACCGTCCCCGCCAGCTTCGGGTCGTTCTTCTGCTGGAACACCACGATCCCCTCGACCTGGGGTCCGCAGACGGTCTTGGCGCACATCTGGGAGCTCTCGTCGCTGAGCTACATGCTCTACCAGCAGCCGATCCAGCTGACCAACGCCTCGGGTGGCGTGCTCCCCCCTGCCGGTGGTGGCGGCGGCGCGGCCTGGCCCGCCGCGCTCTGGACGCCCATCTGGCTCGGCTGGGTGAGCCCCCTCGTGCTCCTTCTCTCCGCCGCGGTGATCCTCGGGCTCCTGTGGGCCGCCGGACGCCGGCGGGCGCGGGGCTCCGAGGGCGTGGCCTCGCCGGAGGATCCCCCCGAGAGCTCGCGGGCTCCCCCGACGGTCCCGGTGGACGAGGCATCCTCCCGCCGACCCTGGTAACGCGCGGCGCGCTCCCGGGGACCGGGCCGCCGAACCGGCGCGCGAACGCGGCGGAACTCCCGCGTTTCGCGCGCGGAAGCCGGAACGAGCCGCGCGCCAACCTAGCGGGTTGCGGCGCATTTATATCGCGACACCTCTTGAACGGAAACGCCGTTCCTCCACGGAGCACCGCGGCCGCGGGGAGCAGTTCAGGATGCCCGTGCAGCGCGCCCTCTCCGTTCGCGACGTGGGCGCCCGTTTCGAGGAGTTCCACCGTCGGGCGGCGATGCTCCTCGACGAGGTGGGGCCGGTCGTGGATTCCAAGCTCGCGGGCGACCCGGCCCGTCAGATCGAGGCCGACCTCGAGGTGCTGCGGGGGCTGCTCGGCAAGTGGTCGATCGAGATCGTGCTGGTGCTCTACGCCCTGAGCGGGGTCGGATTCGAGGAGCTGCGGCGCCAGCTCCGGGGCATCACCCCGCGGGTCCTCTCCGGCAAGCTCAAGCAACTCGAGGCGCGGGGGCTCCTCCTCCGCAGCGTGCTGGACACGCGGCCTCCCCGGGTCGAATACCGGCTCTCGGCGGACGGTCTCGCGCTCGCCCGGATGACCGAGCCGGCCCTGCTCTACCTCCGCCACCGCGGGCGGTAGGTCGGGCCCGGGAACGACGTACGCCGCGCGCCCGACCATTACGACGCGTACCGGTGATTCCGTAACGGTTCGCGGCCGGGGGGCCCGGAAACGACACCGGATATGGTGGGCCATACGGCCCTCCTTAATCGCACGGCCCGATCTCCGCCCGGGAATGAGAGGGGAGACCCAGGGCATGGCGCTCGATCCCCCGGGGCCGGGGCTGCCCGAACGCCTGATCCTCCTGCCCACGCTGAACGAGGAGGCCGGGCTTGCCCAGACGCTCGGGGAGATCGCCGAGGTGCGGTTCCCCCCGAGCTCGCTCCCGCCCACCGTCGCCATCATCGATGGCCACTCGGAAGACGGCACCGTGTCGGTCGCGGAGCGGGCGGGGGCCGTGGTCCTCCGACAGCACGGGCGCGGCAAGGGGGCGGCGGTCCGCGAAGGGCTCGGGTGGGCCCGCGCGGCGGAGTACCGGTCGGTGGCGACCCTCGATGCCGACGCCACCTACCCGGCGGGCGCGCTGCCGGCGCTCTTCGACCTCCTGGAGGGCGGCCGCGACGTCGTCATCGGGGTCCGGCGTCCCGAGAAGCCTCCGCTCGCGAGCCTGAGGGACCTCGTCCACCGGGTCGGGAACGGCCTGCTCAACTACTCGGCGGCCCAGTTCAGCGGGCAGCCGGTCCTGGACATCTGCAGCGGCTTCTGGGGGATCCGGTGCGCGTCGATCCCGGCGCTCGGCCTCGAGTCGGAGGGCTTCGAGATCGAGTCCGAGCTGTTCATCAAGGCGTTCCAGAGCGGACTGCGCGTCGCCCAGTTCCCCGTCAGCTACCGTCCGCGGGTCGGGGAGGCCAAGCTCCGCGCCGTCCGCGACGGCTCCCGGATCCTGCTCTCGATCCTGCGGTACTCGCTCAAGACCCCCCGCGCGCGGGCGCAGCCGGCGGTCGAGCTCTCCGCGCGCGGCAACGACCTCCACTCGATGATCGTCTCGCTCAGCCCCGAGCGGATCGTCGTGCTGACCTCGCCGGACCGGATCCCGGAAGCGGACGTCCTGGCCCGGCGGTTCGTCGACGCGGTCCCGCAGGCCTCCGTCGCGACCGCCTCCTGGTCCGACCGCGCCTCCGAGTCACGGATCCCGGTACTGATGACGCCCCCGTCGCGCGCGACCTCGCTCGTGGTGGTGGCCCTGCCGCCGCTCGCCCCGGACCTGACGAGCGAGATCCTGGTCGGCGTGCCCCGCACGCAGCGTTACTTCCGCCTATCCGACGCGGGACCGCCGGGGAGTGAGGGGGCGCCACCGGACCCCTTCGTGCGCTCGGGCTTCCGCCGGGAGAGGGTGCCCCAAGGGCGCCTGCGAGCGTGGTTCATCCTCGGCGCGACCCTGGAGCCGTCCTGGACCCGGCGGGAGCTCGCCCTGCTCAAGGCGAACGCGCAGACCACGCCGGTCGCAGTGTACCGTCGCGAGGTGGCTCCCGTCGTCACGGTGACCGCGCCGACCGGGGCCCTTGGGCCCGTCCTGGCGCCTATGGCCCGGCTCGCGGACCGCTGAGACGCTCCGGGAGGATCGGCGGCGGCCCGGCACGGGGGCCGCTGCCGGCCGGGCCGGCCGGGCCGACCGGAGGGGAAGGAACTTCCCGGCCGGGTCGGGCGCACCTTAGACCTGCCTCGAAGTCATGGCTCGAGGTTGAAACATGTCGCCGGAGTTCCCCGTGGCGGTGAGCCGCCGTATGTACGTCCCGCAGACCGCGGACCAGGTCGAGGCGATGACGCCCGCGATCCAGGAGGGGCCGGGACTGGCGGCGATGCCGGCGGCCCTGCGCACGGGGGTCTGCATCTGGCTCACCTCGGGCCGGCCCGGGCTCCCCCGCCAGATCGGCCCGGCCCTGTGCGATCGCCTGCGTGCCCAGCTCCGCGAGGCGGAGTTCCTTCCGCGGCACGCGACCGGGGAACCGGCCGAGCCCCGGCTCGACCCCTCGGACGCGGTGAGCCTCCTCGCCGACGGGGCCGCCTCGCTCGTCCGTCACGGGGTGACCGTGGTGGTCGCCCACCCGCTCATGGAGGTGGTGGACCGGGCGTTGGTGAAGGACCGTGTCGAGCGGGTCGTGGAGGTGTACATCCGGTCGGCGGCGGGGCCGCTGCGGGGACCGGAGGGGGTCCCGGTCATCTACCGGTGGATGTCCGAAGGTCGGATCGAGGAGCGGGTCATGCCCTCGCGCGCCTCGCCGAACGGAGACCGGCCCGATGTGATCGTGGACGGCTCGCTGGGCCCGCCGTCCGAGGTGGCGGGGGACATCCTCGATGTGCTCGAACGGGCGGGGTGGATCCCCCCGGGAGGACCTGAGGCTCCGCCGCCGCCTTCGGCCGCGCGACCGGAGACCTTGGCGGCCTTGCCCTCGGTGCGGCGCTGACCCCTCGATGGCGGGCCCTTCAAGGGCCCCCGGGCCCCGAAGGTCCACGGCTCTGCTGACCCTCGTGGAGGGGTACGGCGCATCGCACGGAGGGTGTTCCGGTCCGGCCACGTCTTGATAGTCCACCGGCACTCTCCGAGCCCGCGTGGAGCGGACCGAGACGAAGGATCCAAGCCCCGGTCCGGAACTGACGTCGCTCACCGCGGTCACGGTCCGCCGCGGCCTGGTGGCGGGACGGCTCTACCTCGCCATGGGCACCGCGATCGTGCTGATCCTCTCCCTCGTCCTCGTCCACGCGAAGTCGGGCGTCTTTGCGGTGACCTTCCCGCTCGAGGTGCCGCTGTTCGCCACATTGGGTTCGATGGGCGGCCTCATGCTCTTCGCGAGCGACCGCTCGAAGGGCGTTCTCGAGTACTCGATCGCCTACGGGGTCCGGCCGGGGTGGCTCTTCGGGAACATCCTGGTGGCGTCGATCGTCCTCGCCTCCGTGGTCCTCGCCGCGGCGCTCGCGGTCGGGATGGGGGCCTTTCTCGCCACCGGGGGCCAGATCACGACCGATCTGGAGAACACGCTGCTGCTCTACACCGTCCCGATGACCTACGCCGCCGTGGTCTTCTCCACGGTGACGGGCATGATCTGGTCCTCGCTCTCCACTCCGAGGATGGGCCTGAACAGCCCCGCCGGGATCGCTCCGCTCCTCGCCGTCGCCCCCACGATCCTCGTGCTGGTCGTGGCCGAGGCGTCGCCGAAGTCCGACTACTACTACATCACCGGGGGGGCCGCGGCGGCCTTCGTGGTGGCGGCCCTCGCCATGATCCTCCTGTCGACGCGGTGGATGGACCCGGAGCGGTACCTCTCTCCGATGTAGGGGTGAGTTCGGGTGGCGACGGGGGATCAGGGGCGGGCTCCGGTGCGGCCCGGCACGCCGGGGCTCGTCTGTGACCACGTGAGCGCGGGGTACCGGGCCACGCCGGTGCTGAACGGCGTCTCGTTCTCCATCGGGGCGCCCGGCGTCTACGTGGTGCTGGGGCCGAACGGCGCAGGGAAGACCACCCTGTTCCGGACACTCGCCGGCATCCTGGCCCCGACCCAGGGCTCGGTCGCCATCGACGGTCTCCCGGTCCGGGACCAGCGCACCCGGGACCGCATCCACTTCCTCTCGCACCTGGACGGGATCCCCGAGGGGCTCCGCGTCGACGAGGCGGTCGGCTACTACGCGGCGATCGAACGGGCCCACCGCGAGGACGTGGACCGGGTGATCGGGCTCCTCGGCCTGGAGGAGCTCCGCCACCGCTTCTTCTCCGAGCTGAGCGCCGGCCAGAAGAAGCGCGTTTCGATCGCCCGGGTCTTCCTCCGGGAGCGCGATGTCTACCTGCTCGATGAGCCCACCGCGAACCTGGACCCCCGGGTGGCCGCGGAGATCCGGGAGCTCCTGCTCTCGCTCAGCCGCCGGAGGATCGTGCTGTACTCCTCCCACAACCTGTTCGAGGCCCGCGAGATCGGCAGCTACGTCCTCGCGCTCAAGGCCGGCCAACTCTCCCTCTTCGGCCGGATCTCGGACCTCCGGTCCGCGACCTACTCTGTGGGCGTCCGCGCCGCGCGCGGCGAGGAGCATCTCCCACCGGAGAGGAAGCGCGGCGAGTACTATGTCTTCGAACTGAACGGGCCCGAGGACGTGGCTCCGCTGATCCAGGACCTCGAGCGCCGGGGCGTGCAGGTCCGGGAGGTCAAGGAGATGGGAAACCCCCTCGAGGACCTCTTCACGTGACGACGGTTTGAGCCGAGACCGTAGCGGGGTACTGGGGCGTGGGGCGACGCAGGCGCGGTGGCCGTCGCCGGTCGGGTGGTCGTGGAGCCTGACGTCCTCCGTTCGCAGGAAGGGCGGCACGGCGAGCACCAATCCCCCCGGCGGACCGAGGATGGCTCGGCGTTCTGCGAGCGGAGGGGGCCGAACCTTAAGAGGGTGGAACCTCGTCCCCTCACGGTTTCCAGCGCGGGCCCGTAGTATAGCTTGGACATCACAGAGGCCTCCGGAGCCTCGAACCCGGGTTCGAATCCCGGCGGGCCCGTAACACTTTCCTTATAGAACCCATACAGAAAGGGGCTGCCGGAAGGCCCCGGACAACCCGCCGCGACGCTACGCGTTCTCCCAAGATCGAGAAGCACAAACCCGCTTCGCTCCGAGGTCGGCTTTGGCACTTGGAGACCGGGCCGTTCCAGCAACCCCCGTCGGAGAGAAGGCCTCACATCGGTCAAGCCATCAGCGGGCAAGACCCCGCACCAGCTTGAGGGATCCACTCCCCATCGCCATTCTGCATTCGCGAACCGGTCACTTGCCTCGCCTTCGTTCTCCCCCGGATTACCACGCACGTGGCGCGCGGGCCGCCCCGTGAGGCGGCTCGACAAGGGATGGAGGTTCCGGCCCCGGAGGGGCTCGAGTTCGCGCCCGCACTACACATGGACCCCGGACGAGGACTTTCACGTCCAAGTCACAGCTGACGTCCCATTTCGTCGAACGGCAACCTCCAAACACATCATTACGACGGAGGGCAAGAAACTGCCAAATCTCCCCGACGATCCGTTCGATTTCCCGGATCGCAAGGCACTAGAGTTTCGAATAAAGTTGTTCGACCGCCACCAATGACTTCTGGTCGAGACGTTGGGTGTTAGAGACTTTGCACCTCGTATCTCGGCCTCCGGGCCACGCCAGACTCCGCCCAGTCGCCAAGGGGGAGTGTCCGACGCGCCCGTCGCGTCGCTTACGAATCCTTAGTTTGCCGACCGACAGGAGGTTCCGTCGTGAGTTGCTGGCGAACGAGCGGGGCGACCCGAGTCCCCAGGAGTTCGATCGACCGTTGCATTCTCTCGTGCGGAACGTACGACACGCCCATCTGGAACGTAATCCGCGCGAGGCCCCCGAGGGATTCACTCACGAAGAGGATCTTCTTTGCC
>DAHUZZ010000076.1 GCA_027314915.1 Thermoplasmata archaeon | reverse complement strand
AGATCCGAAAGCAGGATCCCCCCTGCACCCCCCATTTCCAGTGGAGGGCAGGGTCCCCGGTGCAGCCAAGTGTAACCACCCGGACTGTGCAGTTCTATTGGGGCGCGCACCATCCCCCCACACCCCCCTCCTTCAAAGAGGGGAACTAATAACCGGACTCTACACAAAGCCACGCACTTCGAAAGGGTTATGCGGTGCAAGGACCCCATGGGACCGTTCGGACCAATCGATGATCTTGGAATCGGGTGAGGAGGTCCTGCAGGAATCTCCCTTCGAGCAGGAGGGCGGTTCGGGCGAAGTCGGGACGCTGCTGCTCACCAACCGACGAATCCTCTTCGAGGTGTTGCGCCGCCAGGGGGCGATACCGACGATTTTCTCCCGGGGGGCCACGAGCACCGTCTTCGAGTCTCCGCTCACGGAGGTTCGCAGAGCCCGGTCGGCGGAGGGTGGGACGCAGGGAGCCGTCCTCGAGATCGAGTGCGTGCGGGGCACGATCCGGCT
>DAHUZZ010000075.1 GCA_027314915.1 Thermoplasmata archaeon | reverse complement strand
CCCTGCCCCCGATGGGGACCTGGGCCTTCACCACCACCTCACCCAGCTCTCGGGCGGCGGACTCCGCCTCCAAGGGGGTCCGCGCCACCCGCCCCATGGGACACTCGATGCCCTCGCTGCGGAACTGCGCTTTGGCCTGATGCTCCAGGAGCTTCACATGCACCTCCCTGGGGCGGTCCCGCGGCCGCCCTGCTGAACTCTGCCCAGTTTAGGCGCCCCCACCTTTCGGGATCTCGGCCGGGAGCGGCTAGAGCGGGATGTTGCCGTGGCGGCGGTGGGGCGGGTCGACCCGCTTGCTGCGCGCCATCCGCAGCGCCCTGATCAGGGCAGGGCGGGTCTGCCGAGGCTCGATCACGTCGTCCAGGTAGCCGCGCTCCGCGGCCAGGTAGGGGTTGGCGAACTGCTCCCGGTAGTCGGCGATCAGCTCCTCCTCGGTGCGCTCGCCCTGGCTGCGGCGGCGAAGGAAGCGGACCGCCCCCTCCGCCCCCATCACCGCTATCTCGG
>DAHUZZ010000074.1 GCA_027314915.1 Thermoplasmata archaeon | reverse complement strand
ATCAAGGTCTACAGCTCGATGTCGCGGGAGGCGCTCTCGGCGGTCGCCGCCGAAGCCCACCGCCGGGGGATGACGGTGACCGGGCACGTTCCGATCGGCCTCACCGCGCTCGAGGCGGTCGACGCCGGCATGGACCAGCTCAGCCACATCGCGCTCGTCGCCCCCGCCCTCGTCGACGGGCTCCCGCCCCGGCCGACCGCCGCGCAACTGCGGACCGCGCTGGCGGACCTCGATCTCACGACCCCCACCGCCCGGGCCGCCCTCGCCCACCTGCGGGCGCGCGGCACGGTCGTCGACCCGACGCTCGCCCTCCTCGAGCTCTACACCTTCTCGAGCGAGAAGCCGGCCGCCGCCTTCGAACCGGGCGCCGACCGGGTCGCCGCCGAGATCGCGGGCCGGATCCGTCACCCGCCGCCGGCCAGCGAGGAGACCCGGCTGATGGAGCGCGTCTTCCGCCGGTGCGTCGAGATCGTCGGCGCGATGCACCGGATCGGGATCCCGATCGTGGC
>DAHUZZ010000073.1 GCA_027314915.1 Thermoplasmata archaeon | reverse complement strand
GGAGCAGGTCCGTGTCATGCGATCGAGGTTCCCGATCGAGCAGAGCTACCAGCAGATGAAGGAGGAACTGGGACTGGACCACTTCGAGGGGCGGAGCTGGAGAGGATGGCACCACCATGTGACGATGGTGGGGATGGCCCAGGGACTCCTGATGCTGGAGCGGCGACGGGCGGCGCGCGAGGGCACGTCAAAGAAGGGGGGGAAGCGTCGGCGGCTGCCGACGGTCCCGACGGTGCGGAAGTGGCTGAACGGCCATGTGGCGCTGGGATTCATCCAGCTGATCGAGAACGAGCCGGCGCGGCGGGTGGAGATCGCGATCCTGATGGCGCAGGTCTTCGGGTCGCCGGTCTGGGTGAAGGACGGTCGCCCCTACCTTCCGTCTCTGGCCGAATTCGCCCGAGGGGAGGGACCACCTCCTTGAAGTCCCAGAGTAGTACTAGGAGGGATCGGAGCCCCGAGTTGAACCGAATCCAGCCCTGCGCGTCCTGCGGTTGCCCGGTGCTCTTCCACCAT
>DAHUZZ010000072.1 GCA_027314915.1 Thermoplasmata archaeon | reverse complement strand
CAGCCCGGCGAGGCGGCCGATGAGTACCAGGTTGTCCCGCCCGCGCAGCTCCTCGTCCAGGCCCGCGTACTGGCCGGTGAGGCCGACGCGTGCCCTCACCTGGGCGGGCCGGGCGGTGACGTCATACCCGAGCACCCGCACCTGCCCGGCGTCGGGCCTTGCTCAGCGTGGCGATGATCCGGACCAGAGTCGTCTTGCCCGCGCCGTTCGGCCCGAGCAGCGCCGCCAGCGTGCCCGAACCGACCGTGAGGTCTACCCTGTCGAGCGCGGTCACCCCGCCGAACGCCTTAACCACCCCGGCCGCCTTGATGGCCTCCGAGCCGCCAGGGGATATAAGCTTGCCCACACTGTGAGCCTATCGGTTAGTGAGGGCAACGGACAATATGGCCGACTCAGTATCTCGCCGGGGAAGCCGCGCCCCGGCGGCGGATCCCGCGGCCGCGGACCTGGAGGCCGCCCGCGCGTCGCGCAGCACCGATCCCTCCCACGCCGACCTGGCAGTCAGCGTGGTCGG
>DAHUZZ010000071.1 GCA_027314915.1 Thermoplasmata archaeon | reverse complement strand
CGGGATCATCTGGTCGACCCTGTCGACCCCCCGCGCGGGCGTCAACAGCCCGGTCGGACTGGCGCCGATCCTCGGCATCGCCCCGCCGGTCCTCGTCCTCGTGCTCGCCGAGAGCGTCGCCCGCTCGAGCTACTACGTGGTCACGGTCGGGGCGTCGGCGGGATTTCTCGCCGTCGTCGGCCTCCTCCTCGCCGCCTCCGGCCGGCTCCTGAGCCGGGAGCGGTTCCTCTCGCCGGCGTAGGGGGTGGGGGAGATCGGAGCGAACGGCCCGGGCCTCCGCCCCTCCCCGCCGACCCTCGAGTGCCGCGATCTCAGCGCGGGCTACCACGGCCGCCGCGTCCTCGACCGCATCTCGTTCCGGGTCGAGGAACCCGCGATCTACGTCGTGCTCGGGCCGAACGGCGCCGGCAAGACGACCCTCTTCCGCACGATCGCCGGGATCCTGCGCCCTCTCGGCGGATCGGTCCTCCTGGACGGGCGGCCGTACGACGAGGGGGCGTCCCGGGACCGGTTC
>DAHUZZ010000070.1:282-518 GCA_027314915.1 Thermoplasmata archaeon | reverse complement strand
GTGCGGGGCGGTCGTCGTAAAGCCGGGGGCGCCCGCGCCCATGTACCCCATCCAACCGCACGAGCCGATGCCGGCCCCGTCCGGGTCCGCCATGAGCTCGAGGAAGAACGGCCAGTCCGTTCCGCCGCCGTTGGCGTTGAAGGTGATGCATCCGTGCTCGGACGACATCGCCACGGTCGGGCAGTACTGCGTGTCGTTGATCAGCATCCCGCTCAGGATCCCCTGGGGGGTGTTGT
>DAHUZZ010000070.1:0-272 GCA_027314915.1 Thermoplasmata archaeon | reverse complement strand
CGTTGGTGTTCAAGTACTGGACCCACGACTGCGACTGGATCCAGCCCGGCGCAGACGCCACGAACGGCAGGTCGGCAAAGGCGGCCGTGCGCGCGAGCGACGCCATGACATCCGTGGGGTAGACGCCCCAGGAGGCCCCGGTGGACGGGTCGTAGAAGTTGGCGTTCTTGTCGATAACGAACGTCCAGTACTCGGGGTTGTTCGTTCCGGGGAACGGCGTGATCAGGCTGGAGCCGTAGAGGCTCTGGCACTGGGCCGTGCCGGGAACGCAC
>DAHUZZ010000006.1:23506-107720 GCA_027314915.1 Thermoplasmata archaeon | reverse complement strand
ACCGCCGCCTTCCTGCTCACGGTATTCGCCAGGGCCGTCTTCGTCCGCCGGCGGGCCGTGCCTCATTCGATCCAGCCGACCTGGCACTCCATGAAGCTCGGCCCGGGGGGCATTTCGAGGAGTGTTCCCTTGCAGCGTCGTCGGTGTCCCGTAGCTTCGGACGACTCGGGGCGGTCCTCTCGGTGACCAAACCGAGAGTCGGGGCGTACCTCATCGATTCACCGACGGCCGATACCTTGCGAGTCGCCATCGCCCAACGGACGGCGCAAGCTCGGCGTTAAGGGCCCGTCCGTGCGATCCGCGGGCCCCCGCGGTCGGGGGGCATTTCGTGGCCGGGGGCCCGTGATGCCGGGGTCGCATGCGCGCCTCCATGGCCTCGCGCGGTTCTGGGATGGGCGCGGCCAGATTCGAACTGGCGACCTTCACCGTGTCAGGGTGACGTCATAACCACTAGACTACGCGCCCAGCGAGCGGGCCGCCCACCCGCGCCCTCCCCATATTACTATCGGGGCACCGTGCGGCGTCAGCCGTACCCCCCGGGGAATTCGCCGGGGTCCTGGTACTGGTTCCACGAGTAGTAGCCCATCTTCTGCCGCTGCGACTCGGTCACGTCCTGCCGGATCCCGCCCTGCAGGGAGCCGTAGGCGTCCCGGATCTGCTCCTCGATGGAGCGGGCCCGGCCGAGCGCCTCCCGCACGTGGGAGGCCTCGAGGTAGGCGCTGCCCGAGATCGCGGCCAGATCGCCCGCGGCGCGGAGGAGGCCACCCATCTCGCGCAGCCGGAGCGTGAGCGCGTTCTTCCGGCCGTCGAGCTGCTCGGCCCGGCGCCGGGACTCGGAGAGGAGCTCGAGGACCGCCTCGCGCGTGGCCGGCCTCAGCCGTCCGTCCCCCGCGATCTCCTGGGCGACGAACTGCGCGGTGCGCGTCCGGTTCCGCTCGGTGTCCGGCATCGTGGTCTCGAGGAGCACCTCGTACCCCCCGCCCGCGATGCGCGAGCGGAGCGGCGAGAGGATGTGGTGGAGGTCCTGGATGTTGCACGCCGACACGAGGATGAAGTCGCAGGGGACCCCGTCGACGCGGACCGACGCGCCGCCGGACTGCGGGTTCCGTCCGGAGATGGGGAACCGTCGCTCCTGCATCGCGGTGAGGATGAACCTCTGGAGGTGCCCCAGGTGCGGCAGCTCGTCGATGAAGAGCACCCCCTCGTGGGCCTCGTGGATCGCGCCCGGGATCACGCGTTCGAAGGGGAGCGTTCCGAGCTGCGGGTGCCCCCCGTAGGGGTCGTGCCGGACGTCGCCCAGGAGCTCGGTCTCGCTCGCTCCCGTCGCCATGATGAAGGTGTTCCGGTCGAGCTTGACGAGCACCTTCCTCGGGCTCTCCCGCTGCTGGGTGCGGCGGCGCTCGAGCGCCCGCTGATCGAGGAGCCGGACCTTGTCGCCCGCGCGCTCGTAGGCGACCACCTCCTCCACGCCGTTCCGAAGGCGCGTGGTGCGGACCGTCTCGTTGGGATTGCCGCCCGGGCTCACGGTGAGCTCGAGGATGCCGCCCACCAGGTCGCGGAACGGATTGCCGCTCCCGTTCACCCCGGGGAGCACCGCCTTCGTGTTCCCGCAGCTCGGGCAGTACCGGTCCGAGGGGAGCGAGTAGAAGCTGCACCGGCCGCACCGGTAGCCGAGCCGCTCCGCGACCGAGGCCGGGGCCTCGGTCGGGGCGATGAGCTCGCCTTCCGTCGTGCGCTCCGCCTCGCGCTCATGGAGCACCTCGTCGCGCCGCACGATCTCCATCGTCGGCCGCTCGGGGTTCTCCGGATTGTGCACGACCCGGAGCTCGGTCTGCGGGCGCTCGAGGTGCAGCGCGAGCGCCTGCGCGGTCATGGACTTCCCGATCCCGGGGGGCCCGACGAGGAGGAGATGCCGGTGCTGGAACGCCGCGATCCGGGCGATCTCGACCGCCTTCTCCTGCCCGATCACCCGCTCGAGCGGATCGGTCGGGATGGGGATGTCTTCCGTGGAGGAGATCTCCGTCACGGCCTTCGGGACCCGGCGGTCGCCCGCCGGCACCAGCTCCGTCACAACGACGCTCCGCTCCCGTACGGCGCCGGTCCGCTTAAAGGACCCCCGGCCGCGCCGACGGAACTAGGCGCCGGTGAGGTCCATCCGGGTGAGGACCTTGAGTCCGTCCGGGATCTTCCCCACCGCGCCCATCCGGTTCGCGACCACCGTCTCCACACCGCGCTCGCGCGCGACGTCCAGGAGCCGCTGGCTCACGACCCCGTCGAAGATCACGGTCTTCGCGGGCGGCTCGATCTGGCCGAGCCGCTCGATCATCTCCTTGACCGGAGCCTCGGCGACGACGGCGTCCTCGGGTCCCAGGAAGAGCGACTTCGAGGTGTTCTCGATCCCGCCCAGGAGATCGAAGAAGCCGGCGAGCCGCGGCGGAAGCGCGACGGCGGGCGCCGGGGCGGGGGGGGGCGGCGGCGGCGGGGGCATCGCGGGGCTGGCGGGGGCCGCCGGCATCGGCCGCGGAGCGGGGGGGCCCCGCTCGCCGACGTCGCCACGGCCCCGGTCCTCGCGCCGGTGCTCCCGGTCGCGGTCCCGGCCTCCGCCGCCCATCCCTTCGCCGCGCTCCTCCATCGGCTGGCGCGTCGCGCCGGTCGACTCGAAGCCGGTCATCTCGAGGTACTGGTTGATCGGGATCTTGTTCCGCAGGCACTTGAGCAGCTGCTTCTGCGTCAACTCCTCGACCTCGCTCCCGCGCGGGGCGCGGGCGACGAAGTCGATGTCCATCGTCTGGAGCATCTCCCTCAGGATGAGCTCCCCGGCGCGGTCGCCGTCGGTGAAGACGGTGACCGTCTTCCCGCGCGAGAGGTCCTTCACCGTCTGGGGCACGCTCGTGCCCTCGACGGCGATGACGTTCTTGATGCCGCACCGGAGCAGGTTCAGCACATCGGACCGGCCCTCGACGACGATGAGCGACTCGGCCTGGTCGACGTTGGGGCCCGCCGGCAGGCGCTCCGGTCCGTAGGAGGTGATCTCCTCGACCTGGACCGCCTTGCGGACCGACTCGGTGAGGTCGACCCCGACGCCCTTCGACTCCTCCGTCAGGCGGGCGAGGATCTCCTTGGCGCGCTCCACGATCTTCGCGCGCTTCGAGACCCGGATGTCCTCGACGGCGACGACCTCGATCTTGGCCCGGCACGGGCCGATGCGGTCCACCGTCTCGAGTCCGCTCGCGAGGATCGCGGTCTCGACCTGGTCGAGCGACGAGGGGATGATGATCTCCCCCTCGCTCTTCCCCTTCCGGGAATCGATGTCGACCTCGATCCGGCCGACCCGGCCGGACTTCTGGAGGTCGCGGAGGTCGAGCTCGTCCCCGAGCAGACCCTCGGTCTGCCCGAAGACGGCGCCCACGACATCGGGCTTCTCGATGACACCTTCGGCGTTGATGCGGGCGCGAATCTGGTACTTGGCGGCGCTGGGGTCGTTGCTCATGATCGTTCGGTTCTCCTTTGGGGATCTGGGGACCTGCGCCCCGGTCCGGGGGGGCCTCCCTCAGGGCGAACCTAGAGATCCAACGCGGCGCGGTACGGCACGGGGTCCTGAACACGACGGGAGCAAGGGGCGAACATGGTCATCGTGAATCCTGAAGCGCGTGCGGCGCGGAGCGTCGGTCTGGTTCGGTCCTTGGGTGGCTGAACCCAACGAGGACGGGAGCGTATTTAAGCGAGACCCGGGCGGCCCCGGATCCCCCGGGCCCCGCGCGGACCCGGCGCCTCACCGACGGGGATTCGGGCCGGTTTTTACCACAAGTGCTTATATGGGGGGCCGCTTCCGCGGCTTCGGAGTCCTCCTCGATGCCGCGTCGCAAGGCCGCGCTCGCGCCCCCCGCCCCGGATCCCGAGAACGCCGCCGCGACGGAGAGCGCCCCCGGCCCCGAGGATGACTTCGTCCACTCGCTCAAGGCGGAGCTCCAGCGCTCGCAGAAGTCGCTCTCCGCGCAGGGCACGGAGGACCTGAGCGAGCGCGCCGCGCTCAACCAGAAGCTCCTCCAGGACCTCTGGGAGATTCACAACCAGTTCGAGGACGCCTCGATCCACTTGACGATCGAGCCGTCGCAGACGCTGTTCGCCACGTTCACCGAGTTCCCGACGACCTGGATGTTCAAGAGCTCCTTCGACTTCGGCGCGGTCAAGACCCTCGAGCTCAAGGACCGCACCCAGGGCTGGCTCGGCTTCGTGCTCCGGTTCTGGTACTACGCGACCCCGGACGGGGCGACCCGGTTCCGCGGCATCTTCGAGTGGTCGGACGGCGAGTCCTACCACCGGTACACCGGCTGGATGCGGATGATGAGCCAGGCGGTGCTCTACGACGAGTCCGAGAAGCACGTGAACCTCCGGGAGCTCCACCGGGTCCTCAAGGACACCGTGGTGGCCTGGTACGGCGCGCACCTCGAGAACGCGCCGGAGAAGTTCATCCAGCACCTCAAGGAGGCCTACCCGAAGGGCGCCTCCTACGCGAAGGAGTCCTACCGGGCGTAGGCGCCGTGCGGAGCGGCCCCCCCGGGCCCGTGGGCACGGCCGAACGTTGAAATAGCGCGCCCCGCTCGTCGGAGCGCGGCCGGGTCCCGACGTGGTACCCGGTGGAGTGTACCTCGTGCTCGATGGCCCGCCGGCCCCGGAGGCGTTCCCGCACCGGGAGCTCCGGGAGGCGCTGCTCGGCTACTTCCGCGAGCACCAGAAGCTCGTCGAGACCGAGGCGCTCTCCCTTCTCACCGCCCGACCCGAGCCGCTACGGCACGCCCGGCAGATCCTGGACGGGCCGGGCGCCTCCGTCCCGATCATCACGCGGGGCATGGTCGAGCTGGTCTACACCGCGCCGGCGGCCGCTCCGGCGCCCGCGCTCGCCCCGGCCGAGCCCTCCCCCGTTCCCGCCTACGCCCTGATCGCGGAGGGGTACGCCCCGGGGCCGCCGGGCCGCCAGCCCCTCGAAGCCTACGGTGCGCTGTTCGCCTCCCGGTTCCGGACGCTCTCCCGGATCCTCCGGGGCCGGAGCGACCTTCCCCACCCGGTCCCGGTGAAGGAGATCCGCCAGCACGAAGGGCGGTCGGCGGTCGTCGGGATGCTCCGCAGCCTGCGCCAGACCGCGGAGAAGAAGCATCTGATCCTCGAGGTCGAGGACGAGACCGGCTGCGTCGAGCTCCTCCTCCCGCGGGACCGCCCGGCGGCGAAGCAGAGCTGGATGCCGGACGAGGTGGTCGGCCTCGAGCTCGAGGTGCCCCGGGATCGGAACCGGATCCCCGTCGTCAAGGAGGTCCACCGCCCGGAGGTGCCGATCCACCGCGACACCCACCGGAGCGACCGTGCGCGCCGGGTGCTCTTCCTCTCCGACCTCCACCTCGGCAGCCGCTCCTTCCTGTCGGAGAGCTGGGCGGAGCTGGTCGCGTTCCTTCGCGAGGAGGGCCCGGCCCCCGAGATCGCCCGGGAGATCGCGCATGTCGTGATCGCCGGCGACCTGGTCGACGGGATCGGGATCTACCCGAACCAGGAGCGCGACCTCGCGATCCACGACATCTTCGACCAGTACGTCGAGCTCGGTCGGAGGCTCCGCGAGCTGCCGGCCCGGCTCAACCTCGTCGTGATCCCGGGCAACCACGACGCGGTCTGCCCGGCGGAGCCGCAACCCGCGCTCGCCGCGGAGGTCCGTGCGGGCCTCCCCGAGAACGTCCGGACCGTCGGCAACCCCACCACCTGCGCCCTCGAGGGCGTCGTCGTCGAGGCCTACCACGGCCGGAGCTTCGACGACCTGATCCCCGCCATCCCCGGGGCGAGCTACAGCCGGCCCACCGAGGTGATGAAGTCGATGCTCGCCATGCGCCACCTGGCGCCCATCTACGGGGGGCGGACCCCGCTCGCCCCGCTCCCCCGCGACGGCCTCGTGATCGACCCCGTTCCGGACATCCTCGTCACCGGCCACGCCCACACCTACGGCGTCGACCGCTACCGCGGCGTCCTCCTCCTCAACGCCTCGACCTGGCAGGCGGAGACCGACTACCAGAAGATGCGGAACATCACCGCCGTGCCCGCCCGGGCCGCGGTGGTGAACCTCGCCGACCTCTCGGTCCTGACGCTGGACTTCGCCCGGAACCGCCCCGCGGTCGTGGCCGACGGGGCGGCATGACGGCCCCGCCGCTCGATCCCACCGGGGCCGACCAGCGGCTGAGGATCGTCTACTGCGCGGTGCCCGACCGGCAGACCGGGGACCGGATCGCCCGGATTGCGGTGGAGGGCCGGTACGCCGCCTGCGTCCAGGCCTGGCCGATCCGGTCCGTGTACTGGTGGAAGGGGAAGGTCGAGGACGGCGAGGAGTGGGCGCTCCTCCTCAAGAGCTCCCCGAAGAAGCTGGGTGCGCTCTTCGAGCTCCTCGCCCGGGAGCATCCCTACGAGGTCCCGGAGATCCTCGAGATCCGGGTCCCCCGGGCCCACGAGCCCTACGTGCAGTGGCTCCTCGCCGCCATCGATCCGGAGTCGGCGGAGCCCCCGACCCGTCCTAGGCCGGCGGGATCACGGCGAGCCCGGGGAGCTCGAGACCCGCGACGAACTCGAGCGCCGCGCCGCCGCCCGTAGAGACGTACTGGAAGGCCCCATCGACGCCGAGCTCCTGCGCGAGGTGGGCCGAATCCCCGCCGGCGCAGACGTGGTAGCCGCCGAGGGTCCCGAGCCCCGCGAGCACCTCGCGGGTGCCGGGCGCGAACCGGGGGTCCTCGGCCTTGCCGAGGGGGCCGTTCCAGAACACGGTGCGCGAGCCGGTGAGGGCGGAGTAGAAGAGGTCCCGGGTGCGCGGGCCGATGTCGCGGGCGATGGCCCCCGGGGGGACCCGGTCCGCGGGGCACGCGCCGGCCTCCTTCTCGCCGGGTATCTCGATGAGCCAGTCGACCGGGAGCTCGACCCGCGTGCCCGCCTGACGCGCCTTCTCCCAGAAGGACCTGAGCTCGGGGGTGAGCCCCGGTTCGACCGGGGTCGCGCCCAGCTCCGCGCCCCGGTCCGCGAGGAAGGGGAAGGCGAGCGCTCCGCCGAGGAGGAGCGTGTCCGCGCGTCCGACGAGCCCCTCGAGGATGGGGAGCTTGTCCGCCACCTTGGCCCCGCCCAGGATCGCCACGTACGGGTGCTCGACCCGGTCGGTCAGGCGGGAGAGCTCGCGTACCTCCCGTTCGACGAGCAGGCCGGCGAACGCGGGCAGCCGCTTCGGGACCCCCACGGTCGAGGCGTGCGCCCGGTGGACGGTTCCGAACGCCTCCTCGACGAAGATCTCGGCCAGCTGGGCGAGCTCGAGGGAGAACCCCGGATCGTTCGCCTCCTCCCCGGCGTGGAACCTCAGGTTCTCGAGCAGGAGGACGCCGCCGTTGGAGAGCCGCGCGGCCGCCTGGAGCGCGGAGACCCCGACGCAGTCCTCCGCGAGCGGCACCGGCTGGCCGAGCAGCGAGGAGAGCCGGCGCGCGACCGGGCGGAGCGAGTAGCGCATGTCCTTCCGCCCGCCGGGGCGTCCCAGATGCGAGATCAGGATCGTCTTGGCCCCCTCCGACTGGAGGTGGTGCAGGGTGGGCAGCGCCTCCGCGATCCGGCGCCCGTCGGCGATCTCCCCGCCCTCGGTGAGGGGCACGTTGAAGTCGCACCGCACGAGCACCCGGCGGCCCCGGACCGGCGCCGATCGGACGCTCCGTCGCTCGACCATGGGAGGGGCGGAGCTGGAGGCCGCTTTAGTCCGTTTGGGTGGCCCGCAGAGCCCCGGTCCGGGGCCGACTACGCGGCCGGCAGGACGGGCTCGCGCGCGCGGATCCGGTCGTAGGCCCGGCGGGTGGCCGGCAGCTCGAGGCCGTGGTCGGCGCCGAGGCGGAGGAGCTCGCCCGAGATGGCGTCGATCTCCGTCCGGTGCCCCCGGTCGACGTCCTGCAGCATGCTCGAACGGTTGGCGGCGGTCGCCCGGACCACGCGCCACAGATCCGACTCGATCTCGTCCGGGTCGAACTCCTGGCCCGCGGCACGTGCCACCCCGATCGCCTCCCGCAGGAGCGCCTCCGCCTGCCCCCGCCAGGGATCCCGGGCGAGCTGTCCGTTCGGGATGCCGTGGTCGGCGGTCACCGGATTGATCGCGGCGTTGAGGAGCGCCTTCCTCCAGACCTCCCGATCGATGTCGGGCACGGCGCGGACCGCGATCCCCGCGGCACCGAGGAGCTCCCGGAAGAGGTCGACGCTGGCCCGGCCCTCGGGCGTGGGCGGGGTGCCCAGGAGGACCTCCCCCTCGCCCGCCGCCCGGACCCGGCCCGGACCGAGCCGCGTGGCGGGGACCGTGTTCACTCCGCGGCTGAGGAGCCCCGGCGGGAGCGGCGCCTCCGCCTCCTTGAGCCCCTCCGCGATCTCCCGCTCCACCCCGAGTCCGTTCTGCAGCGCGAGGATCGGCGGGAGGGGCCGGATCCGCCGGCCGATCTCCCGCACGGCCGCCCGGACGTCGGGCGCCTTCACCGTGAGGAGGAGGGCGTCGGAGCGCATCCCGTCGGTCAGCGCATCCACCGCGGGGAGGAACGCGGTCATCGGGTCCCGGCCCTCGACGATCACGCCGTTCACCCGGATCGCCACGACCTCGGGCTCCCGCGCGACCACGAGCACCTCGTGGTGGACGCGGGCGATCCGGGCGGCGAAGAGGCAGCCGATGGCCCCGGCCCCGAAGACCACGACCCGCATCGGGGCCCCGTGCCGCTAGCTCAGCCGCCGGGCGAATTCGTGAAGCGGCGCGCGCCGTCCGAACGACTGCTTGAGGTCCCCGAGCATCTGCTCGTAGTACCGGACCTGGTCCTGGGCGCGCCGGATCTGGCGGCCGAGGTACTCCTCCTCGTGGGCGAGCCGCTCGAGCTCGCCCTCGAGCTCCGTGCGGGCACGGAGCAGGTCGGCCTCCCTATCGCGGGAAAAGGTGGTGGTCCTGCGAACCATGGGCCCGGCCCGCCGGGGCGAGCCGCCCCGGATCGACCATCGCCTCGGCGAGTTCGGCGAGATGGGCGAGCTCCCGCTTGACGGACTTGAGCTGGCGTTCCAGCCCATGCCGGCGCACTTTCACCTGGGCGAGCGACGACCGCAGGGTCTCGAGACGCGTGCGCCACTTGTCCCGCTCCTCCACGCTGAGGAGGATCGTCTGGACATCCATGGGACGGTCGACCCTCGCAGGACGGGTTCCGCCCAAGAGGCTTTCGCTCCACGCGGGGAACGGCCCCCCCGACCGCGCCCGCCGGGCGGGGGCCGCGGGACACCATTATCCCTCCCGGGGGTTCGCCCGCACGGTCGCACCATGAGCGGGGTAGGCAAGATCGCGGTCCTGGGCGCCGGCAACATTGGTGGAACGCTCGCGCAGCGGCTCGCGGAGGCGGATCTCGCCCAGGAGCTCGTCCTCCTCGACATCGTCGAGGGGCTCCCGCAGGGCAAGGCGCTCGACATCCAGGAGTCCGCGCCCGTCCTGGGCTTCGCCACGCGCGTGACCGGCTCGACCTCGCTCGACGCCCTCTCCGGCGCCGACATCGTCATCGAGACCGCCGGGCTCGCCCGGAAGCCCGGGATGAGCCGGTCCGACCTCCTCGGGAAGAACGCCGAGATCCTGAAAGCCCACGCGCGGGCGGTGCGCGACCACGCCCCGAACGCGGTCGTCCTCGTGGTGACGAACCCCGTGGACGTGATGGCCTACTGGTTCCGGGAGGTGAGCGGGCTCCCCGCCGCCCGCGTCTTCGGACAGAGCGGGAGCCTCGACACCGCCCGGTTCCGCTGGTTCGTCGCCGACGAGCTCCACGTGACGCCCAAGGACGTCATCGGGTTCGTGCTCGGCACGCACGGCGACACCATGGTCCCCATCCTCTCCCTGACCAGCGTGAACGGCGTGCCCGTGCCGAAGCTCATCCCGCGCGAGCGGCTCGAGCAGATCGTCGCGCGGACCAAGAGCGGCGGCGGCGAGATCGTGAACCTGCTCAAGATGGGCAGCGCCTACTACGCCCCCACCGCCTCCCAGGCGGAACTGGTCCGGGCGGTCGCCCACGACGAGCACCGGCTCCTGCCCGTGACCACCCGGCTGCACGGCGAGTACGGGCTCCGGGACCTCTACCTCGGCGTCCCCGCCCGGATCGGCCGCGGAGGCATCGAGCGGATCTACGAGGTGGAGCTCACCGCCGAGGAGCGCGCCGCCTTCGAGGCGAGCGCCGCCGCGGTCCGGGAGGACCTCAAGATCCTGGGCGGCCTCCCGACCTCCTAGGCGGCTCGGGGGCAAACCTCACCCTCCGCGACGGCTCACCCCTCCCGAAGGCGAACCCCACGTCCGGAACAGCCGGTCCCCGCGGCGGCGGGGCCCCCGTCGAGTACGTCGAGATCAAGCGGCGGCTCGGCACCCTCAAGTACACCACCGACGCGAAGGAGCGGGCGCACATCACCACCCGCCCGGAGATCTGCGCGAAGTGCCCGCACTCCTTCTGCACCGTCGTCTGCCCGGCGCAATGCTACCAGCGGATCGAGGGGCGGCTCCTCTTCCGCTACGAGGACTGCGTCGAGTGCGGGGCGTGCGACATCGCCTGCGACCAGGGCTCGGTCACCTGGACGCTGCCGCGGGGACCCTACGGGGTCCGCTACGCCTTCGGGTAGCACGGGGCGCCTTCCGTACGAAGCGCAGCTTTTAGAGCGGCGCGTCCCTCGACGGACCGAGGGTCCCCACGTCCGACACCGCCGGTCTCGGGGATCCCCCCGCGCTCTTCCCCTACCGGGTGCGCCCGGGCCAGGAGCAGATCCTTCGGGAGGTCCATTCGCTCACCCGCACCGGGGGGGCCCTGCTCATCGAGGCCGCGACCGGGTCGGGCAAGACCGTCGCGACGCTGGCCCCGCTCCTCGAGCACGCCGAGCGCGCCGATCACAAGGTCCTCTACCTGGTCCGGACCCACGCGCAGGAGGAGCAGGTGCTCACCGAGGTCCGGGCGATCGCGCACCGGGCCCATGCTCCCCTGCTCGCGATCGGCCTCGCGGGCCGCGGCCGCCGGTGCTTCCTCCTCCAGAGCACCGCGGAGTTCCCCGGGGCCACGGCGGAGGAGAGCGGGAAGCTCTGCGCCGACCGGAAGCGCGCGACCCAGAGCTCGCTCGACGCGGGCGCGATGCTGCGACCGCCGGGAGAGCTGCCGGCGGACGGGACCTTCGACCTCGCCGACCTCGATGGCTGCGCCTACTACGCCCGGGTCCTGCAGGCGGACCTGGAGGCGCTCACCGAGCGGTTCGCCGAGAAGGCCCCCTCCCCCACCGAGTTCGAGGAGTACTGCCGCGGCGAGGACCTGTGCCCGTACGAGCTCGCGAAGAAGCTCGCCCCGCGGGCCCGGCTCGTCACCGCCCCCTACGCCTTCTTCTTCCATCCCCAGGTCCGGCAGTCGCTCTTCCAGTGGATCGGGGTCGGTCCCGACCGGATCGACCTCGTGCTGGACGAGGCGCACAACCTCCCCGAGTACCTCCGCGAGCTCTCGTCGGTGGAGCTGACCCGGGACTCGGTGCGGCGGGCTCGGAGCGAGCTCGCCGAGCGCGGGGACTTCGCGTTCCCCGAGGGGATGCATGCGACCGAGCTGCTCGACCGGGCCGGGACGGCCCTCGATGAGCTCGTCCGGGACTTCGCCCAGGAGGAGGACGGGGTGCTCCCTCCGAACGCGCTCGAGGACGCCCTCCTCGCCGGGCTCGGGGGGACCTCCCACCGGCTCGACACCTACCTCGGGAGCCTCGTGGCGTGGGGGGAGTCGCTGAGGGAGGAGCGCCGGAAGGCCCGGCAACTGCCCCGCTCCGCGGTGCACTCGGTCGCGCTCACGCTCCTGAGCTGGCCCCGGCTCGAGCCGCCGCAGTACGTCAAGGTGGTCACGCGCGAGCCGCGGCCCGCGCTCGAGGCCTACTCGGTCGATGCCCGGGGCCCGGCGGAGCCGATCGGCGAGTGCCACCTCTCGGTCCACATGTCCGGCACGCTCCGGCCGCTCGAGGGATACCGGCTCGGCCTCGGCCTCCCCGAGAGCAGCCGATCCCTCACCATCCCCTCCCCGTTCCCCCCGGAGCATCGGCGGCTCGTCTTCGACCCGGGGATCTCCACCCGGTTCGAGGAGCTCCGGGCCGACGCGGAGGCGATCCCCCGGCTCGCCCGGCGGGTGCAGGAGGTGCTCGAGAAGCTGCCGGTCCGGACGGCCGTCTTCTTCCCGAGCTTCGCGCTCATGGAGCAGGTCCTGGCCGCCGGGCTCAAGGCGACCCTGCCTCCCGGGACGGTCATCGAGTCGCGCTCGGCGTCCATGGCGGACCTGTGGAGGGCGATCGAGGGGTTCCGGCACGGGCCCGAGGACGGCGTGCTGCTCGGCGTCACCGGCGGCCGGATCTCCGAGGGGGTGGATTTCCCCGAGGACCAGCTCGAGGCGGTGGTCCTGGTGGGGCTCCCGTTCCCCAAGCCGACGGCGCGTCGGGAGGCGCTGAGGACCTACCTCGACCTGACGACCGGCCACGGCTGGGAGTACTGCGTCCTGGGCCCGACCCAGCAGTCGATGTTGCAGGCGCTCGGGCGGCTCATCCGGACCGAGAACGACCGGGGGATCGGGGTCCTCTTGGACCACCGCGCGGCGCAGTTCGCCTCGGTGCTCCCGGGGCTCGAGCCGATCGGGGACCTGGGCGCGGTGGTCCGCGAGCTCTTCGGCCGCCCGCCGCGGGGCGAGCTCGGAGGGGACCCGGCCGTCGAGCGGACGTTCGCCGGGAGCTCCCCCGCCGCGGGCGCCCCCAACGGCTAAGAGGGTCGCCCGGTCATCCGCTCCCGTGATCATCACCCGGACCCCGCTCCGTGTGAGCTTCGCCGGCGGGGGCACCGACCTGCCGACCTTCTACCGGCACCACGGCGGCGGGGCCGTCGTCAGCGCGGCCATCGACCGGTACATCCACGTCCTCGTGAACGACAAGTTCGACCGGTCGATCCGCGTGGCGTACACCCGGACCGAGAACGTCGAGCGCTTCGAGGAGCTCCAGCACGAGCTCGTCCGGGAGGCGATGCGGTCGACCGGGGTCACCGAGGCGGTCGAGGTGCACACGATCGCCGACATCCCCGGGGAGGGTACGGGGCTCGGCTCCTCCTCCACCGTCACGGTGGGGCTCCTCAACGCCTTCTACGCCTACCGGGGCATCCTGAAGGAGCCGCGCGAGCTCGCCGAGGAGGCGGCCCAGATCGAGATCGAACGGCTCCACGGTACGCTCGGCAAGCAGGACCACTACGCCGCGGCCTTCGGGGGCCTGCACTACTTCGAGTTCCGGCCGGACGACACCGTCCGGGCCGCGCCGCTGCCGCTCTCGGTCCAGGACCGCGACGAGCTCGGCCGCCACCTGTGCCTGTACTACACGGGGATCACGCGCTCGGCCCAGGGCATCCTCCGGCAGATGGAGGCCCGGACGAGCGAGAACGAGTCCACCCTCGAGAGGATGCGCGCCCTCGCCACGGAGTGCCGCGACGCCATCGTCGGACGGGACTGGCGGCGGCTCGGGGAGCTCCTGGATGTGGGCTGGCAGCTCAAGCGAGGGCTGTCGAACGGCATCTCGACCGACCAGATCGATCATGCCTACGCGCGGGCCAAGGCGGCCGGCGCCTACGGCGGGAAGATCACGGGCGCGGGCGGCGGCGGCTTCCTCATGGTCCTCGCGCCCCCGGAGAAGAATGCTCAAGTGACCGAGGCCTTGGCCCCGTGGATGCGCGTGCCGATCCACGTCTCGCCCGAGGGCTCGCGGATCCTGTTCGTAGGACGGTGAGGGACCTGGCGCAGGGGATCGAGGCCTACACCCGGAAGTACGTCGAGGAGACCCACGGCGCGATCGACGGAAGGTACCTGCCCGAGGCGATGGCGAAGATCGTCCCGGTGCTGCTCCGGGCCCGGGAGGAGGGCCGGTCGATCTTCTTCTTCGGCAACGGCGGCAGCGCGTCCACCGCCTCGCACTTCGTGGTCGACCTCGGGAAGGCGACGATCCGGGGCGACGGGAAGCGGTTCCGCTGCGTCGCCCTGGTGGACAACGTCGAGAGCCTGACCGCCTGGGCGAACGACGCCGAGTACGGGGTGGTCTTCTCCGAGCAGCTCAAGAACCTGGCCGGACCGGGCGATGTCGCCTTCGCCATCAGCGGCAGCGGCAACTCGCCCAACATCCTCAAGGCGGTCGAGACGGCGCGGGCGATGAAGCTCGCGACCATCGGCCTCTCGGGGCTCGGCGGCGGCCGGCTCAAGGACGCGGTCGACATCTCGGTGGTCGTGCCCTCGAACTCGATGCAGCACACCGAGGATGCCCACCTCCTCATCTGCCACCTTCTCACGGCCTACTTCCGGGACGAGGCCCCCGCGCCCGGCCGAGGATGACGCAGGTACGGGTCCGCGACTACATGGTGCTCTCGGTCGAGCACCTCCCGAGCACCACGACGGTGGGGGTCGCCATCGACCGGCTCATCCGGAGCCGCCACCACGGCATGCCGGTGACCGACTCGTCCGGCCGGCTCATCGGCTTCGTGAGCGCGAAGGAGCTCCTGCGGCACCGCGAGGAGCGGTCGCTGCCGCTGTCGAAGATCATCCGGCCCGGGACGTACACCGCGACCCCGGAGATGGACCTCGACGACGTCGCCCGGATCATGTTCCGGTTCGGGCTGAGGGACCTGCCGATCACCGATGAGCACGGCACGCTCTGCGGCGTGATCTCCAACCTCGACATCGTCCGGTCCCACTTCGAGCGCGCGAACCCCGCCAAGGCCGAGACGCTCCGCATGCTGCTGTCGGAGCGCTACCAGCTGCCGTTCAGCTTCCGCCGGGGCCTGGTGCCCATCGCCCGGCTCGCCCCCACCCAGTGGAAGGTCTACGAGGACGAGCTCGAGGGGCGGCGCTACGAGCTCGAGCGGGGGTTCGCGGAGCCGCTCCTCGTCCTCCAGAAGGGCGACCAGTGGATCCTGATCGACGGGCATCACCGGGCCCTCGCCGCCCGGGAGATGGGGCTCACCCAGCTGCAGGCCTTCATCCTGAGCTGCGACAAGCCCCACGAGTTCTCCCAGACGGAGATCGGGCTCGAGCGGGTCGCCCGGGAGCACCACCTCGCGAGCCTGGACGACATCGAGGTCGACCGGTCCGGCCACCACCCCCTGATCGAGGTGACGACCCAGCTCCTCCGGCGCTTCGAGCAGGAGGACCGGCCCCCGGTCTCCCGCTCCCACGAGCCGTAGCCGGGCGGTGGTGGGCGGTCGATTCGTACCATACCGATATCAAGCGATTCCAGGTCCCACGTCGGTCCACCGTGACGACGTTTCCGCGCGCCGGTGACCGTTCCCGGCGGCGTGCGGGCGTCGCGCTCCTCCTCTCGGCGCTGCTCCTCCTCGCCCTCGGGCTCCCGCTCGCCCCGACCGTCGCCCGGGGGGTCGGCGCGGCCGGGCACGCGAACATCGAGTTCGGGCGGATGACCCCCGCCGCCGCGCCGGTGCTCGAGTTCGTGAACATGACCGACACCCCCCGGTTCCTGCCCTCGTCGATCACGGGGATCCACGCGGGCAGCGCGGTCACCGTGCACCTCGAGAACCAGGGGAGCTTTCCGCACACCTTCACCCTGGTGAACCGCGCGGGCCTCACCCTCAACACCAGCTGGACGCCCGCCCAGCTCGACTCGTTCTTCCGCCTGAACGGCTCCCTCGCGAACGTCTCCGTCGCCCCGGGGGCGGTCGGCTGGGCGAACTTCACCCTCCCCGCCAACGCGAGCGGGGGCTCCTTCGAGTTCGTCTCCGTCGTCCCGTTCCAGTTCCAGGCCGGGATGTCCGGCACGATCCTCGTGAGCGCCGGGGCGCCCGCCGCCACCCTGACGGATCAGGCGACCGCGGGGCTCTCCTTCGTGCCGAACCAGCTCGTGGTGAACGCGACGAGCTATCCCATCACCATCGGGATCACGGTCACCAACGTCGGATCGCTCATCCACACCTGGACCCTGAACCCGTTCGCGAACGTCCTGCTCACACCGGGGAACTTCAGCTCCTTCTTCTCCTCCCACGCCCCCGCGGTGGACCTGCTGGTCACGAACCCGGGCGAGGCCGTGAACGGGACCTTCATCATCTCGAGCCCGGGGGTCTACCAGTTCCTCTGCACCGAGCCCGGGCACTTCGCCGCGGGGATGGACGGGCTCCTCTACGTGGGGGTCCCCGCGCCGTCGCCCGTGGCGCCCCCGAGCACCGCCCTCGTCCAGGTCGGCATCCTGGCGGGCGCGGGCGCCCTGGTCGGGGTCGCCACGATCGTCGCCTTCGCGGGGAACTTCGTCGGGCGGTTCCCCCCGCGGGCCCCCCCGCACCCCTGACGGCGGGCCGACCCCCGGGACCGGCGGGGTCGCGCTCCCCCGTGCCCGAGCTCGCGGGCCCCCCGCCCGTTTCTGGACCGGTGCTCACCGGGACCGGGATCGTGAGGGGTCCTCCGCTGCCGTGCCGGCCCGGGTACCGGTCGTCCGCCCCAAGGTCGGTCCCGCGGGGCGGGCGGCGCCCGTGAGAGGCGGCGCGGCGGCGACCGACGAGGGAGGTACGGCGGGTGGCCGGGGTCGCCCGGATCAGACGACCACGAGGAACGCGCGCATCGTGCCGTGGAACTCGCCGCAGAACTCGGTGCACTGGATCAGGTACTGCGTGCCGACGGCCGCGGCGCCGGGGACGGTGAAGGCGAAGAGGTTCGTCCGCCCCGGGATCGCATCGATCCGCACCCCGAGCGCGGGGATGTTGAAGGAGTGGACGACGTCCACCGAGGTGACGTTGATCTGCACCTGTTCTCCGGGATGGGCCCAGAGCGCCCCGCCCGTCGCCGACAGGGTGTTGGCGTCGTAGCTGACGTTCCAGTAGGTGTTGTTCGCCGGGTAGTAGAACTCCCAGTACCACTGGTGCCCGATCACGTCGACGTACTCCCCGGGGGAGGCGGGGAGCGCATCGATGTTGTAGAGGAGGACCGTCGAGTAGACCGCGACGCCGGCGATCAGGCCCACGACGGCGAGCGTCCAGGCGATCTCGAGCTTGGTGAGCCGCTTAACCATAGTTGCGCCGGCGGGTGGTGGGGTCCCGGAACTTCCACAGGGTGTAGACGAGGAATCCGTAGGTGATCGTCGCGCCTCCCGCCGAGATGGCGATCATGATCCAGACGAGCGGGGAGACCTCCTGGATCACGCTCTGGCCCGCGGCGAGGGCCCCGCCGGTGATCGCGAGCAGGTCGAGCAGCAGCGCTACCGCGAGAACGCCGCGACGCAGCGCCGGGCCGCCCACGGGGTAGAATGCACGTCAGTGGGTACATAATCCCCATGTATGTACGGAAGCCCCGGCGCCGACGGGCCGGTGCGCCCCGGACGGCCGTCCGGTGGACGCGTTCGTACCAAAGGGGTTTTAAGAGGACCTCGGTGGGACGTTGGGGTCGCACGACCCGGCCGAGTCGGGAGTCATGAGCACGAGGATCCGTCGGACCGTCGCGCTCAGCCTCGCGATCTCCGCGAGCCTGCTGTTCATCCCGTGGGTCGGCATCCTCCAGGGCGCGGAGCCCGCCGGCGTCCACGCGGGCGCGTCCACCTCCCAGACGATCACCGTCGACACCGCCTTCGCCTTCACTCCGAACAACTTCGAGGTCACGCCCGGCTCGGAGGTGACGCTCACGCTCACCCAGCTCGACAGCGTGGAGCACACCTTCACGCTCTCGAGCGTCGCCAACTACACCTTCGGCACGACGAACACGACCTCGACCGACCTGACCTCCTTCTTCTCCAAGCACCCCCCGATCGTCAGCGTCACCTTCGGAACGACGCCGGGCTGGACGACGACCGTGACGTTCACGGCGCCGCCGCTCGGGGTCTACGAGTTCGTCTGCGAGATCCCGGGGCACTTCCAGGCCGGCATGTTCGGCTTCATGGGCTCGGGCGTGAGCGTGAGCGGGCCGGCCCCCCCCGGGGTCCCGGTCGGCCTGTACATCATCACCGGGACCATCGTCGGCCTCGTCATCATCGCCATCGTCCTCGGATTCGTGGTCGGGCAGCGCGAGGGGTCGAAGCACGAGATGCCCCCGGAGCGCCTCGGGTATGCGGAGCCGAAAACGCCGGCCGACGCCCCCGGGCGTCCCCCGCCGCCCTTCGCGTAGCGCCACCGACGACCGATACCCTTTAAGGGGGGACGCCTTCCAACCTACGAACCTTGTAGGAGGTTCAGCGAACCCACATGGCGTACCTCACCCCGAGTCGGGAACGACGCGTGCTCAAGGCCGGCCACTCCTCCATCGCGGTCACCCTGCCCAAACCCTGGGCGGAGGCGATGAACCTCCGTCCCGGGGACATCGTGGTCTTCGACCAGAACGACGACGGCGCGCTGTACCTCAAGCCCGCGCCGGGGCCCGAGGCGGTCCCGGTCACCGTGCCGTACCTGGTGCAGGCCCGCTCCTTCGAGACGCCGGGGGTCCTCACGCGGCTCATCGTGGGCGCCTACCGGGTCGGCCACGATGCGATCGAGATCCGGACCGATGTCCCGCTCAGCGCGGAGCGGATGGAGGAGCTGCAGAGCGCCTCGCGCGGGCTCCTCGGGGTCTCGGTGGTGGCCCAGGAGCCGAACCGCGTGGTGCTCCAGAACTTCATCGACCCGTCGAAGTACGGCCTGCCCCAGCTGGTCCAGCGGATGAAGATGATCCTGATCGCCTTCCTCGACGAGGCCCAGGAGGTCCTCGAGCATCGGACCCACTCCGCCCGCCTCCCTTCGCTCCGCGAGGAGACGAGCAAGGTGCTCGCGCTGCTCGTCCGGCAGCTCTTCCTCGCGAGCCGCGACTGGTCGCTCGCGCGGCGGATCGGCAGCCCCGACCCCCGGCAGCTGCTCGAGTGGCGCGTCGTCGTGCACATGCTCGAGGAGCTCGGCGAGCTGCTCGCCCACGTGGCGCAGGAGGTCAACCGGGCCCCGTCGAGCTACCGGGCCGGCGGCGCCGTGGCCCTGTGCCTCCCCGAGCTTCGCCAGCACCTCAAGGGGATCGTCGAGGCGCTGATGCACCCCTCGCTGCCGGCGGCGTGCGAGTCCTACGGCGAGGTCGCCCGGCTCCGGGCGGGGCTCGTGACGGTCCCCGGGCGGCGGACGCGGAGCGGTCGGACCCCCGCGCGCGGGACGGACGGCAGCATGCACCTCGCGCTCGAACGCTCGGCGGCCTGCCTCGGGACGCTGGCCGAGGTCGCCATCGACCGCGCCGTGGCCATCGGGACCGAGACGGTGATCGTCGAGGGGTCCTGAGGCGTCCGACGTGGTTCATATACTCGGGGTACGGACAATCCGGACCGGTCGCATTTCCCCCTACGAACCCGATATTGGAAGAGGGCGGGCTCAGCGCTCGGAGCTCTACGGATGTTCGACAGCATCGACGACTGGCTGATCATCGCCGTGGTCGTGGCCATCTTGTTCTACGGCTCGAGCAAGATCCCGCAGTTAGCCCACAGCCTCGGGCGCGCCACGGGCGAGTTCAAGAAGGGGCGGCTCGAGGTCGAGAAGGAGATCAAGGGCCAGGCCACCGCCGCCGCCTCCCCGCCGGCCGAGGGCTCGCCGCGCTGAGCGGGAGCTCGATTGCGATCTCATGCGGAGCCGATCGACAGCATCGCCCGACGGGCCCGGGGGCCCCGGCCTTCCCACGGCCGCGGAGGTCGGTCCGGCGTGAAGGATGGGCGACCTCGAGAAGATCCTCCGGATCGTCGGGGAGCTGCGCCGGCGGGTGGTGCGGATCGCGCTGGTCCTGGGCCCGATCTTCGGGTTCCTCCTGACCTTCCAGCTCCGGTTCGCCGACGTGAACCTCGCCGGTCACACCGTGCCCGTCGTCTACCCGTTTCCGAACCTCTTCCTGAACGTCACCGCCCAGGTGTTCGTCGCGATGACCGCCCTGCTGCCGCGCGGGGTGCTCCTCTTCAACCTGGGGATCGCGGATGCGGTGATGGTCCAGGTCGAGATCGGCGCGCTCCTCACCCTGATCCTGGGCATGCCCTGGATCATCCACGAGGCGGGGGCGTTCCTGGTCCCGGCGCTCCGGAAGAACGAACGGGAGCTGCTGCGCCAGATCGGGATCCCGGCGACGGTGCTGTTCGTCGTCGGCACGCTGATCGGCCTCCTGTTCATCACGCCGCTTACCCTCACCTTCCTCTTCGAGTACGTGGGGGCCCTCGGGGTCGCCGAGCAGCTGAGCATCCAGTCGTTCGTCACCTTCACGATCCTCTATCCGCTCGCCTTCGGCATCGTCTTCGAGCTGCCGGTCTTCGTCTACGCGCTCACCCGGGTCGGCGCCGTGCCGGCCTCGGCGTGGCGGAAGCACTGGCGGGGGGCGATCATCGGCTCGCTGATCTTCGGCATGCTGGTCACGCCGGACAACTCCGGCGTGACGATGCTGCTCGTGGCGACGCCGATGATCGCGCTCTACCTCGCGGGGGCCTACTTCGCGGGTCGCTGGGAGCGGACGAAGCCCGGGCCGGAGCCGCCGGTCGCGCTGCCGGGGTGAGGTAGGTCGATGGCGCTCTTCTCGGACGTGGACTGGATCGTCATCCTGGCGGTCGCCGCCTTCCTGCTCTTCGGCTCGCAGGGTCAGCAGACGGTGCGCCAGCTCGGCCGGCTCTACGGGCGGATGCTCCGGCTCCGGGGCGAGCTCCTGCGCGAGATCACCTCCGGCATGGACCTGCCCGGCGCGGGGTCGGGCTCGCTGCGGAGCGCCCTGCTGGGCGACGACCCCGTGCCCGGCGTCGGCGCCGCACCGCTCCCGCCGGTCCCCTCCGCCGCGGCGATGCCGGGGATCGTCACCCAGGTCACCCCCGTGAGCCTCCGGACGGTCGAGACGGTCGCCCTCGGGGCCGCGCTGGGCCCCGGGCTATGGTCCGTCGCGACCACGAGCGCCCCCGGGGAGGTGGTCCATCTCCGATGAGCCTCTCCATCGATGACCAGATCACGCTGGTCGAGATCCTGGTGATGCTGCTCGGGGTGGGGATCACCTGGGCGGCCTTCTACAACAGCGACCGGGCCGAGCTGCCCGGGACCGCGCCCATCCCGGACCCGGCCGAGCCGGACGACTACCACTACCCGGTCGAGGGGAGGACGCTCCGGTGATGGGCCGGACCTGCTCGGGCAACTGCCCGGTGCCCTTCGACATCCGGTCGATCGCGCGCTTCCCCGTGGGGCAGACCTACCGCGTCGGTCGGGTGCCCGCGGAACGGCTCGCGGCCGGCACCGCGGGGGGCCATTCCTCGAACGAGGTGGACGAGACCAAGCGCAACATGCTCAAGCTCGCCGTCCTCGCGGGCGTCGTCGGGGCGGCCGGCGGGGGCATCGTGGGCGCCTCGCTGCAGTACGTCTCGAAGCCGCCGCTCGTCGGGCTCGCGGGCTACCCCAAGGTCCAGCTCCTCGACCTCGACGGTTCGCCGCTCACCGTGACGAAGGTCCTGTCGGAGTACAACCTGACGACCCACGAGGTCATCACCTTCAACTACCCGCTCACCGACGAGCCGAACTTCCTGCTGAACCTCGCCCCCCCGGCGGGCGGGAGCGGCGGCGCCACCAACGTGCCGAACGGGATCGGTCCCCAGGGCTCGATCGTGGCCTACAGCGCGATCTGCCAGCACCTGGGATGCCCCGCGCCCAACATCTCCTACTACCCGCCCGGGACCTGCCCGCAGACGTTCAACGGCGGCTCGCTCGACTTCTACATCCATTGCACGTGCCACGGCTCGACCTACAATGCGGCGGACCGGGCGGCGAACCTGACCGGTCCGGCCGTCCTCCCGCTGCCGCAGGTCATCCTGGAGCACGACACCACCGACGACACGATCTACGCGGTCAACGAGATCGGTCCGCCGGTGAACGGGCACCTGGACACGCTCCAGGGCTCCTACGGCGTCGGCAACTCGAGCCAGCTCTCCAAGCAGTCGCCGATCGTGGCCTGCAACATCGCCTGAGGGGGACGGGTGTTCGAGCGGACCTTCAACCGATCGCTCAACCGCGTCTGGGGGTTCATCGAGGAACGGGCCGGGATCCCCAAGTGGGCGCTCCGTCCGCAGCCGGAGTTCACCTTCAAGCCCTCCTACTGGACCGGCGCCTTCGTCGTCAACGCCTTCCTCTACCAGGTGGTCTCGGGGCTCCTCCTGCTCCTGTACTACCAGCCCAGCACCGCGTTCACGCTCACGAGCTGCGGCCAGGCCGCGGGCGCGCTCTCGACGTCGCCGGCCGCCTGGTGCAGCACCTACTACATCATCAACTCGCTCCCGATGGGCTCGCTCCTGCTCTCGAGCCACCTCTACGGCGCCTACGCGATGATCTTCCTGATGCTGGTGCACTTCTACCGGCAGTACTACCTCGGGGTGTACAAGAAGCCCCGCGAATTCAGCTGGATGGTCGGCACGCTGATGATGATGCTGACCCTCGGCATGGGCTTCACCGGCTACCTCCTGCCCTACACCCAGCTCTCCTACAACGCGACGCAGGTCGGGCTCGTGCTCGCGCTGCGGCTCCCCACGGTCGGTCCGCTGATCGGCCCCTTCCTGCTCGCCGACGGCACCGGCCAGGGGCTGCTCAGCCGGATGTTCGCCGCGCACGTCCTCCTCATCCCGCTCGCGCTCGGCGCGCTGCTCTACGCCCACATCGCGCTGTTCGAGTCGCACGGGATCGCGCCGCCCGCCACCTCCGATCCCACGCAGCGGCGACGTTGGACCGAGAAGGAGGACAAGAAGGGGGTCCCGTTCTGGCCGCACATCTTCTTCTACATGACCAAGTGGGCGCTCCTCTATGTCGGGCTCCTCCTCGGCATCGCGGCCCTCTGGCCGTGGCAGCTGCCCACCTACGTCGGCGACCTGAGCGCCGCGGGGGTGGTGACCGAGCCCGACTGGTACTTCCTCTGGACGTTCAAGATCGTCGATTTCACCGGTCTCACCCCGGTCGCGGTCATCGGCTTCTCGACGGTCCTGATCCTGTACTTCCTCTTCCTGCCGTTCCTCGACCGGTCCCCCCGGACCCACCCGCGGGACCGTCCGATCTTCCTCTTCCTGGGCAACAGCCTCCTCGCCTTCTTCATCCTCACGACGGTCTGGGGCGGGCTCACGCCCGGGATCCAGATCTCGCCGGCGCAGGTGGCCTTCCGGTTCGCGCCCGTGCTGGCCCTGAACGCGATCGTGGTCGCGCTGTTCTACCTCCGCTACCAGCGTAGCTACCAGGCGCGGCTCGAGTCCCGGGAGCGGGCGCTCCGCCTCCCCGGCGTCTACGGCGCGACCGGCCCGGCCGGGCCGACGGGACCGGCCGTCCCGGTGGGCGCGGCGGGGGGGCTCCCCGCGTCGCGGGCCGCCCCGGGCGCCGGCGCGCCGGGGGAGGGCGGATGAGCGGCGGGACGGCGCCGGGACCGCGGTACCGGACCGGGGTGATCTGGGGCGTGCTCACCCTCCTCCTCGCGCTCGGCAGCGTCGCCTGCGCCTTCTTCGCCTACGGCTTCGTGGGGTTCGTCGGGAACGGCCCTCCCTTCGTCGACCTGGCCATCATGGTCCTCGCGGCGCTCGCCGTGCTCTACCTCATCCTCCTGGTCGCCGGGATCCTCTACCGGATCGACCGGCTCCGCGGGACGCCCCACCGGAGGATCGATCTCTTTGAGTGACGAGGCCCCCGTCGTCGTCGACGTGAGTCCGCCGGAGCTCGCCCGCCTCCAGAACGAGACGCTCAACGTCTACTTCGCCGTCGTGGTGATCTGCATCGTCGCGATCGGGATCCTGGTCGCCTACGTCCTCGCCCTCGGGCCGCTGGTGGGCCCGGGCGTCGAGAGCTCGCTCGGGTACGCGCTCGCGCTCCTCTTCCTGCTCGCCGCGCTCCTCGTCCACGTCGTGGACCGGAGCTACCGCGAGTGGCCCCTCGGGCGGCGGTTCCACCCCTCTCCGCCGAACGTCGTGACGCCCGCGCGGATGGTCTACGTGCTCCGGATCTGCGTCGTGGCCGCCGTCGCCTTCGCCATCGCCTACATCCTCGCCACCCTGCTCACGGGCTAGGAAGGGCGGAGAAGCAGCATGGACGAAGTGACCCTCGCGCTCCTCGAGATCGCCGCGGTGCTCGTCGGGGCGGGGATCGTCCTGTACTTCCTTGAGAAGCGGGGCACCTGGTTCGTCCGGGTCGCCGGCCGGTGGCTGTTCACGACCGACCACCGGCGGATCGGCGTGATGTACATCGTCACCGGGTTCATCTTCTTCTTCATCGGCGGGATCTACGCCTCGCTCATCCGCACCGACCTGGGCGTCATCCAGGGGCTCGGGCTGAGCCCCCAGACGACCCTCGGCATCGACCCGGCGACGTACTCGACGCTGTTCACGTTGCACGGGACGCTCATGATCTTCATGTTCGTCATGCCGGTCCTCGCCGGGTTCGGGAACTTCCTCGTCCCCTCGATGATCGGATCGAAGGAGATGGCGCTCCCCCGGATCAACGCCATCGCCTTCTGGATGATCCCTCCGGCCGGGATCCTTCTCATCCTCTCCGGCGCCTCGGCCGGGTGGACCGGCTACGTGCCGCTCTCGCTCCAGATCGATCCCTCGAACCCCCACGGGGTCGACCTGTGGATCCTCGGGCTCCACATCCTGTCGGCGAGCTCGATGCTGGGCTCGATCAACTTCCTGGTCACGATCATGAAGCACCGCGCGCCGGGGGTGCACTACTGGAACATGCCCCTGTTCGTCTGGTCGACGTTCATCAACGCGATCCTCCTGCTCTTCGCCCTCCCCTCGCTCTCCATCGCGCTCACGATGATCCTCTCCGACCGCAACTTCGGCACGCACCTCCTGGCGGCCGCGAACGGGACGCCGCTCGGGGGCGCGCTGCTCTACCAGAACATGTTCTGGTTCTTCGCGCATCCCGAGGTCTACGTGATGGTCCTGCCGGCCTTCGGGCTCATCTCGACGATCCTGCCGAAGCTCGCGCGCAAGGACATCTTCGGGTACGCGGCGATGACCATCGCCCTCGGGGTCTTCGCGGTGCTCTCCTTCGCCGTCTGGGAGCACCACATGTTCGTCACCGGCATCTCCACCAACGTCCGGTTCGTCTTCATGCTCACCACCATGGCCATCGCGGTCCCGTCGGCGGTGAAGACGTTCAACTGGGTCGCGACGCTCTGGGGCGGGAAGATCTGGATGGCCACGCCGATGTGGTTCTGCCTCGCCTTCATCACCGGCTTCGTCATCGGCGGCCTCTCGGGGCTGATGCTCGCCTCGATCCCCATCGACTACCTCTACCACGCGACGTACTTCGTCGTCGCCCACTTCCACTACATCATCCTGGGCGGGACGGTGCTCGCCATCTTCGCGGCGATGTACTTCTACTTCCCGATCTGGACGGGCCGCTGGTACAACCAGACCGCCGCGCAGGTCCACTTCCTGCTCACCTACGTCGGGGTGAACCTGCTCCTCTTCCCGATGTTCATCCTGGGGGCGATGGGGATGCCGCGCCGGGTGTTCACCTACATCCCGACCCCCTCCTTCCAGTTCCTGAACCTGCTGTCGACGCTCGGGGCCTACATCTTCGGGATCGGCCAGCTCGTCTTCGTCTACAACATGGTCTACAGCTACTACGCGGGGAAGCGCGTGACGGTGCCCGACCCGTGGGGGGAGCCGCTGCCGAGCACCTTCCTCGGCCCCGCCGCGCCGCGGCCCGCCCCGACCCCGGTGCCCGCGGTGAACGCGAGCGCGCCGGAGGGGACGGCGTAGTCCCGGGGGCGGTCGGCCGTGCGCGGGCATACCCTCTTCCGGGTCTTCTCCATCGCCGCCTTCCTGGCCTGCTACGTGACCATCATGGTCGGCGGGAACGTCATCGCGAGCGGCGCCGGCCTCGGATGCTCGGAGTGGCCGGCGTGCCAGGGCTCGCAGGTGATCCCGCCGCTCACGGGCGCCGCCGCCATCGAGTTCTCCCACCGCGCCTCGGCGTTCATCCTGAGCGTCCTCGTCCTCGCCCTCACCGTGAGCGCGCTCCTGTTCGAGGCGGCCCGTCCCCAGCTCCGCCGGCTCTGCCTGGCGGCGCTCGTCACCGTGGTGCTGGAGGCGATCCTGGGCGGCGTCGTCGTCGACAGTGACCTGGTCGTCACCATCGTGCTCGCCCACTTCGCGATCGCCACGGTCCTCTTCGCCCTGCTGATCCTGATCGCGCTCCTCGCCAACATCCGGGAGCTTCCGCCGCGCTGGAAGGCGTGGGCGCGGAGCGCGATCGACGGCGAGCGTTCCCCCCGGCCGTCGGAGCCCCGGGCCCCCTCGCCCGAGGGGCGGCCGGTCCCGGGACGCGCTCCGGCGGCCCGCGCCCGGGATCTCGCGGCGGGGATCCCGGGCCCGGGTCCGGGCGCCGGGCGGTCGTAGGGGACCGGGCGGTGTCCGTGCGCGTCGGCGACCGTCTCCGGGACCTTCTCACGCTCACCAAGCCCGGCATCACCGGCCTCATCGTGGCGGTGGGGGTGGGCGGCTACTTCCTCGCGAGCCCCATGCCGATCGTGCTCCGGCCGCTGGCGGCGCTCATCCTCTGCGGGGCGGCCGCGAGCGCCGGAGCGGCGATGCTGAACCACTACTTCGACCGGGACGTCGACCGGGTCATGCACCGCACCCGGCACCGGCCGCTGCCCGGCGGTCGCCTCGCCGAGGGCCGCTCGGTGCTCGCCCTCGGGCTCCTCCTGTCCGCCCTCGGGGTCGGCGGGGCCTACCTTTCCCTGAACCCCCTCACGGCCGCGATGATCCTCCTGGGCGGGGTCACCTACGTCGTGGTCTACACGATCTGGCTCAAGCGCCGCTCCTCGTGGAACATCGTGGTCGGCGGGTTCGCCGGCAGCGCCCCCGCGCTCGCGGGCAGCGCGGCGGCGACGGGCCACCTCACCCCCGGCGCGCTCGCGCTCGCCCTCGTCCTCTTCCTCTGGACCCCGCCCCACTTCTGGTCGCTCGCGCTCCTCCTGAGGAACGACTACCGCGCCGCAGGGCTCCCGATGCTGCCCGACATGGAGGACCCGGCCTACTCCGGCCGGGTGGTCGTGCTCTCGGCGGCGCTCCTCGTACCGGCCACCGTCCTTCTCTGGTACTACGGCCCCGTCACGCTCTGGGCCGGCGCGCTGCTCGTGGGGCTCGGGCTCCTGTTCGTGGTCCTCACGGCGCCGTTGTGGCGCCAGGTCTCGGCGCCCCGGGCGCGACGGGGGTTCATCTACTCCGGGATCTACCTGCTCGCCTTCCTCTCCATCCTGGTCGTGAGCGGGCTGTGGCTCCATCCGGCGGTGGTCCTCGGCGGGTGACCGGCGGGGCGTTGGCGCTGAGCTTATCTCGACCCCGCCTCTCCAAGGTACATGTTCCATAGCGCGGGCCCGGCCGGGTCGGCCGGGGGTTCCCCGCCGGCGGTCCGGGAGGCGGAGACCGCGCTCCGCCGGCTCGGGTACTCCCGCGTGGCCCCGCGCGCCCGGGACACCGCTGCGCCGGCGCCCACCTTCTGGGTGCAGGAGCCCGGCGTGCCGCGTCGCACCTATCCGGTCATCCTGGAGCCAAGCTCCGGCGAGCTCAACCTCACCGCGCCCCCCAACCGCCCGGCGATCTTCGTCGTGGGCAGTCCGGCCCGGGCCGAGGAGCTCTGGAGGCGCCTGAGGGCGGAACGGGCCCCCCGGGCCGATCCGGAGATCGCCATCCTGGTCCTCCCCGAACGCGACGAGGGCGCCGGCGAGCCCCGCTGGCACGAGGGGGTGGTCGATCGCCGGGAGCTCCTCGAGATCGCGACCGGCGTCATCGTGGGCCTCTTCCGGCGGGCGAGCTCCGAGGGCGAGGGCGGCGGCCAGGTCGACTTCGAGGAGATGCTCCAGATGCTGAGGCAGCGGTTCCACCTCGACCTCAAGTCGACCCTGGGCTCGGACTCGGACGAGGATGCGCTGTGGCTCATGTACCAGCTGGCCCAGCGGCACGCCTACGCTCCGGGGGACCCGAGCGCGAACCTCCACCTGCTGGTCCTCCGGCCCACCGGGCCGGCCGCCCGGTTGCCGTGGTTCGCCGCGTGAGCCGGCCCGGCTCGAACGGAACCCATTTAGGCGCGCGGGACAGACCGGGGGGACGATGACCCCCGCCGGACACGCGCCGTTCGAGAACCCCTACACCCCCTATCCGGGCGGGGGCGGTCCCCCCCACGACACGACCCCGGAGGAGGGCACGGGCGAGCTCTGGACGTTCTTCTGGGTCGCCCTCCTCTGCACGTTCATCATCGCCGGCGCGGGCGTGACCACCTGG
Organism: Thermoplasmata archaeon; assembly: GCA_027314915.1. Classification (GTDB taxonomy): domain Archaea; phylum Thermoplasmatota; class Thermoplasmata; order Lutacidiplasmatales; family UBA184; genus JAKIVR01. The sequence continues at coordinate 79,442 of DAHUZZ010000006.1, read as the reverse complement.
TTCCTGGTCGCCGCTCACTGATCCGCGCGCTCGGCCGGCGGACGCGACGCATCAGCCTTAAGTCGGCTCGAAGGTCCCCGCCGGGCGGAGCGCCCGTGGGGCCGTGGGGTAGCTTGGACCATCCTTCTTGCTTGGGGTGCAAGAGACTCCGATTCAAATTCGGACGGCCCCATCCCCGCCCGTGAGGGAGCCCGCGCCGGGGCCGTTCGCACCACAAGGGACATGTAGGGGGAACCGCGGTCGACGGTTCGTGCCGTCCCACCGACGGAGTGCCCACCGGGTCGGTCCCGCGACGCTCCTCGTCCTCTTCGCGGTCGTCGCGCTCCTTTCCCCGGGGACGGGGTCGGGCTCGGCCGTCCCGGGCGCCCCCGCGGGGCCGGCGCTCGGCCCGCACGCGGTGACCCACTTGGTCGCGCCCCCCGCGGCCCGGCCCGCGGCGGTGGGCCCGGCGACCGGGTCGGTGAGCTCGGAGAACTGGTTCAACATCACTTCCTCCGTCCAGGGCACCCCGGAGCCGCGCGACCGGGCCGCGATCGCCTACGATGCCGCGGACCATTACGTGGTGATGTTCGGCGGGTACGATCCCGCCGGGAACGGCTGGCTCGGCGACACCTGGACCTACCAGAACGCGACCTGGACCCAGCTGTCCCCGCGGCTGGCCCCCTCGGCCCGCTCCTCGGCGATGATGACCTACGACCCCGCCCTCGGCGGCGTCCTCCTCTTCGGCGGGTTCGAGTACCCGGGCAACTACTACAGCGACACCTGGCTGTTCCAGGCCGGCAACTGGACGCTCCTGCATCCGGGGATCAGCCCCGCCGGCCGGATGGAGGGCAGCCTGGTCTACGATCCGGCCGCGGGCGCCGCGGTCCTCTTCGGAGGGAACAACGGGGCCGTCACCTTCGGGGACACCTGGGAGTACGCGGCCGGGACCTGGACCCAGGTCGGCCTCGGCTTCGCGCCCTCGCCCCGGAGCCAGTTCGCGATGGCCTACGACAACGCCAGCCAGGGGCTGGTCCTGTTCGGGGGCACCAATCTCACCGGCGTGATCTTCGACGACACGTGGGAGTTCCTGAGCGGGTCGTGGACGGAGCTCTCCCCGACCCAGTTCCCGGCGCCCCAGGCGTACCTCGCCGCGGCCACCCTGCCCAGCGGCTCCGTCCTGCTCACCTGCGGCCAGAACAGCACGTCCGACCTCGACCAGAGCTGGGTCTTCTCGAACGGCAGCTTCACGCAGATCTCCCCGGCGAACGACCCCGGCCCCCGGGCGCTCACCGCCGTCGCCTACGATGCCGTCGATCACTACGTGCTCCTCTTCGGCGGGTTCCGCCTCCAGCCCCTCCAGTACCACGGCGACACCTGGGCGTTCGACCAGCTGTCGGTCTCCTTCGACCGGTTCAACACGACCGGGATCGCGCCCTTCGCCTTCCACCCGAACGTGACCGAGGTCGGCGGGGTGCCGCCCATCGCCTACGCCTGGACCTTCGGCGACCTGGGGAGCGGGATCGGGCCCGACCCCACGCACGTCTACAACACGGGGGGCGCCTACGTCGTCGATCTGACGATCGAGGACGGGCTGCACCTGGCGGCGGTGCTGTCCACCTCCACGACGGTGCACCTGCCGGTCACCATCAGCTTCTCCCCGCCGCTCGGGGAGGCCCCCGAGGCGGTGTCGTTCCGCACCGCCACGACGAACGGGTCCGCGCCGTACCTCTCGTCGTGGAACTTCGGCGATGGTTCGAACGGCACCGGCGGCCAGCCGGTCCACGTCTACTCCGGCAGCGGCACCTTCCGGGTCTCGGTCGTCGTGAAGGACAGTGCGGGGGCGACCGGCACCGCCTCCACCAACGTCACCGTGATCGCGGCCGTCCATGCCACGGTGACGGCCTCCCGGAGCTCGGGCGTCGCGCCGGTCGCGGTGAGCTTCACCGCGCTGGTCACCGGCGGGGCGGCCCCGTACTCTTACCTCTGGGACTTCGGCGACGGCTCGACGGGGAACGATCTCGCCGCCCCGACCCACACCTACATCGAGGTCGGGAACTTCACGGTCCACGTGGAGGTCCGCGACCTCTACGGGAAGACCACCAACGCGACCCTCCTCGTCCGGATCACCGGCGCGGGGGGGACCTCGACCGGGGGCGGCGGCTCCACGATCCTCGGCCTGGCGCCCCTCGACTGGGCGCTCCTCCTCGTCGTGGCCGTGGTGGCGCTCTCCGCGGCCCTCCTGCTGCGACGACGCCGGTCTCCGACCGCGGACCCGCCGCCGGACGGACCGGGCCGACCTTAGCTCGCCGTTAAGCCCCTCGCCCGTGTCGGCCGAACGATGGGCCGGAGGTTCCAGGCCGAGCGGCGCAGGGACCCGTACTACCGTCGGGCCCAGTCGGAGGGGCTGAGGTCGCGGGCCGCCTTCAAGCTCGGCCAGCTCGCCGAGCGGTTCCCGATCTTCCGCCGGGGCGACCGGGTCCTCGACCTGGGGGCCGCTCCGGGCGGATGGACGCTCGTCGCGCGCGAGTGGGTCGGTCCCGAGGGTGCCCTCACCGCGGTGGACCCGCGCCGGATCGAGCCTGTCCCCGACGTGGAGGTCCTCCACGCCCGGGTCGGCGAGCCCGGGCTCACGCGGCTCCTCGCCGGGCGCGAGTACGACGTGATCCTCTCCGACATGTCGCCCCGGATCAGCGGGGCCTACGCGACCGACCACGCCCGGAGCGTCGAGCTGGTGGGCCGGGCGCTCGACGTCGCACGGGAGGTCCTCGCCGAGGGGGGCGTGTTCGTGGCCAAGGTCTTCGAGGGCGACCTGCTGCCGGAGATCGAGTCACGGCTCCGGCGCGACTTCGGGGAGGTCCACCGCAGCAAGCCCCGGGCCTCGCGCGAGGGCTCCTCCGAGCTCTACCTCGTCGCGCTGGACTTCGCGCGCGGGCCCGGGACGGCCCGCGCCGACCGGCGACGGCCGCGTGCCGGGACCGGGGCCGGCGACGCGGGGGCGTCCTCCCCCCATATATAGACCCGCGAGATACCCCCCGTCCACCGCTCCTGAGGGTCGGTTTTGTGATTCGGTTCGGACCGGCCGGGATTCCGTTATCGTGCAAGGGCCGGACCCTCCGGGACGGGATCGCGGATGCCCACCATCTCGGCCTCGCCGCGCTCGAGGTCCAGTTCATCAAGGTGAACCCGCTCTTGCGCCCGGTCCTCGACGAGGAGGTGGGCAAGCTCCCCAAGGAGCTCGTCCAGACGCTCGTCGTCGAGGTGAGCCCGGTCGGGAAGGAGTCGATCGCCCCGACGATCCCCGAGCTCGAGTCGCCGCTCAAGCGGCGGGCGTCGCTCACCGCGCTCACCTGGTCGCTCGCGAAGGACCACCCGGACCTCGCCCAGACGCGGGCGCTGGCGCGCGCCCTCGACGTCGATCTCACGCTCCACGCACCGTACTACGTGGACTTCTTCGGGAGCCAGGAGGCGCGGGAGCGGAGCCTGCGCCAGATCCTCTGGGCCGGCGTGCTCGCGGACGGGCTCGGCGCCCGGCTCACCGTCTCCCACCTGGGGTTCTACGGCCCGGGCGTCCGGGAGGACTCGATCCAGGAGCTCACCCAGATCGCCCGCGACGTCTCGAAGTGGCTGCACGAGTACACCCACGGGGAGGTGCGGCTCGCCATCGAGCCGAGCGGCCACCCCGACGTCTTCGGGAGCCGGGAGGAGATCCTCGAGCTCGCCCACCAGATCAAGGGCATCGTGCCCGTGCTGAACCTGCCCCACGTCGCGGCGCGGGAGCGGATCCCGCTCGAGACCGCCGACCAGATCCGCCCCCTCATCGAGGAGTTCGTGGCGGCGAGCCACGGCAACCTCTACCTCAACTTCTCCGGCGTGGAGCTCTACGGGCCGGGCGAGTTCCGGCTCACGCCGATCAAGCGCGGGCAGCTCAAGTTCGACCCGCTCGCCGAGGTGCTGAGCGAGCGGGAGTACGATGTCTCGGTGATCTCGAGCTCGCCGCTCCTCGAGCACGACGCGATGTACATGAAGCTCCTCTACGAGCGGGCGCTCAGCCGGAGGTGGGCGAAGCGCCACCAGCCGGCGAAGCCCGCGGCGGCCCCGGCCCCGGGCAAGGGCCGCGTGCCCCCGCACGCCCCCGCGCGACCGGCCGTCCCGAAGCGCCCCGTGGCCCCGCCGCGCCGGCCCGTCGTCGCGCGCACGCCGTCCGCGGTGGCCCGGGCGAGGTCGCATGGAACCGAGCACGGGCACTGACGCGGAGACCTACGCGCGGGCCCACGCCTACGTGGCCCGGCAGGTCGCGGCCTCCCTCGCGGAGATCCCGCGCGCGGTCGTGGGCCGGGTGGTCGAGCTCCTGGTCCGGGCCCCGGCCACCTTCGCCTACGGCGCGGGGCGGAGCGGGATCTTCGGCCGGGCCTTCGCGATGCGGCTCACCCAGGTCGGGCTCACCGCCTACGTCATCGGCGAGTCGGTGACCCCCATCGTCCGCCGGGGCGACCTGGTGGTGATCCTCTCGGGCGCGGGCGAGAGCTACTCGTCGATCCAGACCGCGAACATCGTCCGGCGCGAGGGCGCCGACCTCATCGTGCTCACGGCCCGGCCCGGCTCGAAGATCGCCCACGCGGCCTCGGTCCTCGTGCCGTTCCGGTTCACCGAGGAGTCCGAGCGGCCCCGGCTCGCGCCGCTGGGCACCCTCTTCGAGGCGGCCGCGCTCGCCTTCACCGACGCCGTGGTGGCCGAGCTCATGCGCGCCCGGGGCGAGACCGAGGAGTCGATGCGGCAGCGCCACGCGATCATGGTCTGAGGGCGGCCCGGCGGGCCCCGCCGACCTCCGCGCCGGCACCACCTTTATTTCGCGGCGCGACTCCCGCGCCTTGTGCCCCGCAGCCGGTCGTCCGAACCGAACGATACCCTCGTGCCCGTGCCGACCCGGTTCTTCATCACGAGCGGCAAGGGGATCAACAAGACCAGCGAGCTCAACGCCTTCGACCTCGCGCTCCTCCAGGCCCGGATCGGGGACCAGAACCTGATCTCGGTCTCCTCGGTGCTGCCCATCGGCATCCGCCAGGTGGACCGCCAGCCGCTGCGGCGCGGGGCGCTCACCCACTGCGTGCTCGCCCGCCACGGCGGGGGCGAGGGCGAGGTCGTCAGCGCGGGCATCGCCTACGGCTTCCGGTCCGACGGCCAGGGCGGGTACGTCGCCGAGGCGCACATCCACGGGACGCAGAAGTCGCTCAAGGAGTTCCTCAAGTGGCGGATGGAGGAGATCGCGCACTTCCGCGGCGTCGAGCTGCGGAGGATCCACTACCGGACCGAGGAGCTCGTGATCCCGATGGACCACTACGGGGTCTGCATCGCCGCCTGCGTCTTCCTGCCCTGAGGCCGGGCCGGCTCAGAGCAGCTTCCGGAACAGGAGCTTGTCCTCGAGCGTGCCGTCGATCCGGAGCCGGTGCGTCACGAGCGCCTTCATCGGCCCGATCTCCTTCGTGATGAGCCCGAGGAAGGTCGCCCGGTCGCACGTGATGGTGACGTCGGCGTGGTCGACCGGGCCGGTCCTAAGGTGCGTGAGCTCGCCGCCGCGGAGGTCGACCGCGTACTGACCCTCGTCGGTGAGGTGGATCGCGATGGTCCGCTCGAGCCCCTTCAGCTCCGACCTCACGCCGGGGTTCTTCGCGGCATGGCGGTTGAACCGGTCGACGAGCCCGGCCAGGGTCTCCTCGATCACCATCATGGCGTGAACCGGTCGAGGGTTGCGACCGTGGTCGGGGGCTTAAGTCTTGCCGCGGTGGACCAGGAGTGCCGCACCCACGGGAGCTCCTCGGCGGGGGCGCGGAGCGCCGAGCGCAGGTAGGCGATGGTCCGCGGGTCCGACGGATAGCCCGAGCCGAACTCCGCGCCGAGGGTACGGCGGAGCCGTGCCACGGCGCGGTCCCGGAGGACCTTGGCGACGATGGAGGCCGCCCCGACGAGCACGTGGTCCCGGTCGGCGTGGTGCCGGGCGACGATGCGGCTCCGGGTCCCTGCGAAGGCGGCCACCGTGCGTCCGAACCGCTCGGCGACCGGGTCGCACGCGTCGACGTACGCCTCCGCCGGCCGGGCCTCCCGGACGATCCGGCCGAACGCGCGCGCCTCGAGGAGGTTGAGCTCCCCCCGCCGCACCGCGGAATCCACCTCGGAGGGGGAGAGCACCACCGAGAAGCGGCGCCCCAGGTGGGCGAGCCGCCGGTAGATCCGGCCCCGTTCCTCGGCGCCGACGAGCTTCGAGTCGCAGGCGCCGGCCGCCGCCACGCGATCGAGGTGCTCGGATCGGACGAGGAAGCCGCCCACGACGAGGGGGCCGAGGACGCTCCCGCGCCCCGCCTCGTCGATGCCGAGGAGCGTCCCCTCGGCGACGGGGCGCGCTCCCCGGGCGGCGAGACCGGCCGCTCCCATCCGGTGCGGCGGAGGGGTTCAACATGATAAACACGTCTCGGCTGCGGGTCCCATGTCGCTCGGGGGCCTCGTCGTACCCACACCCACCATCTTCGCGGACGACGGCAGCCTCCACGCCGGCAAGAACGCCCGGTACACCCGGGTCCTCTGCGACGCCGGGGTGGACCACATCTTCGCCCTCGGCACGCTCGGGGAGTTCACCTCGATCCGGGAGTCGGAGCGGAAGGCGCTCGTCGAGTCGGTCATCGAGAGCCTGACCGGCCGCGCCGACGCCTGGATCGGCTGCGGGGCCGGCTCGACCGCCGTCGCCGTCGAGCGTGCCGAGCAGGCCGAGGAGGCGGGCGCCGCGGCGATCGTGGCGGTCCCGCCCTTCTTCCTCCGGCCCACCGAGGCCGCCATCGAGAGGTACTACCGCGCGATCCGGGCGGCGGTCCGGCTGCCGGTCCTGGCCTACAACATCCCCGGCCACGTCGGGTACGCGCTCCCGGCGCCGCTCGTCGGCCGGCTCGCCCGCGCCGGCACCCTCCAGGGCCTCAAGGACACCAGCGAGAGCTTCCCGAGCCTGGAGGGCTTCCTCGCGGCCGGCGGTCCGGGGTTCGCGGTGCTGCCCGGCGACGACATCTTCGCGAGCCGCGCGATCGCCGCCGGAGCGGCGGGCGCGGTCATGGGGATGGCGAACCTCCTGCCCAAGCTGTGCGTCAAGCTGGTGGCCGCGGCGACCGCCCGGGACGAGCCGGCGGCCCGTTCGCTCCAGGCCACCGTCGACCGGCTCGCCCGGGTCGCCGCCGCCGGACCCTTCCCCTCCGCGGACAAGTTCCTCGCCGCGCATCTCCGGGGCGCGGAGGTCGGGTACCGGAGCCCCTACGACCCGCTCACGTCGGAGGAGGAGCAGCGGGTCCTCGCCGCGCTGGCCCCGGACGAACGCGAGTTCCGGAGCTACCTCTAGCCCATGCGCGCGCTCGTCGTGAACCCCCCGGCGCCGGGGATCCGCCTCGCCGACCTTCCCGAGCCCGTGCGGGGTCCGGGGGAGGTGAAGGTCCGCATCGTGGAATGCGGGGTCTGCGGCACCGACCGCGACATCGTCCTCGGGAAGTACGGCCGGTCCCCGGCCGGTCACGACGCCCTCATCCTGGGGCACGAGAACCTCGGGGTGGTCGTCGAGTCGGGGCCGGAGACGCCCGGGTTCGATCCCGGCGACCTGGTCGTCGCGACGGTGCGGCGGGGCTGCGGGCAGTGCCGGTTCTGCTTCACGAACCGGTCGGACTTCTGCGAGAGCGGGCTCTTCACCGAGCGGGGCATCAACGGGCGCGACGGCTACTTCTGCGAGGTGTACACCGAGCGGCCGGAGTACCTGGTCAAGGTCCCGGGCGGGCTCCGGAGCCGGGCCGTCCTCCTCGAGCCGATGAGCGTCGTGGAGAAGGCGCTCGCGGAGGGGCGGTCGATCCTCACAAGGTTCGAGCCCACCCCGGGCTACCCGCTGGGCCGGCCGTACCGCGCGCTCGTCACCGGCACGGGGGCGATCGGGATCCTCGCGAGCCTCCTCCTGGCCGCCGACGGCTTCACGGTGACCGCCGTCGACCTCCACGACGACACGACCCCGGCGGCCCGGCTCCTCGCGGGCCAGGGGGTCGCGCACGTCAACATCCGGGGCGGGATCGCCCTCCTCGGCGACGCCCGGTTCGACCTGATCGTCGATGCGACGGGGGTGGCGGACCTCGAGCTCCACCTCGTGGACTACCTCCGGCCCAACGGGGTCCTGGTCCTCACGGGGATCCCGGCGGCGGATGCCCCGCCCATCACGGTCCCGGCCGGCCGGCTCCTCCGCGACCTGGTCCTCGAGAACCAGGCCGTGGTGGGATCGGTCAACGCGAACCGGTCCTACTTCGAGCTCGGGCGGGACCATCTGGTCCAGCACGCCGACCGGTGGGGCCCCGAGTTCGACCGGCTCATCTTCGACCGGACGCCGCTCGACGGGTACGGCCCGGTCCTCGAGCAGAAGGGCTCCTCGATCAAGCACGTCCTCACCTTCCCGCCGGGGGGGTGAGCCGCGGCGCCCCGCGCCAAACGTCTTATAGCGACCCTGGGCTGGCCGCGGTTCGCCGAGGAACGATGGGCATCTGGCAAGGACGCTCGCGCAGGAAGCCTTCGGGCGGACGGCTCCGCCCGCTGAGGAAGAAGCGCCGCTTCGAGATCGCGCGCGAGATCCAGCACGCCACCATCGGGCCGGGCACGGTCAAGACCTACCGGGTCAAGGGGGACAACCGGAAGCTGCGGGTCCTCACGACGAACGTCGTGAACGTCTACGACCCGGCGACCCGGCAGATGAAGGTCGTGAAGCTGCTCACGGTCCGCGAGAACCCCGCGAACCCGAACTACGTCCAGCGGAACATCATCACCCGCGGCGCGATCGTCGAGACGGAGCTCGGGCTCGTCCAGATCCGCTCCCGGCCCGGCCAGGACGGCGTCCTCAACGGGGTCCGGGTCGCCGCGCGCGGGACCGCGTAGGGCCACGGGAGTTCCCCGTGCCCGACCACTTCTACGTCTACCCCTCCTACCTGCGGGCCAAGGGGAGCCGGGCCTCGGGACGGAGGGTGCCCACTGCGGTCGCCGCGGCCGAGGTCACCACCGAGGAGATCGTGGCGGCCGCCCGTCGGCTCGGTTACGTGGCCGAGGCGGAGCCCGGGAAGCTCTACCCCCGGGAGGCGCACCGGTTCGAGGGGCGCGTGAAGATCACGAAGAAGGGCGAGGGCTCGAAGGCCCGGGTCCTCCGCCAGATCGCCGAGCAGCTCCGGTCGCTCGCGGCCGCGGCCCGGGCCTAGGGGGAAGATGGCGGAGGAGCCCTCGGCCATCTACTTCACCGGCACCGCCGGCGCGGGGAAGACCACGCTCGTCCAGGGGTTCGCCCGGTGGCTCGAGACGGCCGGCTACGACTCCATCACCGTGAACCTGGACCCCGGCAACGAGAGCACCGGCTTCGAGCCGGACATCGACATCCGCGACTGGGTCCGCCTGGGCCAGGTGATGACCGAGTACGGCCTCGGCCCGAACGGGGCGCAGGTCGCGGCGGCCGACATGATCGCCCTCAAGGTCTTCGAGCTCCGGCAGGCGATCGAGGAGTTCCGCACCGACTACATCCTCGTGGACACGCCGGGGCAGGTCGAGCTGTTCGCCTTCCGGGAGTCGTCGAAGGCGATCGTCGACGCGCTGAGCGGCGACCGCTCGATGATCGCCTTCCTCTTCGACCCGAGCCTCGCCCGGAGCGCCTCGGGGTTCGTCTCGCTCCTCCTCCTGGCGGCCAACGTGGAGTTCCGCTTCCGGCTGCCGATCGTGAACGTGCTCTCGAAGTGCGACCTCCTCCCGCCCGAGAAGATCGACGAGATCGCCTCCTGGGGGGACGAGCCGGGCCGGCTCTCGGACGCCGTCAACCTCGAGTCCCCGACGCCGGACGTGCAGCTCTCGGCGGAGATCCTCCGCGCCGTCGAGTCGATGGCGCCGATGTCCGGTCTCATCGCCACCTCGGGGACCGACGGGCGGGGGCTCGAGCTCCTCTACCGTGCGGCCCAGAGGAACTTCGGGGGCGGCGAGGACCTGGAGCCCGGGCAGGGCCCCACCGACCTGGCCTGATACCGACCCCGTCCGCGGTCCCCGGCCGCGCGCCCGGTCACAGCAGGTCGGAGAGCGGATCCGGCTCGGCCGCCGGCGCCTCCTCCGGGGTACGACCCGGCGGGGCCGGCCGCGCCGGCGCGGGGGGTCCGCTCCAGGAGGGGGACGGCGCCGGGGCGCTGGCGCCCCGGGCCCGGTCGGCCCGCCGCGTGATCGCGAGGGCGAGGGCGATCGCGAGCGCGACCGGGACGAGCAGCACCAGGCCCGCGGCCAGGAAGGCGGTGGGTCCGAGCCCGCCGCCCGGGGGACCCCCCGGGAAGCCCGGCGGGGGCGCAGGGCTGCCATAGAATGCGGGCTGGACGTGTTCGAACGGCCCGGAGACGTTGGTGGTGCCGTTCGGGTAGAAGTTGCCGAACCAGTCCACCTGGTAGCTGCAGCCCGAACCGGTGAAGTTGGGGTGGCTCCAGTTGACCGAGCCCGCGGAGGAGGAGTTGGTGGCGTTGAACAGGTTGCCCCCGGGACAGGTCGCGGACCATCCGAAGCCCACCACGAGGCTGACGTTCCCCGTGAGCGTGTCCGCGGTGGTTCCGGTCTGGAAGTCGAACGCCGACACCTGCCCGCTCAGGTACACGAACTCCGGTCCCCCGCAGATCGTCGCCCAGTCCGCCCGCGCCTCGCCGACCGTCGCCTTCGGGGGGTTCGCGGTCGAGAGGTTGGTCGGCCAGGGAACGCCGAGGGTCCCGTTGAAGGACGGTGGGGGCACGGACGGGGCGGACGAGGAGTTCATCGGAACGACGATCGGGTAGAGGGTGATGAAGCTCGAGTTGGAGGAGCCGTTCACCAGGACGGGGTAGAGCGCCGGGAGCAGCGCACAGGGCCCGGACCCGCTGCGGTCAAGCCCGTCCGCGGTCGGCGCCGCGACCGCCGCGGCCGAGGTGAGGAGGAGGAGGGCCAGGGCGACGCCCCCGGCGGCCCGGAGGGACCGTGGAACGGAGCGCTCGCGCACGGGACGCGCCATCCGTCGGGGGGACCGGCGACCGGGTAGAAGAGGCACGGCTCCGGTTCGAGGGGGCGAAACGGAGCGCGCCGGACGGCAGGTAGTGATAGGCGGTCCTCCTTCGGGCCCCCGTGCGGAGCCTGAGCCGCTCGGAGCTCGCGGTCCTCGGCGCCCTCCTCGCCCAGGTGCCGGGGGGCGAGCGGGGGCGCATCCGCTGCGCCGGCACGCCCCGGACCACCTACCAGTCGGTCCGCCGGAAGGCGCTCGCCCAGCGATGGGTGAGCGAGCGGTGGGTCCCGGGACTCCTCCCGTCCGAGTTCGGCCAGGTCCGGCTCCGGCTGCTCCAGCCCTACGCCGAGCATCACGCCGGGATCGCGAGGGAGGTCGAGGAGGATCCCTCTTCCGTCGTCGCGTGGGAGCTGCCCGGCGCGGTCCTCTCCGTCCATGCCGACCGCGCCTCGGGGCCCCCGCCCCGACCGCTCGCCCCGGCGCGGCTGCGCGCCGAGGCGACGGTGACGGTCACGGCGAGCTCGGGGGGGCTGCCCGCGTTCTTCGACTTCGAGGGGGCCTGGGCGGGCTCGGTGCTCGGGCGGCCCCCCATCTCCTACCCCCAGCCCTGGGAGTTCCTCTTGGCCGACTCCGCGGAACGGCCCGCGCTCGGGAGCGGGACGGCCCGGCAGGCGTTCCACCGCGCCCTGGGTGAGCGGACCGACGCGAAGGAGCCGCGCGCGGGCGGGGGCCCGTGGGCCGCGATCCGCCAGCGGCGCTGGGAGCGGAAGCTCCAGCTCGAGGGGCTCCTCCGCCGCCGCTGCTTCCTGAACCCGGAGGCCCTGCCGCCCGTGTCCGAGATGCCCGGGCTCGACGAGGTCCTCGTCACCGGTCTCCATTCGGACCCCGTGGCCGTCCGGTCCCTGCTCCTCCAGCTGTACCGCCATGCCGGCACCGCGCCCTTCCTCTTCGGGTGGGATGCCGAGCGGGTCCTGTTCGGCGCCCTCGCCTCGCCCGCCCGCCGGCGCGGCCCCGACCGGCCGATCCTCGCGAACCTCCGTTCGGTGCTCCGGAAGATCGAGATCGTCCGGGCCCCGGCGGGCGCGCTGCGCCAGCTCATCCCCTGGCAGTTCGGCCGCCCCCTCGTGGCCGGGGGGCCGAGCGGGGGCGTGATCCTCCCCGACGGCGTGCCGCGGCCCGCGGGCGCCGGGCGCGGGACCTGACCGGAGGGCCCGGGTCCGGCCCTACTCCGTGAAGAAGAGGCCCATGCCGGCGGAGGCGGCCTCCTCCTCGTCCTTGAACTTCCGATAGAGGGTCTCGCCGTCCGCGCCCGAGAGCTTCGCGCCGAGGGGGCCCAGCAGCCCCTCGCCCCGCTGGATCGCCTCCGCGGAGCCTTCCAGCAGGACGTAGGTCTCGCCGGCCGGCCCGCCCATCGCGGCGGCGTCGCGGAGCTTCTGGCTCTGCCGGGACAGCTGGTCGTCCTTGAGCACGGTGTCGAGCTCGGCGCGCTTCGAGTTGGGCACGAGGTAGAGGGTCCACGTCATGATGCGGCGGAGATTTCACCCGCGCCGCGTATTTTGAGGTTGCGGGCCCCGCCCGGGGCCGCGCAACCGAGATACCCCCGGTGACGCTCCCCAACCCCTTGTACGCCTCCACGATGGAGCGCCCGGTGCTCCTCGTCGGCACCGCGCACGTGGTGGACCTCGCCGGGCCGCTGCGTCGCGCGCTCTCCGGCCGCGACCTCCAGGGGATCGCGGTGGAGCTCGACGCCGAGCGCGCCGCGATCCTCCTGCCCGAGGGGGGCGCGGCGCGTCCGCGGGGCGGGGGCGGCCCCTTCTTCCTCCGGCTCTGGAGCGTGCTCCAGCGCCGGCTCGGGGAGGAGCTCGGGGAGGGCGCCGGCGCGGAGATGCGGACGGCGGCCCTGCTCGCCCGCGAGTGGCAGCTCCCGCTCTTCCTCATCGACGATCCGATCCGGGAGACGATCGGCCGGATGGTCCGGTCGCTCTCGATGCGCGAGCGGCTGAGCCTGCTCGTGGGGAGCCTCGTCGGGCTGTTCGTCCCGTCGGGCGTGGTCCGCGCGCAGATCGGGGCCTACGAGGAGGCGCCCGCCGAGCTCCTCACGGAGATGCGGGCCCAGTTCCCCGGCGTCGCCCACGTCCTCCTCGACGAGCGGAACGAGCACATGGCCGCCCGGCTCGCGGAGCTGAGGAGCCACGGGTACGGCCGGCTCGCGGTCGTCGTGGGGGACGCGCACCTCCCCGGGCTCGCGGAGTCGCTCGGCCGCCTCGGGATCCCGTCGGAGCGGATCCCGCTCGCGAAGCTCCGGGCTACAGCACCGTCAGCTGGCGCTTCTCCGCCGACGTGATCGCGGCGAGGAAGGCGTCGCCGAGCGCGGTGACCGCGGCCGTGGAGAGGTCGGTGAGCTCGCCCGCGTCGCCGCGGACCGAGACGGCGGGGTCGATGGGCATCCGCGCGAGCAGCGGCACGCCGTACTCCTCCGCGATCGCCGCGACCCGGCTCGGGCCGAACGGTTCGATCCGGGTCGTGCAGTGCGGGCAGTCGAGGTAGGCGAGGTTCTCGACGATCCCGAGCAGCGGGACGTGGAGGTCGCGGGCCATGTTCATCGCCTTGCGGACGATGAGCGCCGCGAGCTCCTGGGGCGAGAACACGAAGACCATCCCGTCGATGGGGATCGACTGGAAGACGGTCAGCGGCACGTCGCTGGTGCCCGGGGGCATGTCGAGCAGCAGGTAGTCGAGGGGGCCCCAGTTGACCCCGCCGAAGAACTGGAGGATGAGCCGCGTCACGAGCGGACCCCGCCAGATGACCGGCGTCTGCTCCTCCTCGACCAGGAACTGGGAGGAGATGACCGAGATGCCGTTCCGGGTCTTCGCCGGCTCGATCCCCTCGCCCTTGTCGAAGAGCGGGCCGGAGACGCCGAGGAGCTTCGGGACCGACGGCCCGGTCACGTCCGCGTCGAGCACCCCGACCGTGAGGTCCCGTCGCCGGAGCTCCGCGGCGAGGAGCGAGGTCACCGAGCTCTTCCCGACGCCGCCCTTGCCGCTCCCGACGGCCACCACGTGACGGATCGGGCCCTTCTCCATCCGCTGGAGCGGGCCGCCCGGGCGCGCCGGCCGGGAGGTGGGTCGGCCCTCCGACGGCGACGGGTCCGCGGTCATGGGTCAATTCGGACCTCCCGACTCTATATAACGCCCGGGCACGTCGCGCGCTGCCGGAGGCATGAGGGGATGGTCGTCGGGCGGGATCCGGCGCTCGGCGAGCTGTTCGAGCCCCGGTCGATCGCGGTCATCGGCGCCTCGAACCGCCCCGGCACCGTCGGGGAGAGCCTCTTCCGGAACCTCCTGACCGGCGGCTACCGCGGCGTCGCCTACCCCGTCAACCCCTCCTGGACGAGCGTCTCCGGCGTGCGGTGCTACCGCACGGTCGACGACCTGCCGGAGGTCCCGGACCTGGGCGTGGTGATCGTCCCCGCCGCGGCCGTCGCGCGGGTCGCGGAGAAACTCGGCCGGCGCGGCACGAAGGGGATCGTGGTGATCTCCGCCGGCTTCGCGGAGGTGGGCGGCGAGGGGATCGCGCGCGAGGCCGAGCTGCGGCGCATCGGCCAGAAGTACCGGATGTCGATCATCGGCCCGAACTGCTTCGGCGTGATCAACAACGACCCCGAGATCGCCCTCAACGCGACCTTCTCCGATTCGCCCCCGCCCCGCGGCAACATCGCCTTCGTCTCCCAGAGCGGCGCGCTCTGCGCGGGGATCCTCAAGTACGGCATCGCCGAGCGGCTGGGCTTCTCGCGGTTCCTTTCCGTGGGCAACCGGGCCGGCGTCGACGAGAACGACCTCCTCCGCTCGCTGGGGGCGGACCCGGCGACGAAGGTGATCCTGCTCTACATCGAGAGCCTGGCGGACGGCCGGGGGTTCCTCGAGACCGCCCGGGAGGTCACCGAGCACAAGCCGGTCCTCGTGATCAAGAGCGGCCGCTCCCCGATGGGCGAGCGGGCCGCGCGCAGCCACACGGGCTCCCTCGCGCGTTCCGGCCAGGACCGGCTGTTCGATGCCCTGTTCGAGCAGTCCGGCGTGCTGCGGGCCGACACCATCGGCGAGCTCTTCCGGATGGCCAAGATCTTCAGCTACGGCCTCACGCTCGAGGGCCCCCGCCTCGCCATCCTCACGAACTCCGGCGGACCGGGCATCGTGGCGGCGGATGCCTGCGCGCGCTCCCGGCTGGAGCTTCCCCCGCTCCCCGAGGCGGACCGCACCCGGCTCGCCCGCCGGCTCTCCCCGTCCGCGACCCTCTCGAACCCGCTCGACATGACCGCCGACGCCAAGGCGCCCCAGTACGAGGCGGCGCTCGCGGCCCTCCTGGGCGGGAAGGACTACGACGGGGCGCTGGTCATCGCGACCCCCACCGGCGAGACGCCCGCGCGGGCCGTCGCGGAGGCGATGGCGGCCGCCCGGGTGCGCTACCGCAAACCGGTGATCGCCTGCCTGTTCGGGCTCACCGATCTCTCCCAGGAGGTGACGTTCCTCGAGGGCATGGGAGTCCCGTCGTTCACCTTCCCCGAGGAGGCGGTCCAGGCGTTCGCGAGCCTCGCCCGCTACCGGGCGTGGTCCACCCGTCTCCGCATGAAGGGCCGGCACTACCCGGCCGACACCGCCACCGCCCGCCGGCTCCTGGGGGCCGCCCGACGGGCCGGCACGACGGTCCTGCCCGAGTACGCCGCCCGGCGCGTCCTGGCCGCCTACGGCTTCCGGCTCCCCGAGGGTCGCACCGTCCACGGCCGGGACGTGGATTCGGTCGTGGCGGCGGCCCGCGAGATCGGCTACCCGGTCGTGCTCAAGGTGGCCTCGCCGGACATCTCGCACAAGACCGATGCGGGCGGGGTGGCGCTCGGCCTCGGGAGCGACGACGAGCTCCGGAACGCCTTTTCGCGCATGGGGGCCACGCTTTCCGAGCGGGTCCCGAACGCGCGGATCGAGGGGTTCCAGGTCGAGCAGATGATCCCCGCCGGCAAGGAGGTGCTGCTCGGCGTGCAGCGGGACCCGGCCTTCGGCCCCATCCTCGCCTTCGGGATGGGGGGCATCTACGTCGAGGTGCTCCAGGACGTGACGTTCCGGCTCGCCCCGATCCGGCCGCTCTCGGCCCGGAACATGGTGCACTCCGTCCGGTCCTTCCCGCTCCTCTCGGGGGTCCGGGGCGAGGCGGCGAGCGATCTCGAGGCGCTCTACGAGGCCATCGAGCGGCTGAGCCAGCTCGCGGTCGAGCTGCCCGAGATCGCCGAGCTCGACATCAACCCGCTCATCGTCCGACCCGAGGGCCAGGGGGTCGTGGCGGCCGACGCCCGGATCGCGCTCGCTCCGTCTTCCAGATCGGGGCCGTCCTCTTCAGCTCCGAGATCAGCCAGCGCGCGGCCCGGAACGCGCTCTCCCGGTGCGGCGCGGCCACGCCGACGATAAGCGAGATCGTCCCGATCCCGAGGACGCCCGTGCGGTGCCAGAGCACGAGCCCGCGCACGCCGAATCGCTGGCGCGCGGCCGCGCCCAGGCTCCGGAGGGAGGCCTCGGCGAGCGGCGCGTGGGCCTCGTACTCGAGCGAGGAGAGCGGGCCCGGCGGACCGCGGGGCATCGGGCCGGCCCGGACGCGCCCGGCGAACAGGACGACGCCGCCCGAGTGGGGATCGTCGAGCTCGCGGTACGCCGCGGCCAGGGAGAGCGGTCGCGGGCCGACCCGTACCTCCACGGTCAGCCCCCGCTGTACGGTGGATGGATCGCGAGCTCGTCACCCGGTCCGATCCGGCCGCGGGTGCCCATGAGGTACTCCCCGTTCCGGACGAAGCGCGCCACCTCCGTCACGGGTCGGAGCGCCGGGTAGTCGCGCACGAGCTCGTCGAGGAACTGCCGGACGGGGAGCCCGCGCTCGGGGACCTTCCGCTCGATCCGGGCGGAGTTCACCGCCGTGCGCGCCGAGGCGAAGAGGAGGACGCGCACCGGGGCCGTCACGCCCGGTTCGGTACCGGCCGCGGCTCATCTCCTTTACCTTCCTGTCGGGCCCGCGACACCGATCCGACCCGGGCGGTTCTCGGCGGCCGGAAACGCCTAATATCGCGGCTCGCTCGCCGCGCTCCGATGGAAGAGATCGCGATCCGGAGCGGCGGCGCCGCCGGGGACGGCATCGCTTCGATCGGCGAGACGCTCAGCAAGTGCCTCTCGCGGATGGGGCTCCACGTCTTCGGTTTCAACGCCTACCAATCGGTCATCCGGGGCGGCCACGTATGGTTCCAGGCGCGCGCGGCGAAGGAGCGCGTCTACTCCCAGGGGGACGGGTGCGACATCCTCTACGCGCTCAACAAGGAGACCGCGCAGATCCACCTCCCCTCCCTGCGGCGCGGCGGCGTCCTCGTCTACGACCCGGAGAACTTCACCGTCGCGGACTCGGAACTGCCCGTCGGCACGCGGGCGCTCTCGGTCCCGACGCTGGCGGTCGCGCGCAAGTTCACCTCCCAGCCGATCCTCCAGAACGCGGCCGGCCTGGGGGCCGTGAGCTTCCTCGCCGGCATCCCGCTCGAGGTGATCCAGCGGACGATCGCCGACTCCTTCGGCACCAAGAAGGGCGACGTGGTCGACTGGAACGTGAACGGCGCCGGCGAGGGGTACCGGTATGCCCAGCAGCACGGCGCCCCGGTCGGATCGGCGGTCGCCCCCGCGGGCCCGCCCAAGTACCTCATGGCCGGCAACCAGGCCATCGCGCTCGGGGCCGCGGCCGCCGGGTGCAAGTTCCTCTCCCAGTACCCCATGACGCCGGCCTCCTCGATCATGCACTGGATGGCGGCGCACTCCCACCAGGTCGGCGTGGTCGTGAAGCAGGCGGAGGACGAGCTCGCCGCGATCAACATGGCGATCGGCGCCTCCTTCGGCGGGGTCCGCAGCATGACCGCGACGAGCGGCGGCGGATTCTCCCTCATGGTCGAGGCGCTCGGCATGGCCGGGATGGCGGAGATCCCCCTGGTCGTCGTCGAGTCGCAGCGATGCGGCCCCTCGACGGGCCTCCCGACGAAGACGGAGCAGGGCGACCTCAACCTGATGCTCGGGGCCGGGCAGGGCGAGTTCCCCCGCGCGATCCTCGCGCCGACCCATCCGGTCGACGCCTTCCGTGCGACGATCCGGGCCTTCGAGCTCGCCGAGGCGTGGCAGACGCCCATCCTGGTGGCGAGCGACCTCCACCTCTCGGAGAGCTACGCGACGGTCGATCCGGGCGAGCTCGACCTCAACGTCGACATCCCGAGCCTCTACACGGTCGAGCCGAACGGCGGGGAGTACCTCCGCTACCGCTACACCCCGAGCGGCGTCTCGCCGCGCTCGTTCCCCGGCCAGCCCGGCCTGAACTACGTGAGCGGATCCGACGAGCACGACGAGAAGGGGCACCTGATCTCCGACGTCAAGTCGGGGGTGCCCATCTGGGTCGCCGAGCGGACGAAGATGATGTCGAAGCGGATGCGCAAGCTCGACGGCCTCGCGCAGGCGACCGAGCTCCCCCAGATCCTCGGGCCGCCCTCGGCGGAGCTGTCCTTCGTGGCGTGGGGCTCCACCGTGGGCGCGGTCCGGGACGCGATGGCGCTGCTCGCCGCGCGGGGGGTCGCGACGAACCTCATCCACCTCCCCACCGTCTATCCCATCCACGCGGCGGAGCTGGGCCGGCTCCTGGGCTCCGCGAAGCGCACCCTGCTGGTGGAGGCGAACTTCTCCGGGCAGCTCGGCCGCCTGATCCGGGCCGAGACGGGGATCCACCTGACCGAGCGGCTGCTCAAGTTCGACGGGGAACCTTTCTATCCGATGGAGATCGTAGGACGCGCCACGGAGGTGCTGAGCCATGGCCGGTAGCGCGACCGCCGCCCATCCGACGGCCGGTACGACCCTCAAGATGGTCGTGGGCAAGTCCGACACCAAGCCCACCTGGTGCCCGGGCTGCGGCGACTTCGGCGTGGTCGCGGCCGTCGAGATGGCGGTCAAGCGGCTCCAGATCCCCTCGCACGACGTCGTGATCGTGAGCGGGATCGGCTGCTCGTCGAACCTCCCCCACTTCCTCTCCTCCTACGGCTTCCACGGCATCCACGGGCGGGCGCTGCCCGTCGCCGAGGGGGTCCGCTGGGCGAACCACGGCCTCACCGTCATCGCGACCGGGGGCGACGGGGACGGGTTCGGGATCGGCGCGGGGCACTTCGTCCACACCATGCGACGGAACGTCGACATGACCTACGTCACCATGGACAACCAGATCTACGGCCTCACGACGGGCCAGGCCTCGCCCACCTCGATGATGGGGCACAAGACGAAGTCCACCCCGACCGGGGTCATCGAGAACCCCATCGATCCCATCGCGCTCGCGCTCGCGAGCGGAGCGACGTACGTGGCGCGCGGCTTCTCCGGCGACGTGAAGCACATGGCCGAGCTCGTGGCGAACGGCATCCAGCACAAGGGGTTCGCCTTCGTCGATGCGCTGAGCCCCTGCGTCACCTACAACAAGCTCAACACGTTCGACTGGTTCCGCCAGCGGATCTACAAGCTCGAGGGCTCGGGGCACGACCCCACGAACCTCCAGCTGGCCTGGCAGAGGGCGCTCGAGTGGGGCGACAAGATCCCGATCGGGCTCTTTTACAAGACCGACCGGCCCACCTACGAGGACCTCGAGGAGGTCCTCGCCGCGGGACCGCTCACGAAGCAGCCCTCGGGGCTCAAGGGCCGGGAAGATCTCCTCAAGGAGTTCCTGTAGGCTCCCGCGGACCGGGCCGGCCGGGGGGCGCGCCTTCGGCGTGAACCGGTGCCGGTCAAGGGCATTGCTTAAGCGCTCCGGGCCCCCCCGCATCGACCGAGGGCGTTGGCGCAGACGAGCGACCGGGCCCGGGACGGCCTCGGCTCGGTCACCCGCGGAACGCTGATCCTCCTCCTCGGGACCCTCGGCTTCGTCGGGGCGAACTTCGTCGCCCGGGTGATCCTGGTCCGGAACCTCTCGCCCCAGGACTTCGGCGAGTACTACATCGCGCTCGCGCTCTCCGGGCTCGTCACCGTGCTCGGCCAGCTGGGGCTCCCGGCGGCGGTCGCCCGGAGCATCCCCTTCGCCGCCAGCGACACCGACCGCCGGACGGTGATCCGGACCGGCTTCCTCATCGCGATCCCGCTCGCCCTCGGGGCCGGGCTCGTCCTCGAGCTCCTCTCGATCCCGATCTCGCAGCGGTACCATTCGCCGGTGCTCGGGCTCACCCTGCAGTACTTCGCGGTGGCCGTGAGCTGCGGCATCGTCGCCTCCCAGATCGCCGCGGTCTTCCAGGGCTTCGAGGACGTCCGGCCGAACACGATCTTCATCCAGCTGCTGAACCCGCTCCTGTTCATCGTCTTCCTCACCCTCTTCCTGACGCAGGGGCCGGGGCGCTACCCCCTCGGGTACACCGGGGCGCTCGTCGCCTACGTGCTCGCGAACGTCGCCTCCCTCGTCGGGATCCTGGTCTACCTCCGGATGCGGCTCCGCCGCTCCCTCCCCGCCGGCCCGGGGAACCCGGCGGCCGCCCGCCGGCTCGTCCTCTTCGCGCTGCCGCTCCTCGTGGTCGGGCTCTTCTCCTACCTCGCGGGGTCGCTCGACACCCTCATCCTGGGGTTCTTCCACAACTCCGAGGCCGGGCCCTACGGCGCCGCGCTCTCCCTCGCCCGGCTCCTCCTGATCGGGCTCGGCGCGCTCGCCTACATCCTGCTGCCGGTGATCGCGCGGTACGTCCGGTACGAGGACCGCTCCTCGGCCGGGCTCATCTACGGCACGGCGACCCGGTGGATGGTGCTCGCCTCGCTGCCGTTCGCCCTCGTCTTCTTCGTCTTCCCCGGCCCCGCCCTCACCGTCGTCTACAACGCCCAGTACGCCGCGAACGCCCTCCCGCTCCGGATCCTGGTCATCGGCGCCACCATCTCCGGGGTGATCGGGCCCGCGTCGGCGGCGCAGGTCTCCTTCGGGCAGACCCGCTACCTCCTGATCAACAACCTCGCCGCCGCGGTGACCGACGGGGTGCTGAGCCTCCTGCTCGTGCCGCCCTACGGGATCGTGGGCGCCTCGATCGCCTGGACGATCGCGACGGCGCTCATCCCCATCCTCTCGATGAGCGAGCTCGTCGCGAGCGAGCACATCCGGCCGTTCCCCGCCCCGTACTTCGTGGGGCTCGTGCTCACGATCCTGCCGCTCGGGCTCCTCTTCTCGCTCCTGCCGTTCGTCCCCGGCTTCCCGGCGCTCGCGCTGTTCATCCTGGCGACGGCCGTGGTCTTCGTCCTCGTCCAGCTCGTGGTCGTCGGCATCTCGGACGGCGACCGTCTCCTCCTCGAGGCGGTCGAGAAGCTCCTCGGCGGTCGCCGGCTACCGGGGGTCCGTCGGCTCGCCCGCTGGTTCGGCCGGTCCCGCCGCTCGCCCTAGGTTTCGGGTGGCGCGCCGCTCCGAGATCGCCCGGTCGAGGACCAGGACCACGAGCCCCGCGAGGAAGGCGAAGAAGGTGTCCACCGCGAGGGCGTTGGCCGCGGCCACGTCGC
The DNA here is from genome assembly GCA_027314915.1 of Thermoplasmata archaeon. Lineage (GTDB taxonomy): Archaea > Thermoplasmatota > Thermoplasmata > Lutacidiplasmatales > UBA184 > JAKIVR01. Next base: position 57,872 of record DAHUZZ010000006.1, on the reverse strand, counting down.
CGAGCGCCTCGAGCACGGCCGCGGCGATGACCATGAGGAGCGCGGCCCCCAGAAGGTACCGGGGGTCGAGCCGGGCCCACAGCGAGTACCCGGCGTAGGCGGATACGATGACCAGCCACAGCGCGAGGAAGGCAGCGTCCACGGGACGGGTACCATCCCGGGAGGTGCGTAAGGGTTCCGCTGCGGGGACCCCCGCCGCGCGGGCCCGGACGGTCCATCCCGCCGACGGCGGGGGGGAGGGCCGGGGGCCCCCATTCCCACAGGCTTACATACCTCCCTGAGTCATGGAGCACCGGCCCGAAGGTACCCCATGGATCCCCATCGTTCTCAGCTCCTGCGGGAGCGCCTCCTGCCGGCGCTCTTCGGACTCGCGGCCCTGGGGGCGCTCATCGGGGGGGCCCTCGCCGCCACGGCCGGGCCGGTCGTGGCGCAGAGCAACTGCCAGTACACCAGCTGCTCGACGACCTCCCCCGGCGTCCCGACCTGGGTCTGGGCCTCCATCGCGGCGATCGTGATCGCCGCGCTCGTGGCCGCGCTCCTGATCTTCCAGCACGAGCGGCGCCGCCGGAAGCCGCCCGCGGGTCCCCCCGAGGGCTCGGAGACGGAGCCCGACGGGAGCGGGGCCTCGGTCGCCGGTGGACCGGAGGCGACCCCGCCCCCGGGGGCCGCGGGCGAAGCGCTCGCCGGCTCCGGGCTCGGCGCCGCGGGCGCGGCGGTGGTCTCCTCGACCGACCCCGGACCCGGGGCCGCGGCGGGAGCCCCCGACTACGTCGAGGGCCCGGAGGACGTGGGCGGGCCGACCGCGGTGATGGCGACGCCGTCGCCGGCGACGGCGGCGGCCGCTCCGGCGGCCGCGGGGGCCGCCGACGCCGCCGAGGAGCCGAACATCGATGATCTCATGGACGAGCTCGACCGGATCAGCGGCGAGATCCTGAAGAAGGACGCACGCCCCCCGAAGGGCGGGGGGAACAGCGGCCCCTCCGGATCGAGGGGCGCGCCGGCTCCGGACGCCTCGGTCGGCGGCGAGTGATTCCCGCCGGGGCACGTGCCGACGGGACCTTTCGAAGACATGTCCGTGACGGCCGCACCCGACGGGGAGGAGCTGCTCCGGTCGTTGAAGGCGGCCCTCGACTCCGCTCCCGGGCCGGTGAGGGAGATCGAGGTCGGGGTCCCCCTGTCCATCGCCCTCGGCCGGCTCCGCCCCGCGACCAGCTGCGGGGGATGCGCCGTTCCGCTCAGCTTCGAGGGGATCCCCGCGCGGACGACGACCGGGCTCCGGGAGCCGTTCCGGCTCCATTTCGCCGAGCCGGGCGGACCGGCGTGACCGTCCCGACGGCCGGGGGGGGGTGAGGGCGCATCTTCTCCTTCCTCGCGTGGAGTTTCCAGCTCGTCCTGACCGTGATGCGGACGATCGGGCTTCCGGGCCTCTTCGCCCTGATGATCGTCGAGAGCTTCGGCGTCCCCCCGCTCCCCAGCGAGGTGATCCTGCCCTTCGCGGGTGTGCTCCTCATCGAGGGGGCCTGGGGGTTCTCGTGGCTCACGGTCACGCTGGTCGCCCTCGCCGGGAGCCTGATCGGCTGCGTCATCGCCTACGAGATCGGGCGGTACGGCGGGCGTGCGGTGATCCACCGCTGGGGCAGCCGGTTCTACCTGAACGACCGCGAGCTCCACCGGGCCGAGGAGTTCTTCGACCGACGGGGGGAGATCACCGTCTTCCTCTCCCGCATGATCCCGCTCGCGCGCGCCTACATCTCCTACCCCGCCGGGGCCGCGGAGATGGACCGGACGAAGTTCCTCGCCTTCAGCGCCCTCGGCGCGCTGCCCTTCATCCTGCTGATGGTCTACCTGGGCACGATCCTCGGGCAGGACTACACGTCGCTCACGCACTACTTCACCTACCTCGAGGTCGTGATCGGGGCCGGGATCGTGATCCTCCTCCTCTGGCTGTTCCTGAGGATCCGGGCGCGCGAGCGGGTCCCCCCCGGGGCGCCCGCGGCGTAGCCCGTCAGTCCTCGGTCGGTCCGACCCCCGCGTCCCCGGGCCCTCCGGGCGGGGCGGGCCCCCGGGGGGCCGGCGCGAACTCCGGCCGGACGAACCGCCCGAGCGGCCGTCCGACGTACTCGCCCCCCTCCACGAGGGGCTCGCCGCCGTGGTAGTGCTCCTGCGGAAAGACCCCCTCCCATCCCTCGAACGCGGTCCATCCGCACGGGATGCCGAGCCCCTCGGCGGAGATGGTGCGCCGCTGCTTCGGATCGATCACGATCAGGTCGGCCCGGTGCCCGAGGGCGATCCGGCCGGCGGGCTGGCCGAGCCAGCGCGCCGGTCGCTCGCAGGCGGACCGGATCAGCTCGGGGAGGGGCAGCGCTCCCGTCCGCGCCAGGGCGAGGAGGAGCGGGAGCATCGTCGCGACGCCCGGCATCCCGCTCGGGGCGCGCTCGAACGGGAGCTCCTTCTCGGCGATCGGGTGCGGGGCATGGTCGCTCGCGAGCACGGGCACCGATCCGGCGGCGAACCGCTCGAAGAGCGCCGACCGCTCCGGCTCCCGGCGGAGCGGGGGATTCACCTTCGAGAAGGCGTCGCCCGTGCTCCGGGCGGACAGGAGGAGGTGGTGCGGCGTCACCTCGAAGAGGTGGCCGGCCCGCGCGAGGAGCTCCGCGACCTCCGCCTGGGTGACATGGGCGATGTTGAGCCGGAGCCCCGGCGGCGCCCGGGCGAGGAGCTCCTCGACGGCCCGGCGCTCGGCGCGGAGGGGACGCGCCTCGTTCCACCCGGCGGTCGACGTGAGCTCGGCGGGGTGGCGGAACTCCCGCGGGTCCTCGGCGTGCACCGTGAGGGGGAGCCCGGTCGCGGCGACCGCTTCGAGCAGTCCGTCGAGCGGTTCGGCGGCGTCGGGCGGCCCGATCCCCGTGGTGGGCGCGAGGTAGAGCTTGAACGCCCCGCACGCCCGCGCGAGCGCGGGCACCCGGCGCCGTTCGGTGAGCGCACCGAAGAGGAGCATGTCGACCGCGAGGCGGCCGGCCCCCGCGTCGCGCCGCTCGAGGAGACGGTCGGCGGTCGTGACGGGCGGGTCGGAGTTCGGCATCTCGGCCACGAGCCCCACGCCCCCCAGCGCGGCCTGGACCGTGCCCGTCGACCAGCTCTCGCCCGAGCGGAGCCCCACCGGCGACCGGAAGTGCACGTGGAGGTCGGTCGCGGCCGGCAGGATGAGGCGATCCGCGACCTCGTGGCGCCGCGGCGCGCGGAGGTCGCGGCCGAGGGCGACGATCTTCCCCTCGGCGGAGATGCCGATCTCCAGCGGCTGGATCCGGCCTCCGACGTAGGCGCGTCCCGCCAGGACCCATTCCGGTCCGTCGGGGAGCGGCGGGGTCTCCTCCGCCTCGCGACGGTGGCGGGCACGCGCCGGCATCCGCGATGGGAGGGGGGCGCGGCATATCTCGGTGACGCGCCGCCCGCCGGCGGTAGCTATTTGCGGCCCGACCCCTCCGTCGGCCGATGCCGGGCCCGGACTCCGGGGAGTGGACGTACGCCCGGGCCGGGGTCGACCGGGGCGAGGTCGCGACGGCGCTCGCCGCCCTCCTCCGGGGGGTGCGCTTCCGGCCGCCGCCGGCGAGCGGCCGGCGCCTCGAGCTGCCCGGGCACTACGCGGGGCTCGTCCGGGTGGGACGCGAGACGATCGCGATCACGACCGACACCGTCGGGACCAAGGGGCTGCTCGCGGAGGAGCTCGGGCGCTGGGAGGAGGTCGGCGAGGACGCGGTGGCGATCAACGTGAACGACCTGGCCGCCGTCGGGGCCCGTCCCATCGGGCTGGTCGACGTCATCTCCGTGGCCCGGACCGACCCCGAGGTCTTCGCGCAGATCGGCCGGGGGCTCGACCGCGGGCTCCGGGCCGCCGGCTGCCACCTCCTGGGGGGCGAGACCGCCGTCGTGCCGGAGCTGCTCCGGGGCACCGACCTCGGCGGCACCGCGATCGGCTTCTTCCCCCGGGGCCGCCGGCCGGTCACCGGGTCGGCGGTACGGCCCGGCGACCTCCTGATCGGCCTCCCCTCCTCCGGACTCCACGCGAACGGGCTCACGCTCGCGCGCCGGCTGGTGCGGGAGACCCGGACGCCGCTCGACCGGCCCCGGCCGGGGGCATCGCGGCCGCTCGGGGAGGAGCTGCTCACCGCCACCCGCTGCTACGTCCGGGCGACCGAGGCGCTCGCCGGCTCCTCCGAGGTCACGGGCTACGCGCACCTCTCCGGCGGCGGCGTACGGAACCTGGTCCGGCTCCATCCCCGCGTCGAGTTCGTCCTGGACCGGTGGCCCACCCCCCCGGGGCTCTTTCCGTTCCTCCGGGAGCTGGGGGCGATCGCGCCGAGGGAGATGTTCCAGACGTTCAACCAGGGGATCGGGTTCGTCGTGGTCGCCCGGCCCCGCCGCCGCTCGGAGCTGTTCCGGCGGCTGGCCCGGGCCGGGTACCCGGACGCGGTCGAGATCGGGCACGTCGCCCGGGGCCGGGGCGTCTCGCTCCCCGCCGAGGGGCTCCGGTTCGAGGGGTACGCCTGAACCGGCCCCGGCGGGCGGGGTCCTCGATGGTCGCGGCGCAGATCCGGGGCGCGACGGCCATGAGCCTGCTCGCCGCGTTCCTCTGGGCGAGCTACTACGGGTTCGTGCTCGTGCTGGAGGGCCGGATCTCCCCGCTCGCCCTCACCGTCTACCCGTTCCTGGTGGGCGGGGTCGCCTACTCCGCGTTCTCCACCTACCGGGGCGAGGGGCGTGCCCTCCTGAGGCTCTTCCTCTCCCCGGGGCAGTGGGGCCGGATCGGCCTCTTCCTCGGCATCCAGGTCTCCATCGTCTACATCACCCTCGTGAACGGGGCGGTCGACGCCGCGCTCCTCTCGCTCCTCGGGGATGTCGCCGTCACGCCCCTCTTCGTCATGCTCGCCTTCGATGAGGGCCGGGACCGGCTTTCCTCGCCGGTCTTCCTGGGCGGCGTCCTGCTGAGCACCGCCGGTGCGAGCCTCACCATCGTGGCCGGCGGCGGCCTCGTGGGGCTCGCGGGGCTGAGCCTCCTCCTCGCGCCGCTCCTCCCGCTCCTCGTCGCCGGGTTCTTCATCAGCGCGGCCCGGGCCGGACGGGACCGCCCCATCACCGCGATCGCCGGCCAGGCCGCGCTCGTCGCGGGCCTGGCGGCGGCGCCGTGGGCGCTCCTCCTGCCGGTCCCGCTCGGGTCGCTCGCCGTCCCGGGCGGCGGGGCGGCCGTCCTGCTCGTCGGGACCGGGGTCACCTCGTTCTTCCTGGCCCCGCTGCTCTACTTCCGGTCGATCCAGCGCGCCGGCATCTTCCTCCCCTCGCTCCTCATGGCCGCCATCCCCGTCTTCACCCTCCTCTTCGCGGCGCTCGTGGGGAAGCAGTACCCCACGCCCCTCGGCCTCCTCGGGGTCCCCGTGGCGGTCGCGGGGGCGACCCTCGCGGTCCGCGGCAGCCAGAGCTCGGAGAACCCCTACCAGCCGGCGTGAGCCCTACCCGGGGGCCCCGGGGTCTTCGAACGCGGCGAGCGGCTTGGTCACCCGCTTCTTCGCCTTCGGGTTCCCGGAGAGCGCCCCGATCGGCGAGTCGAGCCCGATCGCCGGCGCCGGGGGCGCGGCGCCGGCCGGGCGCTCCTCGGCCCCGTCGGAGGGAGTGCCCCCGCCCAGCCGCTGCTGGTGGTGGCCCTGGAGGAGCGAGGAGGCGTCCCAGTCGTAGACCTCCGTCACCCGGGCGAGCGTCTGGGCGACCCGCTCGGCGTAGTAGCCGAAGTCCGGCCCCTTCTCGAGCTTCCGGCCCGGCACCCAGGGCTCGATCGCCTGCGGCCGGGCCGACGCATCGGTGACGATCCAGGCGACCTTCATCCCGGGGATGACGTCGTACCCCTCCGCCTGCAGCTGCTTGAAGACCCGGAGGAAGGGGAGGTTCTCCTTCGTGGCCTCGTTGTACTCGGCCTCGGCGCGGACCGAACGCGCGATGACGAGCCGCTCGGGTTCGACGCGACCGGCCTGCACCTGGGCGACGAGCTCCCGGGCCCGGGTGAGGAGCGCGCCCGTCTCGCCCTTGAGCACGAGCCCGAAGATCTCGTTGAGCGAGTCCACCTGGAAGTCGAAGGCGTCGGTCCTCCGGCTCTCGTAGCCGCGGATGACGAGCTCCTCCTTCGGCCAGGCGGCGCGGCCGACGTACCGCTTCTTCGCCCCGTGGCTGAAGAGCGACTCGTAGACCGACTGGAACTCGAAGGTGACCCCCTGGACGGTGAAGCGCCGGGCGATGTCCCGTCCGAACGCCTGCGCCCCCTCCAGCGAGGGCTCGGGGGCGCGGACGAAGACGCTGTCCGTGTCGGAGTAGACGACCTCGTGCCCGGCCCGCTCGAGCTCCCGGATGATGGTGGTGATCTGCTCCCGGGCGTAGGCGGTGATCGCCGCGCCGATCTCCTTGTTCGTGAACCGGTAGAAGCTCGAGGCGAGGACGCCGTAGAAGGAGTTCATCAGGATCTTGACCGCCGCCTGGAGGCCGTCGTAGTACTGGCGCCGCTCCTCGGACGGCGCCGTGCGGGCGAGCCCCTTGAACTCCTCGCGCCGCTCCATGAGCTCCTGGAGGAGCTCGGGGATGATCCCGCGCCGCTGCTCCGGGGTCAGGAACCGCGCGCCGGAGGGCGCCACCGTCGGACCCTCCGGGTCGAGGGTCGTGAAGCAGAGGTTCTTCGAGATGATGATCGAGGGGTACATCGCCTTGAAGTCGAGGACGACGACCCACCGGTAGAGCCCGGGCTTGATCGTGTGGACGTAGCCGCCCTCGATGGCCGTGTCCCGCCGCGCCCGGTTCGTGGGGGGCACGCCGACCTTCCGCCGGTCGGCCCGGGGGATGAGGAGGGCGTCGATGAAGAGGGAGGTGCGGCCGTTGAGCCCCTCCTCGAGGGGCAGGTGGGCGGCGGTCGCAAGGTCCGCCGCCTTCTCCAGGGAGGCGAGCCGCTGGAGGATCCGGAGCGCGAGCCGGGCATCGTGCTCGCAGTACTGCATCACCGCCTCCTTGTCCCGGGCCCACTCGGCGGCGATGTTCCGGCGGTCGACGTCGAGCTTCTTGTCCCCCAGCAGGGTCCGGGCGACGTACTCAAGGCTCTCCTGCTTGGGGCGGAGCTCGCGCCGCGCCGACCACCAGGCATCCGCGACCACCCGTCCGTGGATCCGCCAGAGCCGCTCGCCGGACTCGTCCGGCGGGGCGCGGTCCCGGCCGAGGGCGAGGTCGGGCAGTCCGAGCGCCTTGGCCCGCTCGACCAGGAGCGGGAAGTCGTAGCCGCCGATGTTGTAGCCGGTGATGACGTCGGGATCGGAGGCGAGGACCTCCCGCACGAACCCCTCCAGGATCGCCCGCTCCTCCCCCGCGAGCCGGAACCCCCGCTCGGCCCCGTCCTTCTGGACGACGCCGCAGAGGGTGTAGATGGTCCGCTCCCGGATCGCGTTCTCGATGTCGAAGGCGAGGTAGGTCAGCGGGGGGCGGAACGGCTCGACGGGGCGGATGTCCCGGCCCTCCCCCGTGAGGACCCGGACCGCCCGGGGGACGGTGTAGAGCGCGCGGACCTCCGCGGGCTCCTCCTCGCACTCGAACTGGACGGTGAGTCCGAGCCCCTTGTCGTAGAGGAAGCGGTGGACGAAGGGGATGTCGGAGGCGAGCACGCTCGCCTCCTCGTCGCTCTTGCGGTACCGCTCGCGGAAGCCGGGGACGGTCCAGGGGAACCGGACCTCGACCCGGAGCACCGGGCGGTCCCGACCGCGCACCCACAGGGTCAGCTCCTGGAGGCCGAGCACGTCCGGCTCCTGCCGGAGCCGCGCGCGTTGCTCCTCGGTCGGCTCCGTGATCTCGAAGTAGGGGCGGAACCCGTAGTACCGGGCCACGAGGCTCCCCCCGGAGCGGTCCTTCCCGAACAGCTCGACGACCACCGAATCGCCGAGGGAGCGGTAGGAGCCGCCCAGGACGAACAGGTCGAGCGTTTCCACGGGTCCATGAGCCCTCCGCGAGCTTAGCCGTTGCCGCCCCGCGAGGCCGGGGCGGGCGGGGAGCGGGCGGCGGGACGAGGAGGGACCCCCGGCCGTGCTCCGGCACGGCAGGGTCCGGGCGGTCGGTCGCGCCGCCCGATGGGCGGTTTTCTCGTCGACGGCGCCGTCGCGGAGCGAGACTTAAATAGGGAGGCCCGATGGCTCGCCCCCTCGAGGGCGATCCATGGCTCCACCGTCGGGTCTCAACACGGGCGGACGGCTCGTAGCGCTGCGTCAGCGGCGCCGCTGGTCCGACCGGTACTACAAGCGGAGGACGCTGCGGCTCAAGCAGCGTTCCGACCCGCTCGAGGGGGCCCCCCAGGCGCGCGGCATCGTGCTCGAGAAGGTCGGCGTCGAGGCCAAGCAGCCCAACTCGGCGATCCGCAAGTGCGTGAAGGTGCAGCTCATCAAGAACGGCCGACAGGTCACCGCGTTCGCCGTCGGCGACGGCGCCATCAACTTCATCGACGAGCATGACGAGGTCCTGGTCGAGGGCATCGGGGGCCGGATGGGCCGGTCCTACGGGGACATCCCCGGGGTCCGGTACAAGGTGATCCAGGTCAACGGGACCTCCCTCGACGAGCTGGTCCGGGGCCGGAAGGAGAAGCCGCAGCGATGAGCGGAGCCCCCCCGCCGGCCGCCCCCCGGGCGCCCACCCACCCGGCCCTCGCCGGGCTCGAGCCGGGCACCGAGGAGGTCGTACCGCCCATCGTGCGCGCTCCGGCGCCGCCCCCGCCCCCGTTCGCGCTGCCGCCCCTGTTCGGGAAGTACCCCTTCGAGGGGATCGAGATCCACGACCCGGGGCTCGCGCCCCACCTCTACGTCCACCCGATCTACAGCCCGCACACCGAGGGGAAGCTCTCGGGGCGGCCGTTCATGAAGGCGCACATGCACCTCGTCGAGCGGCTCGCGAACAACCTGATGAAGGGCGGGAAGTTCACCGGGAAGAAGTCCAAGGCGATCACCACGATCAAGCTCGCCTTCGACGAGGTGGCCGCCCGCGAGAAGGCGAACCCGCTCCAGCTCCTCGTGAACGCCGTCGAGAACGCGGCGCCCCGCGAGGAGGTCACCCGGCTCCAGTTCGGCGGCATCTCGGTGCCCCGGGCGGTCGACTCGGCGCCGGCGCGCCGGGCCTCGGTCGCGATCCGCAACCTGGCGCTGGGCGCCATCCAGGCGTCGCGGAAGTCGACCAGGCCCATCCACAGCTGCCTCGCGAGCGAGATCATCCTCGCGTCGAAGGCGGACCTCACGAGCTTCGCCGTCGGCCGGAAGGAAGAGGTCGAGCGCGTCGCGCAGTCGGCCCGGTAGCGGATCCTCGTAGCGGCGGAGTCAAGCATCCATGACCCACATCCGGAGCGAGCTGGCGGCGGCCATTCCCGAGATGATGCGGCAGGTCGACCGCATCCGCAACATCGGCATCGTGGCCCACATCCACCACGGGAAGACGACCCTGTCGGACAACCTGCTCGCCGCCGCGGGCATGATCTCGAACGAGCTCGCCGGCAAGCAGCTCTACCTCAACTTCGACGAGCAGGAGCAGGCCCGTCTCCTGACGATCAACAACGCCGACGTCACCATCGTCCACGAGTACGAGAACCAGCAGTACCTGATCAACCTCATCGACACGCCGGGCCACGTCGACTTTGGCGGCGACGTGACGCGCGCGATGCGCGCGGTGGACGGGGCCGTGGTCGTGGTCTGCGCCGTCGAGGGCGTCATGGCCCAGACCGAGACCGTGCTCCGCCAGGCGCTCCGGGAGAAGGTGAAGCCGGTCCTCTTCATCAACAAGGTCGACCGGGCCATCAAGGAGCTCAAGCTCACGCCCGATTCGTTCCAGAAGCGGTTCACCGCGATCATCACCGAGGTCAACGAGCTCATCCGGAAGATGGCCCCGGAGGAGTTCGTCGATGCGTGGTCGGTGGACCCCCGGGACGGCTCGGTCGCCTTCGGCAGCGGCTACGAGAACTGGGCGATCAGCATCCCCTACATGCAGCGGACCGGCGTGAAGTTCAAGGACATCATCGACTACGTCTCGACGGACCGCTCCAAGGAGATCGCGAAGAAGGCCCGGATCAACGACGTGATCTTCGACATGGTCGTGAAGCACCTGCCCAATCCCGCGCAGGCGCAGAAGTACCGGATCCCGAACATCTGGCGGGGCGAGGCCGGCTCCTCCGTCGGCCTGGCGATGGCGGCGACCGACGCGGCGGGTCCCACGACGTTCATGGTCACCGACATCACGATGGACCCGAACGCGGGCGAGATCGCGACGGGGCGGCTCTTCTCCGGAAGGCTGCAGAAGGGCATGGAGCTCATGGTCGCCGGCGCGAAGGCGAAGAACCGGGTCCAGCACGTCTCGCTCTTCATGGGGCCCGAGCGGCTCATGGTCGAGGAGGTCACCGCCGGCAACATCGCCGCCGTGATCGGCCTCTCCGACGCCTTCGCCGGCACGACCATGTCCACGGTGCCGGACATGATCCCCTTCGAGGAGATCCGCCACGTCTCCGAGCCGGTGGTGACGGTCGCCATCGAACCCAAGCACATGGCCGACCTGCCGAAGCTCATCGAGACGATGCGCAAGATCGCCAAGGAGGACGCCTCCCTCCGGGTCGAGATCAACCCGGAGACCGGCGAGCACCTCCTCTCGGGGATGGGCGAGCTCCACCTCGAGATCACCCAGTTCCGGATCGTGAACGACTACCGGGTCGAGATCCAGGCCTCGAAGCCGATCGTCGTCTACCGGGAGACGGTGAAGGGCCCGGGCGGCCCCTTCGAGGGGAAGAGCCCGAACAAGCACAACAAGTTCTACTTCGAGGTCGAGCCGCTCCCGAGCGCGCTCACCCAGGCCCTCAAGGAGGGCGAGATCCCCCAGGGGAAGTCCTTCAAGGACACCAAGGCGCTCGTCACCAAGCTCGAGGAGCTCGGGGTCCCCCGGGACGAGGGGCGCGGGATCGTCGCCATCGAGGGCACGAACATCCTCTTCGACGTGACCAAGGGGATCCAGTACCTCAACGAGACCATGGACCTGGTCGTCGACGCCTTCAAGGAGGCCATGAACCGGGGACCGCTCGCCAACGAGAAGGTCTACGGGCTCAAGGTCCGCCTGGTCGACGCGAAGCTCCACGAGGACTCGATCCACCGGGGTCCCGCCCAGACCATCCCGGCGGCCCGGTCGGGGATGTACGGCGCCATGGTGCTCGCCGGCCGCGTGCTCCTGGAACCGCTCCAGAAGGTCACCGTGAACGTGCCGCAGGAGGTGCTCGCGAACGCCACGCGGGAGCTCCAGCGCCGGCGCGGCGAGATCCTCGACATGACCAGCGTCGGCGATCTCCAGACGGTGGTCGCCAAGGTCCCGGTCGCCGAGATGTTCGGCTTCGCCTCGGACATCCGGAGCGCGACCGCCGGGAAGGTGCTCTGGGCCACCGAGTCGATGGGCTTCGAGACGCTCCCGAGCGAGATGCAGAAGGAGGTCGTCGCCCAGGTCCGGCAGCGCCGCGGGCTCAAGCCCGAGCCCTACGACGCGGCCTACTACTCCGGGTAGGCGGCCCCGTCCCGAGGGTCCTCATCGGTCGGCGGCGCGTCCGCCGCCGTGGGCGAGGAGATCGCCCGCGTCGGCCGCGCACGCGAGCGGCCGGCGGGCCGCCCGGGCGACGGGCACCCCCCCGGCGGGAGGAGGCGCCCGAGGACGGCGTCGGACCCTGGCGGTCCGCCTCGCCGGAGGGTCGCCGACCCGGGATCCGGAGCCGCGCCGCTACGAGGAGTTCCCGGCGTTCGCCGGGCGGCGGCTGCGCCGGGCGTCGAGGGTCCGCTGCCCCGCGTACCGCGGTCCGTCGGGGGTCCCGTCCCGGAGCGGCCAGGCGCCCTCGTGCTCGAGCAGCCACCGCTTCCGCCACAGCCCGAGGCCGTAGCCGGTGAGCGAGCGGTCGTCGCCCACGACCCGGTGGCAGGGGATCACGATGGGCACGGGGTTGCGGTGCATGGAGCCGCCGACGGCGCGGGCGGCCCCGGCGTGGCCCGCCCTCCGGGCGAGCTCGCCGTAGGTGATCGTGGTGCCCGCGGGCACCTTCGCGAGCTCCCTCCAGACGGCGCGGTCGAACTCGGTGCCCAGGTCCTCGGGGACCTCGACGTCGAAGCTCTGGCGCCGGCCGTGGAAGTACTCCCGGAGCTGGGCGGGTGGCGAGTCCTTCGCGGCGTGACCCTTCTCCAGCTCCGCCCCCGGGGGCACGGGCGACTCCGGGGTCCCCCGCTCGAGCAGATCGACGAGCCGGAGGGTCCGGCCCTGGTAGACCACGCGGAAGGTACCGATCGGGGTCGGGACGTTCGTCATGCGGAGGGGCGCGTCCATGCCCGGGGGTACCTCGGCCGGGGGATAAGAGGGTGCGATGGGCGGGGCGCTCATTCGAGGCCGCGGGCGGTGATCCGGAACGTGGTCTCCCGCTCCGGCCGGTCGCGGTGCTTGACCAGGACCGCCCTCCGGCGGCCGCCCGAGAGCCGGTCGAACCGGAGGATCGTCTTCGACAGGTGGTTCACGAAGGAGCCGCCGATGGGTTCGAGCTCCCCGGAGGAGACGTTCCGCCAGACCTGGTTCGTGAAGAGGACCGGCACGTGGGCCGCGAGGGCGGTCGAGAGCAGGCCGGCGAGCTGGCCCATCAGCGCCCCCCGCCCCTCGTCCTCGCCGGGGGTCCCCAGGGCGAGCCGGTAGTACAGCGTCGCCGAGTCGAGGACGATGAGCCCGACCTTGCGCCGGCCGTCCCGGGCGAGCGCGCACGCCGTCCGCACCGCCTCGGCCTGGTCCTCGAGGCCGGGCGGCGAGGCGAGCAGGAGCCGGCGGAGGACCCGGTCGGCGCTCCCTCCGCTCATGGACCTGAGCCGGTCCGTCGAGACGCCCTCGGTGTCCACGTAGAACACCCAGCGGTCGGAGAGCGCCACCCGGATCGCGGCGGAGAGGCAGAGGATGGTCTTCCCGGTGCCGCCCTCGCCGTAGACCTCCGTGAGCCCGTCCGGGGCGAGCCCGCCGCCGAGCAGCTCGTCGACCGGCGCGGCGCCCGTGGGGACGAGGTCGTGCGCCGGGGCGCCGGGCTCGTCGGGCGTCACGCGATCTCCCGGCCGTCGGGGAGCCCGTAGGCGACGAACTTCTGGGGCGACCGGACGTTCTCGACCTCGCCCTCGAACGCCTCGGGGTGCTCGGTGTGGATCGGGAAGAACGTCCGCGCCCGGATCCGGCGGCCGATCTCGATGAGCTCCGCGCCGGAGCAGTGGCCCGAGGCGTGGAACTGCTCGAGCCGGAGCCCGAAATGGTCGAGCCAGTTGTGGAGCACCCGGTCGTTGCCGTCCTCCTCCGAGAACGGCTCGCTCATCGACCGTACGTACGGCGTGCCCTTCTCCGGGCGCAGGTCGATGAGCTCCGGGAACTGGTTCACGTCGATCAGGAGGAGCGACTCCCGGGCATGGTCGCGGACCCAGGAGGAGTCGACGGCCTCGTCGAGGAGCTCCTGCTCCCAGGTGGCGTAGCGCTTCTTCGGGCGCCGGTAGATCTTGAGGTTCGGGGCCCGGCCGGGCACCGGGACCTCGAGCTCGCGGTCCCCGGCGAGCGCCCCGAGGAGGTAGGCGGTCCTCAGCGGCACCACCAGGTCCCGGCCGGAGTCGACGGCCGCCCGATAGAGGGTCCCGAGCCGGTCGACGTCGCGGGGATAGCAGGAGGCCATCGCGAGGCCCGGGGTCCGGGCGAGGAGCCCGTCGACCCCCTCGCGCACGCCCTGCTCGGTGAAGTTCTTCCGGGGGTCGGGGCCGGCCCGGGTGCCCTCGATGATGAGGGCCGCCGGCTGCTCCTCGACGGCCGCCTCGACGAACTCCGCGGTCAGCGCGGCCCGGGGGCCATGCTGCCGGAAGTCGCCCGTGTACACCACCGAGCCCTCCCGCGTCCGGACGATGAACCCGTAGGCATGCGGGACCGAGTGGTCGACGGGGTAGGGCACGACCTCGAGACCGCCCACCCGGATCGCCCGCTTCCCCCCGAAGGTCTGCCACGGATGCTCCCCGTAGGAGGTCGTCCCGCTCGAGTCGATCGCATCGAGGATCGTCCGGGTCCCCCCGCCGACATGGACCGGGATCTCCGGGTCGATGTACCGGAGGTACCCCGCGTGGTCGAAGTGGGCGTGGCTGACGAACACCGCGTGGATCTGGGGGGGCTCGTAGCGCTCGGAGAGCCCCGCGAGCGCCTCCCGCGAGTAGAGCCCCGGGATCCAGGGGATGAGCTGGAACTCGAGGAGGTCCTTGACCGGGCTCGTCGACCGGGGCTGGAGGTAGTCGAGGTAGTACTCCTCGAACCGGGGATCGAAGGAGGGGCCGAAGTCGAAGAGGATGCGGTCGGGCCCATCCTCGATGAGGATCTTGTTGCCGCCGATCTCGCGCACGCCGCCATAGAACCGGACGGTGGGGGCGCGCACTGGACCGAGAGCGGCGCCCCGGTCCTTTTCCCTTTCGTACCCCCCCCAGCCCCGGGTTCCCGGCGATCCGCCCTACCGCGGCGCCCCCCGACCGCCCGGGGCGGGGGCGCGCGCCCCGTACCGGATCCCCGTCCGCTCCCCCGCGCGGTGGAGATCGACCAGGAGGAGCACCACCGCTCCCACCACGACCAGTACCGCCGGGTCCCCCAGGAGGGCCCCCGCGAGGGCGAGGGTGAGCGGGAAGGAGAGCGCTCCCGAGATGAACCCGAGCTGCGCGCCCGGCGCCGCCCACGACGCCCGGTCCGCGTAGAGCGCCGCGCCGAAGCCGATCGTCCAGGCGGCGATGGCCCCCGCCGTGAGCGCCGGGTACGGGATCCCGCGGGGTCCGATCCAGGAGAGCCCGAAGAACCCCCAGACGAAGGTCGCTCCGACGAGGACCGCCCGGTACCCTCGGACCCCACGGTCCGGTCCGGTCGCCCGGGGGTCGCCGAGGGTCGCGGGGACGAGCCGCGCCAGGACCCCGAGGGCCGCGAGGAGCGCGAGCGCGGTGGCCACGAGCGGAAGCCCGGGGTCCTCCGAGGGGTTGACCAGGACGAACATGGCCGCGACGGTGGCCACGAACGCGCCCAGGACGAACCCGAGCGACCGGCGGCTCGTGAGCCACGGCGATCGCGCCGGGGCGGGGAAGACGAGCCCCACCACCGCGATGGGCAGGGCGATGCTGAAGAGGGCTTGGAAGAGGGCGAGCTCGGTCGCCCCTACCCAGTTCACACCGAGGGCGTGCCCGTAGGTCGCGAGATACCCGACCCCCTTCGGACCGAAGAAGGTCTTCGTTCCGAGCCCCTCCTCCGAGATCCCGTACGCCACCCCGAGCAGGAGGATCGAGGGCCAGCCCTTCGCCCACCGGACCCCCGCCTCGCGAACGAGGAGGACCCCGGCCCCGTACAGTCCGACCAGGAAGACCCCGCTCAGCGGGTCGAGAACGAGGGCCGGGACCGGCGTGGAGCCCGTGAGCAGTTCCGCGAAGCTGATGGAGAGAAGGATGAGGAGGATCCACGGAAGGTTCCGGGCGAGCGCGGGAGGCCGGGGCAGCCACGACCGGTGGTCCTCGGTACGGACCCCGGTGGCGCGCACGGCGACCCCCGGGGGGTACGGCGGGTCCGCGGTACGAAAGGGGACCCGAAACAATCGAGGGCGGTACCGGAAGGCCGGCCGGGCCGGTCGGAGGGTCCTACCGGGCCTTGAGGACCTTCTTCACGTTGGGGTGCTCCTTCGTGAAGATCTTCCCGCCGCAGTTATCGCAGCGGACGCCGAACAGGTTCGCGTCGCTCGGGAGCGCCTCCCCGCAGCGAATGCACCGGAACATGCCGGCCGGACCGAATGACCCCGCATAACGCTTGGGGGGGTCGACCTCCCGACGCCCCGGGCGCGTGCTAGGGGGAAGCTCGGGAACGGCCCCGCGAGGCCGACCGGCGGCGGCCCCGGCGCGGGGGGCGGACCGAGAACTTGGCGCCCACGCGGGCGCCCTCGGCCGCGCCCCGCAGCGCGTCGGCCAGGTCCTGCTCGAGCCGGAGGCCGTCGACCAGCGGCAGCTCGAGTCCGCGACGCACCGCTTCGCGGGCCTGACGGACGGCCCGGGGCGGGTGCTCGGCGATGCGGGAGGCGAGGGCGCGGGCCTCGGTGTCGAGTCGGGCGCGGCGGACGACCCGGTTCACGAGCCCGAGGGCGAGGGCGCGGGGGGCGTCGATGGGGCCGGCGGTGAGGATCATCTCGAGCGCGGCCCCGAGGGGGATCGTCCGGGGCAGGCGCTGGGTTCCGCCCTGGCCGGGGATGATCCCCCAGCGCACCTCGGGCAGGCCGAAGGTGGCCTCCTCGCTCGCGATCCGGAGGTCGCAGGCGAGCGCCAGCTCGAGGCCCAGACCGAGGCAGTAGCCCTGGATCGAGGCGATCACCGGCTTACCCACCTCGAAGTTCCGGGTGAGGCCGGCGAGCCCGGGGGAGCGCTGCCAGCGCTCCCGGCGCTCGCCCGGGTAGAGCTCCGCGTAGAACTCCGGGAGCCGCTTGAGGTCGATGCCGGCGCTGAAGGCCCGGTCGCCGGCCCCCCGAAGGATCGCGACCCGCAGGCCCTCGTCGTCCCGGAACCGTCCCCAGGCCTCGAGGAGCTGCGCATGGGTCTCGGGGTCGATCGCGTTCAGCGCCGACGGCCGATCGAGCGTGAGGATCGCGATCGGGCCGTCCCGGTCGAACCTGACGGTCACGGACCGGCCACCTCCGGTCCCCCCGCACGCGGCCGGGCCGATAAGACCCGCCGGTGGCGGGCCCGGGCTCCGGGGGCCGGGGAGATCACGGCGGCAGCGCCCCGTCCGGGGGCGCGGGGCGCCCGATCCGTTCGAGGAGCGGCCCCAGCGGTCCCGGATCGAGGTTCGGCCGATACTTCGACGGGGGCACCCCGTCGATCCGGAGGACGCGCTCCGCCACGGACGGACAGTACCCGCACTCCTCGCAGGAGCGGTGCAGGCAGTCGCTCGAGGCGATGCGGCGGAGGAACCCGGCGGGGAACGCCGAATTGTCGATGGTGACGCGCGACAGGGAGTCGTAGGCGCGGCGGAACCGGCCCGCCACGTCGCGGGCCGCGGGATCGCGCTCGATCGTCTGGAGCGCCGCGAGCGGGCCCTTCACCTGCACGAAGCTCAGGATGTCGAGGAGGTTCCCCTCGTAGCGCCGCGCCGCATAGGCCTCGGCGACCCGGACCAGCCAGTCCGTCGTACGGTTCCGCCCCGAGATCTTGAACCGGGTGACCCCGACGTCCTCGTACGCCTCGAGGTCCTCCGGTCGTACCCAGATCGACGAGATCAGCTTCGTGGGGTCCCGGACCATCTCGAGTCCGCACTGGAGGATCGGGAGCTCGAACGGGACCGCGGTGCTCCCGGGCTGGGAGGCGAGCGAGCTCGTGTTCAGGTGGTGGGCCCGGTACGGACAGTCGCGCACGCAGGTCTGGTTGGTCAGGATCTCGACCTCGGCCCCCGCGTTCCGGAGGCCTCGGATGAGGCCGAAGTCCCGGTTCGCCTCCTCGAGGACCAGCGTCGAGGCCCCGAGCCGGAGGAAGTAGACCCCCTGGTTCACCGTACGGATCCGGGCGAAGGTGGAGACGGAGATCGGCACGTCGGGCCACTCCTCGTGGATCGTCTGGATGAGGATCGGCAGGGCGACGACAAAGCCGTCCACGCCCAGCTCGAGCAGGTGGGCCATCTCGGCCTTGAACCGGGCGAGGAATCCCTCGCGGTACTCCTGGAGCCCGAGGTCCGAGGAGTTCACCGTGGCGATGAACTTCCGCCCCGCGCGGTGGACCGCCTCGACGTGCCGGCGGAAGCCATCGTCCTCGATCTTCGGGAGGATGCGGGGCGGCCGCCCGCCGCCGACCAGCGAGAAGGGGAACCCCCCGAAGAACGTGGAGACCGGCAGCTCCGAGGTCCTCCGGACCAGCTCATCGTCGAAGTTCGAGGCGAGAACCAGCTCCACGCCCTCGCGAGGGGGTCGGGGGCTCCTAACTCCCCTCCCTAACGGGTGAGGGGTCCACGCCAAGTCGCTCGGCCCCTGCCGGGGACGTGACCTCTTCGCCGCCGATCCTTCCCGCGGAGCTGCGCTCCGTGCGGACCCAGATCAGCGAGCTCGACCGCGCGCTCCTCGAGCTCGTCGAACGGCGCCTCCGGTTGGTGGCGGTCCTCTGGGAGATCAAGCAGGCCCACGGGCTCGAGCTCGTCGACCCGAACCAGGAGGCGGCGTTGCGGCTCCGCACCTACGTCCGGGCCCGGGAGCTGGGGCTCGACCCCGAGTTCTGCTGGAGGGTCCTGCGGCAGATCGTGGAAGAAGGCAAGGTGCGGGCGCTCGAGCAGCTGCGGCCGGTGCCCCCGGCCGATCGGCCCCCGGCCCCCGTCCGGCGGTCCGACGCCTCCCCCGATGCGCCCGGCCTCCGGTCGGGGTAGGCGGGGGAACGGGCGGCTCCCGTCCGTGCGTCCCTCACCGGTTAGGGGACAGCAGAATCCGCGGGCCCTGCGTGGGCCCTGCTGCCATGAGCCGGAGCGTCGCCCCGGTATCCGCCGAGCGGGCCGCCGACGAATCCCCCGACGAATTCGCGCCCGCCCCGGCGCTCAAGTTCCGGGAGCTCCGCTACACGAAGCTCGCGGGCGTGGCCACCATCGCCCTCGACCGGCCCGGGGCGCTCAACTCCTACTCGACCCACACGCTCAAGGAGCTCGCGCAGGCGGTCCGGGACGCCTCCTGCGATGACTCCGTCGGCGTGATCGTGCTCACGGGCACCGGCACCCGCGCGTTCTGCACGGGCGGGGACGTGAAGGAGTACGCCTCCCGCTACACCCAGCGCCCGCACGACTACTGGAAGTACATGGCGCTCTTCCGGGACGCCGTCGACGCGCTGCTGCGGTGCGGGAAGCCCACCATCGCGCGGCTGAACGGGATCACCGTCGGCGGCGGGAACGAGCTCCACCTCGCCTGCGACCTCTCCGTCGCGGCCAGCCACGTCTACATCGGCCAGGTGGGGGTCGGGGTCGGTTCCGTCGCGGCCGGCGGGGCGACCCAGTGGCTCACCCTCGCCGTGGGCGACCGTCGCGCCCGGCGGATGCTCTTCCTCAACGAGCGGATCCCGGCCGCGCGGGCCCTCGAGTGGGGGCTCGTCTCCGAGGTCGCGCCGTCGATCCGCCACCAGGGCGATCTCATCGCGGTCCCCTCGGACCGGGAGGTCGAGCTCGCGGGGCGCGGGAAGGAGGAGTATGCGATCGATCTCCGCCCCCTCGACGCCGCCGTCGCGTCGCTCGCCGAGCGGCTGCTCGGGATGTTCCCGGAGTGCCTGCGGTACACCAAGGAGCAGACCAACTTCTGGAAGGAGCTCGTCTGGAGCCAGACCGCCGGGCACGCCCAGGAGTGGCTCGCGCTCCACTTCGCGACCGCCGAACCGTTCGAGGGGATGCGCGCGTTCGTCGAGAAGCGACCGGCCCGGACGCGCGAGATCCGGGCGCAGCTCGCCCGCGGGGAGAGCCCGGAGTTCCGGTTCGGGCCGCCCGCCCGGAGCTGCCCGAAGTGCGGCACGATCGGGCTCCCCGCCGCGTTCGACTTCTGCGGCCGGTGCGGCGCCTCGGTCCACGGGGGCGGCGCGCGGAGGTCCCCGTGACCGGGGCCGCCGGGGCCGCGCCCCCGCGCGAGGGCGACTTCCTGGACTCCGGGCGCGAGCTCCAGCGACGCCTGGTGGAGGAGTACTACCGCGGTCTCGCGGAGGCGGGCGGCCCCCAGCGACCCGTCGCCTACATGCTCGTCGGCGGGAACCTGACCGAGATCGTCCGGTCGTTCGGCTACGAGGTCGTCTTCCCCGAGATCGTCGCCCTCAACTGCGCCATCAAGCACCGCTCGCTCGAGAACATCCTGCACGCCGAGGCGATGGGCTACGGGCTCGACGTCTGCGGCTACGTGAAGAACGACCTCGGGCTCCAGGACCTGGGAGGCTCCACGCCCTTCGGCCGGATCCCGCGGCCCGACCTGCTCGTCTGCAGCTTCTCCGGCTGCTATGTCTACGTGAAGTGGTGGGAGGCGCTCGCCGAGAGCTACGGCGCGCCGATGTTCACCTACGACGTGCCGTACCTGCGCGAGGAGGTCCCGTACAAGGAGGACATCCAGTACATGGTCGCCCAGCTCTGGGAGTTCGTCCACCAGCTCGAGAAGCGCACCGGCCGCGCGTTCGACATGGAGGAGCTCAAGCGGGTCCTGCGCGAGACCCGGCGCGCCGAGGAGGGATGGGCCCGCTACCTGCGCGCGGGACGGCTCCGGCCGTCGCCCAT
This sequence comes from Thermoplasmata archaeon, assembly GCA_027314915.1. Lineage (GTDB taxonomy): Archaea > Thermoplasmatota > Thermoplasmata > Lutacidiplasmatales > UBA184 > JAKIVR01. The sequence goes on along the minus strand of DAHUZZ010000006.1, from coordinate 37,538 downwards.
CGAGGCCTACTTCGAGGCGATCTTCTACATGTTCCCGATCAACGTGCTGCGCGGCACGGCCCAGGCCGCCGACTTCTACGACGTCGTGAACGCCGAGGTCGAGCGGAGGGTCCGGGAGGGCAACCTCCCGCTGCCCGAGGAGAAGGTCCGGGTCCTGGTGGAGGGGGTCCCGCCGTACACCAACTACCGGACCTTCTGGGACTTCTTCCGGAAGTGGGGGGCGGTCTCGGTGGTCGCGACGTACCCCAAGGTCGGGGGGCTCTTCGACCGGGGGTTCCTCCACGACCCCGCCCGGCCCTTCGAGAGCATCGCCGAGTACAGCCTTGGCGCCTACGTGAACCAGTCCTGGACGCTCCGGCGGAAGCTGATCCAGGAGTACCTGCGCGAGTACTCCGTCGACGCGGTCGTGATCCACGGGATCAAGTCGTGCCGCTCCTTCACGGCGGGCCAGGGCGACCTCCGGGACTGGCTCATCCACGACCAGGGGGTCCCGACGCTGTACATCGAGTCGGACCACCAGGACCCCCGCTACTTCGCCCCGGCCCAGATCAAGAACCGGATGGACGCGTTCTTCGAGTCCCTCGACCAGCGCCGGACGACGAAGGCGCCGGCCACGGAGGTCGCCGCATGAGCGCGCTCGTCGCGGGCATGGACATCGGTTCGACGACGGCGAAGTGCGTCCTCCTCGAGGGGAAGGAGATCGTCGGGAAGTCCCTGAGCCCGGTCGGCGTGGACATCGTGAAGGACGCCGAGGTCGCGCTCGAGCTCGCCCTCCGGGACGCGCGGCGCGAGCGCTCCGAGGCGGCGTTCATCGCCGGGACCGGCTACGGACGCTACAAGGTGTACTTCGGCCAGCTCACGGTCACGGAGATCTCCTGCCACGCCCGGGGGGCGCACTTCCTCTTCCCGGGCACCCGGCTCGTCCTCGACATCGGGGGCCAGGACACGAAGGCGATCCGGGTCGGCTCCTCCGGCGAGGTCATCGACTTCGCCATGAACGACAAGTGCGCCGCCGGGACCGGCCGTTTCCTCGAGGTCTGCGCGAACGCCCTGGGCTTCGACATCGGGGAGATCGGCCCCCTCTCCCTCCAGGCGCGCCACCCGCTCAAGGTGACGAGCACCTGCACCGTCTTCGCGGAGTCGGAGGTCACCTCCTTCGTCTCCCGGGGGAAGGAGCCGAAGGACATCCTCGCCGGCCTCCACGCGAGCATCGTGAGCCGGAGCCTCTCGCTCATGCAGCGCGTGGGGATCGAGCCCGAGGTCACCTTCACCGGCGGGGTCTCGCGGAACGAGGGGATGGTCCTCGCGCTGCGCCGGCGGCTCGGCGCCCCGGTGAACGTGAGCCCGCTCTCCCAGTTCATGGGCGCCCTCGGGGCCGCGCTGGCCGGCCAGGCCCGGTGCGAGGGGGCGGCCGCATGATCACCTGCGGCCTCGACGTGGGCTCGAGCTCGACGAAGGGCGTCCTCCTCGAGGACGGCCGCCGCATCCTGGGCACGGCGATCGAGCCCACCCGGGGGAACCCGGCGGCCGCCGCGCGCCGGGTCCTCGAGGTGCTGGGCGAGGAGGGGAACGTCCTCACCGGCGACATCGACTACGTCTGCACGACGGGCTTCGGACGGAGCGGCCTTCCCGAGCGCGACCTCCAGGTGAGCGACATCACCTCCTCCGGACGCGGCGCGGTCTTCCTCTTCCCCGGGACCCGGCACGTGGTCGACATCGGCGCCCAGTCCTCCCGCGCCCTGGCCGTCACCGAGACCGGGAAGGTGACCCGGTTCAAGATGAACGAGAAGTGCGCGGCCGGCGCCGGCCGGTTCGTCGAACGCTGCTCGAAGTACCTGCAGGTGCCCATCGGGGCGATGGGCCCCAAGGCGCTCGACGCCGAGCACCCCCGGCTCATCTCGAGCGTCTGCGCCGTGCTCGCCGAGACGGAGATCATCAACAACGTCGCCGAGGGGGTCCCGCTCCCGGACATGCTCATGGGCATCTTCCTCTCCCTCGCCCAGCGCTCCCACGCGCTGATGCGCTACGTCGGGATCGCGCCGGAGGTCACCCTGGTGGGCGGGCTCGTCCACAACCCGGGGATGGTCCGCGCGCTCTCGCAGACGATCGGGTGCCCGGTGAACGTCTCCCCGCAGGGCCACTACGCGGCGGCCCTCGGGAGCGCGATGCTGGGCCGGGCCCGGAAGCTCCGGATCGAGCAGGGCGTCTCCCCGTCGGCGGCGGTGGCCTAGCGATGGCCGCGCCGCTCCTCACGATCGGCGAGCGGACGGAGGAGGAGCCGGCCGCCCCCTCCCTCGAGCTCTCCAACGACCTCGCCGAGTTCCGCTCGGCCGCCGGCGTTGCCGAGATGGTGCGCCTCGCGGGCGAGGTCCTCGGGGACCCCACCTTCCCGGTCGCGCGCGCCTGGAAGCGCGCCGGGGGCCGCTCCGTCGCCACGTTCCCGGTCTACACGCCGCAGGAACTGATCCACGCGCTCGGGATGCTGCCGGTGACCGTCCAGGGCGGCGGGGAGAACCTCGAGATCACCCACGCCGATGCGCTCCTCGGCTCCTTCCTCTGCTCCATCAGCAAGTCGACGCTCGAGATGGCGCTCACCGGACGCCTCGACGCCTTCGAGGGCTTCGTCTTCCCCTACATCTGCGACGTGAGCCGCAACCTCGAGGGGATCTTCGCCCGGAGCCTCCCGGGGAAGATGACCCACATGCTGCATCTCCCCCAGAACTTCGGATCCGCGGCGACGCTCCCGTTCCTCATCGCCGAGTACCGGCGGCTCCTCGCGAAGCTCGAGCGGGTCGCGGGCCGGGCCTACGACCCCGAACATCTCCGGGCGTCGCTCGCGACGTTCAACCGGCAGCGGAGGCTCGTGGGCGAGCTCGCCGATCTCCGCCGGGAGCGCCCGGCCGACCTCTCGCTGGTGGAGATGTACCTCCTCACCCGGCTCGGGAGCACGCTCCCCCGCGAGCTCCACATCGAGCTCCTTGAACGGGCGCTCGCCGAGCTCACGGCCCGGCACCGGAAGCCGCGGGACGCGCTCCGCGTGGTCGTCGTCGGGCCCTTCTGCGAGCAGCCGACCCTCGACCTCCTTTCGCTGCTGGAGGAGTCCGGCTGCGCCGTCGTCGGCGAGGAGTTCCAGATGCTGTCCCGCTGGTACGGGGACGTGCCGTCGGAGGGCGACCCGCTCGAGAACCTGGCGCGGGCCTACCTCGAGGCCCCCGTGGACATCGGCGTGCGGGCCACCCCGACCACGAAGGAGGCGGGGATCCTCGCGCGGGTGGAGCGGACGGGGGCCCAGGGGGTCCTGTTCCTCACGGCGAAGTTCTGCGAGCCGGCCCTGGAGGACGTGGTCCTCTACCGCCGGGCCCTCGAGAAGCGGAACATCCCCTACCTGCAGATGGAGTTCGAGGAGCGGTCGACGACGTACGAGCAGGCCCGGCTCCAGCTCGAGACGTTCGTGGAATCGCAGCTCTTCGACTGAGGGGGGGCCATGCCGACGCGTCCCCCCGGGGAGGTCCAGGTCGCGATCGTCGAGGGCCGGGCCACGGTGGAGTGGTCACGGCCCCCGCTCAACATCTTCGACGTCGACCTGCTCACGAAGCTCGCCACGGCACTCCACCGCCGGGAGGTCCGCGAGGCCAAGGTCGTCATCGTCCGGGGGCTCGGCAAGGGCTGGAGCGCCGGCTTCGAGATCGGGGACCACCTCGCGCCCCGCGTGGACGCGATGCTCGGGGCGTTCGACCGGGCGCTCCACGCGCTCTGGGAGCTGCCGGCGCCCACGATCGCGGAGGTCCACGGCCGCTGCCTGGGCGGCGGCCTCGAGCTCCTCATGGCCTGCGACCTGGCCTACGCCGCGGACGATGCGACCTTCTCCCAGCCCGAGGTCCGCCTCGGCGTCTTCGCGCCGTTCGCCGCCGCCTACTACCCGCAGGCGCTCGGGAGCCGGACCGCCTTCGAGCTCATGATGACCGGCGCCACCCTGAGCGCGGCCCAGGCCGCCGCCCTGGGCGTGGTGAACCGGGCGGTGCCGGCCGTCGAACTCCCGGCGACCGTCGCGCTCCTCTCCCAGACGATCTGCGGCTACCGCCGGGAGACGCTCCGGCTGATGAAGCGGGCGATCCGGCGCACCACCTCCGACCCCTGGACCCACGTCGCGCACGCCGAGCGGCTGTACCGGGAGGAGCTCATGGCCTCCCCCGACGCCGAGGAGGGGCTCCGCGCCTTCCTGGAGAAGCGGAGCCCGGTCTGGAGGGAGGCGTAGGGTGGTGGCGGGGCCGGGGAAGATGCGCGCCGCGGTCTTCCACGGCCCGGGCCGGCCGCTCGTCCTCGAGGAGGTGGACCGCCCCCGCGTGGGGCCCGGCGAGGTGCTCGTCGAGGTCGCCGCCTGCGGCTTCTGCCACACCGACCTCCACTACCTCGACCACCACGTCCCGACGGCGAAGCCGCCCCCGATGATCCTCGGCCACGAGATCTCCGGCCGCGTGAAGGAGGTCGGGGAGGGCGCCGGCGGATGGAGCCCGGGCGATCCCGTCCTGGTGCCGGCGGTCCTGCCGTGCGGGCGGTGCGCGTGGTGCCGGTCGGGGCGGGAGAACATCTGCCCGGAGATGCGGATGGTCGGCAACCACGTCGACGGCGGGTACGCGGAGTACGTCGCGGTCCCCGGGAAGGACCTCGTCGCGCTCCCCGCGTCGATCGACCTCGTGAACGGCTGCGTGATCGCGGACGCCCTCACCACCCCCTTCCATGCCGTGGTGGAGCGGGCCCGGGTCCGGCCCGGCGAGCAGGTCGCGGTCGTCGGCTGCGGTGGGGTGGGGATGAACGTGGTCCAGTTCGCCGCCGTGGCGGGCGGCCTGGTGACCGCCCTCGATGTGAAGGATGAGAAGCTCGCGCTCGCGACCCGGCTCGGCGCGACGGAGGCGCTGAACCCGGAGCGGGAACCGGAGGTCGCGAAGCGGATCCGGCGGGCGACGGGCGGCGGGGTGGACGTCGCCTTCGACGCCGTCGGGAGCCCCGGCACCTTCTCCCTCGCGCTCTCGACCCTCCGGCGGGGCGGCCGGCTCTGCGTGGTCGGCTACGGCGAGGCGCCGGCGACGCTCCCGATGAACCGCCTCATGTTCTTCGAGTACACGGTCCTCGGCTCGCTCGGCTGCCGGCCGGTCGACTACCCCCGGGTCATCGAGTTGGTCCGGTCCGGCCGCGTCCGGGTCGACGAGATCGTCTCCGGCCGGGTCCCCCTCGAGCGGATCGGGGAAGCGGCGGACCGGCTCCGGGAGGGCCGGGGCCTGCGGACCGTCGTCGTGCCGGGGTAGCGGCCTAGCCCCCGAGCGCGCGCGTGGCCGCCGGCCCGGTCGCGTGGCGCTCGGCGAGCTTCTGCAGGCCGCGCCGGAGGATCTCCATCGCCGTCGGCCGGCTCACCCCGAGGGCCCGGGCCAGCTGGTCGAGGTCCGCCCGGCGGGGCGTCTCGAAGTAGCCCATCCGGTGGGCGAGGTGGACCGCGAGCTCCTGGCGCGGGGTGAGGTCGGGCGGGCCGCGGTACTTCCCGACCCGGATCAGGCGCGGCGGGTTCCCGCCGGAGCCCTTGAGGTCGCGGATCATCGGCCGGGCATCGGCCGCGCGGGGGACCAGGAGCCCCCAGGAGCTCTCGGTCTCCTCCGGGTCGCCCTCGGCGAGGAACGGGCAGCTCGTGCAGATGGCCCCCAGGTCGAAGACCGACTGGCAGATGGCCGGGAGCGGCGTCCGCAGCCGGGCGATCAGCCGGTGCGCGGCGACCCGGGTCTGCGCGACGTTGCCGCGGCCCGCCTTGCTCACGAGGAAGGTGGAGATCTCATCGAGCCGGTCCGGGGCGGCGGTGATCTCGAGGAGGCGGACGAGCTTCCGCGGCCGGTCCTCGGTGGACCGGCAGACGTGGAGCTTCACGACGGCCCCGTACCGGGTCCCGAGGTCGTTGAGCCAGTGGGGGACCCGCGGCCCCTCCAGCTTGAGCTCGACGAGCGCCTCGTCCCGGCTCCGGGCGGTCACGGGCGGAGGGCCCGGGACCGGCGCGCGGTCTCCTCGGCCACGGAGGCTCCAGGGCCCCGGGGAGGAAGAAGCCTCGCCCGCGATCCGCCCCGGCCTACCGCTTGCCGGGGGCCGCCGCGGGCTCGGCCGCCCGCTCCGTGCGCACGATGGGGGGCGCCGGGGTGAACTGGTAGGCGCCGCTCGCGAACCGCCGCCCGCAGCGGTGGCACTCGAAGACGCCGCTCGCCACGCGCTTCACCGTCACGGTCGCGCACTTGGGACAGCGCGACCGGGCGCTCTTGACCGTGTCGATCTCGAGGATCCTCCGGCGGATCCGGATCCCGTAGCGGGGACCCATCCAGCCGGTGCACCCGACCTTCTTCGTCCGCTTGCTCATGGGCCTCCCCCGCGGCGGATCTGCTCGCGCAGGCGGTCGCCGTGGCGGAACGCCCGGTCGACCAGCTGCTTCACTTCCTCCGGCGCGAAGGCGCCGACGAGCCCCTTCTGCATGGCGACGACGTTGCCGATCTCGTCCGTCGCGATGGTGACCCGCCCCTGGGCGGCCGTCTCCTCCTCGAAGGTCGGGTCGACGACGATGGTCTCCCCGAGCCGGCAGAAGGTGGTCTCGATGGGCAGGTGCCGGATGTTGAGCGGGGCGTCCTCCCCGATCTCGAACCGCTTGCCCGGCAGCGTCGCGCGCGAGAGCGCGGAGACGGCCGCGAGCATGGAGGCGTCGATCAGGTTGCCCGAGTGGTCGAGCACGTGGATGTCGACGAAGCAGGTCCAGCACTTCTCCCCCGGGGTGACGCAGAGCCCGGTCAGGTCGACCGCCTCGGCGGCCCGGATCGCCCGGTCCACGACACGCGAGACCTCGATGGCCCTCGGGTGCGGCGGTCCGGGCTCGAAGGTGGGCGAGGAGAGCGGGATCAGCTCCGCGTTGGTGGTGAGCACGCCCGCGTTGGGCGTGTCGGGGAACGGCTTGCCGGGCTCGAGCTTGATCCCGGAGAGGACCGTGGTGTTGCCGAGCCGCACGAGCGCGCTCCCGTCGGCGCTCGCCACGTACCCGAACTGGATCGTGACGGGCCGGTACTCGTCGACCGCCCGGCCGTCGAGCCGCTTGCCGCCCTGGGCGAGCTCGAGGATGTGGGTCGTCAGGATCTCGGCCGTGACCTCCTCGCTCATGCCGGTGCCTCCGTCGGGACCGAGGGGGCGGGCGCCGCGGGCGTGACCGAGTAGCGATCGCGGAGCGCCTGCTTCATCACGTCGTAGATCTTCCGGCAGCCCACCACGCCCAGGTCGAGCGAGCGGGAAAGTTCCTCCCGGTTCATGTGCCCCTCCATCTGGAGCAGGACGAGCCGGCCGGACTGCGGGACCAGGGCCATGGGGAGGTCCGCCTCGCCGAAGTTGTCCTCCTCCTTACGGAGGTCGAGGGCGATCTGGCCGCCGATCTTCCCGACGGCGACCGCCGGCAGGAGGTCGACCATGGGGATCCCGGCGTCGGCGAGCGCCACCGAGGCGGCGACGAGCCCCGCGCAGCGGGTCCCGGCGTTGGCCTGGAGCACCTCGATGTAGATGTCGATGCTCGTGCGCGGGTACTCCTCCGCGAAGATCACCGACTCGAACGCCTCGGCGATGACCTTCGAGATCTCCTGCGAGCGGCGGTCGAGCCCCGGCCGCTTCCGCTCGTCGACGGAGAAGGCCGCCATGTTGTAGCGGCACTGCACGATGGCCTTGTTGTTCTGCTGGAGGTGCCTCGGGTGCACCTCGCGCGGCCCGTAGACGGCCGCCATGACCTTGTTCGCACCCCACTCGACGAACGCCGATCCGTCGGCGCGGTGGAGCGCCCCGGCCACGATCCGGAGGGGTCGCAGCTCGTCCAGTTGCCGTCCGTCGATCCTTCGTCCGTCCGGCCCGATGAGCTGGGGGACCTCCTTGGCTCCTACGCTTCCCATGCTAGTTCCCGTCCTGTTCTGAATTGTCCCCGTCCATCTCCGAGCCGCCGGCCGCATCCTCCCCGAGGGGAGGGCGGTGCCGGGGTTCGTGCTCCTCGCCTGCGGGGGACCCGCGGCCGGGGGAACGCTCCGTCTCCCGCGCGCCGACCGGAGGTCGGCCGGAGATGCCGAGGAGCGATTGGACCTTCTCGGTGAGGCCGCGACGCTGCCCTTCGGTCTCGACGAGGCGCAGCGCCTCGCGGACCCTCAGGATGCCCTCGTCGGGCCCGTCGATCCAGAGCCGGCCGTTCTGGCCGACCACGACCTCGCACCGGGTCGCCTGCTGGATCGTCTGGATCATGCTGCCGCCCTTCCCGATCACCCGGGGGATCTTCGCGGGCGAGATCGTGGCGAGGGTGCCGCCCTCGAGCTTGCCGAGCCCGTCGCCGATCATGGTGACGCCGATCCGCCCGGTGTTCTCGATCTGCTCGACCGAGACCACCACGGCATCGCCCACCTTGAGGTACTGCTCGGTCTCGCCGAAGTCGATCTTCCAGGGCGTGCCGGTCATGTGGAGCGGAGCCCATCTCGGGGCGCCGATGTCGAGCAGCCAGAAGGTGCCCTGGACGTCGGTCACGATCCCGATGACCAGGTCCCGCGCCTTGGGGATGTAGCGGCCGGAGAGCGGGGCCACCCGGACGAACGGGGGCCGCGGCTGCACCAGCCCGAGCACGCTCGCGTAGATGTGGCCGTTGACCCGGTAGGTGCCGGTGCCGGGCTGGAGTCCGCGCGCCGCGATCTCCTCGCCGGGCAGGACTAGAATCCGGTCGGAAGTTCCGTGCGAGGGAGCACCCTCGCGTCCCGGCCCACGACGGCCGGGTCGATGTCCATGGGGCATTTTCTTGACTGCACCGCACCGCGCGACGGGGCTGCCCTATTTAACCAAGGCGGCCTCGGCGGCGCCCCGCGTGCGCGCGTTGAGCCGCTCGTAGAGCTCGGTCTGCATGCCGGCGGGGATCTCGATCATCCCGCTCCAGGAGCCGTCGGGAAGCCACCCCTCCTCGAGGACCTTGCCGAACCCCTTGAGATCGCCGACGACCTTCGGGTAGTCCTGGCCCCGGAGCCGGATCTTGATCCGCACCGTGTCGAGCCGGATCGGGAGGAGCGGCCTCAGCTTCTGCAGGATCTCCTGCATCTGCTGGTCGGCCGGCCGGAACGGGTCGACGTGGACCTTCGCCTCGCGCATCGCCGCCTCGATCCGGGCGGGCGGGTGCGGCGCCCCGGTCTGCGGGTTCATCGCGTTGCGGGCGATCTGGGCGACGATCTGGTGGTACTTCGCCTCGGCGAGCTCGTGCCGCTGCTCGGTGGTGACCTGGACCTCGCCCTTGCGGACGATCTGGAGCGCGATCTCCGGCACGGAGCGGGTGCGGAAGACCTTCTCGAGGTACTCCTCCGAGATCTTGTCGCCCTTCCGGGCGTCCTTGAAGACATGGTCCAGGGCGAGCTTGTCGGCGATGTCGACGTTCTTGCCGTCCTTGATGTCCTGGACCGCCTTCGGATCGACGAGCACCTCGAACCGGGAGCCCTGATGCTCCCAGCGTGCGACCACCGCGTCCTCGACCTTCACCACGGCCCGGCCGTTCCCGGACCCGCGCGGACGGCCTACGAGCGGCCGCCCCGGGGGGTCCCCGACGGGGGAGGCAGTCGGGCCGCGTACTTCTGGATTTCCTCGGCCGAGAGACGGCGGAAGCCGCGGTCCCGGTGGACCAGGCAGACCTCCACCTGGGAGAGGGTCGCGGGGTCCTCGAGGGACTGCCGGATCGCCTCGATGGCGAGGAGGATGGCGCTGTCCACGTCCATGTTGGGCTGGTACTTCTGCTCGAGAAGCTCCATCACCGGCCCCTTGTTGCCCCCCGTCGAGGTCGCCTTGAAGCTCGTGAGCGAGCCCGAGGGCTCGGTCTCGAACAGCCGGACGCCCGTGTCGTCGTAGCCCGCGACCAGGAGGGCGGTGCCGAACGGTCGGACCCCGCCGAACTGGGTGTACTGCTGCTTGTAGTCGCAGATCTTCCGCGCGAGGAGCTCGACCGTCATCCCCTCGGCGTAGGTGACCCGGTTGATCTGGGCCGTCAGCCGGGCGAAGTCGACGAGCACCCGCGCATCGGCGACGAGCCCGGCGGTCGCGCAGGCCACGTGCTCGTCGATCTGGTGGATCTTCTCGAGGCTCGCCGGCTCGGCGAGCTTCGGGTTCGGGATCCTCCGGTCCGCCGCGAGGACCGCGCCGTCCTTGAAGATCACGCCGGCCGTCGTTGCGCCGCGGCGCACCGCCTCCCGGGCGTACTCGACCTGGAACAGTCGCCCGTCCGGGGAGAAGACGGTGATCGCGCGGTCGTAGGCCATCTGGCCCGGCTGCATCTCCATGGAATCCCTCGTGCGCGCTCCCGGGGCACCAAGGCCGCGCTTATAACACCGAGCGGAGCGCGGCACCTTCGGACACTTGGTTGCGTCCGCGACACCCGGTTTCCGCGGCGGCGGACGTCCCGGGGCGAACCGTTTTGCGCGCGGACCGTGGTGCGCCCGTATGGCGAAGGAGCACCGCCCGGCTCCGCAGGGGGCCCCGGCCGGCCACCGGCTCGCGGAGTCGAGCTCCGTGTACCTGCGGGGGGCCGCCGAGCAGGCGATCAGCTGGCGACCGTGGGGCGACGACCCGTTCACGGAGGCGAAGCGCAGCCGGCGTCCGATCCTCCTCGACATCGGCGCCGCGTGGTGCCACTGGTGCCACGTGATGGACGAGGGGACGTACTCCGACCCCGAGGTCGCGCGGCTCATCGAGCAGCACTTCATCGCCGTGAAGGTCGACCGGGACGAGCACCCCGAGGTCGACCGCCGCTACCAGCGCCAGGTCAGCGCGCTCACCGGCGAGGGCGGATGGCCGCTCACCGCCTTCCTCACGCCGGAGGGGGAGGTCTTCCTGGGCGGCACCTACTTCCCGCCCCAGGACGGGCACGGGCGTCCGGGCTTCCGCCGGGTCCTCCAGGAGGTCGCCCGGCTGTGGCGCGGCGAGCCCGAGCAGGTCCGCCAGAACGCGGAGGCGGTCCGCGCCGCCCTGGGCCGCATGGCACGTTCCCCCGCCGCCGCGGCCACCCCCGGGGAGGAGGCGCTCCCGGCGTCCGTCCGCGCGGACCTGGCCCAACGGTACGACCCGGTGAACGGCGGATTCGGTAGCGCGCCGAAGTTCCCCCATCCGACCGCGATCTCCTTCCTCCTCCTCGACGGGTTCCGGACGGGCGAGGAGCGCTCGGCCGACCGGGCCCGGACCACGCTCCTCAAGATGGCCGAGGGCGGCATGTACGACCACCTGGGAGGAGGGTTCCACCGCTACTCGGTCGACGAAGGTTGGCACATCCCCCACTTCGAGAAGATGGGGGTCGACAACGCGGCGCTGCTCGAGGCCTACGTGGAGGGCGCCCGGAGGTTCGGGGGGGAGACGCGTTTCCTCGAGGTGATCCGGGAGACCGTGGGCTGGGTGCGCGGAGTGCTCGGCGACCCCGCCGGAGGGTTCGGCTCGAGCCAGGACGCCGACAACGCCCCCGGCGACGATGGTAGCTACTTCACGTGGAGCCGGGCCGAGCTCAAGGCGCTCCTCGAGCCCGAGGAGCTGCGGCTCATCACCCGGTACTACGGCGTCGGCAGCGAGGGACGGATGCCGCACGACCCCGACCGGAACGTGCTCTTCCATCTCCTGCCCCTCTCGGAGGCCGCCGAAGGGACCGGCCGGAGCGAGGAGGAGGCGCTCGCCCGGCTCCACCGGGCGAAGGAGAAGCTCCGCGCGGCCCGCGCGCAACGGCCCACCCCGCTCGTGGACCGGGCGCTCTACGCCTCCCTCAACGGCGCTTTCCTCCGGGGCCTGGCCCGCGGCGGCCAGTTCCTCGGCGACCCTTCGCTCGTGGCGGACGCCCGCCGCGCCGCCGACCGCTTCCTCCGGGACGGGTTCCGCCGGGGCGAAGGCGTCGCCCACCGCCTTTCGGCGGAGGGTCCGTCCGGCTGGGGGCTCCTCGACGATCAGGCGGAGTTCGCCCTGGGGTTGATCGACCTGGGCACCGTCACCGCCGAACCGCGGTACCTCGAGTCCGCGGAGGCGATCCTCGAGGTGGTCCGTCGGGAGTTCCCGGGCGACTCCGGCGTCCTGCGGGACGTCGCGCCTGCGCTCTACGACGGTCCCCGGGTCGCGCCGATCGACCAGCCGGCCTATCCTCTCGAGGATACGCCGCACCTCGCCGCGAACGCCGCCACCCTCCTCGCCTACGCACGGCTCGCCGCCGTCACCGGCTCGGCGGGCTGGCGCACCTCCGCGGAAGAGCTCGGGCGCGTGCTCACGGCCCGGGTCGGCGGGGCCGGTCTCTTCGCCGCGGGGACGGCCCTCGGGGCCGGTCTCCTCCAGATGCCGGCGACCCGGGTCGTGGTGGAGGGCTCGGGCCCGGAGGCCGACCGATTGTGGCAGGCGGCCGTGCGCCTCTGGCACCCGAACCTCGCCATCTTCCGGGGCCTCCCGCCCCCGCCGTTCTCGCTCCCCGAGGAGTTCGCCCGGGCCTCCGGAGCGACCGGGACCCCGCGCGCGCTCGTCTGCTTCGGGAGCCGTTGCCTCGCCCCGATCACGGAGCCCGCGGAGCTCGCGCGCGCGGTCGCGTCGCCGCCCAGCTAGGCAGGCGTCCCAGATCGGTGCCGTCGAGGAGGTAGGCCCGCGCCACGCCGGGCGCGAGGAAGCGGTGGACGAGGAAGGTGCGTCCCTCCGCCGGCGGCCCCTTGTTGAGCGCCTCGATCCCGGAGAGCGGATTGAACGCCGGCAGGACGAGCAGCTCCCGGGCCGTGATCGCGTGGCGGGAGCGGCGTCGCGACCGGGGCGGGGCCAGGTCGACCCGGACCCAGCAGCGCTCCTTCCCGCCGGCGCTGCGGTGGCCCGGGGCGAGCCGGAACCCCGGGTGGAGGTGGCCGGCGATCAGCCGCTCGGACCGGAGCACGCGGGGCGACGGCCACTTGTGTCCGTGGAACAGTCCGAGCGGCCCCCGCCGCCAACCGCTCGCCGGGAGCAGCTCGACCTCCCGGGGGAGGTGCCGCGCGATCCCGACGTCGTGGTTGCCGAGCACCAACCGGACGCGGAGCTGCTCGCCGAGCAGCGTCGAGAAGAACTCGAAGAGCATCCGGCCGACCGGCGCCGGGGCCCCGACGAGCGGATGCTTCGCGTCCCCGACCACGACGACCCCCGCCGCCCCCGACTCGGAGGCCGCGCCGAGGAGCTCCTCCACCATCCGGCGCGCCTGCGTCTCGGCGAACCCGAACCCCTCCGAGCGCAGCGCCCCCAGGCCGAGATGGAGGTCCGCGATTGCGATCTCCGCGGGGTGGTGTCGGTCCTCGGGCAGGAGGAGCGCCGGACGACCCGGAACGGGCTGGGGCGCCTCGGTGCGCATGGCCGGCCGGAGGGAGAACGAGCCAAGAGCGTATCTTCCGGCCGCCGGGTCCCGCGCCGGCCCGAGGGCTCCCGGGGAAGCGGCGCGACCCCGCGCGGGACGGGCGGCACCCGCCGCCGGGCTCCGGGGAGGACCGGGCGTTCACGGGGCGTCGGAGCGGCGGCATCTTAGGCGAGCGGCCGGGCCCGCGCGGCGCGGCCCCGGAGACTCCGCCCGGGGGGTATGAGCCGTCACCCACACCCGCCATGAAATACCGGTCCGCCGGTCGGCCCGATCATGCGGGCGTTCGAGGTATATAACACCCAGAAACGGGAGATAGGCCGTCCCCACCGCCGAGGAACCGCCCCGTGAAACGCTTATAAGGAGACCGTTTCGGTGTCCCGCCTGTCCCTTATATAGCCAGTCTTAAATAGACCGACCATGCGGGCGACGCCGCCTTTCCAAACCGTCACCGCCAGCGTCACCGCCCCCTTTGGCGAGGACACCGTGCGGGAGGAGGGGCGCCGAAGACCCCATGCCTGCGCCCTAAGGGCTCGGTTCGAACGTAGTCGCACATCGCCCTGGGCTCGCAATGCTAGTTGACCTCAGGACTCCGTCTGGGCTCCCACAAACCCTTTCACTAATAGACGAGTTCGGTGGCGTCCGCAG
>DAHUZZ010000006.1:0-23406 GCA_027314915.1 Thermoplasmata archaeon | reverse complement strand
ATCACCCCGAGTCGACCTTTTGGTCGTGGTTCGGGGCCGGCTTCGTGTCGAGTTCCTCGAGAAACGCCAACCGCCACGAGTACTCGGGGTTGGTGATGCGCTCGTTCTACCGGCCCGGACGAAGTGCAGAGCATATCGATGGCCGAGGACTTCACGTCGCGCGACTGTCTTTCTGGCAATCTACCCCGTCGGTAGAGGTCGTTCCCGCTCAGTTCCACACCGCGGGGGTCGAAGTAAAGGCTTGCGAGTCGACTCTGCTTGACCAATCTCAGTCAGAAGACCGCCATGCAAGTGGTGCGTCGGAACCGCTCATCTCGGTCATGAGAAGGCACCGGACCAGACGTTCCACCATCCTGTATCCAAAGTCCCTCGTTGCAAACCGCCGAAGGTTCTGACCGATCAGTCGGAAAGGGCCACCACAGCCGCTAACAAAGTGGCGGAGGCGGGCTCGCCGGCATAGCTTCCCAATCGGGTCGGCCGTCGAACCCGAACCCCACTATCGACGCGCCGACCGACGTTAGCCAGCGGATAGCGTCAAACGTCAGGCTCCCGCCATGCGCGCCGACCGTCACCGTGTCGAACGGGAACGCCTCGATGGGGTACTCCCTGTCCTCTCGGTAGGCGAGGTTGGTCAGGCGAAGCCGTCGGTCTTTGACGGATAGCCGGTCGCCGTGTTTCAACTCAAACGCCCGCATGATCGGACCGACCGGCGGACCGGTAGTTCAGGGCGGGTGTGGGTGACGGCTCATACCCCCCGGAGACTCCGCCCGTCCTCCTCCCTTCGTCGGTACGGACCATCGGTCTTTATATGCGAGCGCAAATTGGTTCATGTACTCCTCGGGGGTCGTGGCATGGAAGAGCGGGAACGGGCGCTCCAGCGGGTCCGCGGCCTGCTCGAGCGCGCGGGGTTCCTCGTCACCGATGCGCACGGGATCCGCCCGACGAGCTTCGATCTCCTCGCCCGCCGGGACTCCCAGCTCCTCATCCTGAAGGTCCTCAAGAACATCGACGCCCTCTCTCCCGAGGACGCCGACCGGCTCCGGCAGCTGGGGGCGCTCTTCCACGCGGCGGGGCTCATCGTCGGGCAGACCTCCGGGAGCAGCGACCTCGAGGGCGGGGTGGTCTACACCCGCTACGGCATCCCCATCCTGACCGAGGGCGCGCTCGAGGAGTACCTGCTCCGGGGCGTCCCGCCCTTCCTGGTCTCGAGCCCGGGCGGCATCTTCGCCCGGATCGACGGCCCCCGGCTCCGCGAGCTGCGCGAGTCCCGCGGCCTCTCGCTCGGGGCGCTCGCGTCGGTGGCGGGCGTGACCCGTCGCACGATCCAGCTGTACGAGGACGGCGGGGGCGCCGAGGTCACGGTCGTCGAACGGATCGAGCGCTACCTGGACGCCACCGTGGCCGTGCCCATCGAGGTGCTGCCGCTCCGCACCGTCCCGCCCCACCGCGCGCCGGGCGCCGAGCCCGAGGACGAGGAGCCCCCCCGGCGGGCCGCGAGCCCGCCCCCCCGCACCGGCGACGAGCTGCGGGACAACGTGCTGCGCCAGCTCGACACGATGGGCTGGAACGTGGTGGTGACGATCCGGTGCCCCTTCGATGCCTTCGGCCACGTGAACCAGGCCGGCGAGGAGGAGATGCTCCTCACGTCGGTCGGATCGCTCCGGAGCGCGGTCCACCGCGCGGAGGTGCTCCAGGGGCTCGCCCGGGTCATCGAGGGCCACTCGATGTTCGTCACGCCGCAGGAGACCCGGCGCGAGTCCATCGAGGGCCTCCCCATCGTGACCATGCTCGAGCTGAAGCGCCACCGCGACCGCGCGGAGCTGATGGAGCTCCTCGCGGAGCGGGAAGGCTCGTGACGTGATCCGGACCGAGGTCCCGGGGACGCCGGGGCTCACGGTCCTCGGCCCGGTCCGGGGCCTCGTGCGGGAGTCCGAGGAGCTGGTCCGCACCCTCGACGAGCTCGACCCGCCGGCGATCGCGCTCGGCCTGTCGGTCGAGGAGACCGCCGGCTTCCAGGAGCACTTCGTCGGCGCCCGGGCCGAGCCGCTCGTCCCGCTGCTCACCAACGAGTCGGTCGAGATCCGCGAGCTGGCGCGCTACGGCGAGGTCCGGGTCCCGAACCCCTCCTTCCTGGTCACGCTCGAGTGGGGCCGGCGGCGCGGCCTCCCCCTCGAGCCGGTCGATCCTTCCGAGGACGAGTACGCCGACATGTTCGGCGACGCCGTGGGCTACACCGAGCTCGTCGGCCGCACGCTCCGGGAACGCCGGCTGCTGCGCTCGCCCCCGGAGGCGTCGGACCCGGACGCGTTCATCCTGCGGTGGGACGCGCAGCTGAACCGGGGCGCCGGGAGCCGGCAGCTCCAGTGGGTCCGGGAGCAGCACGTCGCCCTCCGGCTCCGGATCCTCCTGCCCCGGTTCGGTCGCCTGGTGCTCGTGCTCGACCGGGAGCGGGTCCCGGTCCTGCTCCGGGCGCTCGCCCCGCCGGCCGCCTAGGTCTCGCGGTCGAGGATCTCGCGGAGCTTCCGGCGCGCGGCCTCGCGGAACTCGGGGACCGAGCCCTCGTTCACGAGGATGCCGTCGGCCATCGTGAACGCCTCCCCGATCCCCCACTTGAGCTCGCGACGGTCCCGGTCGTAGGAGTCCTGGAAGCTCGCGCCGTCGTCCCCGCGGCCCCGCTGCATGAGCCGGCCGTGGCGGGTCTCGGGGCTCGCGAAGATGGCGAGCACGAAGAAGTCGCCGAAGTTGTGGCGGAAGACGTCGAGCTCCATGTTCGACCGCGCGCCGTCGACCAGCATCTTGGTCTCGGTGAGGCGGGGGAGCGCCCGCTGCGCCCAGATCCCGGCGCCGTGCTTCTCGCGCTCCTCGTTCGCGATCCGGGCGACGTTCGAGTTGCTGAGCGGAAGGCCCCGTCGCCGGGTCTCCTCCCGGACCAGGTCGCCCATCCGGAGGGTCGCGAGCCCCATCGAGCGGGCGACCTCCACGAGCTCGTCCTTGCCGGAGCCCGGCATGCCGACGGTGACGATGAGTTTCATGCCCGGTGGAGGGGCTCACCGGGCGGGGCCGGCGGGGTCACGTTCGCGGCCAGGCTCGCCTCGGTCGCCTGCTGGAGCCGGTCGGCGCGGTCGCGGTAGGACTGCGCCTCGAGCGCGGCGGCGCGGGAACGCTCCAGGAACTCGTCCGACTTCACCTTGAGCTCGGCGGCCTTCTGCGTCTTGATCGCCGCCTTGTGGTCGAGCTTCTGGGCCCGGTCCTTCAGGTTGACCACCTTCTGCTGGAGCTTCTGGTTGCGGTAGTGGAGCGAGGTCTGGTCGGAGCCGACCACGATCCCCTTGGTCCGTTCGTTGGCCGCCTGGATCTGGCGGTTGTTCTGGTCGATCTCCTGGACGATCGGGGGGACCCGCGCCCGGGTCTCCTCCGCCTTCTCCCGGAGGACCGTCGCGATGTGCCTCAGCCGCTCGATCTTGACCAGGACCCGGGCCTGCCGGGACGTGAACTTCGAGGCCAGGTGATCGAATTTCGCCGCATGCTCGCGGAGCTTGGTGATGTCCGCGTACTCCTGTCCCCGCCAGCGCGTCTCCCGCGCCGCCATCACGTGCGCATGGGTCGGCACGGGCGCCGGGGACTCGCCGCCGCTCGCCATCGGAACTGCATCTGGCCGCCGGCTTATAGGTATTCCGGCGGAACTCGGACAGGCCGGGGCCGTCAGTCGGCGCGCGTCCCACCGGGGCGGGGCGGCACGAAGAAGGGGCGGAGCCGCTCGGCCAGCCGGTCGATGGGCACCCGCTCCTGCGCCCGGGAGTCCCGTTCCCGCAGGGTGACCGTCCCGTGGTTCGGGGAGGCGGCCTCCACGGTCTCCCCGTCGACGGTCACCCCGAAGGGGGTGCCGGCCTCGTCCATCCGGGCGTACCGCTTCCCGATGGAGCCGGCGGTGTCGACCACGGCCCGGATCCCGGCGCTGCGGAGCCGCTCGGCGACGCTCCTCGCCGCCGGGCCGTGCTCCTTCTTGAGCAGCGGGAAGACCCCGACGGGCACGGGGGAAAGGTAGCTGGGGAGCTTCCAGTAGGTGCGGTCCCCCTCGACCGTGAGGTGCGCGTCCGCGAGGGCCCAGAGGTTCCGGTCCACCCCGAAGGTGAGCTCGAGGACGTGCGGGAGGACGCGGGGCCGGCCGGTGGGGACGACGCTCAGGTCGTGCCCGGAGCCCTGGCCGTGGCGCCCCAGGTCGTAGTCGCCCCGGTAGTGGATCGCGCCGAGCTCCTTGAACCCCCCGAGGCTCTCGAGCTGCACCTCGAGGTCGAACTGGATCCGGTTGTAGAAGGCCCGCTCCTGGTCCGACTTCTCGAAGAGCCGGATCCGTTCCGCGGGGTGCCGGAGGACGTCCCGGTAGAACCGGTAGGACTGGACCATGTGGTAGACGTAGAACTCCGGCAGCTCGCCGGCCCCGGCGAGCTCCCGGGCCGCGACCCGGCGGACCTCCTCGCGCCCGGCGAGGCGGTCGCGCGCCCGGACCACCGGGAGCAGCTCGTCGGCGACGTCGGAGAAGGGGACCGGGAAGTCCGTGGGATCGAAGAAGATCTGGAGCTCCGCCTGCGTGAACGCCCGCATCCGGAAGAGGACCTGGCGGGGCGCGATCTCGTTGCGGTAGGCGTGCGCGATCACGGCGACGCCGAGGGGGAGCGTCCGGCGCCCGACGTCCCACATGCGGGCGAAGGAGAGGTAGCTCGCCTGCGCGGTCTCGGGCTGCAGGTAGACGCGCTCGCGGCCCGTGACCCCGAAGTCGAGCCCGAACATCAGGTTGAACGGGCGGGGCACCGTGAGCTCGGTGCTGCCGCAGCTCGGGCAGCGGAGCTGGTGCCGGGTCACGATCTCGCCGATCTCGGCGGGCGAGAGGCCGTCGACGCCCTCCGGCCGCACCTTCTCGAGCACCGTCTCGGCGCGGAAGACCGCATGGCAGTGCCCGCAGGTGACCTCGGGATCGGTGAAGTTCTCCAGGTGCCCGCTCGCGCGGACCACCGGCTCCGGGAGGAGCTCCGCGGGCTGGATCAGGTGGTAGTCCTCGGAGAGGCCGAGGAACCAGGACTGCCAGGCGTCCTCGATGCGCTGCTTGAGCCGCGTCCCGAGCGGGCCGTAGTCGTAGAGCCCCTGCGTCCCGCCGTAGATCTCGGCCGAGGGCCAGAGGACGCCGCGCCGTCGCAGGAGGGCGACCAGCTCGTCGAGCTTCATCGCGTCCCTCGGTGGCGTTCCGGCAGGACCATAAGGTGTTCGGCGGCCCGGGTCACGATCTGGTACTCGGGGTCCTCGTCGGGCAGCCTAAAGATCAGGGGCGCCGGGGCGCCCGGCACGAGCCGGGCCCGATCCGGCCGGCCGAGCCAGCCCCAGGGCGTGTGGAAGGCGGCCCGCACGAGGAGCCGGGGGGCGACCGGCCGGCGGCGGAGCCGCGCGCTCACGTAGGCGAACTCGAGCTCCCGCAGGATCGAGCTGGAGGCGAACATCGCGTTGTCCGTGCCGAGGAGCAGGGGGATCCCGAGGCGGTCGAACCGGGCCAGGTCGGGGGCATGGCCGAAGAGGGCGTTCGAGCGCGGGCAGACCGCCACGGGCACCTTCGCCTCGGCCACCGCGCGGAGGTCCGCCTCGTTCGCGCGGAAGAGGTGGACCAAGAGGTCCGGTCGGGGCCGGAGGTACTCCTCGACCGGCTCCCGGACGACCTCGCTCGCGTGCAGCGCGTACCGCTTGCCCGCCGCCCGGCAGGCCCGGGCGAGCTCGCTCCGGGTCGCGTAGCTCTCCTCCCGGGCGGAGCTCACGGCGATCCCGTCGGCGAGCCGGAGCAGCGCGCGGACCTCGGTCCGGTCGATCGGCCGCCGCAGCGGCCGCCCGAGGGCGAACACCGTGAGCGACCGCCCCCGCGCCGCGGAGCGCAACAGCTCGACCCCGGCGAGCCCCTCTTCCCGGAAGTCGATGACCGCGCCGGTGCCCTCGCGTTCCATCCGCACCATCGCCCCCCGGATCGCATCCCGCTTCGCGGCCGCCGGGGTCTCGGCGAGCACGCGGAACTTGATCCCGTGGGGCGGGGCGACGATCCGGGAGACCGGACCGGGGGGCGGTTCCCGGGGGTACGCGGCATCGCCGAGGTGGGTGTGCGCGTTCACCGGGCGCGGCACCGCGATCCCCCGGATCCGCCGCTCGCGGCCGCGGCGCGAGTCGGTGCCGATCGCTCCGGCCTCGAGGATGCGCCCCCGGTCGATCCGGAGGTACCCCCGACGGGGGCCGTCCAGGTCCAGGAGGGCGCCCTCGAAGATCATCCGGGCCCCGCAGTTCGGTCGCCTATCTAACCTCGGCCGGAGCCCGCCCCGCGCGCCCGGGCGGGCCAAACCCCTATCTGCCGCCGGGGCTCCGAGACGCCGTGACCGCCTCCGTCCGCGGAGAGGAGCCCCGGCTCGACCTCCTGGTCGCCGGCCACACGAACATCGATCGATTCCTGCTGGTGGACGCGCTCCCGGAGCCGGACCGCACCGTGCCGCTCCGCTCGGAGCGCTCCGCGCTGGGCGGGCCGGCCGCGACGCTCGCGCGCGTGGCGGCCCGCGCCGGGGTCCGCGCCGGGCTCATCTCCCGCGTCGGCCCGGACTTCCCCGAGGCGTTCCTCGCCGAGCTGCGCCGGGACGGCGTGAACCTGGCCGGGCTCGAGCGCGTGCCCGACACGCGCTCCCCGGCCTGCTACATCATCGAGGACGGCCGGGGTCACCAGGTGACGCTCATCCACCAGGGCCCGATGGGCGCCGCGGACGACGCGGTCATCCCCGAGGAGCTCCTCGGCTCGGCCCACTGGCTCCACCTCGGGACCGGCGACCCGGAGTACCTCCTCGAGCTCAAGGAGGCGGCGCGCGCGCGCGGGACCCGGGTGGCCGTCGACCCCGCGCAGGAGATCCATTACCTCTGGAGCCGTCCCCTCCTCCGCCGGCTCCTCGACGGGGCGGAGCTGTTCTTCGGCAACGCCTCGGAGATCGAGCGGGCGAAGAAGCTCCTCGGGTTGAAGCGGGTCGAGGAGCTGCTCGAGCGCGTTCCCCTCGTGGTCCGCACCGAGGGCTCCGACGGCGCCACCGCCTTCACCCGCGCGGGGACCGTCCACGTGCCCGCGCGCCGGGTCCGCGGCGCTCACCAGGCGACCGGCGCGGGCGACGCGTTCCGCGGGGGCTTCTACGCGGCGTTCTTCGGGGGCGCCCCGCTCGAGGGGGCGCTCGAGGCCGGCGCGTCGAGCGCCGCCGCGTGGATGGTCGCGGGATCGCCGAGGCGGGGTCGCGAGCGTACGCCGCGCCCGTGATCGACCGGGGAGCGGTGGACCGATGAGGATGCGCCCGTTCGGCCGCCTGATCTCCCTGGACCAGGCGGTCGCGCAGCTCGTGCGGGCCGCTCGGCCCGTCCGCGCGACCGAGGAGGTCCTGCTCGAGGACGCGGTCGGACGGGTGCCGGTCCGCACCGTGCGCGCGCGGACGCCGGTCCCGCCGTTCCCCCGGGCCACCTGGGACGGGTATGCCTTCCGCTCGCGATCCACCCGGGGCGCCCGGCCCGACCGCCCGCGGAACCTCCGGATCGTCGGGGAGGTCTTCGCCGAGCGGGCGTTCCCCCGTGCCCTCGGGCCCGACGAGGCGGTCGCGATCGCGACGGGAGGGGCGATCCCGCGAGGGGCCGACACCGTCCAGATCTTCGAGGAGGCGGCCGTCGGGAAGGGCTGGATCACGATCCGCGCCTACGTGCCCCCCGGGGAGCGGCTCGCGCGGATCGGCGAGGACTACCGCCGCGGGACACCGCTCGCGGAGGCCGGCCGACCGCTCGGGCCGGCCGCGATCGGGGCGCTCGCCTCGACCGGGATCCGGCGGGTGCGGGTCTACCGGAAGCCGCGCGTGGCGATGATCCCGAACGGCAACGAGCTCGTCGTCCCGGGCGGGAAGCTCGGCCCGCACCAGATCTTCGAGTCGAACAACCTGGTCCTGGGCGCGCTCGTGCGCGCGCTCGGGGGGGTGCCGATCCTCGTCCCGCCGGTCGTGGACGACCCCCGGAAGATCGAGTCGGCGATCCGGCGGCAGCTCCCCCGCGCCGACCTGGTGCTGCTCACCGGCGGCAGCTCCGTGGGCGAGCGCGACTACCTGCCGCAGATCCTCCCGCGCGTCGGGAAGCTCCTCTTCCACGGGATCGCCGTCCGGCCGGGGAAGCCGACCCTCGCGGCCGTCCGGGGCGGGCGGCTCGTGATCGGCATGCCCGGGCACCCGACCTCCTGCCTCGCGAACGGCTTCTGGATGCTCCTCCCGGTGCTCCGCCGGCTGGGCCACCTCCCCGGGCCCGGGACCATCCCCCTCGAGGTCCGGTTCGCCGCGGCCTATCCGATCGCGCCCGGGGCGCTCGCCACCGTCGTCCCGGTCCGCCTCGCGGAGGGGTGGGCCCATCCCACCTTCCACGGCTCGCATGCCATCACCAGCCTCACGGACGCGAACGCCTACCTCATCGTCCGGCCGGGCGAGGGATCGATCCGCCGCGGGGACCGCCGGCGGGTCGAGCTCCTCCCCGAGCCGATCGGACCCGCGCCGCTCCCGAAGTAGGGACGTCCTCCGCCGTGGGAAAGGCTTTCTCGTTCGGCCCCCTGGACCGGCCGTGCGGGACCGCTACGGCCGCGAGGTGAGCGATCTTCGGATCTCGCTCACCCAGCGCTGCAACCTCAGGTGCGTCTTCTGCCACATGGAGGGGCAGCCGGTCGCCCGCGAGGAGCTCACCGCGGAGGAGATCGCCCGGGTGGTCCGGGCGGGCGCGCGCATCGGGATCGAGCGGGTGAAGCTCACCGGCGGGGAGCCCACGCTGCGCACCGACCTTCCCGACCTCATCGCCCGGATCCGCCCCTTCGTCCGGGAGATCTCGATGACGACCAACGGGCTCCTCCTCGAGGAGCTCGCGGGGACGCTCCGCGCGGCCGGCCTCGACCGCGTGAACGTGAGCCTCCCGAGCCTCGACCGGGCGACCTACAAGCGCCTCACGGGCGTCGACGGCGTCGACCGGACGGTCCGCGGGATCCGGGCGGCGGCCCGGGCCGGTCTCCGGCCGATCAAGATCAACGTCGTCGCCCTCCACGGGACCACCGACCGCACGCCCTCGGTCGACGCCCTCCTCGACCTCGCCCAGGAGCACGAGGCCTGGCTCCAGGTCATCGAGTTCGAGCCGGTGGAGGGCCGGGTCGACCCCCGCATCTACCGCGCCCTCCATTCGGAGCTGAGCCGGCTCACCCAGGAGGCGGCGGCGCAGGCGTTCGAGGTCTCCCGCAACCGGCTCCACGACCGCCCGCAGTACACCTTCACCACGAAGGGGCGCACCGCGCGGGTCGAGGTGGTCCAGCCCGTGAACAACCCGGGGTTCTGCATGGCCTGCCACCGACTGCGCCTCACGTCGAACGGCGCGCTCAAGGGATGCCTCATGACCAACGAGGGGCTCCTCGACCTCCGGTCGATCCTCCGCGACGGCCGGGCCGACGCCGACGCGGAGCTCGTCCGCGCCTTCGAGGCCGCGATCCGCCGGCGTCGCCCGTTCTACACCGGGGCCTCCACCCCCGTCCCGGAGCCGGCCCCCGAGGCGGACCCCTTCGTCCCGGAGGGGCCCTCGATCCCCCTGGTCGGTTAGCGGGCCCCCGACGAGGCTCCGCGGCCGCCCCGGCCGCGGGGGGGGCACCGTTTAATCGGTCGGCCCGCTCGCTCCGATGTGCCCCGAGCGGCCCCCCGAGTCGCGCTCCTCTCGATCGAGGGGACCAACTGCGACGAGGAGCTCTACGTCGCCCTCCGCGGCGTCGGCGCCGCGCCCGAGATCGTGCACCTCAAGCAGTTCGAGGGCCGGGACGTCCCGGCCTCGGAACGCCGGCGCCTTTCGGACTACCAGATGCTCCTCGTGCCGGGCGGCTTCTCGGCGGGAGACTACGTGCGGGCCGGCGCGATCTTCGCCGCGCGCGTGCGGACCGCGATCGGGCCCGAGCTCGAGGAGTTCATCCGGGAGGGCCGGCTGGTCGGCGGGATCTGCAACGGCTTCCAGGTGCTGACGGAGCTCGGGCTCCTCCCGGGTCGCCCCGACGACCGGATCGGCCGGCCCCAGGCGGCCCTCCTGACCAACGACTCGGGCCACTTCGAGTGCCGGCCCACCTACGTCCGCTGGGACGGCGGCGCGTTCGCGCCGCTCGCGTCCCTCCGCCCCGGCACGGTCCTCCTTGCCCCCTCGGCGCACGCCGAGGGGAAGTTCGTCCTGGGCGGCGAGGACGGTGCGACGCTCGGCGAGCTCGAGTCGAACGGCCAGGTGCTGTTCCGCTGGTCGGACCCGGCGGGCCGGAGCGCGGGCTACCCGTGGAACCCGAACGGTTCGCTGGCCGACATCGCCGGGATCACGAACCGCCGGGGGAACGTCTTCGGACTGATGCCGCACCCGGAGCGTTCCTTCGTCCGCCTGCTCGCCCCCGACTGGACCCGGACGCCCGAACGGGCCCGGGAGCCCGGCGACGGATACCGGTTCTTCGAGGCGATCCTGCGGCACCTAACGCGCGCCCGGGAGAAGGCCGCCTGAGCTCGACCACCTCGAGCCGTTCGCCCTCGAGGTCGCGGTGCGCGACGACCCGCCACCGGCCCCCACGCGAGCGCCACCGCCGCGCGAGCGTGGCGCGCGCGCGCCGCGGCTGCAGCGACGAAACGAGGAGGTAGGCCCGGCCGCGCGGCGTGAGATGACGGGGCAGGCACGCCAGCACGCGGCGGGTGGTCTCTAGCCCGTCGGGTCCGCCGTCGAGGGCGAGGTGGTGCCAGCGGTCGGGGTCCTCTGCCCCCGGCGGCGTCGGAAGGTAGGGCGGGTTCACGAGGATCCGCTCGAAGCGCCCGAGGCCGCGCGCGAGGTCGGTCCGCACGAGGTCCACCCCGGCCGGGGCGGCGGCGCGCGCCGCGCGGAGCGCGTGGGGGTTGAGGTCGGTCCCCACGGCCCGGGCGCCCGCGCGGGCCGCCGCGCGGAGGAGGAGCCCGGAGCCGGTGCCGAGGTCGAGGAACCGGCCGCCCGGACGCGCCCCGTCCGCGAAGGGCAGGAGGAGCCCGGTGTCCTCGCGCGGCGCATAGCACCGGCCCGCCCCGGCGGCCGGCGGCGGCCCGGACATCGCCGAGAGCCCTCCGGGCCCGTCGGAGGCGCGAATCTTCTTATCGTCTCGGGACCTTCGGTGGGGGCTACGGGGTTCTACGGTCGTGTCGAAGCGGGCGAGCGCGCCGGTGAAGATCGGCATCACCGGCCTCCCGGGCTCCGGGAAGACCCAGACGTTGCTCCGGATCATCCAGCTGCTCGAGCAGGAGGGGCTCCGGGTCGGCGGGATGGTCACCGAGCCGATCGTGAAGGACCATCATCGCAGCGGGTTCCAGATCACCAACTGGCTCACCAAGGAGCACGAGCTCTTCGCCCACGAGACCTTCAAGTCGCGGGTGCGGAGCGGGAAGTACGGCGTCAACATCGCGGCCCTCGAGGGGCTCGGGGTCCAGGCGCTCAAGCAGGCCCGCGAGGAGGCCGACGTCATCGTCATCGACGAGGTCGGCAAGATGGAGGTCGAGTCCGAGGCGTTCACCCAGAGCGTCGTCGATACCCTCGACGCCTCCAAGTCGATCGTCATGACGCTCCACAAGAAGTCCCGGAACCCGCTCCTCCAGGACATCCGACGGAGGGATGAGCTGCGGCTGCTCGAGGTGACGCCGGTCAACAAGAACCTGCTCGCGTTCAAGATCGTGAAGCTCCTCACGGGCCAGGCCCACTGAGCGGTCGGTCCCGGGGCCGGGAAGGGGCCACCGAGCTCGAGCTGCCCCCGGCCGGGTCCACGAAGGGGCCGGCCGTGCGCCGCGCGGTCTTCTACAATCCGGCGATGGCGCTCGACCGCGACCTCTCCGTCGCCGTGGCCCGGGCCTGGTCGGACCGGACCGGCCGCCGCCTCCGGGCCTGGGAGATGCTCTCGGCGACCGGGGTGCGGGGGCTCCGGGTGCTGAACGAATCCGGTGCGCTCGATGCGCTCCTCCTCACCGAGGCGAACCCGGAGGCGTGCCGGTGGCTCGAGCGGAACGCCGCACCGCACCCCGCGGCGACCGTACGGTCCGCCGATGCCCGGGAGCTGCCGCCCGGGTCGCCGTTCGACGTGGTCGATCTGGACCCGTACGGGACCCCCGCGCCCTTCCTCCCGACCGCGATCGCCGCGACGGCCCCGGGCGGTCTCCTCGCCGTGACGGCCACCGACATGCCGGTCCTCGCGGGCGTCCAGCGGACGGCGTGCGAGGCGCGGTACGGCGCGGTCCCCCTCCACGGCCACTTCGGTCCCGAGGGCGGGCTCCGCATCCTCATCGCGCACGCGCTCGGGGCGGCGGCGCGCATGGGCCGCTCCGCGCGGCCCGTCCTGGCCTACGTCCACGACCACCACGTGCGGGCCTACCTCGCGCTGGACCGGGAGGCGCGCCCCGCCGAGGTATCCCGCCTGCCGGGGCCCGGGTGGGCCGGGCCGGCGCTCGGCGAGGGCCCCTACGGGCCGATGTGGGTCGGACCCCTCTTCGACGCCGGGTTCCTCCGGGAGCTCCGCGCGCCCGCGGGCGCGGCGAGGCCCCGCGAGGTGGCGGCGCTCCTCGATCGCTTCCGGGAGGAGTCGGGGGCGGACACCCCCTTCTACTTCGAGCCGAACCGGATCGCCGGGGCCCTCGGGCTTTCCGAGCCGCCGGGGCTCGCGCCGCTCCTCGCGCGCCTGCGCGAGCTCGGCCACGCCGCCGCCCGCTCCCACGTGCGTCCGAGCGCCTTCAGGACGACGGCGAGCGAGGCGGTGGTCTTCGACGTCGCGCGCGAGCTCGTGGCGCGCCGGTTCAGTAGCTCGCCGGTCCGTTGAGCTGCAGGAACTGGGCGAGCGGCTCCCAGCCCCGGTGCCGCGCGTAGCGGTACAGGTGGCCGGGATGGAAGTACATGCCGCGGATCTCGGACCGGTGGGGCGGGTCGAGGAGGTCGGTGTCGAACTGGAGCCCGACGGGATTCCCCTCGAAGCTCTGGTTGCATCCGAAGCAGTAGGCCCCCCGGGGGACCACCACCGTCTGCTTCGAGATCATGGCCGCGGCGACGAGCGGCCCGGGGTTCATCTACCCTTGGCTCGACCGGCGGCCGCGCTGCCCGGCCCTTTCATACCGACGGCGGGCGTGGGGGGCGCATGGTCATGGTAGGTCACCCGGTGGTCGAGGGCGTCGGGGGCATCCGCGGGTTCGTCAACGCCTACGTCTTCCAGGACGAGTCCGGCTGCTACCTCATCGACGCGACCTTCTCGAAGACGGCGAAGCCGATCCGGATGGCCTTCGAGCGGGCCGGCGTCCCGATCGACACGGTCGGCCAGCTGCTCCTGACCCACCAGCACATGGACCACGTCCGGGGGGCCTCCGAGCTCCACCGGCGCGCGACGGGGGCGAAGATCTCCTGCCATCCGGCGGACGCGCCGTACATCGACGGCCGGATACGGGCCCAGGTCCCGTTCCTCCTCCGGCCCTTCGTGCGGGTCCCTCCGGTGCCGATCGACCGGACGATCGGCGGCGGCGACACCGTGGGGCCGCTGCGCGTGGTCCACGTGCCCGGCCATACGGCCGGGGAGCTCGCCTTCTACCACCCGGCCCGGAAGCTCCTGTTCTCCGGCGATGCCGTCTGCGAGTCCAAGGGGAGGCTCGTCCTCCCGGCGCCCCGGGCGGCCTCGGACCTCGCGCAGGCGGTCGCGTCGCTCCGGGTCCTCCGCGAGCTCGAGGTCGAGACGCTCCTGCCGGGCCACGGCCTTCCCGTGACGCGCGACGTCGCGGGGCGGATCGACGAGCTCATCGCCCGCGCGCCCCGGGAGTATCTCGGGGCCTGAGGCGGGGCCGGCGTCAGTCCCAGAACGCGCGGGTCCGCGCGTACTTCCGCTCGGCCTTGAGGAGCTCGGTGAGCAGCTCCTCGGGGCTCCGGTACGGCCGGGCGAGGAGGCGCCGGGCGGTGTCGGGCCCGACGCCCCGCGCCGCGAGGGCGAGGAGCGCGTTGGCGCCGAAGGTCGCGAGGAGCTCGGCCGAGGTGTAGGCGGCCCGGACGAGCGGCTCCAGCGACGGGCTCGGCTTCCGGGCCCGCTGCCCCTTCCACTTCTTCTTCGCGTACGCCGCGATCCGGTCGACCTCCTCGGGCCGTCGCGGCGAGAGCACCCCGGAGAGCGATCCGTGGCAGAGCCCGCAGTTGGCGCCGCCGGCCCGCACGTAGCCCTGGGCGGTGACCCCGCGGGTGAAGCCGCACCGTAGGCAGACGAGGGTGAGCGGCTCGGCGGCGAGCCGCTCCCCCACCGCCTTGAGGAGCGTCGGCGGCGGGGTGTCGGGCAGCTCGCGCCAGGTGAGCCGCCCGATGGGCAGGTCGCTGAGCGCGTTCGGGGCCACGACCCGGACCTCGAGGGTGCCGTGGGCGAGCCGCGAGAGCACCTCGCGGGCGTGGAGGAGGTCGAACCGGTCGTGGAGCGTCTTCTCGAGCACCTCCTCCCCGAGGGGGGTGGCGCGGGAGGATTCGATCAGCGGCTCGACGTCGCGCAGCGCCCGCGGGTCGGCGCCGAGCGGCAGCACCCCCAGCTTCCGGGCCACGGTGAGGAAGACGTAGCGGTACTCCGGGCTCGAGGGGAGGAGCCGCTCGAGGAGCCCCTCGAGCTCCTCCGCGGGGATCCGGATCGCCTCCGCGAGGGTCTCGGCGGAGAGCGCGACGGGGAGGCCGAGGAGGATCCAGGTCGGCTCGGTGCCCAGGATCTCGACCCGGCCGCCGAGCCGGTCGGTGAGCGTGCCGGCGAAGGCGAGCGCGAGCGTGTCGTTCGTCTTGCTGCCGAAGCAGGCGCCGAGCGCCGCGATCCGGCCGGAGAGCGTGAGGGTCAGGCTCCGGTCATCGGCGGCCGAGGAGGAGCGGGCCTGCGCGAGCCGGGCCGAAAGCTTCTCGAGCGCCTCGGGGCGCAGCGGGTAGCGCTCGAGGTCGCCGAGCCGCCGCAGCCGGCCGATCTCCTGCGCCGCCTCGAAGGGGACGGGCAGGTCCTCGCCCACCCACCGCGGCTCCCGGCCGATCTCGGAGACCGCCTCGACGAGCAGCTCCTCCTCCCGGAACTCGACGACCCGCCACGTCCGGCCGTACAGGAGGAAGATCAGGTCCGGCTCGGAGAGGATCTGGGTGATGACGAACCGCTCGTCGAGCGTCCCGATCGGTTGCCGGGTCGCGATGTCCCGGAGCCGGTAGGTGCGCTGGTCCGGGATGAGCGAGAGGGTCGCGTAGAACCGGGTGAGCGTGCCCCGGGTGGGCCGGATCCGGTCGCCCTCCCGCCGGAGGTTGCCGAGCGTCTCGAGGTAGCCCACGAGCTCCTCCCACTCCTCGGGCGAGAGGTCCTTCGCCGCCGCCGCGCCCCGGAGCTCCTCGAAGAGCGGGCGGACCTCGGCCGCGCCGTGGGTCCGGAGCGCCGCGAGCACCTGCTGGGCCAGGGCGAGCCGGTTCCGGGTCCTCCAGACGGTGGGCTCGATCTCGCCGGCGAGCGCCCGGCGCGCGAGCACCGCCGCCTCCTCGAGGTCCTCGTCGTCCAGCGCGAGCAGGACGCCGTGGACGGTCCGGTCCTCCCGGTGGCCGGAGCGCCCGGCCCGCTGGAGGAGCCGGCCGGCCTGGTGGGGCGAGCCGAACTGCACGACCAGGTCGACGTGCCCGATGTCGAGCCCGAGCTCGAGCGAGCTCGTCGCCACCAGCCCGCGGAGCTCGCCGTTCCGGAACCTCCGTTCGGCGTCCTCGCGCATCGGGCGGGCGAGCGAGCCGTGGTGGACGCCGATCGGGAGGTCGGGGGCGAGCCGGGCGAGCCGGGCGGAGAGCCCTTCGGCGGTGGGTCGGGTGTTGACGAAGACGAGGGTCGTCCGGTGGGCACGGATCTCCTCCTCGACGGCGAGGAGCGCCTCCAGGTAGGGCCGGTCCGCCTTGAGCTCGGCCTGGAGCGATGGATCGACCCGGTCCACCTTCGGATCGCCGGTGCGGACCTCGATCGTGATCGAGCGGGCGCGGCGCGCCACGGCGATCCGGGGGTGGCGGGGCGGGGGCGCGAGGTACCCGGCGACCGCCTCGGGGTTCGCGACCGTGGCCGAGAGCCCGATGCGACGGACGCGGCGTCCGACGAAGGCGTCGAGCCGCTCGAGGGTCACGCCGAGCTGGGCGCCGCGGTCGGAGGGGAAGAGCTCGTGGACCTCATCGATGATCACCGCCCGGAGGCCGTGGAGCGCCTTCCTCAGGTTGGTGCCGACGAGCAGGATCTGGAGGGTCTCGGGGGTGGTGAGCAGGACGTCCGGCGGGCGGCGGGACTGCCGGGTGCGCTCGGAGGTGGGCGTGTCGCCGTGCCGGACCGCGGCCGTCAGGCCGACGGCGCGCGCGAGCCCCACGAACCGCTGTTCGAGGTCCCGGTTCAGCGCCCGCAGCGGGGTGACGTACAGGACGGAGGTCGGCGGCGTGGGGTCCGCGAGGCGGCGCGCGAGCACCGGAAGGAGGGCCGCCTCGGTCTTGCCGGTCCCGGTGGGCGCGACCAGGAGCGCGTCGTCCTCGCTCCCGAAGAGCAGCGGCAGCGCGAGCCGCTGGATCTCCGTCGGGGCCCGGACCCCCCGCTCGGCGAGGTGCCGCAGCAGCGGCGCGGGCAGGCCGGGGAACTCGGCGGCGAGCGGCTCGTCCATCGATGGGCCCGGGAACGGAGGTCCGTAGAAAGCGTCCGGGGTCCGGCCCTAGCCGGTCCCGGCGGGGCCGGGGCAGAGGTCGAGCGTTCGGAGCCCCCGGCTCTCGTCGAGGGGGCGGCCGAAGCGGCCCCCTCCGAAGGTGACCAGGTAGATCTCGGCGAGGAGGCCCACCCGCCCGTCGAGGAGATGGCCGCCGACCACCGTGTGGTCCGGCCCGGCGAGCGCGGCGTGGAGGTGCAGCGAGGGCGCCCCGTCCGCCTCCGCGAGGGAGCCGTGGAGCGCGACGAGCTCGTGGGGGGTCGTGAGCTCCCGGGGAGCGTACTCGCGGCCGTTCCAGTACCCGAGCCGGGCCCGGGAGAGCATCCCGATCCCCTCGACGATGACCCCGGCCCGGAGCTGCTCGGAGCGGGCGAGGCTCGCGAGGGAGTCGAAGAGCTCCTCGCCGGCGTCGAGCCGGAGGACGAACTCCCGATCGCGCCGGAACACCTGCACGGTCGAGGGAAGCCGGGACCGGCCTATGGGGTTTTGGTCCCGGGGGGCGGCAAACGGTATGGCCTCGCGGAGGGTCGAAGCGGGCCATGCCGGCGGTCATCCCCTTGCGGCCCGCGGCGCAGGCGCCGGAGGCGATCGAGGCGCGGCTCCGGGCCGGCGGGCGGACGTTGGTGGCCCTCTCCGGCGGGGTCGACTCGGCCGTGGTCGCCTACCTCGCCCACCGGGCGCTGGGCGCGGACGCGCTCGCCGTCACGCTGGTGGGTTCGGCCGTGTCGGCGGAGGAGCGGCGCGCCGCCGCCGCCTCCGCCCGCGCCATCGGGATCGAGGCCCACGTCCTCGACGCGGACCCGATCGAGCTCGCGGAGTACCGGGAGAACCCCGAGGACCGTTGCTACTACTGCCGGAAGGTCGAGACCCGCGCCCTGCGCTCGTTCGGCGATCCCCGGGGGGTGCGCCAGTACGTGGACGGCGTCCACGCCGACGACCTCGGGGGGGACCGTCCGGGGCTCCGCGCGATGGCGGAGGCCGGGTTCCTCCATCCCCTCCTGGACGCGGGCTGGGGCAAGCGGGAGGTCCGCGCGTTCGCGCGCGAGGCGGGGCTCCCGAGCTGGGAGCGACCCTCGAACGCCTGCCTCGCCTCCCGGGTCGCCCACGGGGAGAGGATCTCCGCCGCGCTCCTCGGCCGGATCGACCGGGCCGAGACGCTCCTCCGGGAGATCGGGTTCCGGCAGGTGCGCGTGCGCGTCCGCGCGGGGGTGGGCCACGTCGAGGTGGGACCGTCGGAGGTCGCGCAGCTCTTCGAACCCGCGACCGCGGCCCGGGTCACCGCCGAGCTTCGGGTCCAGGGGTTCGAGCGCGTGGTGCTCGACCGGGACGGCTACCATGGCCGACGCGAAAGCTGAGGGGAAGGGCCGGCGCCGCCCGGCGCCCGACCCGGGCCCGGGTCGTGCGCGCCGGGCCGGGACGGCCCCCCCACCTCCGGCGCCCGCCCCGGCGGTCCGCGACCGGTTCGAGCTCGAGACGGAGCTCGTGCCGCAAGGCGACCAGCCGAGGGCGATCGAGGAGCTCGTCCGCGCCGTCCAGGACCCCGCGCAGCGGTACTTCACCCTCCTCGGCGTCACCGGTTCCGGGAAGACCTTCACGATGGCGCAGGTCGTGCAGGCGCTCCAGCGGCCGGCGCTCGTGATCTCGCCGAACAAGACGCTCGCGGCCCAGCTCGTGAGCGAGTTCCGGGCGCTCTTCCCGAAGAACGCGGTGGAGTACTTCGTGAGCTACTACGACTACTACCAGCCCGAGGCCTACGTACCCCAGATCGACCTCTACATCGAGAAGGACTCGGCGATCAACGAGGAGATCGACAAGCTCCGGCACCGGGCGACGCAGGCGCTCCTCACCCGCCGCGACACGCTGGTCGTGGCGAGCGTGAGCTGCATCTACGGCCTCGGCTCCCCCGCGGACTACCAGAGCGGCGTCGTGGAGCTCGCCCTCGGCGCGCCCGTCCGGCGCCCGGAGCTCATCAAGCGGCTCGTCGAGGGGCACTACAGCCGCAACGATGTCGAGCTAAAGCGCGGCCGGTTCCAGGTCCGCGGCGGGACCTTCGACATCATGGGGAGCGGGGAGACGGTCCACCGGGTCGTCCTCGAGGAGGACCGGGTCGCCGAGATCGTCGAGCTCGACCCGGTGACCCGCGAGGAGACCCGCGGCCTCGACCGGCTCTCGGTCTTCCCGGCCACCCACTTCCTCACCATCGAGGAGCGCCGGGAGGAGGTGCTCCGGGAGATCCAGGCGGAGAAGGAGTCCCGGGTCGCGGAGCTCACCCGGGGCGGCCACGCCCTCGAGGCCCAGCGGCTCAAGAGCCGGACCGAGTACGACATCGAGATGATCCGGGAGACCGGCTTCTGCTCCGGGATCGAGAACTACTCGCGGTTCTTCGCCGGGCGGCAGGCGGGCGAGCCGCCGTACACGCTCCTCGACTTCTTCCCGAAGGACCTCCTGGTCTTCGTCGACGAGTCGCACGTCACGATCCCCCAGCTCCAGGGGATGTACCGCGGGGACCGGAGCCGGAAGGAGAACCTGGTCGAGTTCGGCTGGAGGCTCCCCTCCTGCCGCGACAACCGGCCCCTGACCTTCCCCGAGTTCCTCGCCCGGGTCCCCCAGGTGGTGTTCGTCTCGGCGACGCCCGGGCCGTTCGAGCGCACCCACTCCGCCCGGATCGTCGAGCAGATCATCCGGCCCACCGGTCTCGTCGACCCCGAGATCGAGGTGCGACCCATCGAGGGGCACATCGCGGACCTCATCCGGGAGCTCAAGGTGGTCATCGCCCGCGGCGACCGCGCGCTCGTCACCACCCTCACGAAGCGCACCGCGGAGGACCTCTCGAACCACCTGGCGCGCCTCGGGTTCAAGGTCCGCTACCTGCACTCGGACGTCGAGACGCTGAAGCGCGTCGAGATCCTCCGGGACCTCCGGCTCGGGCGGTTCGACGTGCTGGTCGGCATCAACCTCCTCCGGGAAGGGCTCGACCTGCCCGAGGTGAGCCTGGTCGCGGTCCTCGACGCGGACAAGGAGGGGTACCTCCGGAGCGAGAGCGCGCTCATCCAGACCGTCGGGCGGGCCTCCCGGAACATCCGGGGCAAGGCGATCCTCTACGCCGACCGGAGGACCGGCTCGATCGAGCGCGCGCTCGGGGAGATGCACCGGCGGCGCGAGCTCCAGGTGGCCTTCAACCGGGAGCACGGCATCGTCCCCGAGACGATCCGCAAGGAGGTGCGCTCGATCCTCGGCGAGGGCGAGGAGGCCCCCTCGGGCGAGCTCTCCACCGCCGGGCTCGGGACGAAGTGGCGGCAGCACCTGCCCCTCCTCTTCGCGAACCTCGAGGAGGAGATGCGGGCCGCCGCCGAGCGGCTCGACTTCGAGGAGGCCGCCCGGGTCCGGGACCGGCTCCGCGCGCTCGAGCTCAAGGCCGGGGTGACCCGGTCCCGCCGGCCGGCCGCCCCCGGCCCCGCCTAGGGCTCCATTGCCCTTGCCGCGGTCGGCAAGGAGCCTTTATCGCCCCGGGCGCTCGGCGCGGGCATGCCCGATCGCGACGCGTCCGCCCCGGGCGCCCTGGGCGCGCTCCGCCGGGGCGGGGCGATCACCGAGCTCCTGTTCGTCTACGAGTGCGCCACCATCGAGCCGAACCAGCTCCGACCCATCGCCGAGCGGCTCGGCCTCACGGTCCAGGCGGCCTCCTACACCTTCCGGCAGCTGAAGCGCCGCGGCCTCATCGAACAGGTGGCGGGGAAGTATCGCCCGACGGTGCGGGGCGTGGCCTGGCTCCACGAGACCCTCGACCGGCTGGGCGGCGAGGTCCGGCGCCTCATCGACCACCTGCACGTCATCCGTTCCACCCGCGCGGTCGCGCTCGACCCCTTCCGGGTGGGCGAACCGGTCTCGCTCGAGCTCCTCGACGGCATCCTCTCCGCGCGCCGGGGGTCGACCGGCGCCTCCCGGGGGCGCGCCGAGAGCGCGACCCCCAAGGGCGGTCTCGTCGAGGTCGGGGCGCTCGAGGGGATCGTCCCCATCGCCGCGGCGGCGGTCTCGATCCGGACGCTCTCGGCCCCGGAGCTCGGGGACACCGCGGCCGCACGACGGCTCTCGGCGCTCCTGCGGAGGCGGCCCGCCGGTCTCCTCGCGGCCGAGGGGCTCGAGGCCTACCACTTCGTCCGCCGGCTGACGGACCGTCCCCTCGTCCGGTTCGCCGTGGCGGCATCGTGCCGGGAGGCGTCCCAGCTCGGCGTCCCGAGCACCGTCGTGGTGCTCGACGAGGAGCTGCCCGGCCTCCTCTCGGGCTTCTCCGGGGCGTCCCCACCGCCGCTGGACGTGCTCCCCCTCACGGAGCGCCGGCGCGCACCCCGACGGGCGGCTCACGGAGCCGGTCGGGCCCGACCGGCGGCGATCCGGGCCAGCAGCTCCTCCGGATCCCCCACGGGGACCGCCCCCCGCGCCCGGAGCTCCTCGTAGAGGCGGCCGGCCCGCCCGCCGGTGAAGTCGGAGGGGTCGCCCGGGCGCGGGGGGACGAAGAAGACCTGCCGGCCCGCGACGAAGGGCACGACCTCCTCCAGGTTCGCGAGGTTGGACGGGCCGATCGCGATGGGCGCCACCACGATGATCCGAGCCTCCGCGAGCAGCTCCCGGAGGCGCGCGCGCACCTCCGGCCCGAGCGGGGCGAACGGCATCTCGAGGGCGGTGGGGATCCCGAGCCCCTCGGCGGCCTCGGCGTCCGAGTCGAGGAGGTTGAGCGCCCCCGTCGTGACGCGGCACCCCGCCTCGGTGAGGGCGCGGAGGTACGGGCCCCCCGCGCCGCCCCCCGCGATGACGTGCACGGGGCCGGTACCGGCGACGGCCCCGGGGGCGCCGCCGGTCACGAGCCGGTGGGGCAGCAGGTAGGGCGTCCCGGTCCGGGGGTCCCGCTGGAGGTCCGCGACCACGCCCCACACCCGGAGGAGCAGCTCCGCCGAGATCACCTCCGCAGGGGGGCCGTC
Source organism: Thermoplasmata archaeon (assembly GCA_027314915.1). GTDB lineage: Archaea > Thermoplasmatota > Thermoplasmata > Lutacidiplasmatales > UBA184 > JAKIVR01. Next base: position 1,670 of record DAHUZZ010000006.1, on the reverse strand, counting down.
GGCCACGACCCGTCCGCGGGAGAGTGCGACGATCCGGTCGGCGTACCGCGCGGCGAGGTTGAGGTCGTGGAGCGCCGCCACGACCGTGACGCCCCGCTCCCGGCTCAACCGCCGGACGCGGTCCAGGAGGTCGAGCTGGTGGCCGATGTCGAGGTGCGAGGTGGGCTCGTCGAGCAGGAGGAGCGGCGCCTCCTGCACCATCGCGCGGGCCAGGAGCGCCCGCTGCCGCTCGCCTCCGCTCAGGGCGAGGATCCCCTCGTCCGCCCGGTCGGCGAGCCCCACCTCCGCGAGGGCGGTCCGTGCCCGTTGGCGATCCCCGGCGCTCTCCGGCTCGAGCGGACGGAGGTGGGCATACCGTCCGAAGAGGACGTACTCCCGGAGCCGGACATCGTCCCGGGGCGCCTCCTCCTGGGGTACCCAGGCGACGCGCCGGGCCCGCTCGATGGGGCGCAGCCGGTCCACCCCCTCGCCGAACAGCTCCGCCCGGCCCGCGTCGGGCGGGGTGAAGCCGAGGGCGACCCGGAGGAGCGTCGTTTTCCCCGAGCCGTTCGGACCTACGAGCCCGACGACCTGGCCGGGCGGAACGTCGAGATCGATCCCGTGGAGCGCGACGCGCGGTCCGAACCGGACCTCCACGCCCTCGAACCGGAGCGCCGGCGCGGCCGGGCCGGTCACGTTCCCCCCATCGTCGCGGCGCGGCGGCGGTAGAGCAGGTAGGCGAAGAACGGCGCCCCGGCGAACGAGGTGAAGATGCCGATGGGAAGCACGCTCGAGGGAAAGAGCAGGAGGGAGAGGTCCCGGGCCACGAGGAGGAATCCGCCGCCGGCGAGCGCCGCACCGGGGAGCACGATCCGATAGTCGGTGCCGATGGCCCGCCGGATCACGTGCGGGGAGACCAGGCCCACGAATCCGATGATGCCGGTGAAGGCCACGGCCACGGCCGTGAGGACCGAGGTCAGGAGGAGGAGCCGGAACCGGACCCGCTGCGTGTCGACGCCCAGGCTCTGGGCGACGTCGTTCCCGAGCTGGATCAGGTTGAGCTCCCGGCCGAAGAGCCCGAGGAGGGTCCCGCCCACGAGGAGCACGCCCAGGACGATCGCGTCGACCTCCCAGCTGGCGGACCCGAGGTTGCCGAGGAGCCAGAAGTTGACCTGCTCGCTCCCGATCGGGTTCGCGAGGAGGACGAGCGAGAGGATCGCGGAGAGGAAGCTCGAGAGGGCGACCCCGGTGAGGAGGAGCGTCTCCACCGAGCCGTACCGGCTCCGCGCCGCGAGGAGGATGGCGAGCCCGGTGCCCACCGCGCCCAGGAACGCGAAGAGCGGCAGCACCAGGTTCTGTTCGGAGACGCCGATCTGCTCGACGATGACGATGGCCGCGCCCAGCGTCCCGCCGGCCGAGAGCCCCAGCAGGAAGGGATCGGCGAGCGGGTTGCGGAAGATGCCCTGGAGGGTCGCGCCCGAGAGGCCGAGCGCGCTCCCGGCGAGCAGGGCGAGGCCGATCTCGGGGACGCGCACCTCCCAGACGATCGTGATGTAGGCCTGGCAGAGGGCGGATGACGAGGTCGCCCCCGCGCACGGGTCCGGCGCGAGCGTCCCCATCGAGAGCTGGTGGACGAGGATGCGCAGGACGGTGAGCGGGGGGATCGCGACGTTCCCGAGGAGGGGCGAGAA
>DAHUZZ010000069.1 GCA_027314915.1 Thermoplasmata archaeon | reverse complement strand
CCTCGATCGGCCGAGGCGTCATGTCGCGAGGTCCTCCGATGGATAGGGTATTTGAACGTACGTCCTTGGACCCGATCGATTTGCGAAACGCTGTGCTACGCCGACGCGGGGCCGGTCCTCGTCCCTCGAGGGCTTCCCGCCCCGGCCTGTGCTCGAGCCGAAGATCGCGTCGGCGTGGACGGGCCGGCGATCGTTCCCGGCCTCCGGGAACCCGAGGTCCGGGTTGCGCTCGATCCCTCGGGGCACGGCTCGGCATCGGCTACCACGCAGAGGAACGGTCGGGCGGGGCCCGGACCGAGGGTCCTACCGAGTACTTCGCCGCGCTCGACGGAAGAGTCCGACCAAGATCGCACCGACGACCGATCCGACCGCAAGGGCGGCGAGGGCATCGATCGCGAGGAGAGAGTTCGCCGGGGTCTCGTGATGCTCTCCGTTCGCTCCCCCGACGAACAATTGCGCCGGGCCGGCGTACGAGACCTCGCCGTTGGAGTCCGACACCCGAACCTCGACGCGGTAGGTCCCCCCGGGG
>DAHUZZ010000068.1:254-540 GCA_027314915.1 Thermoplasmata archaeon | reverse complement strand
TGCCAGTCTTGCGGTGAGCTCCGAGTACAGGGGGCCGGCGGCGGGTGGGTCGGGGTTGGCCCGGCGCTGGGCCGTCACCCGGCGGAAGACGGGCGCCTCCACGGTCCGCACCAGCAGAGGGTGGGCGGAAGCGTCGTAGAGGAAGTGGCAGACGTCCTCGTTGTCGGCCGCGGAGGGCGCCTCGAGTGCCCCGCCCCGGCCCACCTCGATGAGGAAGAACACCTCCCAGATGGGGACCCCGAGCTTCAGGAGGAGGGCTGCCACATCGGCCAGCTCGGTGAGGTTC
>DAHUZZ010000068.1:0-244 GCA_027314915.1 Thermoplasmata archaeon | reverse complement strand
TGTTGACCTGGACCCGGAAGCCCATCTCCAGCAGCCAGCGCAGGCTCTCCAGGGTGGCGTGGAAGTGCCCATCCACCCCGCGCACCCGATCGTGGGTCTCCGGCCGGGCCCCGTCCAGGCTGAGCGAGACCGCCCGCACCCCGAACCGCTGGAACTGCTTCAGCCGCCGGGGGTCCAGAAGCGGCGATACCGAAGGGGAGAGAGCCACCGGCAGCCGCAGCTGCCGCGCGTACCCGGTGAGCTC
>DAHUZZ010000067.1 GCA_027314915.1 Thermoplasmata archaeon | reverse complement strand
TACCCGAGCCACAGGGCGACGACCACCCGGCCGACCGCGTTCCAGGTCGATCCGATCGGCGCCTCGAGGAGCGCGTACGCCGCCACGACGCCGATCAGGACCGCGAGCCCCGCCTCAAGAGCGGTCGCGCCGAGGCCGAGCCCTCCGGCCTGCGACGGGTCCGCCGCCGAGACCTTCGGGGTGCGACGGAAGCCCATCGGGCGACGTAACGCCCCGCGCAGGGAGGCGCGCAGGTTCACCATCTTGAGGGCGTACCAGAAGGCCATGACGCCGACCGACTCCGCGAACGTGACCCGGGTCACGCGCCCAAGCGCGAGCCTCGTCTTCACGAGCCCGTCCGCGACGAGGAGGACGGGCGCCAGCGAGACACCGAGGAGGAGGGCCAGAGAGGGTGTCGCCCAGACCAGGCCCCCGAGCGACCCGAGGACCATCGTCGCGAGCGCGCCCACCATCGAGAGCAGGAATACCCCATCGATCCAGAAGATCCCGCTCGCGAAGAAGTCGACACGCTGCCGGACCGTGAGCTCCCTCCGACCGAGGAGCCTCA
>DAHUZZ010000066.1 GCA_027314915.1 Thermoplasmata archaeon | reverse complement strand
TTCTCGACGGTCAGGTGGTGACGGGGTACTATCCCCAGCACACACAGAAGGAGTTCCTCGCGTTCATGAACGTCTTGGACCGAAGGGTTCCGTCCGAGCTCCAAGTCCATGTAGTGCTCGACAACCTGAGCGTCCACAAGGGAGAGCAGGTACAACGGTGGCTCCGCCGCCATCCGAGGTTCGTCTTCCACTTCGTTCCGACAAGCTCCTCGTGGATGAACATGGTCGAAGGCTGGTTGGGTCAGCTCCAACAGCAAGCGCTCACCCGAGGGAGCTTCCACAGCGTGCCCGAGCTCGTTCAGGCGATTGAGGAGTACGCGAAGGTCTCGAACGGCGCAGCCCACCCGTGGATCTGGACACAGAGTGCCGATGAGGTCCTAAGGAAAGTGAGGAAGATCCGACAACTGCTCGGATGGGACCCTACCGTCGGAACTCCGTCCCGTGGGATAATATCGCATCCGTCAGCAACACCCCACTAGTGCGGCAATTGAAAGTCCGCTTTTCCGTCCTGCGCGGTCCGAGTGCGGATGAAGTCTTCAAACGGGCGGGCCT
>DAHUZZ010000065.1:275-553 GCA_027314915.1 Thermoplasmata archaeon | reverse complement strand
TCAGGATCGAGGCGACGATGCTGACGGTCGGGTTCCGGAAGAACGAGCTGAAGAAGAACGCGACGGCGAGCACCGCGAGCAGGAACAACAGCGCGAAGCCGAGGGAGGAGAGCAGGCTCGAGGGGATCGTTCCGTAGAAGTACTGGACGGCGCCGGCGGCGAACACGTAGTAGACGAGCCCGATCGCGATCCCGGTGACCGTCGCGGCGAGGTACCGACCGGCGAGCAGCGAACTGCGGCGGACCGGCTGCGACAGCATGAGATACCCCGGTCCGCCG
>DAHUZZ010000065.1:0-265 GCA_027314915.1 Thermoplasmata archaeon | reverse complement strand
AGGTCGACCTCGAGGGCGTCCCCTCCCAGTAACGCGCCGACGATGATCACCGCGTCGCTGACGGTGCCGAGGTAGCCGGAGAGGTAACCGCCGGCGGTCGGGTTGTTGGTCGTGACCGTGGTGACCCCCCGGTGGAGCTGGAGGCCGAGGATCGCCCCCGCGACGAGGAGGACGAAGACCAGGAGGCCGAGGAACCGCCACGTCCGGAAGTACGACCGCAGCTGGTAGCGGAAGGCGACCAGGAACTGGCGGAAGTCGCTCATCA
>DAHUZZ010000064.1 GCA_027314915.1 Thermoplasmata archaeon | reverse complement strand
AGCGGAGCACGGCGCGGTCGCGGCGACGCTCGCCCGGGACCTCGCCGCCGCGGGGGTCGTCGCGCAGTACGACGACGCGAGCTCCATCGGGAAGCGGTATGCCCGGATGGACGAGGCCGGCACGCCGTTCTGCGTCACGGTGGACGGCGATACGGTCGGGGAGGGAGCGGCCCGCGGGACCGTCACCCTGCGGGCGCGGGACTCCCGCACCCAGGAGCGGCTCCCCTCGGACGGCCTCGCCGCGCGGCTCCGTCCGTCGTTCGTCCCGCCGCGGCCGGCGCTCGGCTAGCGCCGGCGGTCCCGGCCCGGGCCCTCGTGGACACAACCGCTATATCGCACTCTCCCGTGCGGCGGCCGATGCCGGCCGAAGGCGGCGCCCCGCCCGAAAGCTCGTCGCCCACGACCCCCCTCGCGGCGCGGCGGTCGCGATGGGCCGGGATGCAGTACGCCGACATCAACAAGCTGCGCGAGCTCGCGGCGCGGCAGGACCGCGCCGCCGCCCGGGCCCGGCAGCGGATCGCGCGCCTGAACACCCACATCGAGAAGCTCCGCCACCAGG
>DAHUZZ010000063.1 GCA_027314915.1 Thermoplasmata archaeon | reverse complement strand
TCCTCGCGGGCCTCTCGGAGGGCGACGATCTCCATCACCGGCTGCCCGACCGCACGCGGGAGCGCCGTGCGTGAGATATATACGGGGCGGTCGTGGCGGGCGCGGTGCGTCCACGCCACCGTAGCTCAGTTGGCGGAGCGGCTGATTCGTAATCAGCAGGTCGGGGGTTCAAATCCCTCCGGTGGCTTTCCCTTTTTGTTCCAGGCCGCAACCCCTACCTCTCTCGAGAGAGCTGCCCTCAACGATGCGTCAGAAGCTCGCCAAGGGAGACGACATCCTCGGTGTCGCCCCCACGCTCGACCGAGCCCTCGCTCGTCTGGAAGCGGGCGACTTACCCATCCCGCGCGAGGTCCAGAGGGAGCTGCTCGCCTTCCTCCACGCCCGCGAGGACGAGGTCAGCCTCATGCGGATGAGGACCTACACCCTTTGGCTCCCCGTCGTGGCCCAGAAACTGGGAGCGGAGCTCCTGGCCCCCACACGGGAGACCCCTCAGCACTATCGGGAGGCCTTCCAAGCCTGAGCTCCCCCGCACCTGTGGGCGCTGCCGGACCGTGAGCGACCCCGACGCCCAGTTCTGTCACGGAT
>DAHUZZ010000062.1 GCA_027314915.1 Thermoplasmata archaeon | reverse complement strand
TCTCGAACAGCACCTTCCACAACCTGCCCGCCTACGCCTTGGAGGAGCTCCGGCGCGAGACGAGCGTCCGGAACTTCGCCGGGCTCATCTGCGGGTGGACCCGGCGCGAGCACAGCATCCTGGGCCGACTCGCCGACGCCGGGGTGCGGGCGCCCCATCCGTACGGCCACCTCCGCAACTGCCTCGTCATGGAGTTCGTCGGCAACGCGGCCGGCGCGGCTCCCCGCCTCCGGGACGCCGTCCTCGATGACCCGGCCGGGATCTACGAGCAGCTCGTGCGCCAGATCGGGCGGATGCTGCGGGAGGCGCGGCTCGTCCACGGCGACCTCTCGCCGTACAACACCCTGCTGTTCGAAGGCGAGGTCGTGCTGATCGACGTCGCCCAGGCGGTCTCGGTGGATCACCCGGCGGCCCGGGGCCTCCTCGAGCGCGACCTCGGCCACTACGCGCGCTTCCTCGCCCGCGCCGGGTTCGACGTGACCCCCACCGAGTTCCTCGCCGCGGTCGGCGGAATGGCCCTCCCGGCGACCGCCGCGGAGGCGTAGCGATGCCGACGTTCTTCGTCCGCATCCCCGAGGACCGGGTGGGGGTCCT
>DAHUZZ010000061.1 GCA_027314915.1 Thermoplasmata archaeon | reverse complement strand
GGTCGCCCCGAGGGTAGCTGAAGAAGTTGGTCCCGTCGAAGAAGAGATGGCGCGGTCGGAGCCCTTGGGCGAGGAGGGCTTGGAAGACGTCCTCCTCGATGGCGTGGACACGGGCCCGAGAGAGGATGGGCTCCCCTCCGTCGGTCAGTCGCCCGGTGTCGAACAGCGTGCGCAGCGCTTGCCTCAGGCGCTTGGCGCTCGGCGCACGGTCGGCGAGGCCGAGGAGGGGCAGCGCGCTCCGGGGATACCATCGGGCCATTCCCTCGCGGCTCAGGGGACGCTCGGCGCGTCCGACGATCTGCAGGAAGATCAGTTGGGCCGCCGCCGCTCCCGCCGGGCCGGAGAGACGATGCTCGAGTGACGTCAACAGGCCGGTCTCTCGGGCAGCTCGGAGCAACGCCGCCGAGGTGCCGAAAGGGAACGACCGCAGGGGCGGCAGGGGTCGAGAGATGGTCTCGAGAAGATGGTCGGGGGTGCCGAGGTAGATCTGGCGGACGTTCCGAGGACCCTTCTTCGTCCAGGCCTTCTGGACGATGTAGAGGTAGCGGTACCCTCGGCAGTTGCGGAGTTCGAAGGACCACCTCATTTCGATGCTATGACTGCCCGGAAGGGGTCC
>DAHUZZ010000060.1 GCA_027314915.1 Thermoplasmata archaeon | reverse complement strand
CGACGGCAGCCCTGCAGGTCGAGTAGGCCCCGTGGCGGCCCATGGAGAGCTTTCTCCCCGCGTCCGGGCTGCGTGACCTCGAGTTCGCACGGGACGCCTTCCTCACGAACGAGAAGCGCTGGCGGGTCATCTACCACAACGACGGGGACGGCGTAGCCGCCGCCTCGGTACTCGCCACCGCGCTCCTTCGTCTCGGGAAGAGCTTCCAGCTGACCCCTTTCACCGAGGTCGAGCTCTCCGCGATGAAGTCTCTGGAGCAGGAGACCCGGGGCCCCATCCTCGTCGTGGACACCGGCTCCTCCCTGCTCTCCGCTCTCGACCATCATACCGACACGGTCCTCGTGCTCGACCACCACAAGCCTTCCGAGGGAGCCGGCTTCTCCCGCAAGGAGCACAGTTTCGTCAATCCGCACCGCTGGGGGATCGACGGGATGAACGACCTCTGCGGCTCGATGCTCGCCTACCTCTTCGCCAAGTTCCTGGACGAACGCAACGTCGACCTCATCCTCTGGGCCCTCTCCGGGGCGATCGCCGACCGGCAGCACTTCGGTGGGTTCCGGGGGGTCAACCTCTCTCTGGTGAAGGACGCCGAGATGAAGGGAAAGGTCAGCCGGGAACGG
>DAHUZZ010000005.1 GCA_027314915.1 Thermoplasmata archaeon | reverse complement strand
GGACCCCCTCTTTCCACTCGAGGCCTGGGTGTCCGACGGTCGGGCCAGGAAGGGAACTAATTCTTGGACTCGAGACGCCGTCCGCCGCACCGAAAGGGTTAATCCCGAAAATCGGGACTCCCCTTGGGGCCTGTAGCTTAGCCTGGATAAAGTACCGGCCTTCTAAGCCGGCAATCTCGGGTTCAAAGGTCCGGGAGGCCCACGCTCCCGGGCGGAGACTCCCGACAGGCCCGCCTACCTTCCGCGCGGCTCGCCCGGCGGGGCGGAGGGGCTCCCCCCGCCGACGAGGGACTGGCACTTCGCGCACAGGATCCCGCGGCGCGGGGTCGGGAGCGGATCGCCGCAGAGCGGGCAGCTCGCCTTGGCCTCCGCCTGGGCGATGAGCTCGGCCAGGTTCGATCGGAGCCGGGGGTCCACGCGCGAGGCGCTCGCCGCCCCGGGGGCGCGCGCGACCGAGGCGGTGATGGCGTCGAGCCGGGGGGCGTACACCCCCGATCGGGGATCGAGCGCGAGGAGCTTCCGGGCGACGAGCGAGTCGAGCGCCGAGGCCCCGAGCTCCCGGACGCCCCCGAAGACCGGGGCCATCTCCACCGCGGTGAGCCCGTTCGTCTCGACCACCGTCTCGAGGGCGCGGATCGACGGCATCGACAGCTCCCCGCCGCTCGCGAGGAGGTCGACCGCGTGCCCGATCCGGGCCGCGCGCCGGACGCGCCGCTCGGGAGAGATCCGCCGGCTGCGGGGGTCCACCTCGAGCTGCGAGTCGAGGAGATCGACCTCGTAGCGGACCCGCTCGTCGGGATAGTAGACGGCGATCGCAAGGGCGAACGGAACGACGCCCGTGGCGCGGAGGTACCGGGCGAGCGTCGCGGGGCTGAAGAGCTCGGGCCGGGGGGACGGGCGGGACGGCGGCGGAGCGGGGCGCTCCCCCGGCGCGGCCATGGGCACGTACTGCTCGCGGAGGAGGAGGCGGGCCATGACCCTCCGGGCGGGCTCGGGCCCGGTCTGGGCCTCGCTGCCGCCCTGGCTCCGCACGGTGAGGCGGTCGAACGGGCGCAGGAACTCCCACCGGGCCGGTTCCGGGGGCGCTCCCTTCCGGCGAAGCTCGATCTCCCCGAAGGCCACCGAGACCTCCGCGAGGGCGGCGAACAGGTGCGGATACGCCCGGCCGTCGACCCGGAGCTCCACCGGCGCGATCATGTCGCGGCGACGCGGGAGGTACTCGTCGACCGCCCGCTTGAGCGCGAGCTCGCTGTAGCGCGCGTGCGCCGTCGGGCCGCCCATCCGGGCGATCGCGTTGAGCTCCTCCGACGTGGGACGCGCCACGAGGCTCGGACCCTTCCAGCCGTACGACGTCCGTCCAGGGAGATAAGCCTCCCGTGGAGCCCGCCTCGAGGAGCGTCCCGGGCCCCGAAGCCCCCTCCGCCCGGGCGCGGGCGCGCGCCCCGGGACCCTTCAGCCGGGCGCGAGGGTCCCGCGCACCGTTCCCTCGCCCAGCACGTCCCGGTAGAGCGCGACGAAGCGCCGCGCCGTCGCCTCGATCGAGGCCTCGTCGCGGACCCACCGCGTCGCCGCCGCCGCGAGCCGCGCGCGCTGCGCCGGCTCGGCGAGCAGCTCCGTCAGGATCCCCCGGAGCGGCGCCGGGTCGTCCACCGGCACGATCCGTCCGGTCCGCCCCTCCTGGACGATGGCGCTGGGGCCGCCGACGTCCGAGACCACGCAGGCCGCCCCCGAGGCCATCGCCTCGAGCACGGCGAGGGAGGAGGTGTCGGCGATCGAGGGCAGCACGAAGAGGTCGGTCTGGGAGAGGAGCGCGGCCTTCTCCTCCTCGGCGACGGGCCCCACGTACCGGACCCGGGACGCGAGCCGGGGATCGGAACGGAGCCGCGCCCGGATCGCGGGCTCCTCCGGCCCCCCGCCGGCGATGACCGCCGACCACGGCTCGCCCGCCGGCAGGGTGTGCAGGGCGTCCAGGAACCGGTGGATCCCCTTGTCGGCGGTGAGCCGGCCCAGGAAGGTGAGGAGCGGGCCGTCCGGGAACCCGCACCGGCTCCGCCAGTCCGGCACGCCGAGCCCCGGCCGGAAGCGGTCGACCTCGATCCCGTTGGGGACCACCTCGACCGGCTGGCGGAACGGTTTGCGGGCGTGCGAGAGCAGCGCCTCCCGGGCCGGCAGGCTCGGCACCGTGGTCACGTCGCACCGGTAGTACACGCCCAGGGAGTACCACCGGGCGACCCAGAAGAACAGCTTGAGCAGCCGGTGGCTCTGGAAGCTCTCCCGGGCCGCGTAGACGTCGGTGTGGAAGGTGCCGACGATCGGCCGCCGGTACCGGCGCGCGGCGAAGAGCGCCGTCGTGCCGAGGATCCCCGGCGTGTGCGCGTGGACGACGTCCACGCTCTGGCCGAAGTCGCGGCCGGCGACATGGGGGAACGGGAACATCGCCCACCGGTACTCGCGGTAGATCGGGACGGGGAGCGACCGGACCCGGACGACGGGGACGCCGTCGAGCTCCTCGGTCCGGCTCGGCGCGCCCGCGACGGGCTCGGGGGCGTAGACCGTCACGCCGTGGCCGAGCCGCTGGAGCGCGCGCGCGAGCGCGTGCACCTCGACGGCCACGCCGTCGCGGATCGGAAGGTAGCTGTCGGAAAAGCAGGCGATCTCCATGCTCGGGCTAGACGAGGCTCGTGAAGGCCTTCTGGACCCTCCTCAGGTCCTGCTCGGCCATCGTACCGGGATCGAGCGAGACGATCGCGGTGCCCCCGGACTCCTGCGCCCACGGTGGAAGCCACATCGCGAACCGCACGGTCGTCTCGGGACCGTACTCGGAGAGGAGGTATTCGAGCGCATCGCTGAAGACGACGACCGGGGGTCCGCCGCCGCACAGCGTCTGGATCCGGCCCGCGATCTCGCCGGGTCCGACCCCCGGGACGCTCCCGTCCCCTCCGGCGCGCGCCGTCGGCCGGATCGGGACGACCCGGTCCGCCCCGCCCCCGCCGAGCTCGGGCGGGGGCTGCTGGCTCACCCAGAGCACCCGGGCGTGCTCGGGGGCGACCCGGCGCAGGAAGGCGAGCGCACGGTCGGGCCGCTCCTCCCGGAAGAGGTAGGACCGCCCGAAGGCGAACTCCGGCAGGGCCGGCTCCCCCACGGGCCGCGGCGCGGGCCGGGGGGTCCTCAGGAGGGCGGTCCAGGGGGTCCGCTGCGGGGGGTTCGTGAGGCTCTTCCGCTTGAGCTCGACGTCCTCGTGGATCCGCGCGAGCCGGCTCTCGACCAGCATCCTCAGCTCGGCGACCGTGTGGCCCCGCGTGACATGGCCGAGGACCTCCCGGAGCCCCTCGCGGAGCCCCTCGCCGTAGCCGGCCGCGAAGCCGTCCGCGTAGGTCTCGTCCCCGTAGGGGAGGGCGCCGGGCGACTTCGGCTCGCGCCGCGGGTCGGCGGTCACGCCCGGACGCGCCCTTCCTCGGGGGCCGGGGTCCCCGATCGGGACGGCTCCGAAGAACGTCCCGGGCGACGGTGCGGGGGCGGCTCCTCCGCGGGCGAGAACTTGTACCCGTAGTGGATCACGCCGGCCTTGCCCTCCTCCCTCAGCTTCCGGAAGGTGGCCCGGACCTTGAGCCCGATGCGGACCCGTTCCGCCGGCAGGTCGACGACCTGACCGGTGAGCAGCGGGCCCTCCCGTGTCTTCACCAGCGCGAGGACGTAGGGGACCTCCATCTCGAACCCCTCGGCGGCATCGTGCACGGTGCAGAACGAGTACACCTCCCCCTCGCCGGAGAGCTGGAAGGGCTCCATCTTGCCGAGCGACTGCCGATGCGTGGAACAGCTCGGGCAGACGGAGCGGGGCGGGAAGTAGATGGTCCGGCAGACCGTGCAGCGGCTGCCGCCCAGGTTGTACCGTCGGGGCGTCTCGCGCCAGTACCGTGCGATGGTGGTCGCCATCTTCGTTCCCCCCTAGTTCACCCGCTCGAAAAGGTGGACGACCGCCGTGGCGCCCGTCCCCCCGATGTTGTGCGTGAGCCCGAGGCGGGCCCCGGGGACCTGGCGCTCGCCGGACTGGCCGCGCAGCTGACGCACGACCTCCACCGCCTGCGCCACGCCGACGGCGCCGAAGGGCCGGCCCTGCGCCTTGAGCCCCCCGGAGGGGTTCACGACCGTCCTCGCCCCGGGGGCGAAGGCGCCCTGGGCGAAGAGCGCGCCGCTCTTCCCCTTCTCGGCGAAGCCCAAATCCTCGAGGGCGACCAGCGCCGCGATGGAGTAGGAGTCGTCGATCTCGGCGACCTGCACGTCGGCCGGCGCCCGGTGCGCCAGCGCGAACGCCTGGCGGGCGGCCGTGACCGTCGCCTCCAGCGTGGTGAGTTCGCGGCGGTGCTGGAGCGCCATCGTGTCGCAGGCGACCTGGCTCGCCGCGATGCGGATCGGGATCTCCTGGTGCTTCTTCGCCTCGTCCATCGGCCCCAGCACGACGGCGGCCGCCCCGTCGCTCAGCGGGGCGCAGTCGAAGACGCCGAGCGGCTCCGCCACGGGGCCCGCGCCCAGGACCGTCTCGAGCGTGATCTTGTTGCGGAAGTGCGCGTTCGGGTTCTTCGCGCCCATCGCGTGGGCCTGGACCGGGACGTGCGCGAGCTGCTCGCGCGTCGTGCCGTAGTCGTGCATGTGGCGGCGCGCGACCAGGGCCCAGAGCCCCGGGAGCGTCGCGCCGAAGACCGACTCCCACTCCTGGTCGGCGGTGGAGCCGGAGATCCGGTTCGCCGTGAAGTCCGGCACGTCCGTGAGCTTCTCGGCGCCCCCCACGACCACGTAGTCGTAGGCGCCGCTCGCGACCGCCAGGTAGCCCTGGTGGAGCGCGACCGCGCCCGAGGCGCCGCCCGCCTCCACCCGGATCGCCCCGACGTGGTGGCCGGCGAGCCCGGCGTAGTCGATGACGAGCGGGGCGATGTGCTCCTGCTCGAGGAGCGAGCCGCTCGCCATGTTGCCGAGGTAGAAGGCGTTCAGCTGGTGCGAGCTGAGCTTGGCGTCGACGAGCGCCTGGAACCCCGCCTCGATCCCGATCTCCCGGAAGGAGAGGTCCCAGAGCTCGCCGAACCGGGTCATGCCGGCGCCGATGACGGCGACCTCGCGCATCTACGAACCCCCCATGTGGATCTTGCCGCGGAACTTCGCGTAGACCGCGTACGGCAGCTCGATGCCCTGCTCCAGGAACTCCGAGACCGGTTGGCCGAAGCTGCGGTCGAGCTCCCCGACCTCCTCCGTCGCGTCCAGGTCGAAGGCGTCGGAGCCGGCGCCGCTGCCGTACCCCACGACGAGGATCCGGTCCTTCGGTTCGGCGTGGTCGAGGACGTGGGCGAGCCCGATCAGGGCCGCTCCGGAGTAGGTGTTGCCGATGTAGGGCGTGACCAGGCCGTAGCGCATCTGCTCCTCGGTGAACCCGAGCTGCTTGCCGACCCGCTGCGGGAACTTGCCGTTGGGCTGGTGGAAGACCACGTGCTGGTAGTCCCGCGGCTGGGTGCCCGCGACCTCGAACATCCGGCGCGCGCACTCGGTGACGTGCCGGAAGAAGGCGGGCTCGCCGGTGAACCGGCCGCTGTGGCTCGGGTACCGCTGGCCCTCGCGCCGCCAGAAGTCCGGCGTGTCGGTGGTGTAGCTCGCGGTGTGCCGGATGCGGGCGATCAGGTGCTCCCGGCCGATGACGAACGCCGCGCCGCCGGCGCTCGCGCTGTACTCGAGGGCGTCGCCCGGCGCGCCCTGGCTCGTGTCGGCGCCGATGGCGATGCCGTAGCGGATCATCCCGCTGCCCACGAGCCCCATGCAGGTCTGGATCGCCGCCGTGCCCGCCTTGCAGGCGAACTCGAAGTCGGCCGCGGTCAGGTACGGGGTCGCCCCGACCGCCTGCGCGACCACCGTCGCCGTGGGCTTGACCGCGTAGGGATGCGACTCGCTCCCGACGTAGATGGCCCCGATCTCCTGGGGGTCGATGGCGCCGCGGAGGAGCGCGACGCGGAGCGCCTCCGTGCTGATGGTGATGGTGTCCTCGTCCGGTGCCGGGACCGACTTCCGCTTCACGTTGAGCGAGGCGCCCATCCCCTCGCCGTCGGCGCCCCAGACCCGGCCGATCTCCCCTGGCGTGATCCGGTACCGGGGCACGTACGCTCCGTAGCTCACGATCCCTACGTCCATCCGAGGTTCCTCCAGGTCTCCTTCACAGCTCTTCGACGCGTTCCAGGACCTCCGAGGGTCCGAGGGCGGTGCTGAGGAGCGGGATGTTCTCGACCTCGCTCAGCCGCACGGCGAGCGGGTCGATCCGGCCGGGGTTCGCGAAGAGGACCGCGGCGGGCTTCATCGGATGGGCCCGGATCGCGACCATCGGCGAGCGCCCGAACCGCACGTTCGCGAAGATGAGCACGCGCTGGGTCGACCAGCCGTAGACCTCCACGAACCGGGAGGCGTCGATGGAGAGGATCGCCCGGGGGGCGTCGAGGAGGGTGTAGCCGTGGATGTCGCGGTGGAGGTCGACGTGGCTCACGGGCTTCGCCTTGAGGTGCTCGGCCAGCGCCTTGAGGGGGATGGCGACCGCGAACTCGCGCATCCCGACGATGCCGTCGGAGTGGGGGCGGAGCCCGAGCCGCTGGGCGACCCGGCCGCCGTTCTGGCCGTCGGCCTGCAGCAGGGCGTCGATGAACCGGCGGATGAACGCGGCCCCCGGGCTCGCGCGGCGCTCGGACTCGTAGTCGGAGACGACGGAGGGGACCGTCGACAACCGCTTCGCGAGGTCGCGCTGGGAGATCCCGAAGTCCTCCCGCCACTTCCGGAGCGTCCGTCCCGGGTGGGGCGACAGCACCACCTCCCCGGCCATCTTCTCCCGAAGCTCGATTTCCACGTCGGCGTCGAGATGGGGCGGGGTATTTAGGGTTGTTTCTGGATGTCGTTCGGGGGGTTCGACAGTTATCGATGGGCGACGGACGGAGGAGTGGACCGGGCGAGAATCTCCGGCGGCGGGGTCGGTCCCCGGCGCCGTTTGAACTCGCGGCCTCTACCTTGCCAAGGTAGCGATCTTCCGGACTGATCTACCGGCCCACGTCCGCGCCGCCGAAGGTCGCCCGGGGATAAGCCTTTCCGCGCGGCGGCGCGGAGGGCCCGGGGATCCCCCGCCGAGCGGCCGCCGCCGGTCGCGCGGCAGCAAACCAAGGTTTATCCGTCCCCCCGGCTCCGTACGCCCGATGGCGGGGGACGACGGCGGGGAGGGCCCGCTCGACATCCTGGTCCGCAGCACCCGCGACCTGCTCCGGCCCGAGGAGCTCGTCCGCGAGGCGACGCGGGACATCGTCAAGGCGGAGATCCGGCACCACCTCGAGAAGACCCTCGAGAAGAACCCGGCGCTCGAGCAGGACCTCAAGGACGCCGTCCGGGCGCTCCTCGAGGCGCGCGCCCAGGAGTACGCCGCGCTGCTCCGCGTGGGCGCCTGCACGGCCCGCCTCGGTCTGGCCGCCGTGCCGAAGGAGATCCGCGAGCAGCTGACGCGCGACATGGTCGACCTCTTCAGCAAGGAGCTGGGTCAGATCGTCGAGCGCTCCCTGTGACGCGGGAGGCGCTGGACCCGAACGGGGTCCGCATCTACGAGATCAAGCGCATCGACGTCGAGGGCGCGATCGTCATCGACGGGTTCCCCTCGGTGGGGCTCGTGAGCTCCATCGTGGCGAACTACCTCATCGACACGCTCGAGATGGAGCAGATCGGGATCGTCGAGTCGCCGGCGTTCCCGACCGTCTCCCTGGTCCGGAACGGCAACCCGCAGCATCCGGTCCGCATCTACGCCGGGAGCCCCCAGCCCGGACGGGCGGGGCGCGTCGCCGACCGGATCGTGGCGTTCGTCTCGGAGTTCCACCCGGCGCCGACGGTCATCCACCCGCTCGCGACGACGATCCTGGACTGGGCGCAGGAACAGCGCTGCTCGCTCCTGGTCTCGCCCGAGGGGCTGAGCGTCGAGAAGGCGGCGCCGGAGAAGACGGCCCCGCGCGGACCGCGGTTCCAGGACGTCAAGGTCTACGGCGTGGCCAGCACGAAGAAGGCCCGCGACCTCTACATCGAGCCCAACCTGGTCCCGTTCAACGAGGGGGTCATCACCGGCATCGCGGGGGTCCTCCTCAACGAGGGGCGCCGCCGCGGCTTCGACGTGCTCACCTTTCTGGCCGAGGCGCAGGCGGAGTACCCCGACGCGCGGGCCGCCGCGAAGGTGATCGAGACGATCAACCGGGTCCTCCTGCACACCCCGCTCGATCCGGACCCGCTCTACCACGAGGCGGAGCGCATCGAGCAGCAGCTCCTCTCGATCCAGCGCCACGCCCAGGACCGGGCGCGGGGCGAAACGCCGGTCCCGGCGACCGGTCCGATGTACCGCTAGTCAGCCCGCGGGTGCGCCGGCGGGGCCGGGCCGGCCCGGGATCCGCTCGAGCAGCTCCGTGACCCCGCGGATCAGCGCCCGGGCGTCGGCGAGGTTGTTGTACAGGTAGAAGGAGGCCCGGAGGTTCCCCGAGAGCCCCCGGGCGCGGTACCAGGAGTGCACGCAGTGCATCCCCGCGCGCAGGAGGACCCGGTGCGCCTCGTCGAGGAAGAGCGCCCCGTCGTTGGGATCGATCCCCTCGAGGGCGAAGGCGAGGATGCTCGGCCGGTCGGCGGGGTCGGGCGGGCCGAGGACCTGGACCCGGGGCTCGTCCGCGAACGCGCGGGTCACCCGGCGGTTGAGATCGAGGTCGTGGGCCCGGACCTCGTCGAGCGAGCAGCGGCGCAGGAACTCCACGGCCGCTCCCGCGCCGAGGACGCCGGCGTAGTTCTGGAGGCCGGCCTCGAACCGATGCGGGGGTGCGCGGAGCGCATGCCCCTCGAGGGTGCTCCACTCCACCGTCTCGCCGCCCACGAGGAGCGGCGAGAGCTCCCGGAGCCGCTCGGGATCGTTCGACGCGAGCACGCCGGTGCCGGTCGGGCCCAGCATCTTGTGACCGGAGACCGCGTAGTAGTCGGCGCCGAGGGTCCTCAGGTCCAGCGCGAGGTGCGGGGCCGCCTGGCAGCCGTCCACGAGCAGCCGCGCGCCCCGCGCGTGGACCCGCTCGGCGATCTCCCGGATCGGGAGCGTCCGGCCGTCGAGGTTGGAGGTGTGGAAGAGGCTCACGAGCCGGGTCTCGGGCCGGAGCAGCGCCTCGAGTGCCTCGGGCACCGCCGCCGCGGCGTCGGGGAGCTTCAGGATGTCGAGGTGGATCCCGACCTCGTCGCGCAGCCGCTGCCAGACGATCAGGTTCGAGTTGTGCTCCTGGTCGGAGATGACGACCCGGTCGTGGGCCTTCCAGGGGAGCCCGCGCGCGACCAGGTTGATCGCCTCCGTCGAGTTCCGCAGGAAGACGATCTCCTGCGGCGAGGGGGTGCCGAGGAACTGATGGAAGCTCTCGCGCGCCCGCTCGAACCGCTGGCTCACCTGCTCGGCGTTCCGGTGGAAGCTCCGCCCGCCGCAGCCCGGGTACTGCTGGTAGTACTCGAGCATCGCGTCGATCACCTCCTGGGGCACGAGCGACATGCAGGCGGAATCGAGGTACACGGGCGCCGGCCGGCCGCCGCGCCGGCGGAGCGCGGGGAACTTCCGGCGCATCCCCCCGAGGGTCACGCGCTCGCCCCCTGGACCGATTCGGTGGCGAGGAGGAGCGCCTCGGCGCCCGCGGTCAGCGCCCGGGGGTCGGGGAGGAAGCCCGGGCTGTGGAGGCTCATCTCGGAGCGGCCCTTCGGGGCGGAGCCCAGGAACCAGAACGTGCCCGGCGCCCGCTCGAGGTACCGCGCGAAGTCCTCGGCTCCGAGGACCGGGTGCTTCAGTTCGCGGACGCGCGCGTCGCCCCAGCTCGCCCGGAGCCGTTCGGCGACCTTCGAGGTCGCGCCCGGCTCGTTCACGAGCGCCGGATAGCCGAGGATGTAGTCGACCTCGGCGCGGGCCCCGAGGCTCCGAGCGATCAGCCGCGCCCGGGTGGGGATGGCCCGTTGAAGGTTCCGTCGCAGGGACGGATCGAAGGTGCGGACCGTGCCCGCGAGCTGTACTTCCGGCGGGAGCACGTTCGACTTCTCGCCGCCCCGGATCATCCCGACGCTGATGAGGCCGGGATGGATGGGATCCTTGGTCCTCGCGAGGAGGGTCTGCAGGCCGACGATGATCTCCGCGGCCGCGTGCACGGCGTCGCCGCCGAGATGGGGCTGGGAAGCGTGCCCTCCCCGGCCATGGACCGTGATGCGGAACTCGTCCGCGGCGGCCATCATCATCCCCGCCCGCCAGCCCAGGCTGCCGGCGGGGATCCGGGGCTCGACGTGCTGGCCGAAGACGAACTGGACCTTGGGTCGCCGGAGCGCCCCCCGCGCGATGAGCCCCGAGGCGCCTCCGGTCATCCCCTCCTCCTCGGCCGGCTGGAAGAGGAGACGGACCGGGCCCGGCAGCGACCCCTGACGGTCGACGAGCACCCGGGCGGCGCCGAGCAGCGAGGCCATGTGCACGTCGTGGCCGCACGCGTGCATCACCCCGGGGGTCCGCGAGGAGAACGGGGCGCCGGTCGCCTCGGTGACCGGTAGCGCATCCATGTCGGCGCGGAGGGCGACCGCCGGGCCCCCGTGCCCGCCGCCGATGTCCGCCGTGACGCCCGTGAACTTCCCGTACGTCGTCGCGGCGAGCCCCAGCTCCTTGAGTCGGGCGAGGATGCGCTCCCGCGTCCCCACCTCGCGGTAGGAGAGCTCCGGATGCTGATGGAGGTCCGCGCGGATCTCCTCGATCCACGGGGCGAGCGCGCGCACCGTCGAGCGGAGCGACGGGGTCATCGGCTCGGCGGCAGCGACCAGCCCGTGATAAAGCCCCGCCGCACCGGCGGGTCCCATCGCGGGGGGTCCCGCGCGACCCCGTGGAGGGCGCGGGGCGAGGGAGGCGGGGCGAGAAGTTCGGGCAGCCTTTTCTGCCCGCCGGGCTTGAGGTCCCCTCGCCCGGAGGATCGATGCGAGGACCGGCGTGTCGCCAGGACTCTCCGTTAAGTCATATTTTTATAGTAGCGCTAACTATCCGTTGTTGGAATCACGTCGGGCGGCACGGTCCGCCCGGATCGGAAGCTCCAAGGTAAGGAACATGGCGAAGATCATCGGAATCGACCTCGGGACCAGCAATTCGGCGGCCGCCGTCCTGGAAGGCGGGCGTCCGGTCATCATCCCCTCCGCCGAGGGGACGACCGTGGGCGGCGGGAAGGCGTTCCCGTCCTACGTGGCGTTCAGCAAGGACGCGCAGCTCATCGTCGGCGAACCGGCCCGACGCCAGGCGATCTCGAACCCGGAGGGGACCGTCACGAGCTTCAAGCGGAAGATGGGGACGGACTACAAGTACCGCCTCCACGGCAAGGAGTACACCCCGCAGCAGCTCTCGGCGTTCCTCCTCCAGAAGATCCGGCGGGACGCGGAAGCCTTCCTCGGCGAGAAGGTCGAGAAGGCGGTCATCACCGTCCCGGCCTACTTCAACGACAACCAGCGCCAGGCCACCAAGGACGCCGGGGCGATCGCCGGCCTCGAGGTGGTCCGGATCATCAACGAGCCCACCGCGGCCTCGCTGGCCTACGGTCTCGACAAGGCCGGCAAGACCCAGAAGATCCTCGTCTTCGACCTGGGCGGGGGCACGCTCGACGTCACGATCATGGACTTCGGCGAGGGGGTCTTCGAGGTCCTCGCCACGAGCGGCGACACCCAGCTCGGGGGCACCGACATGGACCAGGCGATCACCGAGTTCATCGCCTCGGAGTTCCAGAAGGAGAGCGGCATCGACGTCCGGAAGGACAAGATGGCGATGCAGCGGATCCGCGATGCCGCGGAGAAGGCGAAGATCGAGCTCTCCTCCACGCTCGACACCCAGGTCAACCTGCCCTTCCTGACGGCGACCCAGGACGGTCCGAAGCACCTCGCGCTGACCCTGTCCCGGGCGAAGCTCGAGGAGCTGATCCGCCCGATCATCGACCGGTGCGAGCACCCGGTCCAGCAGTCGATCAAGGACGCGAAGCTCGAAGCGGCGCAGATCGACCGGATCGTCCTCGTCGGCGGACCGACCCGGATGCCCATCGTGCAGAAGTTCCTCGAAACGGAGGTCGGCCGGCCCATCGAGCGCGGCGTCGACCCCATGGAGTGCGTCGCGATGGGCGCGGCGATCCAGGGCGGCGTCCTCGCCGGCGAGGTCAAGGACGTCCTCCTCTTGGACGTGACGCCGCTCTCCCTCGGCGTCGAGACGCTGGGCGGGGTCTTCACCCGGCTGATCGACCGGAACACCACGATCCCGAGCCGGAAGAGCCAGATCTTCACGACCGCGGCCGACAGCCAGAGCTCCGTCGAGATCAAGGTCTTCCAGGGGGAGCGCCCGCTCGCCGGGGACAACGTGGCCCTCGGGAGCTTCATGCTGACCGGCATCCCGCCGGCCGCCCGCGGCACCCCGCAGGTCGAGGTCTCCTTCGACATCGACGCGAACGGCATCCTGAGCGTCTCCGCGAAGGACCTCGCGACCGGCCGCAAGCAGGGCATCACCATCACCGCCTCGAACAAGCTCTCGAAGGACGAGGTCGAGAAGATGGTCCGGCAGGCCGAGGAGTTCGCCGACCAGGACAAGGTCCGCGCCCAGCAGATCGAGTCCCGGAACCGGGCCGAGTCGCTCACCTACGAGGCCGAGCGGGTCCTGACCGACGCCAAGGAGAAGATCTCCGAGGCGGAGGCGAAGGAGGTCCGCGAGAAGGTCGCCGCCGTGCGCGCGCTCCTCGAGAAGAAGACGGACGAAGGGCTCTCCGCCGCCGTCGACGACCTGACCCGCGCCCTCCACGCGGTCGCGTCCCGGCTCTACCAGACCGGCAGCGCCGGGGGCGGGGCCGCGGGCGGCGCTCCTCCGGAGGAGACCGGGCCGACCGGTGGCGAGGCCCCGAGCGAGCCCGGTCCGGGTCCCGGTGCCGGACGCACCGGCCCGGTCGACGCCGACTTCAAGGTCGTCGACAAGGACAAGGGCGAGGAGAAGGGCTCCTCGTAGGCGCGGCCCTTCAGGCCGCGCGGGGGCCGGGCGCGGGCGCGCGCTCGGGGTACGTCGGCGGAAGGTGCCGGTCCCGGGGTCCGACGTACTCGACGTCCGGCCGGATGAGCCGGTTCCGCGACGTCTGCTCGAGGGCGTGCGCCGTCCAACCGGCCGTACGGGCCACGGCGAAGACGGGGGGGAAGAGGTCCCGCGGCAGGCCCACCGCCTCCAGCACGAGGCCCGCGTAGAACTCCACGTTGGTGTAGAGCCTCTGGTCCGGGCGGGCGCGCCGGAGCTCGTCGAGCGCGACCTCCTCGAGCCTCCGGGCGAGCGCGAACCGCTCCGGGGCCGCGACGCGCTCGGCGATCCCGCGGAGGAGCTCCGCCCGGGGGTCCTCGACCTTGTAGGCGCGGTGGCCGAACCCCATGAGCCGTATCTTCCGGGCCAGGGCCGCCCGCACCCACGGTTCGGCCCGGTCGGCCGAGCCCACGGCATCGAGCATGTCGAGCACCTTCTGCGGGGCGCCGCCGTGGAGCGGTCCCTTGAGGGCCCCCAGGGCGGCCGTCGCGCCCGAGATGAGGTCGGAGTTGGTCGACAGGACGACGCGGAGCGCGAAGGTCGAGGCGTTCATCCCGTGGTCGGCGACGAGGTCGAAGTAGCTCTCGAGCGCCCAGGCCCGGGTCGGGTCCGGCGCCCGGCCCGTGAGCATCCGGAGGAACGACTCGACATGCGTGCCGGTCCCCGTCGGCTCGATCGCCTCCTCGCCCCGCCGGCGGCGATCGAACCGGGCGAGGAGCGTGGGCGCGCGCGCGATGAGCTCGAGCCCCTGGGCCTCGTCCGGAGGGTAGGCGAACCCCCCGGTCCCGAGGGCGGAGAGGCCGGTGCGGAGCGCATCCATCGGCGGGGTCGACGTGGGCAAAGCGTCGATGGCCGCAGCCGCCTCGGCGGGAAGGGCGCGCCGCTCCGCCAGGGCGCGGGCGAAGTCGCGGGGGGGCTCTTCGGCGGGGGGCTCGCCGCGGATCAGGAGGTGGGCGGTCGACTCGTACCCGAGATGGGCGACGATCTCGGCGATGTCGTATCCGCGGTAGGAAAGGTGCCCCGTGGTCCCTCCGACGAGGCTGATGACGCTCTCGCCGACCACGACATCCTCGAGACCCCGCCGCTGCGCGTCCATGACCGTCGGACGGGGGGAACTGGCCCCCGCTTATCCGTTCCGGGGTCCGACGCCGGCAAACCGTTATCCGAGTACCCCGGGTCCCGCCGACGATGGACGCCCTGGTCCAACACCTCGAGCGGCTCCTCTCCCAGCGCGTCGAGCTCCACCTCAAGGACCACCGGACGCTCGCCGGCCGTCTCGCCGGCCTGGACGAGCACATGAACATCGTCCTCGAGGAGACCGAGGAGCGGACCGAGGCCGCCACCCGCCGGCTGGGCCGGGTCGTCCTGCGCGGCTCCAACATGATCAGCCTCACCGCTCCGGGGGCTCCGGGCCGGAGCCCCTAGGGGAGCCCGCCGCGTGCCCGCCGGTACCGCGACCCCCCGCCGGAAGTACGAGGAGATCCTCCTCCTGCGGTACCTCGCCGGTCTCGGCGCGGACCGCAGTCCCGCCGTCCTGAGCTCGCGCGAGGTCGGGGTCCACCTGGGGGTGAGCCAGCAGGCGGCCGACCGCTACCTGCTCGCGCTCGCCCGGGACGGCTTCCTCGAGCGTTCGCTCGGGGGCCGCAAGCAATCCCTGACGCTCAAGGCGTCGGGGCTCGACCTCCTGCGACGGGAGTACCACGACCTCCGCCGACTCTTCGAGGGGCCCGCGCGGCTCCGCTTCACCGGATCGGTCGTCTCGGGGCTCGGCGAGGGCCGGTACTACCTCGCCCAGCCCGGCTACACGGTCCAGTTCGCCGAGCGGCTCGGCTACACCCCCTACCCCGGGACCCTCAACATCCAGCCGGGGCCGCCCGACCTGCTGCGGGTCTCCGCCGTCAAGGACTGGAAGGGGCTGCGGATCGACGGCTTCTCGGCGGCCGGGCGCACCTTCGGCGGCGCCACCTGCCACGCGGCGCGGCTCGGGGGCCGGCCCGGGCACCTCATCACGCCGGACCGCACCCACCACACCGACGTCGTCGAGTTCATCGCCCCCGAGTACCTCCGCGAGCGGCTGAGCCTCAAGGACGGCGACCCGGTCGACGTCGAGCTCGAGGAGTCCTAGCCGTGCCCGAGTCGGTGGCCCGCACCCTCGCCCGGGAACGCAAGCCCGGCCCGGAGGACTCCGTCGGCGCCGACCGACTGGTGAACGCCTGGAGCGAGGCGGAGTCGCTCGACGGGGCGCGCGTCGACGCCTTCGTCCTCATCCTCCGGACCCGCGG
Source organism: Thermoplasmata archaeon (assembly GCA_027314915.1). Taxonomy (GTDB): domain Archaea; phylum Thermoplasmatota; class Thermoplasmata; order Lutacidiplasmatales; family UBA184; genus JAKIVR01. The sequence goes on along the minus strand of DAHUZZ010000005.1, from coordinate 95,098 downwards.
CTGCTACTGGGCGGACCTGAAGGGCTGCACGATGTGCGGCTACGCCAAGGACACGCTGGGGCGCTCGGTCACGCCGCACGAGCTCGAACGCCAGCTCGCCATGGCCCTCGGCCGGTACCGGGGGCAGCCGTACGTCAAGATCTACACCTCGGGCAGCTTCCTCGACGACCGCGAGGTCGATCCCGCGAGCCGGTCGAAGATCCTCGCGGCGTTCGGGGGCCCGGCGAAGCGGCTGCTCTTCGAGAGCCTGCCGGAGTTCGTGACCCCGGAGAAGATCGCCCCCCTCCGCGAGGCGTTCCCCGGCGAGCTCGAGGTGGCGCTCGGCCTCGAGTCGACCCAGCCCGACGTGCTCGGCCGGCTCATCACCAAGGGGGCGTCGCCCGCCGAGTACCTGGCGGCCGCCGGCCGGCTCCGGGCCCTGGGCGTGCATCCGAAGGGCTACCTGCTGCTCAAGCCCCCCTACCTGACGGAGGCCGAGGCGGTCGAGGACGTGCTGCGCTCGATCGAGCTCGCGCATCCGGCGTTCGACGCGCTCTCGGTGAACCCGGTCCACATCCAGAACGGGACGGTCGTGGAGTGGCAGTTCCGCCGGGGCCGCTACCGCCCGCCGTGGCTCTGGAGCGTGGTGGAGGTCCTGCGGACGGGCGCGGGGCGCGCGGGGGGGACCCGGCTCGTCTCCTTCCCGACGGCGGGCGGTCTGCCCCGGGGCCCGCACAACTGCGGGAAGTGCGATCGGGCCGTCCTCGACGCCATCGAGGCGGCCTCGCTGGACCAGGAGTTCGAGCCGCTCGATCGGCTCGACTGCACGTGCCGGACGCTCTACCGGACGCAGCGATCGATCGAAGCGCTGGGCGTCGAGGCATGACGGGCGAGCCGCGGCTCCCTCCGCACGCCGCCGAGACGATCCACCAGTTCCTGCGCGCCCACGTGCGCGCGGCCGGGGCGAAGGGGGTCCTGGTCGGGCTGAGCGGCGGGATCGATTCCGCCGTCGTGGTGCGGCTCGCCCGGGACGCGCTGGGCGCGGAGCGCGTCTGGGGCGCCCTGGTCCCCGACGCGGCGTTCCCTCCCGCGCTCCTCGAGGAGACTGAGCGGTACGCCCGCGACCTGGGCGTGCCCACGCGGCTCGTGCCGCTCGCCCCGCTCGCCGACGCCGCGGCCCGGCTGCTGCCCGAGGTCACCGACCGCGTGGCCGCGGGGAACCTCAAGGTCCGGCTGCGGTTCGCGGTCCTGTACGCCCTCGCGCGGGAGCACGGGGCGCTGGTGGCCGGCGCCGGCAACAAGTCCGAGCTCCTGCTCGGCTACGTCACCAAGTACGGCGACGGGGGCGTGGACCTCCTGCCGATCGGGGACCTGTACAAAACGGACGTGCGCGCGCTCGCGGCCGAGCTCGGGATCCCCGAGCCGATCCGGGCCCGCCCGCCCACCGCCGGGTTCTGGGAGGGGCAGACCGACGAGGAGGAGCTCGGGGCGACCTACGACGTCCTCGATCGGGTGCTCCTCGGGCTGGAGGAGCTGAGGCCCCCCGAGGAGGTCGCCGCGCGGGCCGGAGTGCCGGTCGATCGGGTCGCGTCGATCGCCTCCCGGGTGCTCCGCGAGCGGCACAAGCGGGTGCCGGTCCCGATCCCGAAGCTGAGGCTCCGCACCGTCGGCCTCGACTGGCGGGATTGAGCGCCGGGCGCCTCCGTCGGCGGAGGGGCGTAGGATAAACCTTTACCCTCCCCGGTCTCGTGGTCGCCCGACGTTTCGCCCGCGAACCGACCCGAACTGTCGCATGATCTATGGACCGAGCTAACTACCAACGACTCTACGATGCCCTGGCCACGCCCGAGGACGTCCGCCGCATCGCCCAGGCGGAGAACCTCGATGAGGAACTGCTCTTCGTGATCCACACGCACCGGGTCACCCGGGACGCGACCCGCCGCTTCTACGTCGTGAAGCGCCAGATGCCCCGGCTCGTGCACAGCTGGCACAAGGGCACCCGGATCCTCGAGATCGCCCGGGAGTGGCGGTTCCCCCCCGTGCTCACCGGCCAGCTGCTCCTCCAGGAGCTCAAGCTCCCCCGGAAGAGGATCTGGTCGTGCTTCCTCGACCCCCGGAGCGCCCCCGACGACCGGTTGCGGCGCGAGGTCGAGGAGCTCCTCGAGCACGATCTGATCTACTCCCCGCGCGGGATGGAGCTCCAGCGCGACCGGGGCCGCCGGGGCGAGGCCCGTCTCTACGCCTGGCTCGAGAAGCACGGCATCACCTACCGGACCGAGAACGACCTCCGGGGGAAGTATGCGAAGACCCCGGACGCGCTCCTCGACCGCCCCATCATCTTCTTCGGCCAGAAGCTCAAGTGGATCGAGTCGAAGGCGAACTTCGGCGACGACGTGGAGCTCCGGAAGAACCTCAAGCGGCAGCTCGCCCCGTACACCGAGCTCTTCGGCGAGGGGGCCGTGGTCTACTGGTACGGCTTCGTCGACGGGGCCGCCTCGCCGCCGGGGATCCTGCTCTGGGACGGGCCGGCCATCGAGGGGCTCACGCCCCAGGTAGCACCGCCTCCGGCGGGAGCTCACGTTGCGCACCCGTCGCCAGGTCACGCTCGACCACGACCCCCCGAGCCCGCTCCCGCGGCCCCAGCAGAAGGGCCCGCCGGGCCCGGCGACGCGCCGCCTCCTTGAGCTGGCGCGACAGCGAGCGCGCCATGAGGTCGCAGTCGGCGGCGACGCCCGCGCGGCGGAGCTTCTGGACCATCTCGAAGGCCGGCACGATCTCCGCGGGCGTCACGGCCACCACGTAGGTGTCGAGCGCCGGCTCCCCCTCCGGCCAGCGTCCGTTCGATCGGAGGAGGATCTCCAGGGTCTGGTCGCCGATCGCGAGCCCGCACGCCGGGGTCGGGGGCCCGCCGAACAGCTCGATGAGCTGGTCGTACCGGCCGCCCCCGAAGAGCGCGCGCATCGACCCCGTGACGTCGAAGGCCTCGAAGACGAGCCCCGTGTAGTAGGCGAGGCCCCGCACGATCACCAGGTCGAGCCGGACCCGGTCCGCGATGCCGGCCGCGGGGAGGAGCTCCGCGAGCCGGCGGAGGGCGGCGAGGCCCGCCGGCCCCGGGTCCGGTAGCGGGAGCGCCTCGAAGCGCGCGAGGAGGCCCCCCGCGTCGACGAGCGGAAGCCCCTTCGCGCACTCGGAAAGCCATCCGCGCAGCTGCTCCCGTCCCTCCGGGGCGACGCCGCACGCCGCGAGCTCCCCTTCGAGCCAGTCGGCGGTCTCCTTCTCGGAGCGGTCGAGCGCGCGGAAGAAGCGGTCGTTGTCGGTGACCCGGAGGTACCTCCCGAGCCCCTCGGCGAGCCGGCGGTCGTTCACCCGGAAGCCGTAGAGCCCCTCGGCGCCGACCCCGTCGAGGAGGAGCGCGGAGGCCGAGAGGAGCTCCGCCTCGGCCTCGACGCCGTGGACCCCGAGGATGTCCAGGTTGAACTGCTGGAACTCCCGGGTCCGGCCGGCCTGGGGCTCCTCGTACCGCCAGAGCTTCGAGATGGTGAACCACTTGACCGGCATCGGCTCGCTCTTCGCCCGGTCGACGAAGACCCGGGCGAGCGAGGGGGTGGTCTCCGCCGCCAGGGCGACCTCGCGGTCCCCCTTGTCGCGGAAGGTCCAGACCTGCTCGCCGATCCCGGCCCCGCTCTTCACGCGGTAGAGGTCGAGCGATTCCACGGAGGGCGACTCGAGCTCCTGGAAACCGCACCGGCGCGCGGCCTCCCGGAGGCGTCGCAGGATCTCGCTCCGCGCTCCCGCGTCGGGCGGAGGGTAGTCCCGGAACCCGCGGAGGGCCGTGAAGGGGGGCATCGCGGGCGGAACGGAAGGACCTCCTTAAAGGCGAGTCGGGCCCGCGCGTCGCGCGGACGGGCCGCCCCTACGCCGCGGGCGGGAGCTCGGTCGGGGCGGCCGGGACGGCCGCGGGCGCCGCGTCCCGGGCCCGCCGGTAGGCGAGGATCGCCGCACCGAAGTTGCGGACCCGGAGCTCGGCGACCATCTCGTGGAGCTGCGCGCGCGCGAACGCGGGGTCGGCGCCGGCGCGCTGGGCCGCGTCCAGGCGGCCGGAGATCTCCCCGACCTGGACGACCAGCCGCGGCGCCGCGAGGTGCCAGAGCGCGAGGACGCCGCGGGCGAGCAGCCGCTCGGCGACGGACCGGTCGCCGCTCCGGGCCGCCTCGCGCGCCGTGGCGATCGGCCCGAGCGCCCGGGAGGGGTCGCTGCCGAGCTCCCGGACCGTCTCCGCAAGGAGGTCCGCCTCGAGCGAGAGCAGCTGGACGGTCTGGTAGGTGACCTCGAGGCCGGAGAGCAGTTCCTCGACCGCGTGCAGGCTCCGGTAGGTGCCGGGGAGGTCCCCCTCCACGAGGCGGGATCCGAGCTCCTCGATCTCCTCATCGGGGAGATCGTCGCCGAGCACGGCGGCGAGCTCGGACCGGCGCGCGCGGCAGAGCTCGACCTGTTCGGAGAGGTAGGCCGCCAGGTAGACGAAGAGCTCGCTCCGGATCCGGGCGTACTCCTCGACATCCTCGGCGCGGATCGCCGCGTGCATCCGCGGCGGGAAGCTCGTGAGGTCGATCCCGAGCCGCCGCCCGAGGGTGAGGTACTCGTCGATCTGGCGGCGCAGCACGACCTTCGGATCGCCCGGTCCCAGCGCCGGGAGCCCCGGCAGCTCGGTCGCCGGCCGTCGCGCGGGCGGGGGCCGCTGGGCGGGGGCCGACGGGAATCGCGCGGGCTGCGCGATCGTGGCGGGCCCGGGCGCCACGATCGGTCCGGTGGGGTCGCCCCCCACGGCGCGGAGGATCTCCTCGATCATCTGCGGGTCCCGGTCCGACCGCCCGCCGCTCGCCGCCGAGCGGACCGCGGGGAAGAGGTCGGACGCGAGACCGCACCGGGGGCACGCGGCCGCGGGCTCCACGAACTCGGTCGAGCACGCCGGGCAGCTCGCCACGGTGAGGGGCTCCTACCGGGACGGACGGGCGCCGGCCGCGGTGAAGGGCCCGACGGAGGGCCCGGAGATCCGGGGCGAGTACCGGTAGTCGCTCGCCATCGCCCGGAGCCGCCGCACGCGCTCTTCGAGCGGCGGGTGGGTCGAGAACATCGAGACCCAGAAGCTGCCCCGCAGGGGATTCACGATGAGGAGGGCGCTCGTCGCCACGTTGCCGAGCGGCGCCGGGGCCTGCTCGTTCACGTGCTCGAGCTTCTCGAGCGCGGAGGCCAGGGCCAGGGGATCGTGGATCGTCTTCGCGCCGACCTCGTCGGCGTGGAGCTCCCGGGACCGCGAGATGGCGAGCTGGAGGAGCATCGCGGCGATCGGGGCGGCGATGGCCCCGACGATCGCGAGGATCCCCAGGTTGCCGTTGCCGTTCCGGTTGCCGCCGCCGAAGAGCTGCGAGAAGAGGAAGTACTGCGCGATGTAGGAGATGGCGCCGGCGAGGGTCGCGGCGAACGTCATCACCAGGATGTCCTGGTCCTTGACGTGGGCGAGCTCGTGGGCCAGCACGCCCCTCAGCTCGCGGTCGTTGCACAGCCGGAGGATCCCCTCGGTCGCCGCCACGACCGCGTGGTGGGCGTTCCGCCCGGTCGCGAAGGCGTTGGGGCTCTGGGTGGGCACGATCGCGAGCCTCGGGCGGACGAGGCCGAACTGGGGGGCGAGCTCGTCGACGATCCTGGCGAGCCGGGGGGCCTCCGCGGGGGTCACGATCTTGGCGCCGGTCGACCAGAGGACGAAGCGGACGCAGAAGAAGTAGGAGACCAGGTTCAGGACGAGCGACAGCGCGAAGGCGATGATCAGGCCGAGGAGGAAGCTCCCGAAGAGGTACTCCCCGATGACCGCCCCGATGAAGACGAACAGGGCGATGATGACCCCGAACAGCAGGCCGGTCTTGGCGACGGGATTCACCATCGACGTGCGGGCTCCGGGATGGCGCGAAAGCCGTTCGACCCTATAAATCGGTTCGCGGCGGCCGGCGCCACCAGCGCACGGTCGTCTCCCCGGGTCGGCCGGGCTCGGGCGCCCGCGGGTGGAGATGGCGACGGGCGGAGGGGGTCGGATGGTAGCGTCCGCGCGCGGGAGCGGACACGAGCTCGATCGCGGAGCGCGCCTCGGGCGGCCGGCGGACGTGGTCGGTCGGGCAACGGAACCCCCGGCCGCGGCCGAGGCTCGGCATCGCCCGCCCGCAGCGCGGGCAGACGGGGTTGTCCCCCGCGTCCCGTCGGCGCACCGTCCGGAGCACCTCGATGCCCTCGAGCCGGAGCGCCTCGTCCGTGGCCCGGCCTCCCCAGACGCGGATCCGGTCGCCCGGACGCAGCCGGGCGGCGAGCCGCGGGAGCGTCTTTGTCGGTTCGAAGGCCACGCAGCGGAGGAGGGCTCCGCCGGGCGTGCGGAGGCTGAACCGGGCATGGCCGCCGGGGCCCACCTCGACCGGCGCATCGATCTCCCCCGAGAGCACCGTCGAGCCGAAGGGGCCGAGTTCGGCGACGGGCCTCCGGCTCAGGTGATCGCCGCTGCCCTGGTTCGTCCGGAAGATGAGCCACCGCTCGACCGGCTCGGACCGGATCAGCCGGCGGGCGGCCGCGAGCCGCCCGGGCCGGGTGGCGCGGAGCCCGAAGAGGATCGGACAGGGCGTGTGCGGCGCGACGAGGATCCGCCGGGTGGCCGGGTCCTCGCACAGGAAGAGCTCGGGGAAGCTCCGCTGCGCGCGCCGCACCGAGGCCGGCTCGACGCGCCGCGGGAGCCCCTCCCGGCCCGGTCCGCGGTAGCTGATGAGCTCCCACGTGGGGTGCGCCCCCGGCCAGGCGACCGCCGCCGCCGCGCCGACGAGCCCCTGGCGCGAGCCCAGCGCGCGGAACCGGGCGCCCGCGGCCGTCAGGAGCCGCTCGGCCTCCGCGATCGGGACGACCGTCTGCACGCCCCTCCAGTAGAGCGCCGACGGGAGTCGGCGGGGCGCGACCACGAGCGCGGGGTCCGTCCCGGGTTCTCCGCTCCGGGCGGCGCCGATCACGGCCTTCCAGGCCACCTCGAAGAGCTCGGCCTCGTCCTCGGGGCCGAGCGGGACGCCGTCCGCGTAGGACCGAACGGGCCCCTCGGGGAGCTGCCCCACGGTCCGGGCGCGGCCCCGGCCCCGGCCGATGCGCGCGGCGAGCGCGGCGTTCCCGCGGGTCTTGTAGGGGATGTTCGGGTTGAGCCGGACCAGCCGCGGCTCGCCGAGGAGGTCCCAGCCCTCCGCCCGGACCGCCCGGAGGACCTCGGTCAGCGCGAAGGTCGTGCAACCGCCGCCCGGGCTGTCGGTGTCGTCGATGCCGATCCAGCTCACGCGCCGACCTCGGACCCGGGCTCCGGTCGCACCGGGCCCCGATCCCCCGCCACGCCCGGTCCTAGGCGACCGTCTGGAGGAGCTTCTGGTAGGCGGCCTGGTTCGCGGCCACGCCGATCTCCGCCGCCACGGGACCGGTGCGGTCGGGGAGGAGCTTGAGCTCGAGCGATTCCGGGGCCGGGGCGGCCCCCGCGTCCGCCGCCGGGGGGCGGTGCATGACGCCGATCGGGATGCGTCCCTTCTCGATCGTCTCGAGGTAGAGCCGGAAGATCGCCTTCCGGTCCGCGGGATCGTAGCCGGGGAGGGTCGAGAGGTCGAGGACCTTCTCGCGCCACGCCTTGTAGGTGTCGTTGTAGGTGACGCAGGGCGAGAGGTCCTCCACGAAGGCGAAGCCCCGGCCCTCGCGGTTGAACTGGATCGCCTCGAGGAGGATCTTGGTCATCCCCTTGGGGTCCCCGGAGAAGGAACGGGCGACGAAGTTCGGGACCTGCTGCGAGAGCGCGGTCAGGATCCCGTCGAAGGGCCGCTCGATGTTCCCCTCGTACCCCAGCGGCGCCGTCGGGGCGGCCTGGCCCTTGGTCAGGCCGTAGGTCTCGTTCATCATGAGGATGTAGAGGATCGAGGCGTTCTTCTTGAACGCGTGCATGAAGTGCCCCATCCCGATGGCGTAGCCGTCGCCGTCGCCGCCCGCGGCGATGACGGTGAGCTTCGGGTTCGCGAGCTTGATGCCCACCGCCTGCGCGAGCAGGCGGCCGTGGAGCGCGTGGATCCCGTTGATCTCGAGGAAGTTGTGGATCCCGCCGGAGCAGCCGATCCCGCCGACGAGCACCGTCTCGTGCGTCGGGATCTTGAGCTCCGCCATCGCCTTCTTCACGGCGGCGAGCACGCCGAAGTCGCCGCAGCCGGGGCACCAGGTCGACGGGATCGACTTAGCGGACTGGACCATGGAGCACCTCCTCGACCCGATGGGCGAGGTCGGGTCCCCGGAAGGGGAGCCCGTCGTACTTGAGGATCGGCCGGAGCTTCGCGTGGTGCTGCGGCAGCGCCTCGCGGATCAGCTGGCCGTACTGCCCGGTGTAGTTGCACTCCACGACGAAGGCCACGTCGACCTCCTTCAGGAACGGCTCGAGGGTGTGCGTCTGGACCGGGAAGATCGTGCGGGACTGGAAGAACCGGGTCGGGATCCCCCGGAGCGCGAGGAGCTCCTGCGCCTCGCGGACCGCCCCGGTCGTGCTGCCGTAGGCGATGAGCCCGACCTTCGCGCCGGGCTCGCCGTAGAGGTGCGGGAGCGGCAGCTCGTCCCGCGCGTGCTCGAGCTTGCCCATCCGTTTCGCCATCATCCTCACCCGGTTGGCGGTGTTCACCGAGACGTGGCCGAACTCGTCGTGCTCGTTGCCGGTGACCTGGCTCGTCACGCCGGGGGTGCCCGGCGGGGCGTAGGGGGAGATGCCGTCCGGGGTGAACTGGTAGTAGCGGTAGGACTCGAGCTTCTGCACGTCCTCGGGCGAGAGCCGCCGGCCGCGGTCGACGTGCACCCGGCCGAGGTCGAACGGATCGCTCGTGACGGAGTTCTGGCAGAGCGCCTGGTCGAGGAGCAGCAGCACGGGGAGCCTCCACTTCTCGGCCAGGTTGAGCGCGTCGACGGTGAGGTAGAAGCAGTCCTCCACGGTCCCGGGCGCGAGGATGAACCGGGGGAACTCGCCGTGGCCGATGTGGGCGAGATGGAGCAGGTCCGACTGCTCGTGCCGGGTCGGTTCCCCCGTGGAGGGGCCGACGCGCTGGCAGTCGGCCACGACGAGGGGGACCTCGGCGGCGCCGGCGTGGCCGATCCCCTCGGTCATGAGGGCGAGGCCGGGGCCGCTCGTCGAGGTCATCGACCGAGCCCCCGCGTAGGAGGCGCCGATGACCATGTTCACCGCGGCGAGCTCGTCCTCGGCCTGCCGGACGACGCCGTGGAAGGCGGGGAGGTACCGCTGGAGGTACTCCATGATCTCCGTGGCGGGCGTGATGGGGTAGCCCGCGAAGAACCGGCCGCCCCCCACGACGAAGCCGAGCGCGGTCGCCTGGTTGCCGGTGGTCAGGATGTGGCGGGTCGCCGAGCCCTCGGCCACGGTCCAGCGTCCCATCGCATCGGGGTTCTGGGTCGCCGCCTCCCGCCCGAGCTCGAGCGCCTTGAGGTTCTTCTCGAGCAGCTCCCCGCCGCGCCGCTGGAACCGCTCCTCGATCACCGACCGGGTGAGGACGGGGTCGAACCCCATCATCTGGGAGATCACCCCGTAGGCGGTGGTGTTCTTGTAGATGGGCGCGCCGAGCTTGCCGCCGGCGAGCGTCGCGAACGGGAACCCGATCGCGTTCGGAAGGTCGGAGTGGAAGACGGAGGAGTCGTAGAGGATGAGGCCGTCCGGTTCGAGCTCGGGCTTGCCGATCTCGAGCGATTCGGCATCGAAGGCGACCAGCAGGTCGTTCCGGGACTTGATCGCCGCGATCGGCTCGCGGCAGGCCCGGATCGACGAGTCGGCGTGACCTCCCCGGATGCGCGAGAGCACGTTCCGCGAGGTGTAGACATGGAGCCCGCGCTTTCGGAAGTAGCGCCCCAACAGGTCCGCGACGGTCAGGGTGCCGTCGCCGCCCTGGCCGCCGATCAGCACGGCCAGGTCGGAGAGCTCCTTGATCCGCCTACGGGCGGCGGGACCTTCGTCGCGCGGCAGGGCGGTCGTGTGTGCAGCGGGAGTGGTCATGGACGGCGGTCACCGGATCGCTCCGGGTTCCTTTCGCTCATTTCAATCTCCGCGCGTATTTAACGTCGGAGCCGCGGGGGCCGCGCCCGCCGGTTTTTCGCGCACGGCCGTCCCCGGGCGGCGCCCGCCGGAGGTACGTTAGCGTACGAATCACGGTGGTACGCTCGACAAACTTATCTCGGTTCTCCCGCTCCATTCGGGTCGATATGAGCGCTCCACCGCTCGTCGAATCCTACCATCTCAAGACGGCGGCGGAGCGGCACTTCGCGGAGCCGATCGTCTTCTGGGACGAGACGCTCCGCGACGGCGAGCAGATGCCGGGGGTCCACTTCTCCGTCGAGGAGAAGCTCGCCATCGCCGAGAAGCTCAGCGAGGTGGGACTCCACGTCATCGACGCCGGGATCCCGGTGGTCTCCGAGCAGGAGGCGGCCTCGGTGCACCGGCTCGCCCATGCCGGGCTCCGGTCGAAGATCCTCGCCTCCGCGCGCACGGTCCCGGGCGACGTCGACGCGGTCATCGAGAGCGGCGCGAGCCACGCGGCCATCTTCGTCGCGGCGAGCGAGGTGCACCTCCGCTACAAGCTCAAGATGACGCAGGAGCAGGTGCTCGACGCGTCGGTCCGCTGCGTTCGGCAGGCGAAGTCCGCCGGGCTCCATGTGGCGTTCGTGACCGAGGACACCGTGCGCGCCCCCTTCGACTTCGTCGAGCGGCTCTACCGCGCCGTCCGGGAGGCCGGCGCCGACCGGCTCGTCATCTCCGACACGGTCGGGATCATGACTCCGCTCACCTTCCGCTGGTACCTGAACGAGTTCAAGCGCCGGATCGGCCCCGCGGATTGGTCGGTCCACTGCCACAACGACTTCGGCCTGGCCACGGCGAACACCCTGACGGCGCTCGAGGTCGGCGTCACCTGTCCCCACGTGTGCGTGAACGGGCTCGGCGAGCGCGCCGGCAACGCCTCGCTGGAGGAGGTGGCCGTGGCGCTCGAATCGCTCTACGGGGTGTCGACGGGCCTGAAGATCGGCGAGCTCTTCGCGCTCTCCCGGACGGTGGAGGAAACGAGCGGGGTGCCCCTCGCCGCGAACAAGGCCCTCGTCGGGTACAACTCCTTCTCCCACGAGGCCGGGATCCACACCCACGGCATCCTCGCCCACACGCTCACCTACGAGCCGCTCCAGCCCGAGTCCCTCGGGCGGACGCGCCAGATGATCCTCGGGAAGCACACGGGCAAGGCGGCGCTCGTCGAGAAGCTCAAGGAGCGGGGGATCGTCCTCTCCGAGCCGCGGCTCAACGAGCTCCTCCAGCGCGTGAAGCGGTCGGGCGAGTCCCACAGCAAGGCCGAGCTGCACGCCTTCCTCGCGGAGTACCGCGAGATCTTCGAGCACCCGGGGATCTCCGACGCGGAGTTCTGGGAGGTCGTAAAGGAGCTCGCCCCGGAGGTCCCACCCCCATGAGCGGAAGAACGAGCGGCCCGAACGGCGGGATGACCCTGGCCGAGAAGATCCTGGCCCGGGCCTCGGGCCTCGAGCGGGTGGTCCCCGGCCAGATCGTGGAGGGCCAGGTGGACCTCGCGATGATGCACGAGCAGGGCGCCCAGACGGTCGGGCCCTTCCACCAGATGGGCGCGCCGCGCGTCTGGGACCCCGACCGGGTCGTGATCGCCATCGACCACTGGGTCCCGGCCTCGACCGAGGGGGCCGCGGTGCTCCACCGGATCCTCCGCAAGTTCGCCCAGGAGCAACACCTCCCGCACTTCTACGACGTCGGACGGCACGGGATCTGCCACCAGGTCCTGGCCGAGGACGGCTGGGTGGTCCCCGGTGACCTCGCCGTGGGGACCGACTCCCACACGAACATGCTCGGGGCCATGGGGGCCGTGGCGGCGGGGATCGGCCCCACGGAGATGGCCGCGGTGCTCGCCCTCGGCCGGCTCTGGCTCAAGGTCCCCTCGACGATCCGCGTGGACGTCCACGGGAAGCTCGGTCCTGGGGTCACCGCGAAGGACCTGGTGCTCCGGGTCCTCGGCGAGATCAAGACGACCGGAGCGACCTACAAGTCGGTGGAGTACACCGGGCCCACCATCGAGGCGCTCCCGATGACCGACCGGTTCACCATCTGCAACATGACGACCGAGATGGGGGCGAAGTGCGGCCTCATCGCGGCGGACGCGACGACGATGGAGTACGTGCGGCCCATCGCCAAGCACGCGATGCACCCGGTGCGGGCCGACCCGGACGCTTCCTACGAGCGGACCCTCTCGATCGACGTCGAGGGGATGCCGCCGATGGTGGCCTGCCCGTACTCCCCGGACAACGTCCGTCCGCTGCCCGACGTCGTGAAGGAAGGGGTGGGCGTGGACCAGGTCTTCCTGGGCTCGTGCACCAACGCGCGGATCGAGGACCTCCGCGAGGGGGCCCGGATCATGAAGGGCCAGCAGGTCGCCCCCGGCGTCCGGTTCATCGTCTCGCCCGCGTCGACCAAGATCTACGAGCAGGCCCTGCACGAGGGGCTCATCGAGGTCTTCACCCGGTCCGGCGCGGTCTTCACCAACTCGAGCTGCTCGGCCTGCTTCGGCGGCAACATGGGCATCCTGGCGCCGGACGAGGTCTGCGCCTCCTCCTCCAACCGCAACTTCCCCGGGCGGATGGGCGCGAAGGAGGCCCGCATCTACCTCATGAGCCCCGCCGCCACGGCGGCGACGGCGATCCGGGGCCGGATCGCCGATCCCCGGGAGTACCTGTAGGAGGATCCATGCGCGACCTCATCGAGGGCCGGGTCTGGACGCTCGGCGACGACGTCGACACCGACGGGATCATCAGCGGCAAGTACCTCACGATCATCGATCCGGACGAGCTCAAGAAGCACGTCCTCGAGATCGCGCTCCCCGAGTTCGCCGGCCAGGCGAAGTCGGGCGACCTCCTGGTGGCCGGGGTCAACTTCGGCTGCGGCTCGAGCCGCGAGCACGCTCCCCAGGCGCTCAAGGCGATCGGCGTGAGCGCGATCGTCGCGGAGTCCTTCGCCCGGATCTTCTTCCGGAACGCGATCAACCTGGGGCTGCCGGCCATCGAGGCGCCCGGGGTCCGGAAGATCTTCGACCGGTTCGATCCCGCCCGGGTCGAGATGGGGCGCGGGACGATCACCAACCTGCGCACCGGCGCCTCCGTGCGCTTCCCCCCGCTCCCGGAGCACCTCCTCGGCCTGCTCGAGGCCGGGGGTCTGGTCGAGAAGGTCCGCCAGGAGCTCGAGCGCCGAGGGGGCCGCGCGCCGGCATGAGGTCGAGCCGCCACCGGATCGTCCTCCTGCCCGGGGACGGGACGGGTCCCGAGGTCGTCGCCCAGGCCCGCCGCGCCCTGGACGCCCTGTCCGAGAACGGCAGCGCGCCGTGGAACCTGGAGGAGTATCCGGGCGGCGCCACGTACTACCGGGAGCACGGCAAGGAGTGGGAACCGGAAGCCGAGGCCGCGGCGCACGCAGCCGACGCGGTCCTCCTGGGGGCCGTGGGATGGCCCGGGGTCAACCTGCCGAGCGGCGACATCGCCGGGGCCGCGCTCGTGCTCGGGCTGAGGCGGGACCTCGACCTCTACGCGAACGTGCGGCCGTGCCGGCTCTACCCCGGCGTGCTCCACCGCATCAGCGGCGAGTTCAAGCAGGTCTGGTCGCCGGACAAGGTGGACATGGTCATGGTACGGGAGAACACGGAGGGCCTTTACACGCCCGCCCGCGGCGTGCTGCGCCGCGGCGGCACCACGGAGGTCGCGGTCGACACGCGGCTCATCACGAAGGTCGGCTCCGAGCGGGTGATCCGCTACGCCTTCGAGATCGCGCGCCGCCGCGCGCGCGGCGCGCCCGAGGACGGCGCCCGCCGGGTCACCTGCGTCGACAAGTCGAACGTGCTCGAGGGGTGCCGGTTCTTCCGGGCCACCTTCGACCGGATCGGTCAGAGCGAGTACCCCGAGATCCCCCGGGACTACGCCTACGTCGACGCCTTCACGCAGTGGGTGGTGCGCAACCCCGAGCACTACAACGTGGTGGTCTCGACGAACATGATGGGCGACATCATCACCGACCTCGCGAGCGTGCTCCAGGGCGGGATGGGGTTCGCGGCCGGGGGCAACATCGGGAAGGACCACGCCATGTTCGAGCCCGTGCACGGCTCCGCCCCGAAGTACGCGGGCAAGAACCAGGTGAACCCGTTCGCGACCTTCTTCGCCGTCGAGATGATGCTGCGGCACGTCGGGGACAAGCACACCGACGCGCGGATGATCCGGGCGGCGGACCGGCTCGAGCAGGCGCTCGCCGCGCTGCTCGCGAGCGGGACCGCGCGCACCTACGACCAGGGCGGCCAGCTCTCCACGAGCGAGGTGGGCGACCGCGTCGTCGCCGCGCTCACCGGGGAGAAGCGATGACCCAGCTGCGCCCCGTCGCGCTCGTCGGCGGCGCCACGACCCGGTTCGGGGTGCGCGCGGCGACCTGGTCCGAGCTCGTCCAGGAGGCCGGCCGGGCGCTCTTCGAGGCGATCCCCGAGCTCCGGGCGGACGAGGTGGACTCCCTCTTCGTCGGCGCCGCCGAGCCCGAGCGGTTCGCCTTCCAGTCCCACGTCGCCCCGCTCGCCGCCGAGCTCCTCGGCGTCGCGCCCCGGAGGATCCTCCAGCGCACCGAGCTCGCCTGCGCCTCGGGCCAGTCGGCCATCCGCAGCGCCTACGCGGCGATCGCGGCGGGGCTCTCCGACGTGGCCCTCGCGCTCGGCGTGGAGAAGATGAACATCCCCTCGATGGCCGAAGCGAACACCTCGATGGCCTGCGTGATGGACCGCCCCTGGGACGGGCCCCACGGGGCGACCGCGCCGCCCTTCTTCGCCATGGTCGCCCAGCGGCACATGCACGAGTACGGGACCACCGAGGAGGCGCTCGCGGCCGTCTCGGAGAAGAACCACCGGTTCGCGAACACGAACCCCGAGGCCCAGTTCCACGAGAAGACGTTCTCCCGGGAGAAGCTCCTGAGGCTGCCGATGGTGGCGCCGCCGCTGCGGCTCGGGGACTGCTCGTCGATGACCGACGGGGCGGCCGCGGTCCTCCTGGTGGCCGGCGAGCACGCGAAGCGGTTCACCGACACGCCGGCCTGGATCCGGGGGAGCGGCCAGCACGCCTCCTGGCACAACCTCGCCAACGCCGGATCGCTCACGGCCTGGGACGGGATGACCCTCGCGGCGCGGGAAGCGCTCCGCCAGGCCGGCATCGGGATCGACCGGATCGACTTCGCCGAGATCCATGACTGCTTCACCATCTCCGAGATCGTCGAGTACGAGGCGCTCGGGCTCTGCCCGCCGGGCCAGGGCGGCCGGTTCATGCTCGACGGCCAGAGCTCGCCGGGCGGGAAGATCGTGGTGAACCCGCGCGGGGGTCTCCTGGGGTGCGGCCACCCGCTGGGCGCCACGGGGGTCGCGCAGGCGGTCGAGGTCCACCGGCAGTTCGCCCACGCGGTCCCGGCGTCCCGGCAGGTGCCGGACCCGGAGTGGGCGCTCGTCCACAACCTCAGCGGCAGCGCGAACGTGCACTCGCTCATGGTCTACCAGCGGGGAGGCTAGGGAGGATGTCGGAGGAGGGCGAGAGCTCGGCCGTTCCCCGACCGCGCCGTCCGAACCTGTCCTCCCCGCCCGCTCCTCCGGCCGAGGCCCCGGTCCCGGTGGAGGGCCGACCGGAGCCCGACCTGCCCGGGGCGCGCCCGCGCCGGGCGACGGTCCCGACGCTCCTCGACTTCTTCCCGGCCGAGGACGAGAAGCTCACCGAGCTCCACCCCTTCTTCGACCATCTCAAGGCCGGACGGTTCACCACGACCCGGTGCCGGAAGGACGGGGAGCTCCTCTGGCCCCCCCGGGCCGTCTGCCCGCGGTGCCACCGGTCCGAGCTCGACTGGGTCGACCTGCCGATGCGGGGTCGGATCTACGCCCACAGCGCCGTCCTCGCGGGCGCCCCGCTGGGGATGGAGGCGGACGTGCCGTTCTCGGTCGGGCTCGTCGATCTCGAGGGCGCGCCGCTCCGCCTGTTCGGCCGCATCGAGGGTCGGCCCTGGAAGGAGCTCGCGATCGGGCAGCTCGTGCGCGTCGAGCCCTACGGGCTGCCGGACGGCCGCGTCTTCTACCGGTTCCGGGTCGAGGAGACGCTCGCGCCCGTCGGGCGTTGAGAGTCTATTTATAGACCCCCCCGTCTGCGCGCCGCGGCCGACGGAGGTTTTGCCGCGTCATGGTGGAGTCCCAGGAGGGTTGGTGGCGTCAGCACGGGCTGACGGTCGTGGTGCTGCTCACCGCGTTCGCTCTCGCCATCATCGTCCGGTCGATCTGGGCCTACTCGATCTTCCACCAGTGGGGCTGGCTGTACGTCTACGGCGGCGGCTCCGACTCCTACTACCACGCGCGGGTGATGTCGTGGATCGCGGAGAACCACACGAACCTGATCCGGGACCCGCTGCTCAAGTACCCGCTCTCGCCGATCAACCCGCGGGAGCCGCTCTTCGACTGGATGAACGGCGTCCTCGGCATCCTCTTCCAGGGATTCTTCACGCCGACGCTCGGGCAGCCGGCCTCGGTCGTCGCGGGCTCGTTCTTCCTCGACATCCAGTCGCCCTTCTGGGCGGCGATGGGCGTCTTCCCGGTCTACCTCATCGGCAAGGAGGTGAGCTCGCGCCGGATGGGCCTGCTGGCGGCGATCACCTTCCCCTTCGTCGTCGCGAGCATCGAGTCGAGCGCGCTCGGCTACGCGAACTACCTCACCTTCTACGCGTTCGTCATGCTGGTCACCGTCTACGCCTACCTGCGGCTCGTCAAGGCCGCCGGCCACCGTAGGTGGGTCGCGAGCTACCGGCGCCCGAGGGAGATCCCCGCGGCGATCCGGGCGATGCTCCGCTACGAGCGGTCCGGGTTCAAGTGGGCGGTGTTCACCGGCGTCTGCCTGGGCGCCCTCGCCCTCTCCTGGCAGGGCTACCCGTTCTTCATCGCGGCGCTCGTCGGATTCCTCGTCGTCCAGATGATCGTCGAGCGGATCCGCCGCGTCGACTCGTTCTCCCTCTACGTGCTCACCTGGGTCGTCGGCCTCGTCGGCTTCCCCATGGCGATGCCGTACTTCTTCGTCCAGGGCGGCAACAGCTTGAACGGCTTCTTCCTGAGCTGGTTCGAGATCCCGCTCCTGGTCTTCTTCGGCTCCCTCGTGGTCCTCTTGCCGTTCCTCCTCCTGCGGGACTACCCCTGGGTCGTCTCCATCCCGGCCTTCGTCCTGACGGCGGCGGCGGCGGTCGGGATCCTGTTCGTCGCGAGCCCCCACTCGTTCAGCACGATCATCACCGGGCAGGGCTACTTCGTCAAGACCCTCGTCTACTCGACCGTCGCCGAGGCGCAGGCGCCGTCGATCGACTCGCTGATCCTGGGCTTCGGCGTCCTGACCTTCTTCATCGCCTTCGTCGGGCTCGGCCTGTACGCCTACAAGCTCGGTCGCCAGAAGTTCCGACGCGAGCACACGATGTTCTTCGTGTTCGCGCTCATCTCGGTCTACCTGCCGATCACCGCGGCGAAGTTCTTCCTCCTGGGGAGTGCGGTGTTCATCCTCCTCGCGGCGGAGGTGCTGGTGATGATCCTCGACATCGCCGGCTACGGGCAGCTGCGCCGGAACGTGGCGTCCCTCTCCGATCGCCGGAGCCAGTTCACCGCCTTCCGCCGCTCGCTCAAGGCCCGGCACTTCCTCGTGATGGGGCTGCTCCTCCTCATCCTGATCCCGAACGTCTGGTACGCGATCGACGCCGGGGTCCCCTACAACCTGAAGAGCGGCTACAACACGCAGATCTACGACACGCTCCCGGCGCCGATTCGGACCTCCGCGGCGAACGCCTCGACGTTCTACCTGGGCGCCGCGGGCACCTCGCTCGACACGCCGGACCAGTACGACTCGGCGAGCTACAACTGGCTCGCTTCGCAAGATACGAATCTGCCCGAACCCCAACGTCCGGCGTTCATCAGCTGGTGGGACTACGGGTTCCAGACCGTCGGGCAGGGGCAGCATCCGACCGTCGCCGACAACTTCCAGAACGGGATCGTACCGGCGGGAGCGTTCCTGCTCTCGCAGAACGAGTCCCAGGCGATCTCGGTGCTGGCGATCCAGCTGCTCTACGCGAACCAGATCACGTCGGGCCAGCGCTACTTCACGTCGGGGATCAACCGGATCCTGGTCGCGAACGGCGTGAACGCGACCGAGGTCCACGACCTGATGGTCAACACCTCCCAGGACGTCCCGCTCGTCATCGCGCACCCCGAGCGGTACCTGCCCGTGGACCCGACCCACCTGGACCCGTTGAACGCGATGTTCATGGCGACGTCGTGGTACCTCGCGGACACGGTCCCGCTCTCCGGGGTCGCGAACCTCTACGACGACCTCCAGGCCTACACGGGCTGGTCGATCCGCTACGCGATGGTCGACACCCGGCTCTTCCCCGTGAGCGGGTCGAACACGGGCATCTTCTACGCGCCGGCCGACCTCACCGACCGGGTGATCGGGCCGGGCGGCACCCCCTCGGCGTTCTTCAACGTCACCGTCCTGGGCTCCGACGGCAACACCTACCCGGCCGGGCAGGTCCCGCCGACGGTCTCGGCGGTGAGCTACAACATCAACCGGTTCGCCCCGTTCTACAACTCGATGATCTACCGGGTCTTCGCCGGATACAACGGGAGCGACATCGGGCAGTCGGGCGGGATCCCGGGGCTCGAGGGCGCCATCGGGAGCGGCTACTACCCGGAGCCGGGCTGGATGCTCCAGCACTTCCGGGCGGTCTACATCACCGCCTTCTACTGCCCCCACGGCTCGACGGGCGGGAACGGCTGCGTGGCGATGAACCAGCCGGAGGCGATCGCGCTCGCGAAGGCCACCAACGGGACCGCCGAGACGGTCACGAACGGCGCCGCGGGCAGCTACTACACGAACGGCAACAGCATCCTCGCCTACTACGCCGGCCAGCCGCTGCTGGGCTCGGTGACGCTCCCCGACGGGGCCCCCGTGGCCGGGGCGCGGGTGACGGTCTACGACGCCTTCAACATCCCGCACGAGACCACCGTGACGGCGAAGGACGGGAGCTTCTCGCTCACGCTCCCGCCCGGTAACATCACGGTGAACGTGACCTCGGGCAGCTTCAACGGGCTCATCCAGGCCGGGTCCACGACGCTGAGCACGACGCACCTGTACGTCGCGCCCGCCCTGGGCTACGCCTTCGACGCCCCGCCCCTCGTTCGGAGCTTCACCCTCGCGCCCGCGAAGATCTCGGGGACGCTCTACTGGAACAACGCGAACAATACGACCTACCAGCCACCCTCGGACACGATCATCCCCGGGGCGACCGTCAACCTCTGGGGCGGCGGCGGGCTGCCGGCCTTCCACACCCGCACCGACGCGAGCGGCACCTACCTCCTGTCGAACCTCCCGCCGGGCAGCTACAACCTCTCCGTGACCTACCAGGGCAGCAACTTCACCCAGAGCCCCCAGTCGTTCGCCACCGGGGACGCGAAGAACCTCTCGATCGGCCTCACGCCGGGCCAGCTCCGGGGGCACCTCCTCTCCACCGTGCCGGGCGGGAGCACCGGGGCGACCGTCACCCTCTCGCAGCAGGGCGGGACCACGGCGACGCTCGTGACCGGTCCGAACGGCGCGTTCACCGCGAGCAGCCTCGCGCCGGGCAACTACACCATCCGGGCGACGAACCCGTCGCACGACCTCGCCTCGGTGCCGCAGTCGTTCCTCATCGGCACCAACGGCACCCACGTCGCGCTGAACCTCACCCTCGAGCCCATGGTCACCGTGAGCCTCGTGGTCCTCTCCGCGGGGAGCCCCGTCGCGAACTTCCCGGTCCGCTTCACGCCCATCGTGGCGACCTCCGCGCTCCCGGCGAACCAGTCGAACGCCTCGGCGAGCCCCCCCACCGTCAACTCGACGACGCTCTACAGCGGGCCCGGCGGCCAGATCGTCGCGACCCTCCCGACGGGCAACTATTCGATCTACGCGGTGGGCTACCAGGGCGGCCGCGCCTACGCGGGGTTCGGGACCGCCTACCTCTCCGGGCTCACGGGCACCATCCCCCTCGAGCCGATCGCGCTCGCCCCGGCCTTCGCCGTCCACGGCTTCTCCGGCCCTCCCGCGTCGGGCGTGGCGCCGACGAGCATCGTCATCACCGCGAACACCGCCCGCGGTGACACCATCTCGGCGTCGGCGAACCTCTCCGGTGACTGGCTCCTGCTCCTCCCCGCCGGCACCTACGGGCTGAGCGCCACCGCGCCCCCCTCCGGCGGGACCGGGATCGGCTACGCCGCGCTCGCCTCGCTCGCCGTCGCCGGGACGACCTTCGTGAACCTCTCGCTCTCCCCCGCCATGGTGGTCCATGCCTCCCTGGGGGTCTTCGAGCGGGGCCAGCTCATCTACCCCGCCTCGGGCGCCCTCGTCAACGTCACCGAAGAGCCCTCGGGCGCGCTCCTCACGAGCGTGGCCGACTCCGCCGGCAATGCCACCTTCGCGGTCCCGGCCACGGTCTCGGCGGGGGCGAGCTACTGCGTCGGGGTGACCTCCTTCGGCTTCGACCCCTACCTCGCGTGCGGGCTCGACCCGGCCGCGATCGCCCGGCTCTCCACGATCCCGCTCGACCTGTCCACCGTCCAGTTGACCCTCAGCGTCTCGGGCTTCCCCACGGGCGCGCTCATCCACGTAAACGTGACCGCAGCGCGTCCGCCGGCCCAGACGATCACGCTCGCCGGCGGATCGACGTTCTCGACGCCGATCGTCCCCGGGTCCTACACGGTGACCGCCTACGCCACGACGGTGAACGGCGGCCTCTACCGCCCGCCGGCGCCGCTCAACGTGACCTTCCCGCCCGGCGTCTACCAGGAGAACCTCTCCATCGTCCTCTTCCACCAGGTCGCCTCGCGCGGCGTGCTCGAGCTGCCCGCGGGGGTGCCGGCGACCTCCGTGTCGCTCCGGCTGACCGCCCCCGGGTACGACCAGAACCTGACCGGGCAACAGTTCGTCACGAGCTTCCTGGCCGCCCCCGGCAGCTACACCGTGTTCGCGGCCGCGTCCGCGGGCAACATCACCTTCGCGAACCTGACCCACGTCACCGTCGGGTCGACGGGCGGGGTGTACCCGGCCCTCGACCTCTCGCAACCCGGCGGGCTCCTCCGGGGGAACTTCTCGGTGCCCAACGGGGGCGCCGTGAACGGGACCGTCCCGGTCCAGCTCACCACGCCGGGCGGCTACACGCTCGACACCGTCGCGATCGCCGGGAGCTTCACCGCGCTGCTCCCGGAGGGCATGACCGTCTACCCGTCGATGACCACCACCGTGCCCTCGGTGGTGCCCGGCGGCGTCACGCGCTACACCGTCTACACCGTGGTCCCAGGTAGCTCGTGCACGCAGCAGCCGAACCTGACCATCTGCCGCGTGCCGCTCGCGGCGAAGGTGCTCCGGAGCACCGTCGTGGGCACGCTCACCTTCGGCGCCCAGACCACGTTCCTGCCCGGCACGATCGACCTCATCGGCCCCTACCCCTCCGCGAACCTCACCACCGCGACCGCGGTCGCGGGCGGGAGCTTCTCCGCCTCGCTCGTCCCCGGCCTGTACGACCTCTACGCGACGAGCGGGTCCGGCGGATCGCGGCTCGCGACCGTCGAACAGGTCCCGATCGGCTACGGGGACCCGGTCGACCTCAACCTGACGCTCGGGCCGGCGTGGATCGACACGCTCACCCTCCAGAGCACCTCCTCGGGCGCGAGCCCGGTCGCGCAGGTCAACTGGACCGGTCCGGACGGAGTGGGCTTTTCCCTCTCGGGCCTCCCGGTGAACACGCCCACGGACTACGCGCTGCCCGTCGGGGTGTGGATCATAACGGCGAGCTCGAGCGCGGCGCCGTACGGCGTCGCCACGCCGACGAACGGCTCCGGCACGGCGGCGCTGATGAGCGGGAACGCGGCGACCCGGGTCACCCTCGTGCCCGTGCTCACGCCCCGGGTCGGGATCTCCGTCCAGGGACCGGACTCCGCGACGATCGGGCCGGGGGGTCTCGCCTCGTTCTCGCTCGCGATCGCGAACACGGGCTCCTCGCCGGTCGCCTTCCACCTCGTGGGCTCGCCGTCCACCTGGACCTTCAACTTCACCCCGGAGAACCTCTCCCTCGGCGTCGTCGCGGGCAACTCGAGCGCCCACGCCGAGGTCGTGATCCACGTGCCGGCCGGGACCGCCGTCGCCCACCCGCCCATCGCCATCGAGGCGGTGGGCCCGGGCGGCGTGCTCCTCGGCGTGGCGAGCCCCGCGCCCGCCCTCGTGCTGCTCCCCGTGCAGGGTCTCGCCATCGGCGCCTCGCCGACCCTGGGCGCGGTCTCGCCCAACTCCGCCACGCTCCCGTTCTGGGTCGTGAACTCCGGCAACGCCCCCGAGGGGGTCCGCCTCACGATCGCCGACTCGCAGCGGCTCGCGAGCTTGGGCTGGACCGCGGTCGTGGCCAAGGGGACGACGCCCCTGCCGGGGTCCACGACGATCTCCGCCGGGTCGAACAACTCCTTCAGCGTCCTGTTGACCTCGCCCACGAACTCGCCGGTCCCGCCGGGCTCCGTGACCGTGGTGGCCACGCTCCAGAACGGCACCCTGGAATCCGTCAGCACGACGCTCACGGTGAGCGAGCTGCCCGTGAGCATCACCAACGGCACCCTCACCATCACCGGCCCGTCGGTCGGCACCCCCCCCGCCTACCCCATCTGGGTGCCGGTCGCGCTCGCCTTCGTGCCGGCCGCCGCGGTGGCGGTCTTCGCGGTCACCTACCGCTGGTGGCGGAGCCGCCGGTGGACCCGGAGGTGAGCGGCCGGTGAGCCCCCGTCCGGCATCCGCCCGGGCCCCGCGGCGATGGACGCCGCTCGCGGTCGGGCTCCTGACGCCGGTCCTCCTCCTCGCCGCCCTCGCCGGGGGCGCGAACGCCGCGTCGAGCTACCCCCCGCTCACGGGCCACATCGCCGGCCCCAACGTGGTCGGCCAGGGGCTCAAGGGGAGCTACACCGTGACGGTGACCGGGGGACCCGCCGTCGGGTTCAACGGCACCCAGGTCGGCACGCTCTCCTACGAGGCGAGCGTCGCGGGCGCCAACACCTCGCAGGTGACGCTGCTCCCCTCCGCCGGGGTCTTCACGAACGGCACCGCCACGATCTCCCTGACCGCGGGCAACGTGACCCAGTCGCTCGTCCTCTCGGTCGACGTCACGAGCGGGTACCAGGGCCAGAACGTCTCGACGAACCTCTCCTACGCGATCCAGGTGGTCCAGCCCTACAGCCTCCGCGCGCAGCTCGTCGTGGAGTCGGGGATCGGCACCGCCGCGTTCAACCTCTCGGTCCTCCTGGACGGGACCCCCGTGGGCTCGGTCGCGGTCCCCACGCTGACGGGCCACTCGAGCTACTCCATCGCCTTCAGCTACGTGAACCAGAACCTGGCGCCGGGCGAGCACACCTTCTCGATCAACCTCGCCAACGAGCACGGGCTCGTGGTCTTCTCGAACGGCCAGGAGTTCTACAGCCAGAGCTTCTACGTCACGGCCTCGCCCATCAACTACACGCCGTACTACATCCTCGCCGGCGGGGTCTTCGTCGCAGCCATCTTTATATTCCTCACGACGTCTGGCGCGCGCCGCCGCGGACGGAAGCGCTAGGTCTTCCCCGCCGGCAGAAGAGGATCGATCCACCGTGGCGCTCGATGAGCTGCACTGCACCTCCTCCGGGACGGTGATCTCGGGGCGCGGGGCGACCCATTTCCCCTGCCCGAGCTGCGGCCAGGCGACCATCGGCCGGTGCGCGCGCTGCCGCGACCAGAGCGTGCCGTACCGCTGCCCCAACTGCGGCTTCCTGGGTCCGTAGGGGTCCGGGCGGGGAGGGCGCGATGGGTCAGGTGGCGGTGCTCTTCCGGCTCATGCCGACGGGCGTCGACACGGACATGCGCGCGCTGGGCGAGTCGGTGCGCGGGGCCCTCCCCCCGGGGGTCACGCTGCGGGGGCTCCAGGTCAAGGACATCGCCTACGGGCTCAAGGCGCTCCTCCTCTCGGTCGTGATGGGCGACGCCGGCGGCGTCCTCCAGGCCACGGAGGAGGCGCTCTCGAAGCTGCCCCACGTCGAGAGCGTCGAAGTGATGGAGGAGGGGCTCCTGTGAGCCCGCCCGACGCCGGGGAGGCCGCCTCGTGGACCTGTTCACCCACGTCATCCTAGGCTACCTCATCAGCTACGGCATCGTCGGCTACGCGCCGCAGTACCTCGCGGCGGGCGCGCTCGCGGGCGGGCTCCCCGACGCCGACATCCTCTTCTTCCCCATCGCGAAGCGGTTCCCGGTGCTCCGGCACCACGGGATCACGCACTCGATCCTCGGCGTGACGGTGGTCGCGCTCGTCGGGGGCCTCGTCATCGCCCCCCGGATCCTTCCGGGCGCGCCGCTCGTCTACTTCCTGGTCATGGAGGCGGCCGGCCTCGGCCACATGCTGGGGGATGCCTTCACGCACTTCTCGGTCGCGCCGCTCCTGCCCTTCAGCGAGCGGCCCCTCGAGGTGGACGCCGACCGGGCGATCAACCTCATCTTGCTGGTGGCGAGCGTGACCTCGATCGTGCTGCTCGCCTCGGAGCGCTTCCGCGTGCCGTTCCCCGTCTACACGTGGACGGTCTACGGGATGATGATCTTCTACGGCGGCTACCTTGCGATCCGGCTCGCCGGGCGGCTCTCGATGGGTTCCCTGCGCCGGCAGTTCCCGGGCTACACGCACGTCGCGCCGACGGGCAATCCGTTCTCCTGGCTCCTCCTGTACGAGCGGCGGGCCGACGGGCGGATACGGACCGGCTACCTCCGCTACAGCTTCGGCCGGGGGATCGTCGACGGTCCGCACGACGTCGACGTCCCGCTCGAGAGCGACGGTGCCCAGGGCCCGGTGGCCACGGAGCGGGAGGCGCTCGAACGGAGCTATCCGCTCGCGCGGCACACGAGCACGATCATCGACCAGACCTACCACGCCGCCGTGGCCGAGCCGGTCGCGGGCGGAGGCTGGCTCGTGCAGTGGTACTCGCTCGAATTCGGGGCGTTCGGCCGCGCGGCCGCGGTCCGGGTCCGGATCGGCCCGGACGGCTCCCTCCACGCGAAGAGCGGATGGGTACCGGTGCCGGCGGGGCGCCCCGAGTCGGGGCTTGCGGGGTAGGCGCACGTCCGGACCGCTCGCGCACAGGGACAAATACCCCCACGGGCGGTGGGTGGGGCGTTCCCCATGAGGCCGGCCGCCCGACGCACCGCCGCCCGCCACGGTCCCCTCCTGGCCCTCGGCCTCGCCACGGTCCTGCTGCTGGCCGCCCTGGCCCCGGGAGTCCCGGGCGCGGGAGCGCGGACCGCCCGGCCGATCCTCCGGGGCGCGGCGTCCGACCCGGCGGCCGCTCCGCCGGCGCGGACGGCGGCTCCCGGGGCCCGGTCGGCGTTCGTCCCGCCGCCGGCGGGGGTGGTCTCCGGCTTCTCCGGGCTCAACTCCTCGCAACCGGCGTGCGGGTGCGCGGGCACGAACGTCTCCTACGCGGTGGGACCCAACGACTCCCTCGAGCTCGTCGAGGGGCATGCCGCATGGTTCTCCTCGGGCGCCGCGCTGCTCCGCACGCTCCCCCTCGCCACCTTCTTCGGGCTCCCCGGCGACCGCCTCACCGGCCCCACGGGGTCGTTCGATCCCTACCTCGGCCGGTTCGTCGTCGCGGCCTCCGACGCCACCACGGGGGCGCTCGAGATCGGGATGTCCAACTCCTCGAACTCCACCGGGGCGTGGAGCTTCTACTCGCTGCCGGCGGCCGCGGGGGACCGGCTGGGGACGCCGACCCTCGGCGCAGGGGGAGCGGTCCTGACCGTGGCGGCCCCGGCCGCGAACGAGAGCACCGGGGCGGTCCTCGGCACCCAGTGCTGGATCGTGAACGGCTCGGCGCTCCGGAACGGCGCGACGCTCGAGCGGACGACCTTCGGTCCGGTCGGCGTGGACCCGACCACCCAGGCGGTCGGCGTCGTGGGGAGCGCACGGTCCGGACTGTTCGTCGCCTCCGGGCCGGCGCAGCTGACCATCACCGCCTCGAGCGGGGTCCCGCCGTACCCGATCAATGTCCAGAGCTCGACGATCACGGTCACGCCGTACTCCGCCCCCCGCCCGCTCGCCCAGCCGGGCACCGCCGCCGAGCTCGCGGCCCCGCCGGCGGGGGCGTTCGGGGCCACCGACGACGCCGGGATCCTCCTCCTGGTCCGGACCGTCTCGGACGGGGGCGCGGACGGCCTCCAGCTGATCCGGGCGAACCTCTCCTCGGGCGCGGTCCTGGTGGACCGGCTCGTGGGCGCCGGGCAGGGTCTGTTCGACCCGGCGGTCGCCTCCGACGGCGGGGGGGATGTCGTGATCGTTGCCGGGCTGTCGAACGGCACCGTCGACCCGTCGCTGGTCGAGCTCGGGCAGCCCGCGAACGAGCCCGGGACGCTGGGCCCGCTCACGTTCGTGGTCGCGGGGGCCGGCGTCGCCGGGACGGCCTGCACGCCGGCCCACATCTGCGCCTGGGGCAATGGCTCCTCCGCCGCGGCCGACCCGGAGAACCCGACGGGGGTGTGGATCGCCGGCACCTACGTGGACGGGAGCGGGGCGAACTGGTCGACGTTCATCGCCTCGGCGAACGCCCCGCCGCTGGCGGCGCCGCTGCTGACCAGCGAACCCCCCTCGATCGACCTGGGCCAGCCGGTCAACTTCACGGTCGTCGCGAGCGGGGGGACGGGGGCGTACCGCTTCACCTGGACCGGGCTGCCCTCCGGCTGCGCCCCCGCGAACAGGTCCGACCTCGCCTGCCGGCCGGTCCTTCCCGGCAGCACCACGGTGCGGGTCAACGTGACCGACGCGGGCGGGATCACCGTCACCGCCCCATCGCTGCCGTTCACGACCCAGCCGACGATCACCCTTCCGATCCCCCTCGCGAACCGCACCTCGGCGGACACCGGCCAGTCGACGACGTTCACCGTCACGCCGTCCGGCGGCCTGCCGCCCTACTCGTACGACTGGACCCCGCCCTTCGGGGCCGTGTGCGGCCCCGGGACCGGCCCCACCTTCAACTGCACCTTCACCGGGAACGGGTCCATCGGGATCGCCGTCACCGCCACCGATTCGAACGGGCTCTCCGCCCGCTCGGCGCTCCCCTACCGCGTCTACGCGAGGCCCCAGCTGGGCGCGATCGCGGTGGAGCCGACGGAGCTCATCGTCGGCCTCCAGATGAACCTCAGCGTCCCGCTCTCGGGCGGGACCGCCCCGTTCCTGTTCGTCTGGACCGGGCTGCCCGCCGGCTGCTCGGGCCAGAGCGCCGGACACCTCTCCTGCATCCCGCGCTCCGCCGGCCCCTCGACGATCCGGGTCGAGGTCACCGACGGGAACGGCCTCTCCGCGAACGCGACCGTCGCGGTGAGCGTGCTCCCCGCCGCCTCCTCGGGGGGCGGCATCCTGCCCCTCGACGGGATCCTCCTCGCCTTCGCGGTCCTCGCCGGGGGGGCGCTCCTCGCCGTCTTCTACCCGCGGGCGCGCCGGGGACGCGGGACGCCGCCCCCGGACACGTCCATGATCTACGGGGGACCCCTGCCGAGGCCCCGGGAGGACCCCACGTCCGAGGAAGGATCCGGGACGGACCCGTCGGCGCGGAGCGCGGCGACGTCGCCCCGTGCCGCGCAACAAACCTTTTGAGCGGAGCCCTTCCTCCGGCGCCTGCGGCCGGGATAGGGTAGTCTGGTCTATCCTGGGGGACTGTGGATCCCTCGACCCGGGTTCAAAAGGGGACGGGGCCGACCCCCGACCCCGGAGAGTCTCGGTCCCGGCCCTACCGGTCCCCGCGGCCGGCCCGCTTCCGGACCGTGCGCCGGGGCGTCCCGGATCCGGGCCGGGCCCGGTCCGCCGCTCCCGCCGCGATCTCCTCGAGCGCTTCGGGCAGCCCCGAGAGTTCGTAGCCGGACCAGGCGGCGCCCCACCCTCGGAAATCCCCCGGCGCGAGGGTCCACTCCGGGTGGGCCGCCGCGCGGGCGAACATGGGGACGTTCAGGTCCCGCGCCGCCTCGAGATCGAACCGGGAGTCCCCCACGAGGAAGAGGGGGACCCCCGGGTACCGGCGGCGGTACTCCGCGAGGTGCTCCCGCTTCGTGCCCTGGCCGGAGCCGAGCACGGCATCGAACCAGATCCGGATCCCCTCCCGCTCGAGGAGGAGGTCGGCCGTCTCGCGCTCCGCCCCCGTGGAGAGCACGAGGGTCCAGCCGGCCTTCTCGAGCCGCTTGAGGAGCTTCGGCACCTCGGGGAAGAGCCGGGCGTAGGCGTAGGCCTCCCGGACCTTGCGCTCGTGGAAGGTCCGGGCGGTCTCGGCCCGGAGGGGGAGCGGGGCGTCGGGGTAGAGCTGGGCGAGCTGGGCCTCGAAGGGCATGCCCGTGGTGGCGAAGTAGTGGACCTTCGCATCCGTGGGCGGCGTGCCGAAGGCGCGGTGGAGTACCTCGGCGGCCACGCCCGCGATGAGCGGCATGTCGTCGAGGAGGGTGCCGTCCATGTCGAAGACCACGACGCCCCGGGCCACCTTTTTCGGAGGGACCGGCGGCTCGAAGACGCGGAGCGCGGGGACGTTGCCCGCGCCCAGGCTCTCGGGGTTCACCATGGCGAGCGGGACGGGCGCCCCCTCCTCCTCGGGGGTCCGCTCGCGCGGCTCGGGGGGCTCCTCGCCGTCGGGCATCCGACGGTCAGCCCGCACCGCACCTTAATACGCTTCCGTCGGTGGCCGCTCCGTCGGGGCCGATGCATCCGAGCCGCGCGATCCGGGGCGGGCGGTCGAAGCTGCTCGCAGGGCGGCGGATCGTGGTCGCGATCTCCGGCTCGATCGCGGCGATCGAGGTCCCCCGGATCATCCGGGAGCTGATCCGGCACGGCGCCGAGGTGCGGGCGGTGATGAGCCCGGACGCCGCCCGGATCGTCACCGCGGAGGCGATCCACTTCGCCGCGGGCGAGCGTCCCGTGACCGAGCTCACCGGCGACGTGGAGCACGTCACGCTGATGGGACCGGGCGAGGGCCGCGCGGACCTCCTCCTGATCGCGCCGGCCACCGCCAACACCATCGGCAAGATCGCCCACGGGATCGATGACACCCCGGTCACCTCGTTCGCCTCGGTCGCGCTCGGCGGGGGCGTCCCCGTGCTGCTCGCTCCCGCGATGCACGCGGACATGGCCCGCAACCCCGCCGTCCGCGAGAACCTCGAGCGGCTCGCCCGCTGGGGGGTGGGACTCGTCCCGACCCAGGCGGTCGAGGGGGAGGAGAAGCTCGCGACCCCCGAGGAGGTCGCCGCGGCGGTCCTCCACCGGCTCGCCCGCGGACCGTGGGCGGGCCGTCGCGTCCTCATCCTCGGCGGGGCGAGCCAGGAGCCGATCGACGCCGTGCGATCGGTCACGAACGAGAGCTCGGGCGAGACCGCGCTGGCCCTCGCCGCGGAAGCGCACTACCGCGGCGCCGAGGTGAGCCTCTGGCTGGGGGCGCTCCGGGTCCCCGTCCCCACGTTCCTCTCCGCCCGCCGGTGGCAGCGGGTCGCCGACCTCGAGCGGTGGATCGCCGGCGAACCCGGCATCCCGCCGGGCACCGCGGCGATCTGGGTCCCGGCGGCGCTGTCGGACTTCACCACCGAGCCGGTGGCCGGCAAGGTGGCCTCGCAGGACCGCACCGAGTGGACCGTCACCCTCCGCCGCGCCCCGAAGATCCTGCCGAAGCTCCGGGCAGCGGCCCCCCGGCCGACCGTCATGGTGGCCTTCAAGCTCGAGGCCGGACGCTCCCCGCGCGAGCTCGAGCGGATCGCGCGCGGCATGCTCCGCGGGGAGGGGCGCCCCGACTGGGTGGTCGCGAACGACCGGAAGAACATGGGCGCGCCGGACGCGGAGGTCCTGCTCGTGGGACGCGGGCCCGCGCGGAGTTTCTCCGGGACGAAGCGCGAGGTGGCCGCCCAGCTCCTCGACCGGGTGGGCGATGGGCTTCCGGGCGCCTCGGGCCCGGACCCGGGACCGGGGCCCGCTCCGGACCCCGCCCGGACCCCCCCGAGGTCCCGCGGCTCCCCCTAGCCGTCCCGCCGCGCCGCGTCCCTTATTAGCGGGCGCTTCTCGCACGCGGTCGAGGGGATATCGATGGTCAAGCTCGCCGAATGGCGGGGGAAGGAGATCTTCCGGAAGAACGGCATTCCGCTGCCCCGCGGCCGCGTCATCCGCAGCCCGGAAGAGGCGCGGGCCGCGGCGGAGTCGGGGGACGTCCCGCTGCCCTGCGTGGTGAAGGCCCAGGTCCTGGCGGGCGGCCGGGGCAAGGGGGGCGCCGTCCGGTTCGCGAACTCGCCGGCGGAGGCCGAGGCCGCCGCCCGGGCGATCCTGGGCACCGAGTTCAAGGGCGAGACGGTCCGCGAGGTCCTCCTCGAGGAGAAGCTCCCCATCGCCAAGGAGTTCTACGTCTCGCTCACGCTCGACCGCAGCGCCCGGTTGCCGCTCCTCATGGTGAGCGCGCAGGGCGGGGTCGAGATCGAGAACGTCGCGGAGGAGGCGATCCTCCGCCTGCCGATCCATCCCTTCATCGGCCTCGCGGCCTACGAGCGGCGGAAGGCGGCCCGGCAGCTCGGCGTCGCCGGACCGACGGCGAAGGCGCTCGAGAGCCTCCTCGACCGGCTCTGGTGGGTCTTCCAGAAGGAGGACGCCGAGCTCGTCGAGATCAATCCGCTCGCCCTGGTGGGCGACGGGCTGGTGGCGCTGGATGCGAAGGTCATCGTCGAGGACGACGCGACGTTCCGGCACCCGGAGTACGCCGACATCCGGGACGACCGCACCCCGCTCGAGGAGGTCGCCCGCGAGGAGGGGATCGCCTTCGTCCAGCTCGACGGCAACATCGGGGTCATCGCGAACGGCGCCGGGCTGACCATGGCGACGCTCGACGTGCTGCAGAAGTTCGGCGGCCGACCCGGCGTCTTCCTCGACCTGGGCGGGACCGACGACCCCTCGAAGGTGACGCAGGCGTTCCTCCTCATGGCCCGGGCGAAGCCCGCCTCGGTCTTCCTCAACATCTTCGGCGGGGTCACGCGCTGCGACACCGTGGCCCGGGGGCTCGTCGACGCGATGAAGCAGGTGCCCGAGGGCGAGCGGTTCCCGCTCGTCGCCCGCATCCGGGGCAACAACGAGACGGAGGGGATCGCGATCCTCCGCTCGGCCGGCGTGATCTCGCTCCGGGAGCTCGAGGAGTCGGCCCGGGCCGCGGTGGCCTCGGCCGGAGGGCGGCCATGAGCGTGCTCGTCGACGGCGACACCCGGGTGCTGGTCCAGGGGATCACCGGCCACCAGGGCACGGTCCACACGGTCCAGATGAAGGCGTTCGGATCGAAGGTGGTGGCCGGCACCACCCCCGGGAAGGGCGGCCAGACGGTGGACGGCGTGCCGGTCTTCGACTCCGTGGAAGAGGCGGTCGCGACGACCGGGGCCAATGCGAGCTGCATCTTCGTGCCGGCCCCGTTCGCCCGCGATGCCTTCCTCGAGGCGGTCGACGCCGGGATCCGGCTCGCCGTGGTCGTGACCGAGCACATCCCGTTCCACGACATGCTCACGATGTACCACTACGCCCGCCTCCGGGGGGCCCGGATCATCGGGCCGAACTGCCCCGGGATCGCGGCCCCCGGCAAGGCCAAGGTCGGGATCATCCCGAACGTGGTCTTCCGGCCGGGCCGGGTCGGCGTGGTCTCGCGCAGCGGGACGCTCACCTACGAGATCGTGAGCGGCATCAAGGACGTGGGGCTCGGCCAGAGCACCTGCATCGGCCTGGGCGGGGACCCGGTCGTGGGCACGAGCTTCGTGGACGCCCTGCCCTGGTTCGAGGAGGACCCCGACACGGACGTCATCGTCATGGTGGGCGAGATCGGCGGCACGGCCGAGGAGGAGGCGGCGGAGTACCTCCACCACCACCTGGACAAGCCGGTGGTCGCCTACATCGCCGGCCGGTCGGCCCCGCCCGGGAAGCGGATGGGCCATGCGGGGGCCATCATCGCCCGGGGACGTGGCACCGCCGAGAGCAAGGTCCGCGCCCTCGAAGGGGCGGGGGTCCGGGTCGCGCAGTTCCCCTACGAGATCCCGGGCCTGGTCGCCCAGCTGCTCCAGGAGCACGGCCGGCGATGAGCGGGGCGATCTCCCCCCGCCGGCGCGGGGCGGAGAGCGAGGCGGCGTGCGACATCGCCGGCTGCCCCGAGGGGGCCGTGCGCTCGCTGGCCCGCTCGGAGGTGCGCAAGGCGTTCCCCGACCTCCCGGAGGAGGGTCGGCGCGCCGCCCTCTGCCGCGCCCACTACAAGCAGTACAAGAAGGCGACCCGGGACGATCGCACGCTCGACCGGCTGGGCTGGTAAGCCCCGCCGATCCGACCGCGCGCGCCCGGGGTCCCGGGTCGTCCCCCCCAGCACCCTACTGGTGGCGCATCTTCTGCGCCCGCATGCGCCGGCGCATCCGCTTCTTGCGCCACTTCCAGCGCATATGGCCGCGCTTCTTCCAGACCCGAGAGGAGCGTTTCATCCCACCGCTTCCGACGTGGCGGCGGCCTAGCGGCGGTCGTTTATAATGATTGGCCGGCGGGGCTGCCCGCCGTCGACGGCGGAACGGGGTTCCGTCGGGGCCCCGGGTCGGCCCCCCGGGCCCCCGGGCGCGACCGGCTATCGGTCCGGACGACGCCGCTTGGCGCGCTCGTAGTGACGGGCCACGCGGGCCCGGTTCCCGCACCCGGTCGCCGAGCACCAGCGCTGGCCCCGGGTGCGGGCGAGGAGGAAGTGGGCGCACCCCTTCCCCTCGCAGGCCCGGAGCTGTTCCCGGTGCGGTCCGGTCAGCAGGGAGGTGGTCGCCTCCTGCAGCATCTCCCCGACGCGCCGCCGCGAAGGCACGTCCGGGACGGCCTCCCGAACGACCCAGCCGGCCCCCGACCACGCGAGGACGGGGCGGGGGACCGTCGCGCGCCCCGCCGCCCGGAGCCGGTCCAGCGCGGAACGGGGCGGGGCCGAACGTTCGATCGCGGACCGGAGCAGGGCGGTGACCGCGCTCCGGAGCCGTCGCAGTGCCGCGAGGTCGTCGGCGGGGATCCGCTCCGGCAGCTCGCCGCCGACCCGGCGGGCCCACGCCCGGTAGCGGCGCGGGGTCGCCAGCGCATCGTCCGAGCGGCAGGCGTCGCAGCGGACGGTGTTCGCGAACGCGACCGGAAGGGAGGGTCCCCCCGACGGTGTGGGACGGTGCATGGCCGCTTCCTTCGCCCTCCCGAAGACGAAGAGGGTAAATATCCTAATCTGATATTCGGTCCGAGGGCATTAGCATGGCGAAGGCGAAGGACCCGGTCTGCGGGATGACGGTCGACACCGAGAAGGCGCCGGCGAAGGGAACGTACGACGGGGAGACGGTCTACTTCTGCAACCCCGGTTGCCAGAGGACCTTCGAGGCCCGTCGCAGGGCGAAGTAGTCCCGTTCCCGCGGGGGAGGGGAGCCGATGGCGACCGACCCCGTCTGCGGGATGTTCGTCGAGGAGCGGACCGCGGAGCTCACGCTCGTCCGGGACAACCGGACCTACTACTTCTGCGCCTCCGGGTGCCTCGAGGAGTTCTCGGCCCCCGCCCGGCAGCTCGCACGGCTGAGGCGCCGGCTCGCGGTCGCCTGGCCGCTCTCCGCGGCCGTGATCGCGCTCACGTACCTCGGGCCGTTCCACGACTGGCCGTACGCCGCGTTCGCCCTCGCCGCGGTGGTCCAGTTCTACCCGGGGCTGCAGTTCTACCGGGGAACGGTCGACGCGATCCGGAGCCGGGTCTGGAACATGGACGTCCTCATCGCGGTGGGGACGACCGTCGCCTTCCTCTACAGTGCGGCGGTGGTGTTCTTCCCGAGCCGGCTGCCGCCGGCGTACTACTTCGATGCGTCCTCGCTGATCGTCACGCTGATCCTGACGGGCAACTACCTCGAGCATCTCACCCGCGAACGGGCGCGGGGTTCCCTGAGGAGGCTCAAGGAGCTCCTGCCCACGACCGCCCTCGTCCTGCGGGGGGGCGCGGAGGTCGAGGTGCCGGTCGCCGAGGTCCAGGCGAAGGAACGGTTCCGGGTGCGGCCCGGGGGTCGCTTTCCCACCGACGGCGTCATCGTCGAGGGCCGGTCCGCGGTCGACGAGTCGCTGCTCACCGGTGAGAGCCTTCCGGTCGACAAGGGACCCGGCGACCCGGTGATCGCCGGGGCGATCAACGGCGAGGGGTTGCTGACCGTCGAGGCCACGAAGGTCGGCGAGGACACCGTGCTCGCCCAGATCGGGCAGCTGGTGGCCGAGGCGGAGACGAGCCGGGTGCCGCTCCAGCAGCTCGCGGACCGCATCGCCTCCGTCTTCGTCCCGCTCGTGCTCCTCCTCGCCACGCTGGCCTCGATCGCCTGGCTGCTCGACGGGGTGGGTCTCACCGTGGCGCTCCTCGTCTTCGTGTCCATCGCCATCACGGCCTGCCCCTGCGCCTTCGGGATCGCCACGCCGGCCGCCATCGTGGTCGGGACGGGCCGGGCCGCGGAGGAGGGGATCCTGTTCAAGGGCCGCGATTCCCTCGAGCGGGCGAGCCGGGTCGACGTGGTCCTCTCCGACAAGACCGGGACGCTGACCCGGGGCGCGCCGACGCTGACCGACCTGCTCCCCGTGGCGGGCGAAGACCGGCGCCGTCTCCTCGCGGTGGCCGCGGGCCTCGAGGGGGGGTCGGAGCACCCGCTCGCCCGGGCCGTCGTCGCCCTCGCCCGGCAGGAGGGGGTCGCCCCGGAGCCGATCTCGGGCATCTCGGCGGACGCGGGGCGGGGGATCACGGGGGTGCGGGGGGGCCGGACGGTCTCCATCCTGCGAGGCGCCTCGGCCCGGGAGGAGCACCTCGAGCTCGGGGGGCTCGGGAAGGAGGCGGAACGGGTCGCGTCGGAGGGCAAGACCTGGTCGGTGGTCCTCGAGGAGGGCCGCCCGCTCGGCCTCCTGGGATTCTCGGACGTGGTGGCGCCCGGGGTCCGGGAGGCGGTGGCCACCCTGGCGCGCGACGGCATCTCCGTGGTGATGGTCACGGGCGACCACGAAGCGGCGGCCCGTCACATCGCGCGCCAGGTCGGCATCACGGAGGTGCATGCCGGGGTCCGGCCCGAGGGGAAGCTCGCGCTCCTCCGGGAGTACCGCGCCCGGGGGAAACACGTGGCCTACGTCGGCGACGGCATCAACGATGCCCCGGCGCTCGCGGCCGCGGACCTGGGGATCGCCATCGGGGCGGGGACCGACGTCGCGAAGGAGGCGGGGGGCGTGATCCTCGTCCGCTCGGACTTCCGGGGGGTCGCGCTGGCGCTCCGGCTGGGACGGCGGACCGTCGGGAAGGTCCGCGGCAACCTCGAGTGGGCCCTGGGGTACAACGCCGTCCTGCTGCCCGTGGCCGCGGGCGCGCTCGTGCCGGTCTTCGGCCTCGGCATCTACAGCGTGCTCCCCATCACGGGAGCGCTCGCCATGGCGCTCTCCTCGACCTCGGTGGTCCTCAACTCCCTCTCCCTGCGGCTCGTCTCGCTCTCGAGGTAGGGGCGCCGGCGCGTGGGGTCGGCGGGCGTCCCCGGAACTCGCCTTAAAGCGGGAGGGCGGATGGCCCCCGCGTGCTCGAGGCCGATACGATCTCGATGAACCTCCTGTCGTTCCGGTCGAAGAGCTTCGCCTTCGACCACGCCGCCGAGGTCGAAGGGGAACCCTACACGGTCTTCGCCCGGACCGAGACGGAGAGCGAGGCGAAGCTGCGGCCCAACCTGGTCAAGCTCCGGGTGGCGGTGCCGACCGGCTGGCTGCTCTACGATGAAGCGGTCGACGAGCTCGTGCTCGGCGAGGACGGCGCGCACCCGGGACCTCGGAGCACGGGGGTCGCCCTCGAGAGCGCGGCCGACGCCGAGCGGTTCGTGGAGCAGGGGATCCCCTGGGTCCGCACCCGGGTCGGGGAGGACGGGGTCCTCTACGTGCCCGCGGCGCGCGCCCCGTCGCTGCTCGCCCCCTCGATCCGCCCGCTCCTCACCGGGTCGCTGGGGTAGCGGGGCGCGGCGGAGGGGGGCCCATGACGCAGGGACCGGACGTCGCCTTCCGTCTCGAGGGCGATCCGCTCCAGCTGGACCCGGTCGCGGAGGCGGCCGGGAACCTCGCCGCCGCGACGGTCGCCGCCGAGCGGAACGAGCCCCTCGAGTGGAGGATCTTCCGGGTCGACCAGCTCGACGGCGGGTCCCACTATCGCCTGGCCGTGCGCCACCCCGCCCGGTGGCTCGATCGCGGGCTCGAGCGGCAGCTCCGTCAGGAGCTCGCCCGACGGTGTGCGGAGCCCCCCGACCGTCTCCGGGACGAGCTCGACACCGTCCGCCGGGGGGGCGGCCGGGTCGTGAGCCTCCGGGGGATCCCCGAGACCGTGGACTACTGGGCGGACTCGCTGTGGGTCGGGATCGGGACGATGCCGCCCGCCGACCCGCCGCCGTGAGCCGCGCGGACGGGCACTAGATCACGTTCATCTCGCCGAGCTTCTCGGGGAGGTAGGTCTCGGTCACGTAGTTGAGGCCGTACTTGGCGAGCGACTGCTGCTCGGCCTTCTTCCCGTTCTTGAGCATGAGCTCGATCTCGCTCCGCCATTCGGCGGTCTTGAACCGGGGGTCGGTGAGCTCCGCCTGGAGCGCCCGGATGTCCTGGTCGGAGAGCTGGTCGCTCGGGAGCTTGTAGTTCTCGATGTCGGAGGGGGTGACGCCCAGGAACTCGGCCGACGGGGTCGCGAGGTACTGGGAGATGTGCGCCGTCTTGATGGCCCCGTAGGCGACCGAGGCGAAGATCCGGAACGACCAGGGATCGCCGTCGGTGAAGACGATGACCGGCAGCTTGAGCTCCGCGTTGAGCCGCTTGAGGAACCGCCGGGTCGATCGCGCCGGCTGGCCCTTGAGGTGCACGAGCAGCGCGTCGTGCTCCTCGTCGAAGCCGTTCTCGGCGAGCCGGTCGACCATCCCGCCGCACTCCACGGCGACGATGAACTTCGCCCCCGTCGAGAGGAGCTCGATCTTCTCCTTTTCGACGTTGAAGGGGAGCGCGTAGCCGCCGTCCCCGACATCGTCGCGGCAGTTGATCTTCTTCACCTGCCCCTTCCGGTTCCGCTCCCGAAGGGTGAGGTCGCCGATCACCGAGGCGCCGTTCTCCTCCGGGTGCAGGCGGAAGTCCTCCCGGAGCCGCTCGCACAGGACCTCGAGGTCCTCCACGAGGAGGTTCGACTCGTCCTCGCTGTGGAACTTCCCTTCCTCCCAGCCCTCGCTGATGTAGTAGAGCTCCCGGAGCGTGGAGGTCTTCCGCTCGCGGGCCATCTCGTTGATGAAGTCGACCAGGTAGAAGGTCCGGAGCAGCATGAGCGCGCCGTCCTTCTTCCGCGCGCTCCGGGTCCCCATCTGGCGGCCGAGCCTCCAGACGCCGTCCCGCATCTGGAAGGAGATGTTCTGCTTCGTCCGGAGCGGGAGCCGCATCCGGGGGATCTCGCCGTCGGCGAGCTGCCGGTAGACGTCCCGGGCGAGGTCGAGCGTCGGCCGGAGCGCCTCGGCCGCGATCGCGTCCTCACTCTTCGTCGAGGGGGCTGCTCGTTTCGGTGCCATCGTAATCCACCTCCGCTTCGTCCGCCGTCTCGGCCGCCGCGGCCGCCTCCGCGGCCTCCACGATGGCGCGCGGGAGCCGGACCTCCCAGTCGCCGGGCAGGGGGTCGGCGCCGAGCAGGTGCGACTCGTCGACGCCGGCGACGTAGAGGTCGAGATCGTCGAGGTCCACCTCGGTCGCGCTCGGGAAGTCGAGCTCGATCCGGGTCCGCCCGCTCGGCTCGAGCCGGGGGAGCGTCCACCACGCGCGCCCGAGCGGCGCCTCGACCCCGTCCGGCGCGGGGAGCACCCTGGACGGAGGGAACTCGGCGGGGGGCATCTCGAGGAAGAGCTCGAGGACCCGGGGGCGCGGGGTGTAGTTCGTGACGTCGATCGTGAACCGGCTCGTCGCGGGCTTCTTCTCCTCGGTCGCGACCGGCTGGGGATCGACGTAGACGACGTCCATGATCCGGGTGATGACCGGGGTGAGGTCCGGCACCGGCTTCCCGACGAGCGCGCTCGTCTTGGCGGCCAGCCGGGGCAGGATCTTCAGGATCACGTCGAACTTCTCCCCCGCGAGCTCCCGGCGCGTCCGGCGCGAGAGGTGGATCCTCAGGTGCCGCGCGGCGGCCTGGAGGGCGAGGGTGACCTCCCGGTCGATCTCCTCGTCCTCGGCGATGGCCTCCTTCGCCTCGCTCGTGAACGGGATCTTGGTCGAGGCCAGGTGCACCAGGATGACGCACGGCCCCGTCGGGATCCCGGCGCCGCCCTTCTGATCGAGCCCGTAGCGGCGCCAATCCATCCCCCCGACGGCCGTGGTGATGGCGCAGGCACCCTGCTGGAAGAGGAGCGGCACGCGGTTCGCGAACCGCAAAAGCTGCACGGGTTGGTCGAGGGGGAGCCCGCCCCCGTAGACGAGCCCGACCTCGACCAGGAAGGGGAAGCCGCCCCGGATCTTCGGGGGCCGGCTCACCGGTGGCGCGAAGAACTCCGGGCGGACCTCGCCCAGCACGTTCCGCAGCCCCCGCTTGATGAGGAGAGGTCCGATCGGCGAGAGCGCCTCGGCGCTCGGCGGGAGCAGCGGGGCCGCGTGGAGGGCCGAGAGGAGCTGCTCGAGCTCTTCCCCGTGGATCGAGCCCGGCGCGGTCTTCGGGGCGATCCGGGCGGCCGCCAGGATCTCCTTGAGCGCCCGGGGGGTCACCCCCGCGAACTCGTGGAGCAGGACGTCGGAGACCGTCGGGCGCGAGGAGGCCTTGAGACGGGAGGAGAGTTCGCCGAGCTCGAGGCCGTAGGGGTGCGGGAGCACCTCCTTCGGCACGGGGGGCATCTCCGTGGCGGCCCGCTCCCAGGTGACCCGGGTGCCGTCCGGCTCGGTGAGCACGATCCGGGCGTGGGGGTTCACGATCGCCGTGTCCTTGAGGTACTCGTAGGGCGATTGGCGACCCCGCTGGTACTTCGCCTTCAGCGCGAGCTCGACCCTGATGCCGTGGGGGCGGTCCCAGAGGACGACGTCCTCCCGGACGATCCGGGGAAGGTTCTTCTGGGTGTCGATGAACAGCTCCACGACGTGGGCGGCCTCCTCCTCCTCGACCTTGGAGGTGATCTTCGCCGGTCGCGCGGTGGTGAGCGCGGCGTAGAGGACCGCGGCCGAGATCCCGATCCCCTGCTGGCCCCGGGACTGCCGGTTCGCGTGGAAGCGCGAGCCGTAGAGCAGCCGCGCGAAGACGTTCGGGATCTGCTTGCGGACGATCCCCGGACCGTTGTCCTCGACGATCACGCGGTACCGGTCGGCCCCGTCCTTATGGACCTCGACGCTGAGCTCCGGGAGGAGGCCGGCCTCCTCGCAGGCATCCAGGGAGTTGTCGATCGCCTCCTTCACGCTGGTGAGGAGCGCCCGGGCGGGGTTGTCGAAGCCCAGGATCTGGCGGTTCCGCTCGAAGAACTCCGCCACGGAGATCTCCCGCTGCTTCTCGCCCAGCTGCTGGGCGAGGCTCTTCGCGGGTGCCATCGCCGGATTTCCACCCTCCGCACCACATAAAGACCACGTTGCTGTTCACGGGCTCGAGCGAGCCCGGGGCCCCCGGAGGAGGTTGATCCCGACGGGCGGGCGCGCGGTGCCGTTCCCGTAGGACCGGGCGCCCCCGGGCCGCCGCCCCGCATCTCCCGAACCCCCCCCCTCGCGGGGGTCGGATCGCGCACGACGACCTCGGGCCGTCGTGGTGCGGGAGGTAGGAGACCGCGTCGCGCGCGAGGGCCGGTGGTTCGGGGTGCCGAACGCCCCTCCCTCCTCGGGAGGCGCGCCGCCTCAGGGCGGGTGGGCGGTGACGTCGCGCAGCACGGGCCGGAAGGGGCGCCACCGGCCCGCCTCGGCCAGGTCGAGCTCGCCCACGAGGAGCGCCTCCTCGGGCTCCCCGTCCGGCACGGCAACCCGGTCCAGCGCGATCGGCTCCCCCCGGACGTCCCACGCCCCGCTCCCGCCGCCGAAGACGAGCCCGTCCTCGACACCGGTCCGGTTCGCGTAGAGGACGGGGCAGCCGTTCTCGACCGCCCGGGCCGGCAGGACCTTCTCGAAGAGGCGGCGCGAGGTCACCGGCGACGCCGAGACGACGAGGAACAGCTCGGAGCCCTTGAGGGCGAGCTCCCGGAAGATCTCCGGGAAGAAGGCGTCGTAGCAGATCGCGAGGCCGACGGGGTGGCCCGCGAGCGGCAGGGGGTCGGATCGGCCGGCCGGGGTGAAGATCCGCCCCTCCTCGAACGGGCCGTACGTCGGCAGGTAGCGCTTCACCTGGTAGCGGCTCGACCCGTCGGGCCCGATGAGCAGGACGGCGTTGAAGACCTCGCCCGCGCGGTCGGGCACGGCGACGGGGGCGCCCAGCACGAGCCAGGTGTTCCGGGCGGCGGCGATCCGCTCGAGCTCGAGCAGCGGACCCCCCCCGGGGGAAAGGGCGAGGGCGCGGAGCCGGTCCCCCGCGCGGTAGCCGCTCACGAACAGCTCGGGGAAGACCGCGAGCCCGACCGCACGGGAGGCGAGGAGCCGGTCGATCCGGGCCAGGTTCTCGAGCGGCTCCCCGAGCCGCGGGGTCAGCTGGCCCAAAAGGAAGCGCATCAGTAGAAGTGGTGCCGGACGGTGAGCAGGTAGACGAAGAGGGCGAGGAGGAGGAGGAAGAGGACCGTGATGGAGCCCGTGAAGAAGAGGTAGGTCAGGCCCGCGAAGCTGCCTCCGACGCCGACGTAGAGCGCCCAGCGCTCGAGGTCCCAGAGCGCGCGGGCCACCGCCAGGACGACCCCGCCGAGCACGATCAGGATCGCCGCTCCCCAGGGGTCGACCGTCGTGGTGATCAGCAGCGTCGTCGGGATCAGGGCGCTGCCGGCCAGCGCGCTCAGGAGGATCAAGGCGCCCGTGAGGAGCACGAGGACGGCCGCGATGGCGAGGAGGATGGAGATCACCGCGATGCCGAGGGGCAGGCTGGGCCGCAGCGGCGGCGGCCGGTAGGGCCGGGGCAGGTGCTGGATCGGGATCCGGGTCACCGCGGCCGGCGCGGGGGCCCCCTCCTCGCCCGGGCTCGACGGATGATGCGATGCCATGCTGCCCTCCGTGTCACCCAAGGGCCGGCCCGACCGACATGTAGGTTTCGCTCGACCGGCGGGC
The DNA here is from genome assembly GCA_027314915.1 of Thermoplasmata archaeon. GTDB lineage: Archaea > Thermoplasmatota > Thermoplasmata > Lutacidiplasmatales > UBA184 > JAKIVR01. The sequence goes on along the minus strand of DAHUZZ010000005.1, from coordinate 53,697 downwards.
GCCGGCGATGGTCACCGCTAGAACCTGCGCCCCGCCGCCTCGCGGGCCAGGTGGGCGAGGAGGACGTGGTAGGGGCCCGCGGGCACGCCGGTCAGCGACGCGACGGCCCGCTCGGCCCACATCTTCGCCTCGTCGACGGTCCGCTTCGGGGCGTCGGTGCGGTCGGTGAGCTCCTTGAGCCGGAGGAGGTCCCGCGGCTGCTTGTGCCGGAGCGCGAACAGGCGCTCGAACTCCGCCTTGGCGATCCCGTCGAGCCCGGCGTGCGCCTCGAGGGAAAGGACCGTGGGGTTGCCCTCCCGGTAGTCCGAGTACAGCGGCTTCCCGAGGAGGTCGGGGTCGCCGTAGACGTCCAGGTAGTCGTCGCGCACCTGGAAGGCGATCCCGAGCGCCCGGCCGTACATGGCGAGGTCCTCGATCACCTCGTTGGAGGCCCCCTCGATCTCGGCCACGGCGGCGAGCGCGCCGGAGACGATGGCCGCGGTCTTCCGCTCGATGACCCGGAAGTAGTGCTCGCGGCCGCTCGAGAGGTCGAACCGGGCGTTCTCCTGGAGGACCTCGCCCTCGGCGAGGTCGGCGCAGGCCTCGCCGCAGCGCAGGATCACGGACCGGGGGTACTCGGAGGCGAGCTCGAAGGCCCGTACGAAGAGGAAGTCGCCCGTGACGATCGCCGCCGGCAGGCCGAAGGCCCGGGGGACGGACGGCCGGCCGCGGCGCAGCTCGGCGTGGTCGATGACGTCGTCGTGGACGAGGGTCGCGGTGTGGATCAGCTGGAAGGCCGCGGCGAGGGCGTGGATGGGGCGGGTGTCGGCGGCGCCGAGCGCCCGGTGGGTCGCCGCCATGAGGAGCGGCCGCACCCGCTTGCCACCGGCCCGGCAGGCGTAGTTCGCGGCGTCGGCGAGCTGCGGGTAGGAGGTGTGGAGCGTCTCGAAGAGCCGGGCGTCGATCTCCTGGAGGTCGGAGGCGAGCTGGGGGACCACGCTCCCCACGTCCTCGGGGAAGTCGGCCCCGACCGTCTGGCTCACGAGGGCTTCCAGCGAGGGCTCGGCGGACTCCGACGCGGGAGTGAACGGCATCATGAATCCCTCCACACCAGCCGCGCTGGCCAGCGCAGCCGCATCATCGAGTCGAGACCCTTCGTGCCAATATAGGCCATTCCTATGGACAGCCACCGGTCCCTTTCCACGATCCGGTCGCCCAGCCGCTTGATTCTCCAGGCCCGGAGGAGCGGTTCGTAGAGGTGGGACCTCCAGAGGCGGTCGTATTCCGCGAGCGGAGCCCCCGTCCGGCAGTGCCCGGCGGCGGCCACCCCCGCGTCCCGCCCGGAGAGGATCGCGGTCGGGATCCCCCCGCCGTTCGTGGCCATCACGAGGTTGGCCGCGTCCCCGACGAAGAGCGCCCGGCCGGCGCGGGCGGACTCCGGGGGGGGCCCGATGGGCACCCACCAGCGGGTCCGGTCGGTCGCCCGGGGGAGCCCCCAGGCGGTCAGGAAGCGGTCGAGGAGGCTGCCCAGGTCCTCCCCGGGCGGGAGCCGGGTGACCCCGAGCCCCACGTTCGCGTCGGTCGCCTTGGGGATCATCCAGCCGTAGCCGCCGGGGGTGTGGTGGCCGAAGTAGAGCTCGATGGCGTCCGGGAACTCCCCGAGGGAGGTGCCCGTGATCATCCGGTACATCTCCCGGGTCGGCGCGAAGCCCGCGCCGCGGGCGACCGTGGAGAGCGGACCGTCGGCGCCGATCACCACCTGCCCCTCGACCTCGCCCCCGTTCGCGAGCCGCACCCGGCCGTCCTTCACGCCCGTCACCCCGCAGGGGAACCGGAGCTCGGCCCCCTCGCCCTCGGCGGCGAGCGCGAGCCGCTTGTCGAAGGCACGGCGCGACACCGCGAACCCCTCGAGGGGGAACCGGTACCGCCGGCCGGAGGGGGCGACGCAGACCATCTCGTGGGTCGCCCGGAGCACCGTCTCCGGCGGGATCACGAACGCCTCCCGGATCAGCTGGGGGATCTCGGGGTGCGGGAAGAGGTCGGCGAGCTCCGCGGGCGTCGGGAGGAACTCGCCGCACTGGACCGGCTGGCCGAGCTCGACGCGCTGGTCGAGCAGCAGCGTGCGCGCGCCCCCTTGGGCGGCGAACCGGGCCGCGGTGCTCCCGCCCGGCCCCGCCCCGACGACGACGACGTCGTACCGCTCCACACCCTAGACCCCGAGCGCGAGGAAGTGCGACGCGCCGGACTGGAAGGCGGTCAGGAGCGGCGCGGGGTCGATCCCGAAGAGGACGATGACGACGGCGCAGAGCGCGATCGCGCTCGCCCGGCCGTAGCCGAGGCCCCCGAGCGGGAGGAGCGGGCCGTCGGTCCCGGTGGCGGGGTCGGTCCCCTCGGCGGGCTCCATGTACATCACCCGGAGGATGCGGGCGTAGTAGAAGACGGAGAGCGCACTGTTGAGCACCCCCGCCACCGCGAGCCAGACGAAGAGGCCGCCCGCCTCGACCGCCGCGGAGAAGAGCACGAACTTCGAGAAGAAGCCGATGGTGAGGGGGATGCCGGCGAGCCCGAGCAGCATCAGCGCGAAGGCGACCGAGAGGACCGGGCGCCGGTGCCCGAGCCCCCGGTAGTCCCGCACGAAGGGCCCCACGCCCATCGCCGCCACCGCCCCCACGACGAGGAAGGCGCCCGCCTTGAGGACGACATGGGCGAAGATCTGGAAGGTGGCGCCCTCGATCGCCGGGGCGGTGCCGATGGCGACGCCGAGGAGCATGTAGCCGGCCTGCGAGATCGAGGAGTAGGCGAGCAGCCGCTTCATCTGGTCCTGCATCAGCGCGGCGACGTTCCCGACCGTCATGGTCGCGACCGCCAGGATCGCGAGGAGGAGCTCGAGCGAGCCCGAGAGTTGCGCCCCCGCGCCGATCACGACGGGCGTGAGGAAGACCAGGAAGAACGCGAAGAGCCCCGCCTTCTTCGTCCCCCCCGCCAGGAAGGCGGAGACGTCGTGGGGCGCCCCATCGTACACGTCCACCGCCCACATGTGGAACGGCACCAAGGTCACCTCGAAGCCCAGCCCGACGAGCAGGAAGGCGAAGCCGGCGAGCGCGAGCGGACCGTCCGCGCCGGCGGGGTAGGTGTGCCCGACCACGAGGAGGCTCGTCGAGCCGTAGGCGCCGTAGATCAGCGAGGCCCCGAAGAAGGAGAGGGCGGCCGACAGGGCGCCGATGATGTAGAACTTCATCGACGCCTCGAGCGGCCGCGGGTCCCGCCGCGTGTAGCCGACGAGCAGGTAGCTCGAGATCGCCGTGATCTCGAGCGCGAGGAGCAGGAAGATGAGGTCCGCCGCGACCGCGACGAACATCATCCCGAGCGTCGCCAGGAGGAGGAGGCCGTAGAACACCGCCGCCCCGCGCTCGTGGGAGGGGCGCGAGAGCGAGGCCAGGGCGACCAGCAGGGCGGCGAGGAGGAAGATGCCCTGGAAGATGAGCCCCAGGCTCGTGAACGCGAAGAGGTCGCCCGGCGCGATCGGGGCGTCCACGACGGAGGCGGGGATCGTCCGGAACGCCTCGAGGTAGGGGGTGCCGAGGTCGGCGAGCACGGACCCGAGCGTCCCCACGATCGCCGCGACGGCGATGCCGCCGAACACCTCGAGGCGGCGGACGCGGACGACGTCGGCGAGGAAGACGAGGAGCGCGCCGCCGAGGAGCAGGAGGGCCGGGAGGAACTCTTCGAGGACCACCGTGTAGCTCATCGACCCTCTAGGGCAGCCCGTAGGCCGTCGGCGACTGGATGATGATGTTCGTGAGCAGCGAGGGGAGGATCCCGTACAGCACGATGAGCGCCACCAGGAGCCCCATGGCGATCGCCTCGTACGGCGGGAGGTCGTGGGCGTCCTCCGGCACGCCGCGCATCGGACCGAAGAGCATCCGCTGCATCATCCACAGGTAGAAGCCCGCGGTCACGACGAGCATGATGAGCGGCACCAGCACCCAGTAGCCGATCCGGTCCCACGTCGCGAGGAACGCGGTGAACTCCGCCGGGAAGCTGATGAGCGCCGGCAGCCCCAGCGAGGCGAGCGCGCCCACCATCGTCATGGTGGAGAGGACCGGCGTCTTCGGCGTGATGCCGTTCACCGTGACGATGTCCCGGCTGCCGAAGGTGTGGTGGACGCTGCCGGCCACCATGAAGAGGAGGGCGCTCACGATGCCGTGGGCGAACATGAGCAGCACCGCCGCCAGGATGCCCAGGTTGGAGTAGACCGCGATCGCGAGCAGCACGATGCCCATGTGGTTGATCGACGAGTAGGCGACCAGCCGTTTCAGGTCGCGCTGGGAGAGCGAGAGGAAGGCGCCCCAGATGATGGAGGCGAACGCGATCGCGTAGAGCAGCGGGGAGAGGTGCTCGAGCCCCTGGGGCTGGAGCTCGAGCCCCCACCGGATGAGCCCGTAGCCCCCGAGCTTGAGGAGGAGCCCGGCAAGGAGGACCGAGCCGCCGGTCGGCGCCTCCACGTGCGCGTCCGGCAGCCAGGTGTGGAAGGGGACGATCGGGAACTTGACGCCGAAGCCGAAGAAGAGCCCCAGGAAGATGAACACCTGCGTGACGGTGGCGAGCGATCGGGCCGGCGCGTAGAGGTCGACGAAGTCGAAGCTGGGGGCGTGGGAGTAGAAGGCGAGGGCGAAGAGCGAGACCAGCATCACGACGCTCGCGACGTGGGTGTAGATGAAGAACTTCAGCGCGGCATACCGGCGGCGGACGCCGCCCCAGTAGCCGATCATGAAGAACATCGGGATGAGGACGGCCTCCCAGAAGAGGAAGAACTGGAGGATGTCGAGCGAGACGAAGACCCCGAAGCTGCCGAGGCAGGTGAGGAGGAGCAGCCCGAACCAGGCGGCCGGGTTCTTCTTCTCCTCGAAGGTGTAGACGACCGTCGCGATCTGGAGGATCGCGGTCAGGAGCACGAACGGCAGGCTCACGCCGTCGACGCCGACGGCGTAGTTGATCTTGAGCCACGAGAGGCTGACCCAGGGCGCCGTCTCGTAGAAGGCGTACTGCGGCGCGCCGTTCGCCCCGAAGAGCGGCCAGCTGAACGCCTGCAGCATGTAGACGACCTCGAAGAGGAAGAGCAGGCTCACCCCGAGCGCGACGTAGCGCGCGTACCGCCCCGCGACGAACGTCGCGAGCGTCCCCGCGACGAGGGTGATGAGGGCGAAGGAGAGGATCCCGATCATCACCATCGTCTCATCCCCCCCACAGGTGGAGCACGTAGGGGCCCACGATCAGGACGAAGAGGAGCAGCGCGAGGAGCCCGCCGACGACGAACGTCGCGTAGTCGAGCACCATCCCGCTCTGCATCCGCCGGGCGCGTCCCGAAAGGCCCCCGAAGGCCCGCTCGAGCCCCCGGATCGTGCCGTCGATGACGTACTGGTCGACCCAGTCCGCGATCCGGGAGAGAAGGTAGATGCCCCGCAGCCCGAGGGCGTCGAACCCGGCCTTGAAGTAGTACCGGTGGAGCAGGAGCTGGCGCACCGGCTGGGCGGGCGAGCGCTCGGGGAGGGCGTACACCCGGCCGTTCGACCAGAGGACGTAGGCGGTCAGGAACCCGGCGAGGGCGAGGCCGAAGGAGACGACGCTCACGAGGGCGTCGGAGAACCCGAACGGCGGCGGGGGCACGTCGGCCCCGAGGTCGAAGAGCTTGCCGAACGCGGGGAGGTACGGCAGCACGCCGGCGACGATCGCGAAGCCGGAGAGGACGAGGAGCGGGACCCGCATCGTCCAGGGCGGGTCGTGGGCGTGCGGGAGGTTCGGGTCCCGGGGATGGTCGCCGGAGAACGCGAGGAACCAGGCCCGGAAGATGTAGTAGGCCGTCAGGAAGACGGCCGCCAGCGCGAGGAGGAAGAAGGGCCAGTACGCCGGGTGCGTGCCGAGGGTCCCGTACACCTGGCTCAGGACATCGTCCTTGCTCCAGAAACCGGCGAAGGGCGGGATGCCCGAGAGGGAGAGCGCGCCGATCAGGAAGGCGATCGAGGTGAACCGCATCGACTTGCCGAGCCCGCCCATCTTGAACAGGTCCTGGCTGCCCACCGCGTGGATCACCGCGCCGGCGGCGAGGAACAGGAGCGCCTTGAAGAACGCGTGCGTGAACAGGTGGTAGAGCCCCACCATCGCGAAGCCGGCGCCGACGGCGAGCACCATGTAGCCGAGCTGCGAGATCGTCGAATAGGCGATGACCCGCTTGATGTCCGGCTGGACCACCGCCATCGTCGCCGCGAAGAAGGTCGTGAACCCCCCGATGGCCACGATGGCGAGCGAGTCGGTCGGGGTGAAGCCGATGAAGATGCTCGTGACGGCGAGCAGGTAGACGCCCGCGGCGACCATCGTGGCGGCGTGGATGAGGGCGCTCACGGTCGTGGGGCCCTCCATGGCGTCCGGCAGCCAGACGTGGAGCGGGAACTGGGCGCTCTTCCCGGCGGCGCCGCCCAGGATCATGATCCCGGCGACGGTGAGGATCGTCGAGTGCGCGTTCAGGAAGAGCAGGCTGACCCCGTACCCGCCGGGGGCGTTCAAGAACGGATGCCCACCGAGAGCGAACGCGAAACCGTTCGCGGCCCACCCACCGTTCGGGCCGACGAGGGCGAAGACGTAGAAGTAGATGAACACCCCGAGGAGGAACATGATGTCCCCGACGCGGGTGACGATGAACGCCTCCTTCGCGGCGCTCGCCGCGCTCGGCCGTTCGTAGTAGAAGCCGATGAGGAAGTAGGAGCAGACGCCGACCAGCTCCCAGAAGAGGAAGAACTGGAGCAGGTTGTCGGCCAGGACCAGGCCGGTCATCGCCGTGAGGAACAGCGAGAGCTCGGCGTAGTATCGGGCCAGCCCCCGGTCCTGGTGCATGTACCCGATGGAGTAGAGCAGGACGAGGAAGCCCACCACCGTGACGACGATGAGCATCAGGGCGGAGATCGGGTCGACGAGCGTCCCCATGATGAGCTCGAGGCCGTGCGGGAAGGTGCCGGTCCCGTTCCCGACGGTGTGGAGCCAGACGTACTGCGTGTCGGTCCAGGTGTTCGGGTTCACCATCTCGCCGACGGCGATGAGCACGCCGACGACCATCGCCAGACCGGCGAGGACGACCGCGACCCATCCGCCGTGCTCGGCGCGGGGCAACCGGTGGCCGAAGAGCCCGACGATGACGAAGGAGAGGACGTAGAGGAGCGGGACCAGGAAGGCGTACCCGTTCAGATCAGCCCAACCGAACACCAAGGTCCCTCGCCCCTACAGCTTGAGCTCGGAGGACTCGGCGACGTTGATCGATCCGCGCACGCGGTTCAGGGCGAGCACGATCGCGAGCCCCACGGCGATCTCCGTGGCGGCGAGCGCGATCACGACGACGGCGGCCGACTGCCCCTCGAGGGCGATGGGGGCGCTGGGCGCGTAGGCGGCGAAGTAGACGAAGTTCAGCACGGCGGCGTTGATGGCGATCTCGATCGAGATCAGGAGCAGGATGAAGTTCCTCCGGGTCAGGATGCCGAAGAGCCCGATCACGAGCAGGGCCCCCGAGAGTCCGAGGAAGCCGGCGGTGGCGAACGGGTCCGTCACTCGCGTCCCTCCCGGACCAGGTAGATCGCGCCGCCGAGCGCTGCGAGCATGACGAATCCCACGAGCAGGAGCCACGGCCCGTAGACGTTGAAGACGGCCTGCGAGAGGAGCGCCGGGGGGTAGCTGTTCGGGCCCGAGCCCGTGGTCGCGCCGGCGAGCCCCGCCACCAGGATCCCGAAGACGGCGATGATCCCGGCCCCCAGCACGATCGACGCCGGGCCGATCCCCGTGGCCGCCTCCCGGCTGAAGATCCTGCGCCGCGTCGTCATCACGCCGAAGAGGAGGAGGATCGTGACGGCGCCGGCGTAGACGCCGAGCTGGAGGACGCCCAGGAAGTTCGCCTGGAGGAGGAAGTAGAGCCCGGAGAGCACGATGAAGAAGCTCGCGATCCACAGGATCGTGTGGACCAGTTCGCGGACGAGGAGCGCGAGGAGCGCCGTGGCGACGGCGGCCGCGGCGAGGACGAGGAACGCCCCGCTCTCCAGGTTCACGGGTGGGTCCCCCAGAACAGGCACTCCTTCGGACAGACGGAGATGCAGGTGCCGCATCGGACGCAGTCGGAGTCGTTGACCACCGGTTCCTTCCAGATCCGCTTGGCCGGCTTCTCCCCGGGCTTCGGGGCCGCCTTGGGGATGTCGAGCATCGTGATGCAGTTCGTCGGGCAGTCCCGGGCGCAGGCGTTGCACCCGATGCAGAGCGGAGCGTCGAGGAGGATCGAGTCCTCGTTCTTCGGCCGCTCGAGCCGGATCGGGTTCATCGGGAGCTTCTCTTTGTAGACCCCGTAGAGCCGCTCCGGGGAGTACACCATCTCCGACCGCTTCGTGACCGAGAGCTCGTAGCGGGTGGTCATGGTGAGGCAGCCCTCGGGGCAGGCGTCCGAGCAGAACCCGCAGTAGCTGCACTTCCCGTAGTCGATCTGCGGGCACTTCTTCGGGTGCTTGGGGTCGCCCCCCGGCACCGTGACCATCTCGATGCAGATGTCCGGGCAGCTGAACGCGCAGAGGTTGCAGGAGATGCAGGTCTCGAGGTTGAGCGCGTGGACCCCCCGGTAGTTGTCCCAGACCGCCCCCACGCCGATCGGCTTGCCCGAGGCGACGTGGACCTCCGTGCGGAACTTCGGGTCCTCGAGCCGCTCGAACGGGTAGACGATCGTGCTCGGCCGCACGAGGCTCCTGCCGAACTGCCGGGCGGCGGTCGCGAGCGGCTTCGCGACCCACAGCAGCGGCAGCTCGGTCTTGCCGGAACGGACGGCGGTCTCCTCGGTCGCCATCCGTCCTATCCTCCCACCCCGGGCAGGCACCCGAGGACCGGCAGGCACTTCGCGAGGACCAGCAGCGCGGCGAGCACGATCGCGAGGAGCGACAGCGGCACCATCCGCATCCATCCGATCCGGAGGAGCTGGTCGGTCCGCACCCGCGGCAGCGAGGCGCGCACCCAGACGAAGACGCCGAAGACGATGTAGGTCTTGAGCAGGAACCAGAAGAGCGCCGCGAGGGGGAGGGCCGTGAGCGACGACGGCACCCAGCCCGGCATCGTCCAGCCCCCGAGGAAGAGGAGGACGACCAGGAAGCTCCCGATGAGCGCACGGAGGTAGTCGGAGAGCATGAAGAACGCGAACAGCATCCCGCCGTACTCGGTGTTCCACCCCTCGACGAGCTCGGCCTCCGCCTCGGGGAGGTCGAAGGGGATCCGCTCCATCTCGGCGAGCATCCCCGTCACGAACACGATCAGCGCGACGAACAGCGGGATCCCGAACCAGTAGTTCGTCTGCATCGTCACGATCGTCGTGAGGTCGAACGTGCCGGAGACGATCACGACGGCGACGACGGCGAGGAGGATGGGGACCTCGTAGGCGATCATCTGCGCGGCCGAGCGCATCCCCCCGATGAGCGAGTACTTGTTCGCCTGCGACCAGGCCGAGAGGAAGATGAACAACGGCGCGAAGGAGAAGACGACGAGCGCCAGCAGGAGGCTCAACGGGAGCGGTCCCGCGGTCCAGCCCCACGAGGCCGGCAGTATCGCGAAGATCATGACCGAGGTGACCATGTACGCGGTCGGGGCCGCGTAGAAGCCGAGCCCGTCCGCGTCGCGGGGCTTGTAGGTGTTCTTCCGGAAGAGCTTGATCCCGTCGGCGAAGTTCTGGAGCAGCCCGGCGTAGCCGACGTGCATGGCGCCGCGCCGGTCCATGAAGCGGCCGAGCAGCTTCCGCTCGTACCAGATCAGCATGATCGTGTTGATCATGCTCGCCGCGAGCAGGATCGCGCCGAACACGAGGACGCTCAGGACCAGGATGAGGTCCGGGTTGACCAGCCAGCCGAAGTAGGCGTGCGGCAGCACGGAGTACAGGCCCGTGAGGATCGCGACGATGAGCCCGTTCGCGACCGAGTAGAGCGTGACGGTGCTCAACGGTCCACCTCCCCCACGCAGACGTCGACGCTCCCCATGATGGGCGGGATGTCGGCGACCCGGTAGCCCACGAGGTAGTGCTTCGCGGCCGAGAGGTTCGTGAAGATGGGCGACTTGAGCTTCACCCGGTAGGGATGCTCCCCGCCCTCGTTCACGACGTAGGCGAGCGCCTCACCGTGGGGCTCCTCGATGGCCGAGAGGCCGACCCCCTTGGGGTAGTTGCGCTTGAGCAGGTAGCCCTCCTTGCCGACGGGGGCGTACGGGGCGCCCATCCACCGCGGCAGGTTCTCGGCCATGGCGGGCCCCGGGTTCCGCTCGAGCCAGTCGAGGCACTGCCGGATGATGCGGACCGACTGCCGGAGCTCCTCCATCCGCACCAGGTAGCGCGCCGTCACGTCGGCGCCGTCGGCCACGGCGACGTCGAACTCCACCTGGTCGTAGGCGTTGTACGGGCGGTCCTTCCTCACGTCCCGCTTCACGCCGGCCGAGCGGAGCATCGGTCCGGTGATGCCCGCCCGGACGCAGTCGGCGGCCTTGAGCACGCCCAGGCCGTCGCAGCGCTTGCGGAAGATGTCGGAGCCGAGGCAGAGGTCGTCGTACTCCTGGAACCGGTCCAGGAGCCAGTCGCAGACCTTCCGGGCCCGGTCGATGAACCCCGGCGGGAGGTCGTTGCGCACGCCCCCGACCCGGTTGTACTCGTAGGTCATCCGGGCGCCGGTGTAGCTCTGGAAGAGGTCGAGGACGAGGTCGCGGTCCCGCATGCCGTAGAGGAACGGGGCCATGAGGCCGATGTCCTGCACGAACGCGGCGTACCACATCACGTGCGAGCCGATCCGCTGGAACTCCTCGCTGAGCGTGCGGATCCACTTCGCCCGTTCCGGCGGCTCGACGTGGAGCGCCTGCTCGGCCCCCAGGATGAAGAGGTTCTCCCAGGCCATCCCCGCGACGTAGCAGGTACGGTCCATGAGGGTGATCACCTCGTTGTAGTGCCGGTCCTCCGAGATCTTCTCGATCCCGCGGTGGAGGTAGCCCATCTCGGGGTCCACCTCGAGGACGAGCTCCCCGTCGATCCGGACCCTCAGGTTCCACAGCCCGTGCGTCATGGGGTGCTGCGGCCCCATGTTGATCCACATCTCAGACATGGCGCACCTTCACCTCGAGCTCCTCGGGCTCGTGCAGCTTGAACGACCGGAGCAGCGGATGGAACTGGTAGCCCGTCGGGAGGAGGAGGTTCCGGAGGTCCGGATGATGGTCGAAGGTGATGTCGACGAGCTCCCAGGTCTCCCGTTCGTGCCAGTTCGCGGACGGCCAGACGGTGGTCGCGGTCTCGATGTGGGGACGCTCGGCGGGCAGCATCGCGGAGAGGAGGAGGTACCCGCGGTGGACGTCGGACCAGACGGTGTAGAGGACCTCGCGCCGCTCGACCCAGTCGATGCCGGCCACCATGGCCAGGTGCTCGAAGGCGTGGACGTCGCGGATCTCGCGGAAGAGCTCGAGGGCGATCGCGGGGTCGAACCGGATCCTCCCGAAGGTGCCCGGGAAGGGGTCGAGGCCGAGGAAGCCGGTCGGGAAGCGCTTCGAGAGCTTCCCCATCAGGTCCCGCTGGAACAGTCTCGCGCTCGCCTCCATCTCTGCCCCCGGCCCGGCGGGCCTACTCGCGGCGCTCCTGGATCAACCTCTCGAGCAGCAGGATGCCGTCGAGCAGCGCCTCGGGGCGCGGCGGGCATCCGGCGATGTAGACGTCGACGGGGACGAGCTTGTCCACGCCCGGGACCACCGAGTAGGCGGTCCGGAACGGACCTCCCCCGGTCGCGCAGTTGCCCATGGCGATGACCCACTTGGGCTCGGGCATCTGCTCGTAGAGCGTGATGAGCTTGTGCGCCACCTTCCAGGTGACCGTCCCGTTCACGATGAGCAGGTCGCACTGGCGGGGCGAGGAGCGCGGGACCACGCCGAACCGCTCCGCATCCCACCGGGCGCCGAAGGCGGCCGCGAACTCGATGGCGCAGCACGCCAGCCCCCAGTGGAGCGGGAAGAGGGAGTTGCGGCCGGCCCAGTTGAAGACGGGGCGGATGAGCTTGTCCTGGGCCTGCTCGGCGATCATCGAGCCCAACGCCTCCTTCGCGTTCGGGATGAACTGCTCGGCGCGCAGCGTCTCGATCTCGAAGAAGGGGAGCGCGGGCTGCGTGACCATCGGCAGCTCCCCGGCGGGGGCGGCCGCCTCGATCGGGGGTCGGGGCTTGGGGACGACCGTCGTGGAGGTCCCCGTCATACGACCCACCTCCGCTCCCCGGAGAGGGCGTAGTAGATCCCGGCGAGCGCGAGTGCCGTGAACCCGAAGGCGATGAGCGTGGGCAGCAGGCTCGAGTTCACGCCCCGGAAGGTGAGCCCCCAGAGCGCGAGGATGAAGCCGAGCACATCGACCGCGACGAAGATGATGGCGAAGGTGTAGTGCTGCGTGGGGAAGTCGATCTGCGCCTCCCCCTCCGCCTCCTGCCCGCACTCGTAGGTCATCGACTGGAGGTAGGAGCGGCGCGACCGGGCCCCGAGCGTGCGGTTCGCCAGAAGGGAGCCGGCGCCGAAGGCGACGGCGATCGCCGCGAAGACGAGGAACAGGGTCACACTGTCCATCGATTTCCTCCGTCCACCCGGCGAGGACGGCCGTAGCACCCCGGGTCGTTATTTAACCCTAAGCTGGGCTCGGCGCGCTCTTCGTCGGAGCGGGGGTCCCGCGCGCCCATCGCAAGGCTCTTGGAAGCCCGGCGGCTGCGATCGTTCCGCGGGATGATGGAGTTCCGGCCGCCGGTCACCCTGGTCGGTCGGGTCGTCGAGCTCCGGCCGCTCTCGCGCGAGCACGCGCCGGCGCTCCTCGAGGCCGCCCGCTCCCCCGAGATCTGGGCGCACATGCTCGTGGGCGATCTCCGCGACCCCGACCGGATGCGCGCCGCCATCGAGGAGCTCCTGAGCGCGCAGGGGGCCGGGACCGACCTCCCGTTCACCGTCGTGGAGGCCCGCACCGGTCTCCCCCTCGGCATGACCCGGTTCCTCGGGATCGACCGGCGCCACCGCCGGGTGGAGATCGGGGGGACCTGGTACGAGCGCTCCCGATGGCGGACCGCGGTGAACACCGAGTCGAAGCTGCTCCTCCTTCGCCACGCGTTCGAGACGGAAGGGTGCCACCGGGTGGAATTCAAGACGGACCTCTTGAACGGACGCTCCCAGCGGGCCATCGAACGGCTCGGGGCGCGCCGCGAGGGGCTCTTCCGGGAGCACCTGGTCCGCCCCGACGGAAGCTTCCGGTCCTCGGTGTGCTACGGGATCCTCGCGGACGAATGGCCCGCGGTCCGCGCGCGGCTCGCGAGGGCGCTCGAGCGCCCCTCCACCGCCGCCCCGGCCGTCCCGGACTAGCGGAACCGGGGCGGGCGCTTCTCCCGGAACGCCCGGATCCCCTCCGGGAGCTCGTTCCGCTCCGCGGCCTCCACGGCGCCCCGCCGCTCCAGGGCCAGCTGGGTCTCGAGGCTCTGCGAGAAGGCGCCCGACATGAGCTGCTTCATCCAGCCGTAGGCGAAGACGGGGCCGTTCGCGAGCTCCTCGGTGCGGGCCCGGGCGCGCGCCGCGAGCGCGCCGGGCTCGACGACCTCGTGCACCAGCCCGAGCTCCCGGGCCCGGGCGGCCGGCACCCGGGCGTGGGTGAAGAGGAGCTCCTGGGCGAGCCCGATCCCGAGGAAGTGCGGGAGGAAGTAGGTCAGGCCGCCGTCGGGGACCGCGCCGAGCGCGGGGAAGGCCGGCACGAGGAACGCGTCCGTGCTCGCGATCCTCCAGTCGGCCGCGAGCGCGAGCGACAGGCCTCCGCCCGCGGCCACGCCGGGGAGCGCGGCGACGACGGGCTTCGGCATGCCCAGGATCTCGCGGACGGCCAGCTCCTGCTCGCCCGTGAGGTCGTGGAAGAGCCGGGGGAGCTGGCCTTTCTCCCGGTACTCCTCCATCACGGCGACGTCGCCCCCCGCGCAGAAGGCCCGCCCTTCACCGGTGAGGAGGACCGCCCGCACGCTCGGATCGACGCAGATCCCCTGGAGCGCCTCGCGGAGCTCCTTGAGCGACGGGATGTCGAGCGCGTTGAGCCGGTCCGGCCGGTTGATCCGAAGTTCGACGATCCCGTCCCGCCGTTCGATCTTGAGCGCGCTGCCGGGGGCCGCCATGCGGCCCGGGAGCCCGGCGGCCCGATATAGTCAGCGACGGCCCCCCGCTACGCGGCGCCCAGCGAGCAACCGTTCGCCAGGATCAGGTCGTCCCCGTTGAACTCGGCGAAGCCGTAGTCCTCGAAGAGGTCGGTCTCGTAGACCGTGACGTGGTCCACGGGGTCGTAGAAGACGGTGGCGCCGTTCGCGGGGTTGTAGGAGAAGATGACCGACGGCCCGAGCCGCTGGTGGAGCATCGAGAGGTCCGAGGAGGAGATCGTGCGGTTGTCCTGCGTGCACGAGACGACGATGAGCTTCGGCGGCGGCCCGGAGGGCGGGGCCGGTGGGGTGCCGGCGACCCCGATCGTGACGCCGAGGAGGACGATCAGCACGAACGCCACCGCGGCCCGGTGCTCCCACCCCCACGTCCGCCGGCGGCTCGCCGCCGCGGACGCGGGGCGCCGCACCTTCGCGGGGGCGGGGGACCGGGACTCCCGCGCGAGGGCGTCGTAGTGGCGGAGGACGACCGCGAACAGGTTGGCAGCCAGGAGCGCGAGCAGCAGGTTCTCCGAGGCGACGAGGGAGGTGTAGCCGTTGAAGCCCAGGCGGAGCAGCCCGGCGAGCAGGCCCGCGGAGAGCCCGAAGACCGGCTGGAGGGTCGGGTTCGCGACCGAGCTGCGGGGCTCGGTGACCATGAGGAGGGTGAAGAAGAGGACCGAGGGGTCGATCGCATCGAGGAGGAGGATGTGCGGGTCGGTCGTACCGAGCAGCAGGTAGCTTCCCAGCGAGCTGAGGAGCGTGTAGCTCGCGAAGAAGCTCACCGGGATCACCCACCGGCGCGGCTGCCGGAGCGCGACCGCGATCCCGGCGATCAGGATCGCGGGGAGGCTCAGCGCCCCCCACCAGGCCGGGGCGATCCCGAACAGGACCCCGGCGCCGACCAGCGCGAGTGCGGCCGGGTTGAACCAGGGATGGTTCCGGCTCCGGAAGAGCTGCTTCGCGAGCAGCGCGACCGCGGTCATGACGGCCCCCGCGAGGAGCACGGTGCCGCTCGAGACCGGGATCTCGAGGCCCTGCGGCGGGATCAGGAGGGCGACGAAGAGGCCGGTGGCGAGCCCCGCCCAGGGGAACCGGAAGGTGCGGTACCGGGCCCAGCCGACGAGGCCGTCCACCGCGAGGGCGACCGCCGGGATCACGAGGAGCTGGACGAGGACGCTGGCGACGCCCAGTACGTAGCCGCCGTAGGCCGCGAGCCCGAGCAGGGCGAAGCAGAGCAGGCGGAGCGGCGTGAGCCAACGGTAGAAGGCCCGGAGCCGGGCGGTGAGCTGGGGCGCGGAGGCGCCGGCGTTCGGGGTCGACACTCAGTCTCCGGCTTCCACCGGCCGGGGCATCGTATAACCCCTTCCGTCCCACGGCGTCCTGGGCGCGTCCCGATCCGGCGTCCCGTGCCCCCCGGAGTTCACGGGGACGGCGGGGGCGGGGGCCGGCGGCGGGGGTCCGGCGCCCCGGAGGTCCCGGGGGTGCCCGGGCTCGGGGGGATCGTCGCCTCCGGCGCGGGGCCCGGCGACTGCGCGGTCGCGAAGATGGGGGCCCTCGGCCCGGCCGACTGCACCGAGCTCGGCGCACCCTTCGGAGCGGGGAGCCCGGGCGACGGGGCGACCACCTCGGCGGAGTCCTGCCCGGCCACCACCTCGGTGGCGGCGTCGGACTCCGCCTTGATCTCCTGCTCGATCGTCTGGATCTCGGTCATGAGCTCCGTCTGCTTCGGGATGGGGCCCAGGACGTCGTCGACGTGGCCGATCTGCGCCTCCAGGTCGTGGAAGGCGTTGAGCTGGCGGTCCGGTACGGTGCGCGAAACGCCCAGGTACTCGGAGGCGCCCTCCATGAGCCGCGAGATCTCGAAGGGGAAGATGATCTTCGTCGCCTGGCCGTTGGCGACGCTCCCGAGGGTGTCGAGGGAGAGGACGGTGAGCGACTTCGCATCGAGGGTGCCGGCGCCCAGCGCGAGGATGCGGAGCCGCTGGGACTCCCCCTGCGCCTCCAGGATGGTGGCCACCCGGGCGCCCTCGGCCTCGAGGATGGCGGACTGCCGGACCCCCTCCGCCTGGAGGATGCGCGAGCGCTTCTGACCCTCGGCCACGAGGATCGCGCTCCGCTTCTCGCCGTCCGCGCGCAGCACCGCCGCCCGCCGCTGCCGCTCGGCCGCGGTCTGCTCCTCCATCGCGGCCTTGACCGGCCCGACGGGATCGACCTCCTTGATCTCGACCGCCTCGACGCGGACCCCCCATCGGTCGGTGGCCTCATCCAGGATGTCCCGGAGGCGGGTGTTGATGCGCTCGCGGTTGTACAGCACCTCGTCGAGCTCCATGTCGCCGATGACGGACCGGAGCGTCGTCTGGGCGAGCGCGACCGTGGCGACGTGGTAGTCCTGGACCTGGAAGATCGCGCGCGGCGAGTCGACGACCTTGATGTAGATGATGGCGTCGACGTTCGTGGGCGAGTTGTCCTTGGTGATGACCTCCTGCCGGGGCACCTCGAGCACCTGGGTACGGAGGTCCACCCGGACCACCGTCGAGATGGGGTTCACGGCGTGGAACCCCGGGTTGAGGACCCGCTTGTAGGACCCGAGCCGGGTCATCACCCCCTGCTGGTAGGGCAGGATGGTGTAGATCCCCCGGGCCAGGATGATGATGAACGCGATGACGATGACGATGGACAGCAGCGCGATTCCGGCTTCGAGGACGGCATCGACCATGTTCTTCTTCTCACCTCAGGGAAGGGGTTCGGCGCGGACCGCTCGGACCGCGGCGAGGCGGGTGGGGGCGGACGGCGCGACCTCCGCCGCGGGGTGGGGCTCCGCATCCTTGATCTCCGCCGATTCGACCTTGACGCCCCAGCTGCCCGACTTCTCCTCCAGGATCGAGCGGAGCTGCTGGTTCAGGCGCGCCCGGGCGGACGGTAATTCCTCGGAGCGCGCCGCGCCGACCACGGACCGCACTCCGGTCTGCGCGAAGGCCACCATCGCGGCGGGAAGATCACGGACCTGGAAGGTCGCCCGGGGGGCATCGACGATCCGGTAGGAGATGACGGCGTCGACGAGCAGGGGGCAGTTGTCCAGGGTGACGACCGATTGCGCGGGAAGCGCGACGACCGTGGACCTGAGGTCGACCCGGGTCACGCGCGCCATCGGGGAGATCACGTGGAACCCGGGGTTGAGGAGCCGCCGATACGAGCCCAAGACGGTGAGGACGCCCTGCGCGGAGGGCGGGATCACGCAGACGGCTCGGAAGAGTACGATCGCGAAGACGGCCAGCAGGAGGAGCGTGAGCCCGAGGATGATCCCGAGCGCGACGGTATCGACCATGCCCGGCTCCTACGACGCGGTCTTGGGGGCATCGGGATCGATCGGCTGGACCCAGACCGCCACGCCCTGACCCCCTTGGACGCGCACCTGGGTGCCCGCGGGGATGGGCCGATCCGACCGGGCGGACCAGACCTCCGAGTGGATCCGGACCTTGCCCGAGAGCTGGTCCGGTACGACGGGGGCGATGACCAGGCCGCGCTCCCCCGTGAGCGACTCGGGGGTCGTCGTCATGGGGCGGTGGACCGCCCCCATGCGACGGTACCAGGGGATCGTGATGAGCGCGGCCGCCACCGCCACGAGGGCCACCACGAGCGGCCCGATCGGCGAGGAGGATAGCGCGGCCGGGGCGACGAGGAAGATCACGCCCGACGCGAGGACCACCGTGCCCGGGATCAGCAGGAAGGCCCCCGGATGGACGAACTCGAGCGCGATGACGATGAGCCCGCCGATGATCAGGATCAACCCGACCGCGGAGACCTCGACCACGCGCGCTCCTGCGGCGGCGAGCGAGAGGGTGACCATAAGGTAATCGAGCCGCACGGTCGACGCCCGGTCACGTTCATCTGACGGGCGAACATGGCCGCCGGAGGCGCTCCGTGCCCGAGATGTTCCACGGCGAGAGCGAGGCCGAGCGCTCAGTGCTCCGGGCGCTCCGGCTCGCGGTCGAGCTCACCGCGGTCATCCTGGTGCTCGAGCTCGTGGGCGCCTACCTCTCCCGGAGCCTTGCGCTCACCGTGGACGCGGTCCACGATATCCCCGACCTGATCGCCTTCGCGGTCTCCTGGTCCTCGCTCAAGGTCGCGGAGACGGGGGCGAGCCCGGACTACAGCTACGGACGGCACCGGTTCGAGGTGTTCGCCTCCCTCCTCAATGCCGCGCTCGTGCTCGGAACGGGGACGGTGTTCGGCGCCGAGGCGGCCCTCACGCTCCTCCACGGGGGGAGCTTCGCCGGGCCGGTCGACGCGATCTGGATCCTCCTCATCGCACTCCCCACCCTCGCGCTCCGTGCGGGGAACGTCCTCGTGCTGGGCCGCATCCCGGGCCGGACGCGGGACCTCAACCTCCGCAGCGTCCTCCTCCACCTCGGCGCCGATCTCTTGATCGCCGGGGCGCTCCTCGTGACCGCGGTACTCCTCCTGCTCACCCCCGGTCTTGCCTGGGTGGACCCGGCCGCGGCGCTCCTCATCGGCGGGCTCCTCGTCTACGAATCGCTCCCGCTGTTCCGGGGCGGCTGGGAGGTCCTGACCGAGCAGACCCCCCGCGCCATCTCGCTCGACGCGGTGCGCACGAGCGCCCTCGAGGTCCCCCAGGTGCTCGGCATCCATGACATCCACATCTGGGCGGTCTGCCCGACGCTCGTGTGCATGACCGCGCACGTCGACGTCCAGGAGATGACCGTCCGCGAGGGGATGCAGGTGGCGGGAGCCCTGCGGGACCGCATGCAGGCCGACTTCGGCATCCTCCACGCCACGTTCGAGGTCGAGGCCCCCTCCCCCGAGCGGTCGGTCCCCGTGCGCGGCCCCGTCCGGGGAAGTAGCTCTCCTCCCTAGCCGGTGGGGGTCCTGCACGTTACGGGTCGACGGGAGGTTCGAAATACCCCCCGGCCGGTTCCATCTTCTCAGCATGTCGACCACCACGACCACCACTGCCTACGCCAGCCCGCCCCCGCCGCCCGAGTCTCGGCTCCCGCTGGGGGTCGCGATCCTCGCGATCCTCATCGGGATCGTGGGATTCCTCCTGCTCGTCGCGGGGCTCCTGGGCATCCTCGACATCGCCCTGTTGGGCGGCTACCTCGTCTACGGGGTGGGGATCGCGGCCGCGCTCATCACCTTCGTCCTGGGGTTGATCCTGCTCGGTGTGGCGGGCGGGCTGTGGAACCAGCGGCTGTGGGCGCTCGCGCTCGCCATCCTGGTGCTCCTGATCCTGCTCGGGTTGAACCTCTACCGGATCTTCTTCGGCCACGGCGCGTCCGTGCTCGCGACGGCGGTCGAACTGTTCCTCCTGATCTACCTGATCGCGGTCAGCGGGCACTTCGACTAGGTCCGGGGGACCTCACCGGGGGGACCCCGGGCGGGCGGGGCCGGCCGGGCCCGCGGCGGAGGGAGGGTGCTCCCAAGGAGCCTCCGTTCGTGGTCGTACGGCCCGATGGCGAGCCGTCGGAGCTGTTCGGCATCGAGGCGTTGCAGGAAGAGCGGGTGCGCGCCCATCGCTCCGAGCACGCCCGGAGGGGGTAACCGACCGACGCACCCCCGAACCTCACCGGCGGTGACCCGTCGCTCCCCTCAGGCCGGAAGGAGGTCCGCGAACACGAACCCGTCCCGCACCACGACCTCCCCCTTCTGGATCGCGATCGGCCGGGGGAAGATCGGCCCGTCGTGGACGAAGGTGTGGAACTCACCGCGCTCGCCGCACGGATCGACGGTGGCCGGGAGCTGCTCGAGGAGCGCCGCGTCGTACTCCCGCCCCGCCCAGGCGGGGTTCATCTGCCGGGGATCCACGCAGCTCAAGGTCGCCCGGAAGCCGAGCCGGAGGATCCGCTGGGCGAGCAGACCGGTCGGGATCCCCCACAACGGGAAGATCGGGCGGAGCCCCGATCCTTCGAGCCGCTCCTCCCGGTACTCCCGCACCGACTCGAGGAACAGGTCGCCGAACACGATCCCCCGGATCCCGGCCCCACGCGCGATCCCGAGCGCCCGACGCATCGCCTCCTCGTAGACCGGGTTGGGGCAGGGGTGCGGGATCTCGACGCGGTAGACCGGCAACCCGAGGGCGCGGGCCTGCGCGTCCAGCAGCTCGGTGCGGAGGCCGTGCATGGCGACCCGGTCGAACGGGCGCGTGACGGTCGTCAGGAGCCCCGCGAGCTCGTAGGCAGGGTCCGACCGGATCACGTGCAGGGCGTAGGCGGAGTCCTTGCCGCTGCTCCAGGCGAGCCAGACCCGCTCGGGCACCTCCGGGGGAGGGACGACGCGGTTTCAAGGTTCTCCCTCGGTGCCGCCCCGGCGCCGAAGTGTGTGTATTTGTGCGCATAAGCTGCCCTCGGGCCCCGGGCGAGCCGGCCGGGCGCCGCGAGAGTTAAGAACGTGTGGTCGCCTCCATCTCCCGATGCGTCGCCACTCGACGTCCGCCGGGCGTGGACGCCGCCGGGTCCTCCTGGCCGTGCTGGGGCTCTCCGTCCTCCTCGCCGGGATGCCCACCCTAGGGTCCCCGGGGGCGGCCGCCGCCCCGGCCCCGGGGGGGGTCGCCTCGGCCGCGCCGTCCGAAGCCCCGCGCTGGATCGGCCCGCCGCACGGGTCGCCCCTGCCCCACGGCGGCGCGCGCTCCGCCGCCACGCCGGCGGCCGTCGACCCCTACGCCCACTATACCTCCGAGCCGGCCCCCATGGGGATCGCGGACTTCGGCCAGGACAAGAACGGCACGCTCTACAGCTACACCACGAACGAGTTCCTCGGCACCGCGTCGGTGAACTCGCTCTACTTCGATGACTCCAACAACGGGGGATCCCAGTACTACGGGAGCCTCCAGGAGAACGTCGTGCTCGACTTCACGACGGGCGGGGTGGCGTACACCTACTGGATCCAGAACGTGCTCTTCATCGACACGAGTTCGAACACCGCCTACTACGAGAACAACATCTGGAACCTGACCACCGGCAACACCGGCGGGATGCTCTCCGGGTCCGGGGACAACACCATCACCTCGGGGAACGGCAGCGTGAGCGTGTACAACGGCCAGGGGTACTACGCCGCCGCCTACTCCGGCTCCGACAGCCTGACCTATCCGGCCACGATCCAGCTCCTGGTCCGGAGCGCCGACGACCTGGGGATCCCGCGCGTGACCTTCAGCTTCAACGACGGCGGTGGCTGGCACACCTACGACACGGCGGTCTTCTTCGCCACGAAGGTCTCGAGCGCGCTCTTCTCGGTCGACGGCTCGAGCTACGTGGACAGCTACCTTTACAGCGACGCGGAGCTCGTCTTCGGCGGCCCCGGGGGCGGGTCGAGCACGATCCTGAGCCGGGCCAACCTCACGCTCGGTCTCCAGTTCTTCAACGGCCATAACCTCCAGGAGATCCCGAACGCCTTCGACTTCGGCAGCAACACGGCCGAGTCGGTGAGCCAGACCATCGAGGGGATGACGACCTCGAACGGCGTCCCGCTCGCCGCCCTCTCCGCGGGCTCCACGGGGAGCCTCAACATGCTCTACGACCGGGGCTACGCGGCGATCTTCAACGGCACGACGAAGTACGCCTACGGGGTCTACTCGGTGAACAACGTCTCCGAGGGTACCTACGCGGGCGGCGAGGTCAACCTGACCCTCGTCCCCGGGTCCTACCAGATCTCCATCCTCCAGAACGGCACGGTGGCGCAGACCGCGGACGTCGTCCTCACCGACGGGGAGTACCTCGCCTACAGCTTCCAGCCGGTGAGCCACTACCAGGTCCACTTCTACAGCGAGGGGCTTCCGGCCGGGACCCCCTGGTCCGTTGAGATGGGGAAGTACCTGGGGACGACCTCCGGCAGCGAGCTCAACTTCACCGTGACGAACGGCAGCTACGGCTACACCGTCCAGGTGGTGCCCGGCTACGACGCGAGCCCCCGGGGCGGCACCCTCACGGTCAACGGCACGAACGTGACGGGCCCGACGATCCACTGGACGGTCCACGAGTACCTGGTGTACGTCCAGGAGTCCGGGCTCCCCTCGGGCACCGCCTGGGGGGTCGACCTGGGCGGCGTCGCCTATCCGTCCCAAAGCGCCCAGATCGCGATCCCGCTCGCGAACGGCTCCTACCCGTGGTACGCCTTCGGAGTACCGGGGTACCAGGCCGCGGTGGCCTCGGGCGTCCTCAACATCTCCGGTCCACCGGGGGTGCTCGCGATCAGCTACACGGTCCGGGAGTTCCCGCTCACCTTCGCGGAGACGGGTCTCGCACCCGGCGCCGCCTGGATCGTCGACCTGGCCGGGGTGAACTACCCCTCCACGACGAACGTCATCCAGGTCAACGTCGCGAACGGGACCTACTCCTACTCGATCTCGACGGTGGCCCTGTTCGACCCCACCCCCGCGCACGGACAGGTCACCGTCCAGGGCCGCTCGGCGGCGGTGACGGTCGAGTACTATCCGAGCAACGGGACGGTCAGCCTCACCGTGAACCCGGGGACCGCCTCCATCAGCGTGAACGGCGGGACCCTCACGGTGGAGCCGAACGGCAGCTACACCCTGCACCTGCCGCCGGGGCAGTACAACATCTCCGTGTCCGCGCCGGGCTATCTGGGCATCTCGCGCATCGTGGTGGTCGCCCCCGGCCAGTCGATCAGCCTGCCCATCGACCTGGTGCCGAAGCCCCTGCCCCCGAAGCCGATCGTGGGCTCCTCGAACACCACCGCCACGCCCTGGCTCGAGTACGGGGTCATCGCGGGGCTCGCCGTGGTGGCGGTCGCGGTCGCCGCCGTGGCGCTCCGCCGGCGCCCGCCGACCCGTTAGGCGGTCGTCCGGGCCGCGCCGGGCGGCGGGACGTACCGGTCGAGGAACTCCATCATCCGGACCCCGACCTCGAGCTGGTGCTCGCGGCGGTGCAGCCCGTGGCCCTCGTCGGGGAACTCGAGGAGCTCGACGGGGCGACCGCGGCGGCGGAGCGACGCGACGATCTGTTCCGCCTCGTCGAACGGGACCCGCGGGTCGTTGCGGCCGTGGACGACCAGGAGCGGGGCCACGATCCGGTCGGCCCGGAACAGCGGCGAGAGGGAGCGGAGCAGCTCGGCGTCCTCCACGAGCCGGCCGTACTCCGCCTCGCGGATCCGCCGACGCCAGGGCCCGGTCTTCTGAAGGAAGGTCAGGAAGTTCGAGATTCCCACGACGTCCACGCCCGCGGCGAAGAGCTCGGGGTAGGTGGTGAGCGCGGCGAGCACCATGAACCCGCCATAGCTGCCCCCGTAGACGGCGATCCGGCCCGGCTCCGCCCGGCCCGTCGCGAGGAGCGCCGATACGAGCTCGCGGAGGTCCCGGACGGCGTCCATCCGGCGGCCGACGTCATCGAGGTGGACGTAGGTCGCCCCGTACCCGAGGCTCCCCCGGACGTTCGGCGCGATGACGCGCCACCCCTCGGCCACCCAGGACTGCCGGGTGGGGTCGAACGTCGGCCGGGCCTGGGCCTCCGGCCCGCCGTGGACGTCCACGAGGGTGCCCCGCGGCGGGGTCCGGGCGGGAAGGAGCTCCCAGTAGGGGATCGTGAGCCCGTCGCTCGCCCGGAAGCTGTGGAGCGTCGCACCGACCGGCCGCGTGGGGAGCGGCGTCGGGGAGCGCGTGAGCCGGCGCTCCTTGCCGGTCTCGACGCTCCGGTAGAACACCTCCGTGCCCTCGGAGTGGCTCAGCGTGTAGGCGAACCCCACGCCGTCCGGGCACCAGCTGAGCGAGGAGATCACCCCCTTCGGGCCGGACCGGAGCGGCCGGTCCTCGCCGGTGGCCAGGTCATACAGATGCGTCTCGCTCCACCCCTCTCGGTTGACGGCGAGCAGGATCGAGCGCCCGTCGGGCGCCACCCGGACGATCTCGACGTCCCCCGGGTACTCGCGGAGGAACTCCGGGTTTCGCCCGGGTCGGAACTTGACGAGGGCGGCGAACTCCCGGTTCGGGTTCGCCGCGGCGTACACGGCGTCGGGGCCGAGCTCGGCGCTGGGCACGTACTGCTCGCCGGAGTGCGGGTTCACCTCGATGAAGCCCTCCCCCACCCCGAGGAGGAGGTCCGCGTTCAGGTTCGTCCGGTGGCGCGCCACGAGGAGCCGGGAGTCGCGGGCGTCGAGGACCTCCAGGTGCTCGTCCTCCTGCCGGAGGGGCCGGGGCGCCGTCGACGGGGCGTGCGGGTCGGTCCAGTAGACGTCGAAGAACCGTCGGTCCCGGGCGTTCGACGTGAAGTAGAGGCCCGTACCGTCGGGGTCCCAAACGCAGGGCGTGTGGATGACGGTCGGCTCCTGCGTGATCGGGGTCGCGCCGCGCGAGGCGTCCGCGAGCGGGAGGAGCTCGAGCTGCCAGTGCTCGTTGCCGCCCTGGTCCCGCGCCAGGATCACCTCGGGGCGCGTCGGGGAGGGCAGGAGCATCGCGACCCGGCCGGGAGAGTCCCACAGGCGCCGGGACGGTCCGCCCTGACGCGGCACGGCGTGGGGCTGGGCGTACCCGCCCTCGTTCGCGAGGTAGACGACCGTCTCGCTGTCGTGCGCCACCTGGGCGCCCGACGACAGGACGACGTGGAGCCAGGCGCGGAGCCGGTCGGCCGCCCCGGCCGAGGGGACGGGGTCCGCGCTCACCCCAACCGTGCGTTCAGCCGTACCTCGACGTTGTTGTGGAGGGCGACCGAGATGGGGCAGCCGGTCGAGGCCTTCTGGGCCGCCTCCCGGAACGCCGCCTCGTCGATCCCCGGGACCTTGCCGACGACGTCGAGCTCCATCGTCGTGACCTTCCAGCCGTCGCCCACCTTGTCGAAGGTGGCCGTCGCCGAGACCGTGAGGTGCTCCGGCGGCTTGCCGATCCGCCCGAGCCCGGCCGAGAGGGCCATCGAGAAGCAGCTCGCGTGGGCCGCGGCGAGGAGCTCCTCGGGGCTCGTCTTGCCCGCGGGCGCCTCGGCGCGTGAGGCCCACGTCACGGGGAACTCGGGAAGCGCTCCGCTGTCGAGCTTCACGCGGCCGCTCCCGTGCGCCAGATCCTTCTCCCAGCTGACCTCGGCCCGTCGCTTCGTCGACATGGCGGCACGAGCAAGGGACCCCATTTAACCGTGGCTTGCGGGCGGGCGCCGCCTTAATCTGGAGCCGGGCGCGTGGCCGCCCCGATGCGGCGCGCGGGGGAGCTCGCCGAGGCGGGCCGGTCGCCGAGCGAGGCGTTGCGGGTGCTGCAGGAGCAGGCGCGCTGGCTCGCCGACGTGGGGTGGCCCCTCTCGGCGGAGGAGTCGCTCGCGCGCCGGCGCGAGGTCGAGGAGGGCCGGTTCCGCGCCGAGCTGTGGATCGGTCCCAAGGACGAGGCCGCCGGGATGGTCCAGTCGCAGCCCTCGGGGCCCCAGGGCCGGTCGACCCTGCTGTTCCTGATGCCGGGCTACCGGTCCGCGGGGGCGGTGCGGTCGCTCTTCGAGCGCTCGGAGGAGATCCCCGGGCCGCCCACCGTCATCCTCCGGATCCAGGGCCCCGAGCTTCCGGCGGTGGCCGTGGCGCCGTTCCTCGAGCCCCGCGGGTTCCGCCAGTTCGAGCGGTTCGACATGGTCTACCCGGCCGCCCGGGCCCTGCCGCCCCGAGCTCCCGAGAGCGGGGTGCGGCCGCTCCGGCCCGACGATGAGGAGGAGCTCGCCGCGCTCTTCGAGGATGCCTACTCCGACTGGCCGCTCGACCCCGCCTACTTCGGGGACGCGCCGGGGCTCGACGGGGCGCGCGCGGTGGTCCGGCGGCTCCTAAACGGCACCTACGGACGGGCCTGGCCCGGGGCGTCGGTCGTCGTCCCGCGCGGGGGACGCCTCGCGGGGGCCGTCCTCGTGAACGACCACCACGGGCCGCTCATCACCGAGGTGATGGTCGCCCGCGGGGCGCGGGGCCAGGGGCTGGCCCGGGCGCTGCTCGCGGAATCCCTCACCGCGCTCCGGAAGGAGGGCGCGGTGCCCCGGCTCGTCGTGACCGCCACCAACGGGCGGGCCCGGCGGCTCTACGGCTCGATCGGGTTCGAGACGGTGCCCTCCCCGAGCGAGCTCACGTGGTTCCACCCCGCGCGCCGCGGCCGGAGCGAGCTCACGGAGCTCCTGCCCTCGCTCCTCGGAACGTCGGCGCCCCCGGCCCCGCCCGGCGAGGCACGTTCCGGGGAGCCCTCGCGCGGGAGGCCCGGATGAGCGAGGACGAGAAGGGCTCGGCGAGCTACCATCCCCCGTGGGAGCGCCGGGGGACCGACCTCTCCCGGATCCTGTCGCTCAGCGACGGGATCTTCGGCTTCGCGATGACCCTCCTCGTCCTCAGCATCGCGCTCCCGGTGATCTACACCGTCCCGGGCGATCCGGGCGCGGACCACCCGACGCTGTTCGCCGTGCTGTCCCAGCTGCAGGGCGCCCTCGCGGCCTACGTCCTCGTCTTCGTCGTGCTCGCGAGCTACTGGCGCTCCCACAATCTCCTCTTCACCTACCTCCGGGGGTGGGACCAGGCGGTGATCCAGCTCAACATGCTCTTCCTCGCGCTCGTGGTGCTCCAGCCGTTCCTGGTCCACGTCATCACCACCTACCCGGGCAACTTCGAGGCCGTCGTCGTCTACTCCGCGATCTCCGGGCTCACCGGGCTCGCGCTGTGCGCCCTCTGGAGCCACGCGACGAGCCACCGCCGGCTCCTCCACCGCCGGATCGATGACGAGGGGATCCGGTGGCTCCGCACGGCGCTCTACCTCTCTCCTGCGGTCTTCGGGGCGGCGATCGCGATCGCGTTCGTCAACCCCTCCCTCGCCGAGTTCGCCTGGCTCGGCGTCTTCGTCATCCAGATCGCCCACGTCCACCGTGCGCGGACCCGCCGCCCGGGATCGGACCCCGTCGACGCCCGCCCCGCGGGGGAGCGACCGGTGCCGCGGACGGACCCGTAGAGTTCATGGCCCGAACGCCCTACCCGCCGGCATGATCGCCGCCGGCGACCTGGCCCCGGAGTTCGAAGGAGAGACGTCGCAGGGAACACGGCTCCGCCTGTCCGAGCTGAGGGGCCACCCCGTGGTCCTGTACTTCTATCCGAAGGCGGACACGCCGGGGTGCACGACCGAGTCCAAGGGGTTCCGCGACCACTTCGACGAGCTCGGCTCCCGGGACGTGCGGATCGTGGGGGTCAGCGTCGACTCCGTGTCGGACGAGGTGGCCTTCGCGCAGAAGTATGGCTTCCAGTTCCCGCTGGTGGCCGACCCGACCGGCACCATCTCGGAGGCCTACGGGGTCCGCCGACCGGGCGGGGCGGCCCGCCGGGTCACCTTCCTGATCGGGCCGGACGGCCGGGTCGTCAAGGTCATCGACAGTTCGGCGGCCGGGACGCACGTGGGCGCCGCGTGCGCGAAGGACTGGTAGCCATCCCGGCGGCGGGGGCGACGGACCCGTGAGCAACGAGCTCGCGTTCGCCGCCGCGGTCATCGTGAGCATCTTCGCCATCGTCGACCCGCTCGGCACCCTGCCCTTCTACGTGGCGCTCACCGAAGGGTTCTCGCCGGCCGACCAGGCCGGGGTCCGCGACCGCGCCGTGCTCGTCCTCGGGAGCCTCCTCGTGCTCTTCGCGATCTTCGGGCGCTTCCTCTTCTCGGCCTTCGGGTTCACGCTGCAGGCCTTCGAGATCGCGGGCGGGATCCTGCTCTTCATCGTCGCCTACGAGATGCTCCAGGGGCAGGTGGGCAA
The DNA here is from genome assembly GCA_027314915.1 of Thermoplasmata archaeon. Classification (GTDB taxonomy): domain Archaea; phylum Thermoplasmatota; class Thermoplasmata; order Lutacidiplasmatales; family UBA184; genus JAKIVR01. The sequence goes on along the minus strand of DAHUZZ010000005.1, from coordinate 25,805 downwards.
CACCCGGCTCACCGACCAGGACCAGCGCGATGCCCTCGCGCACCGGGACGAGGTCTCGGTGGTCCCCCTCGGGATCCCGCTCCTCGCCGGCCCGGGGGCGATCTCGACGGTGATGATCTACGAGGGGACCGCCGGCACCAACCCGATCGAGCTCTTCGCCACCTTCGTGGCGATCGGCCTCACGACCGCCGCGACCTGGATCGTCTTCCGCTACGGGAGCCGGATCCTGCGATCGATGGGGCGTGTGGGGGTCATGGCGCTCTCCCGCGTCCTCGGCCTCCTCCTCGCCGCGGTCGGCGTGCAGTTCGTGATCAACGGCATCACCGCGCTGCGGCCGTTCCTGTAGGTCCCCCGCCCGGCCCGCACGAGAACGCCGCCGGGACCGGGGCGCGGTGCGCGCTCTCGCGGGCAGCGAACGGCTTACCCGTGGGGGCGCGGTGGCGCGTCGATGCGCGCCGACCCAGCGGAGGACGCCACCGTGATCCTCGGGGCGGGCTACGCCGGGCTCGCCGTCTGGCATGCGGTCCACCGCCGCGCCCGGGGAGCCTGGCCGGTGGTCCTCGTGGACCGGCATCCGCTCCACGTCGTGCGCACGGAGCTCTACCAGGTGGATCGGCTCGCCGCCGACGAGGGAGCCGATCTCGCGTGGGCGCTCCCGCTCCGGGAGCTCCTCCGCGACTCCCCCGACGCCCTCCGTACCGGGACCGTGGAGTCCATCGACGCGGTCCGGCGCGAGGTCGTCGTGGACGGCACGCCGCTCCCCTTCCGCGACCTCGCGATCTGCCTCGGGAGCGCGCCGAACTACTACGGGGTCCCGGGGGCGGAGGAGCGGACCTTCAGCGTCTACCGGCTGAGCCATGCCCGGAAGCTCGCCCAGGCGATCCGGGACCTCGAGTCCCGGCGCGCCCAGGGCGGCGGAGCCCCCCGGATCGTGGTCGTCGGCGGGGGCACCACGGGCGTCGAGGTCGCCGCTGACATCGCGACCGCCCGCTGGTCGAAGATCGTCGGGCACGACGTCCCGTCCCCCGAGGTGCTCCTCGTCGTGGGGAGGTTGCCGTTCCTCGACGGGCTGGCGGTCCGCCTGCGGACCCACGCTCGACAGCTTCTCGCGCGGGCGGCCGTTCGCCTCGACGAGGGGCGGAACGTCACCCGGGTCGCCCCCGATCACCTCGAGCTCGAGCGGGGGGACCCGGTCGGCTTCGATCTCTGCGTCTGGGCCGCCGGCAACCAGCCCGCCGCGGTCGTCCGGACCGCGGGCCTCCCCCTGGGTCGGGGGGGCCGGCTCGTGGTCGGCCCGACGCTGGAGGTGCCGGACCACCCGGGGATCTTCGCGCTCGGGGATGTCGCCTGCCTCGTGGACGCGCGGACCGGTGCGCCGGTACCCGCGACCGCGCAGGCGGCGCTCGCCGAGGCGACCGTCGCCGGGCGGAACCTCGTGGCGCGGCGACGGGGCCGTCTCCTCCAGGAGTTCGTCTACCGTCCGAAGGGTGCCCTCGTCGAGATCGGGCTCGGGCAGGCGTCGGGGGAGGTGGCCGGCCTGACGGTCTGGGGCCGGAGCGCGTCGACCGCGAAGGCGCTGGTCGAGAAGGGCCACCGGCTGACCGCCCCGCGCGGCGGGAAGCCCCCCGGGCTGTAGCGGCCGGTCGTGCCGGGGCGTTCAAGTACGCCCGCCCCGTCTCCCGCGCCCGAGGCCCGTGGCCGAGCGACGCTACAAGGGGCACCGGGTCTATGCCTACATCGCGCTCTCCCGGCTCTTCGCGGAGCTCGACCTCGACCTGGCGAGCCCGGACCTCGCGCGCCAGCTGCCCGAGGCCTCCGCCCGGGCGTCGGGCCGCGTCTCCAAGGAGGAGATCCTGCGGGCGATCCGCTCGAACTCCCACATGACGGAGAAGGTGCTCGAGTACCTGGTCGAGGAGGGGTTCGCGACGCAGCGGAAGGACGAGCGCGGCTACGACCTGCGGATCACGCCCGCCGGCGTCGAGCACCTCCGGAAGTACCGCGTGTTCTACCGGGAGCTCTACGCCCGCGAGCTCGAGGAGCATTACCGGTACACGGGCCCGCCGGGCTGGCTCAGCTGATCGTCAGGGGACCCCGAGCACGTAGGGGATGAGGTCGTAGGTCCCGTCGGAGTTCTCCGAGACGATCTCGAGCGAGCAGCGCGCCCGGGTGAACCCGTGGCCGACGGTCACGGGGTGGCCCACCGCATAGTCGTAGACCGCGTCCGCGAGCGGTCCCGGGTGCGTCCGGAGGAGGATCGCGCGGGCCGGCAGCCCCTCCAGGTGGGGCGCGACCGCGGCCACGTCCCGGGCGAACCCCTCCAGGTCCGCCACGGTCGGGGCGTCGGGGGCGAGCCGGGCCAGGAGCGCGAACCCGGCGGGCCCGGTCCCGAGGGACCGGAACATCGATCCGCCCGGCCGGACGATGGCCAGGTCGAACGGGACCTTCGTCCCGCCCGCGAGGAACTCGACCCGCAGCCGGAGCGCGCCCGGCTCCTCCCGGAGCCACGCGTCGATCCGGGGGTTGCTGAGCGCGAGGTAGCGTCCCAGCCGCTCCACCGGGGTCCGTCCTTCGGGGATGCGGGGCGCGGGGTCGGCGTCCCGGAAGAGCCGGATCGCACGGTGACGCTGGGAGAAGCCGCGGAAGAACCGGTCGCTCTGCCGAAGAAGGCTCAGGGCGATCACGCCGAAGGCCAGGGCGACCACGGCGAGGAGGGCGAGGAACAGGTCGCTGCGGAGGGAGACCAGGAGCAGGATCGCCATGATGAGCAGGTAGACGACCACCACCGTCGCCGTATACCGGTACATCCTCCGGAGGGTCGGCACCATCTCCGCGGTGCGATCGGAGAGGTCGAAGATCGCCGCGATGGGGTCCTCGGCCCCCGCCGGCTGCACGCCGGGCGTTCGGGGGTGGGCCCAGATAAACCCCCCCGAAACACTTCGGCGCGCGGGGCCCGCCCTCGGCCCGTCCCCGTAACGAACCGTACAGCACCCCGGCCGCACCTTCAAACGGGGCGCCACCTCGGTCCCGGGTCGTGGCCGCCCGGTTCTGCAGCTACTGCGGCTCGCCGCTCGTCGTCGGCGCGAGCTCCTGCCCCGCCTGCCGGGCGCCCCTCGGATCCGCTGCCCCCGCCGCGCCCGGGGCCGCCCCGGCGGACCCGCCGATGCCCCCGCCGCCCGAGGACGAGAGGACCGGGCCGCCCCCCGTACCGGGGCGCCGCCGCCGGTGGGTCGTGGTCATGGTGGCGGCCGTCGCCACGCTCCTGGTGCTGGGCGGGGTGCTGATCTACGACTATCCCGGCGGGTACCCGGTCGACGTCGCCCAGATCAACTTCGTCTCGCCCGACAACAGCTGCGGCCTCGATGGCGCGACCGATAACGGCTTCAACGCGACCACCGGCGATGCCCTCAACTTCGCCTACCCCATCGTCGGCAACGCCTCGTTCACCGGGTCGGGCACCCTGCCGTGCGCGATCCACAGCGTGACCACGCCGACCTCCGGGTTCACGATCACCGGCGCCGATGTACCGCTCGTGGTCGGCGCGAACGCGACCCAGACGCTCTCCTACGTCGTCACCTGCCCGCCCTCGAGCTTCGTCGGCGATCTCACGGTCGTGATCACGTAGGCGGCCGCTACAGGATCCGGCCCAGGGTGGGCCGATCGAGCAGCTCGGAATCCACCGCGCGGATCCCCGCGAGCAGCTCCTCGGCGCCGAGCCGGTCCCCGTCCGCGCCGCCGAACCGGGCGAGGACGGAGGCCCGGCGGAGCACCTCGGTCGTGGCCTCCGTGAGGTTGGCCGCGAGCTCGTCGGAGAGGGCCCCCGGCCGACCGGAGCTCATCTCGAGGTAGGTCGACCACAGCAGGTGGTCCCGGTCGACGAGGTACCGCTGGTAGCCTCCCAGGAGCTCCGCCGCCTCGGGGTCGAGCCGGGGGAGCTCCTCGGGCAGCGGGATCTCGGCGAGCCGCTCGGGCGGGGTGCCGTTCTCGTGCAGCCCGAGCAGCTCGTAGGTCTCGACGTCGGTGCTCCGGAGCGCCACCCGGCCGTACTGCCCGTGGAAGAGGACCGGGAGTTCCTCGAGGGGCGCATCCTCCCCCGGCGGGGGCAGGCACAGCTGCTGGGTCGGGTCGGGGCCGCCGGGGGTCCGGCGCAGTCTCGCCCGGACCTCCTCCGGGTCCTCCGGTCCCGCGTGGTGGGCGATCCGTCGGAGGAGGCGGCGTTCCTCGTCGGACGCGTCGCGCATCCAGGCGAGGAGCGGTGCCTGGGCGCCCTCCTCTGCGAGGGCACCGAGCTCGCTCTCGAAGCCGCGCGGGCCGGCGCGGGCCCCCCCCGGGGCGGCCCAGGTCGCGAGCGCCCCCAGATCGAGCCCGGGGCAGGCCAGCACCAGGGTCACCTGCAGCCGGCGCCCGACGTGGGCCTGGAGGGGATACGTCCGGCAGGGGAACGGCCGGGCCGCGTGGGCCGTGCAACGGTCCCCCCGGAGGAGCACGCAGGCGCCCCCGTTCGGGCGGGTCGGCAGGAGGGCGAAGCCGTCCTCCTCGGGGCCGACCGGGAGCTCGGGCCGGATCTGCACGAGCCGCGCGCGTTCCGCCGGGGTGACGGCCGGGCTCGCATAGCAGCAGAGCGCGCACCCGGACCGGCAGGCGAAGGCGAAGCCCTGGAGGAGGCCGAGCTCGAAGTCGGCCGCGGAACCTCCCGCCATCGTCGGCTCGCGTACCGGGCTCGCCGACCGAACGGGACCTAGCGGATGTAGTTCGAGGTCGACCCGAGGTCGAACCGGGAGACGATCCGGAGGCGGCGGCCGTCGCCCGGCGGCGCGAACCGCAGGCCGGGATACATCTGCCAGAGGTCGCCCGCGGCCATCCGGGTCGCCGGGTGGTCCGGGCCGAACGCCTCCCGGGCGACCCGGGCGGTCACCGGGCGCACCTCCGACTCCTCGAGGTACCCCAGGGTGTGGAGGTACTCGTGGGCCAGGAGGACGAAGACGAAGGAGTTGTACTCCTGGATCGTGGTGGCCTGGGTGCGCATCGCCGTCACCAGCCCCTCGTTCAGCACGATGAGGTTGCCGGTGAGCTGCCAGTAGGCGCCGAGCTGCGGCGGAAGGTTCGAGAGCGCCAGTCCGAGCCCCGGTCGCTCGCGGTGGAGGACGTGGAGGACCGCGTCCCGGACGACGGTGAAGATCCCGTCGAAGTCCTTGGGCCGGTCGAGCCGTTCGGCGAACGGGGCCGGACCGGCCGGGGCGTCCGGCGGGGCCGGGGGCCGGGCGAAGGGGACCGGGGGCAGCGGGAACGCGGGCACGGGAGGAAGAACGCCGGGACGGCGGAAATAGACACGGTAACGTGCGCACCACCAGCCTCCCCGGGGGTCCCGGCGGCCCCTCGGCGACCGGGGAAAGGCTTTGGGCGGGCCGCCGCCTCCCGCGGTGATGCCCCGACCCGAGGAGGTGATGTTCCCGAGCCGCAAGGAGCGGTTCGAGGACCGGCGCAAGGAGGACGAGCACCGGAAGCTCCGGGACGAGTTCTTCGACCACCGCACCCTGCTCACGATCTCCCGGCTCATCGGGCAGGAGCTCTTCCGGACCCTCGACTATCCCATCGCCACCGGGAAGGAGGGGGGCGTCTTCCGGGCGACCGCCGCCGACGGGTACCGGGCCGTCAAGGTCTACCGGGTCGGCAACACGGTCTTCCGGAACCTGCCGCCCCACGTGATCGAGGTCTTCCGACGCCAGGCCAGCGAACGGAACTTCTCCCAGCTCATCGCCGCGTGGACCCGGCGCGAGCACACGCTGCTCGGCCGCCTGACCGACGACGGCGTCCGGGTCCCCCGGCCGTTCGGCCACCGCGAGAACGTGCTCGTGATGGAGTTCATCGGCGATGCGAACGGGCTGCCCGCGCCCCGGCTCCAGGACGCCCCGCCGGCCGACGCCGGGGAGTTCTACGGACTCCTCGTCGATTCCGTGCGGCGGATGGTCGCCGAGTCGAAGCTGGTGCACGGGGACCTCTCGCCGTACAACGTGCTCAACCACGCGGAGGTCCCGGTCCTCATCGACGTGGCCCAGTCGATCCCCTCCGACCATCCCCAGGCCCGCGCGCTCCTCGAGCGGGACCTGAGGAACTTCGCGAAGTACTTCCGGCGCCTGGACGTGGAGGTGGAGTTCTCGGAGATCTGGGAGGCCTCCGGCGGCGCGCTCCTGCGCGCCGGGTCCGCGTAGCCATGGCGGTCCTCTTCGTGCGGGTCCCCGAGGACCGGATCGGGGCGCTCATCGGCCCCGGGGGCGTCACCCGCCGCACCATCGAGGAGCAGACCGGCACGACGCTCACGATCGAGGGCGAGGAGGGGGTGCGCATCGCGTGCCCGGACGACGGGGACCCCATCGGGCTCCTCAAGGGCCGCGAGATCGTCACGGCGATCGGCCGGGGGTTCGCCCCCGCCCGGGCGCTGCGGCTCCTCAAGGACGACACCTACCTCGAGGTGATCAACATCAAGCAGTCGACCGGCAAGCGGACGAAGTCCGCGCTGTGGCGGATCCGGTCGCGCGTCATCGGGATCCACGGCCGGGCGCGCCAGCGGATCGAGGAGCTCTCCGGCTGCGCGATGAGCGTCCAGGGTTCGACGGTCGCCCTCATCGGCGATGCGAAGCAGCTCGAGCGGGGCGGGCGCGCCGTGAAGCTCCTCCTGCGGGGCAGCGAGCACTCGACGATCTTCCGCCTCCTCGCCCACGAGCGCCGGGACGCGGTGCTCGCGGAGGCGATGGGGACCGCCGAGCCCTCGGAGCCGTCCGAGGAGCCGTAGTCCGATGGGCAAGAACGTCCCGCTCGAAGGGCCGGCGCTCGAGTTCGTCCGGGGCGAGTTCGCGCGGTACTACCGGTCCGCGCGGGTGGACCCGCCGCTCCGGTTCGGCCGGCGCGAGTTCGCCGCCTTCCCCTTCGCACGGGAAACGATGATGCGGCGCCATGCCGCCTTCCGCACCACCGAGGAGTTCCGCCGCTTCCTCACCGAGGAGGTGCCGCGCCACGTCTACTACTCGAGCGCCTACTACCGGCAGCCCGACCTCGCGAAGATGGCGGAGAAGGGCTGGCTCGGCGCCGACCTGATCTTCGATCTGGACGCGGACCACCTCAAGCACGCGGAGTCGCTCGACTACCCGGGGCAGCTCGCGCTGGTCAAGCGCCGGTTCCAGGAGCTGCTCGAGGAGTTCCTCTTCGGCGATTTCGGCATCGACCCGGACCAGACCACCCTCGTCTTCTCCGGGGGGCGCGGCTACCACGTCCACGTCCACGATCCCAGGTACCTCGAGCTCACGAGCGCCGAGCGGCGCGAGATCGTCGACTACATCCTCGGGGTCGGGGTCGATCCGCAGTCGGCCGTGGCCGAGGAGGTCTCCGGCGGCCCGGGGGCGATCTCCGGAGAGGGCGGGGAGCTGCCCCCCGCCGGCTCCCCGCCCCGGCGGCTCGCCGCCCGGCGGTTCCAGATGCTCGTCGACCCCGCCTCCCCGGGATGGCCGGGGCGGGTCAGCCGGTCCTTCCTCGAGCTCGTGGCGCGCTGGGAGGCGCTCGGCGCCACCGCGACCGCCCGGGAGCTCGGCGAGGGGGGGAACCTGGCTCCCGAGGAGGCGTCCCGGATCGCCCGGAGGATCGTGAAGGACGCCGGCCGCATCCGCGCGCAGCGGACCCTGGAGGCGTTCCGGGGCCGCGCGCCGCAGTCGGTCCTCGAGGCGGCGCTCTCGCGCGCCGTGGTCGAGGTCCAGGGCGAGACCGATGCGCCGGTGACCACCGACATCCACCGGCTGATCCGTCTGCCGCGATCGCTCCACGGCGGGAGCGGCCTCGTCGTGCGGCCGCTCACCTGGGAGACGCTCGACGACTTCGACCCGCTCCGCGACGCCGTCCCCGACGTGGACCCTGCGGCCCCCGTCCCCGTCGTTCCCACGGTGACGGTCCGGTACCCGTTCGGACCGGGCACGATCGCGACCCGGGCGGGGGAGCCGATCGAGCTCCCGCCGCCCGCGGCGGTCTTCCTGCTGCTCCGGGGCGAGGCCGAGTGGCCTACGTCGCCGGCGGGGCCGGGGTAGCCGCGGCGGGCGCCTCGGCGCGGACCGGCACCACGAGCCGTCCGATCCGCTCGATCTGCGCCTCGATGGTGTCGCCGTTGACGAGCTTGCGGCTCGGCGAACCGAACTCGAATCCGGGGGTGCCGCCGAGCGTGCCCAGCGAGATCAGGTCGCCGGGCTCGAGCGTGACCCCCCGGGTCAGGTGCTCGAGGATCTGGGGGATCTGGAAGACGTAGTCGCCGGTGTCGCCCGCCTGGCGGATGCCCGGGCCGACCTTGAGCTCCATCTTGAGCGGGTAGGGCGACCCGGCCTCCTCCTTCGGGACGATCCAGGGCCCGACCGCCATCGTGGCATCGAACCCCTTCCCCATGACCCAGTCCACCGGCCCCCCGTCCGGGTACTGGAGGTCCCGGTAGCCCATGTCGAGCGCGATGGTGTAGCCCGCGACGTGCTCCATCGCCCGGGCCGCGGGGATGTGCTTTCCGCGCTGGCCGATGACGACGGCGAGCTCGACCTCCACGTCGGGGAAGGTACCGGCACCGTGGAGGACGAGCGGCTCGCTCGGCCCCACCAGGCTGTTGAAGAAGCGGGTGAAGAAGTACGGCCGCGCGGGGAGGGGCTTCTTCTGCTCGGCGAGGTGGCTCCTCGAGTTGGAGGCGAGGCAGTAGATCTTGGCCCCGTTGATCACGGGCGCGAGGAGCTTCACGCCCTCCTCGGCCTTGAACAGGTAGCGGGCGCCCGTCGCCGCCCGGGGAGTCCAGCCCATCTGCCGCCGGCGGTCGATGTAGGCGACGATCTTCCGGGTGAGCTCGACCGAGTCCGGCCCGCCCGCGAAGAAGGCCCGCATGTCCCGGAACCGGGAGGGGTCGGCCCCCTTGACGGGGTTCACCCCGAAGTAGTCCCGGCAGGCCGTGTCGAGGTCGATGTACTCGTTCTGGTCGGTGATCATCCCGAAGTGGAACTGGTCGCCGAGGAGGAAGTGGACGAGCTTCACGGTGCGGACGCTCCCGGCACCTCGAACCGGTCCGGCCTATAACGGTGCGTGCCCGCCGGGCGCGGGCGCGAACGTGAGGAGGACCCCCTCGCCGAGCGGCTCCACGGCGACCCGCGTGAGCGCGACCGCGCCCTCGGGACCGGCGGTCTCGGGGCCGCCCATGAGCGGGGGGGCGGTCCGGCCCCCGATCAGGACGGGGGCGACGTAGACGGTGAACCGGTCGACGAGCCCCGATCGAAAGAAGCTCGAGAGCACGGAGGCGCCGCCCTCCACGAGCAGGCGCCGGATCCCCCGGTCCGAGAGCTCGCGGAGGAGGCGGGGGAGCTCGACCCGGTCCGTCCCGCAGACGATCCGCTCGACCCCCTTCGGGTACGCCGTCGTATTCGCCCCGCTCGTGGCGACGATCGTCGGGAGGCTCCCGTCCAGCACCCGGGCCTGCGGGGGCAGCCGTCCCCGCGAGTCGAGCACGACGCGGACGGGATGGCGGCCCTCGTCCTTCCGGCCGAGGAGCTCGTAGTGGACCCGGAGCGAGGGGTCGTCGAGGAGGACCGTGTTCACGCCCACGAGGATGGCCCCGGAGGCGAGCCGGAGCTGCTGCACGCGCTCGAGGTCCTCCGGCCCCGAGAGCCGGGCGCGACGCCCTCCCGCGTAGGCGAGCCGCCCGTCGAGGGAGATGGCGCAGTTGGCATGGACCTCGGGGCGCGGGGGCGCGACCGGGCTCACGGAGGCGCGCCCCGGAGCCGTTCCAGCTCGGCGGTCAGGTCCCCGACGGTGAGCCCCTTCGCGACGAGCTCCTCCAGGTTCGTCGCCACGTTCGCGAGCGCCCCCTCCTGCGCCGAGCGCAGGAGGCTGAGCGCCGTCACCAGGTCGCTGCCCACCGCCGTGTTGGTCGCCGCCCGGTGCGTCTCGAGGAGCTTCCGGACGCGCGAGGCGAGCCGGGCGGTGTCGAGGGGGACCTCGGCGGCCCGTCGGAGCGCGCCCTCCCAGGCCCGCTGGAGCTCCCCGTTCGTCGGGTCCGGCCGGAGCGCCCTGCGGGCGGCCCGCACCGCCTCGTAGGAGCGCGCATCGGCATCGACGAGCTCGAGGAACCCCGTCCGCGCGTCCGCCAGCTGCTCCCGGACCGGCGCGAGCGGTCCCGTCGGCGTACCGGCGGGCATCGAGTAGGCGATCACCATCGCGCCGAGCGCGGTCCCCAGCGCGCCGACGGCAGCGGCCGCGCTGCCGCCGCCGGGGGTCGGGGTCCGCGCCGCGAGCCGCTCGGTGAACTCCCCGAGCGGCAACCGGGCGAGCCGCTCCGGGTCCGGGGCCGCGTCCGCCGCGGAGCCCCGGGACCCCGCCGCGTCGAGCTTCCGCTCGAGCACGTTCCCCCGATCGAACGCGTTGAGCTGGAGGAAGTGCTCGGCCGCGTCGAAGAGCGCATCCTCGGGGAGGAGCCCGACCACCTCGCTCTCCTCCACGGCGACCCCGTACCGCTCCGCCTCCCGGCGGACCATCTCGAAGGCCCGGTGGAGGGGCGTCCGGCGGTAGTCGGTCAGGTTCATCGAGACCTGGGCCCGGGCGCGCTCCCTGATCTCGAACCCGAGCGCCTTCACCTCCGCCAGGCCGCCGTCCCGGCCCCGCACCGCGTGGGCGACCTTCTTCGCCACGGCGACGTCGCCGGTCGTCAGGTAGACGTTGTAGGCGATGAGCACCGGGCGGGCGCCGATCGCCACGATCCCCGCCGTCGGGTGGACCCGGGCCGGGCCAAGGTCCGGCGCCCGCGAGGGATCGTTCGGCAGCTCCGCGCGCAGTCCCTCGAAGCCGCCCTTGCGGACCGCGGCGAGGTCCCGGCGCTCGGGGCGTCGGGCGGCCTCGCCGTAGAGGTAGACGGGGAGCCCGAGCTCCCCCGAGGCCCGCTCGGCGAGCGCCCGGGCGAGCCCGATCGCCTCCTCCATGGTCGCGCTGCCGAGCGGGATGAACGGCACGACGTCCACCGCGCCCATCCGCGGGTGCTCGCCGTGGTGGTGGTTGAGATCGATCTCCCGGACCGCGACCTCCATCATCCGGAAGACGGCCTCGAGGAGCCGATCGCCCGGTCCGGCGAGGCTCACGACGGAGCGGTGGTGGTCCGCGTTCCGCTCGACGTCGAGCACGGCGACGCCGGGCACGGCGCGCGCCGGCGCGACGATCCGCTCGATGCGCTCCGCGTCGCGTCCCTCGGAGAAGTTCGGCACGCACTCGAACCACTTCATGGATCCATCTACTCCCCGAACCCCTCGAGCTTCGCCTGGTGCCCCCGCGGGACGGCCACGACCGGCGGGGCGGCCCGCGCCCGACGTAGCGCCCCCTGCACGCGCTCGGGAGAGAAACCGTGCTGGTCGACGAGGACCCGGAGCGCGAGCGCCTCGTTCGGCGGGGAGAAGGCCGGGTCCGGGACCTCCGTCACTGCCGGGTGGCGGAACAGCTCGGCGACCGGTTCGAGCTCGTGGGGGTCGAGCCCCACCCGGGCCAGCGAGGCGTCCCAGCCCAGGTGCTCCCGCGCGAGCTTGAGCGCCTTCTTCGGGCCGTAGCCGGCCGCCCCATCGTTGTAGTCGGTCCCGATGAGCAGCCCGATGAGGAGCAGCTCCTCGCCGCTCACGCCCAGCTGCTCGAGCAGCTTGCCCCGGTCGATCACCTGCGCCGCCGGGGTCGCGCCCTTCTTCCCCCGCGCGGCGAGACCCCGCACGAGCCGGGGCGAGCCGAAGAGCAGGACGTCGTAGTCCTCGGAGGCGCTCGCCCAGACCTGCCCGCGGGCGGCCATGAACGCCGCCTGGGCCTCGCCCTCGGAGGGGGCCTGGACGTGCGGAACGCCGAGGGCGTCGAGGAGCGTACGGGCCTCGGCGACCATCTCGCGGGTGAGCCGCGACGTGGCGGCGGCATGGCGGCGCGCCGCCTCGAGGTCCCCGGCGGCCACCGCCTCCTGCCAGCGCTCCTCGGCCCGCTGCTTGACGCGGAAGCGCCCCGCCAGCGTGCCGCTCTTGAGGGCGGGCGGCGCTCCATCGAAGACCCAGACCGGCCGGACCCCCTCCCCCAGGAGCGCCGTGGTGCGGTACAGCAGCCCGATCAGGTGGCTCGTGACGCGGCCCTCGGCATCGGTGAAGAGGCGGCCGTCCTGCTGCCGGATGGTCGCGAGGAACTGGTAGAGGGCGTTGTAGCCGTCGACCGCCAGGCTCCGGCCGGCGAGCGCCTCCCAGGGAAGCTCCTCGGGGGTGACCAGGTCCCGGAGGGGGAGCCCCACGGCGGCGTTCATCGGCCGACAGTACTTGGGGCTTTGCGGACCGGCCCGCGGCGGCCCGAAGAGGACCCCGGCCCCACCGAACCCAGAAGTAGCCTCCCGTGCTGCCCCCGGCCGATGTCGAGCACCTTCCTCTGGCGCGACGATTCCCCTTCGGTGGCCCCCCGGCCGGATTCGGTGGTCCTGAGCTGCTTCCCGAGCGCCGGGCTCGCGGCGACCGTGGCCGCCCACTACATGGTCCGGGTGCTCGACCTGCCCCGGGTGGGGGTCCTGGAGTCCGACGACGCGCTGCCGCTCGCCATCATCCAGCGGGGGGACGTGCAGCCGACGATCCGGGTCTACGGCAGCGGCACGCTCGCCATCGTGCTCAGCGAGTTCCCTCCGAGCCTGAGCACGGTGCGCCCCATCGCCGACGCGATCCTGGACGGCGCGGAGCGGCTCAAGGCCCGGCTCGTCCTCGCCATCGAGGGCGTGGTGCCGCACCCGATGACGGAGGAGGCCGAGGGCAGCGGGGGAACCCCGCTCCCCGACGAGCAGGTCTGGTCGGTGCCCTCCCGGCACTCCACGGCCCTCGAGGAGCAGTTCGTCCGGGCGCGGGCCCGGCCCCTGACCGACGGGGTCATCGGGGGCGTCTCCGGGGCGCTCCTCGTCCGGGGCCAGCGCCGATCGGTCCCCGTCGCGGCGATGCTCGTGAGCGCCCGCGAGACCGAGGGGTACCCGGACCACCGGGCCGGCGCGGCGCTCATCGAGGCCATCGACCGGATGCTCCCCGACCTCAAGATCGACACGGGCCCGCTCCGTACGCAGGCGGTGCTGATCGAGCAGGCCCTGCGGCAGGCGATGAAGAGCCAGTCGATGGCCGAGCGGCCCGTGGGGCTTCCGCCGGAGACGCAGACGATCTACCAGTAGCGCTGCCGCGCCGGGGTCAGTAGGCGTCGGTGTAGCTCAGCAGGTAGAGGACCCCGCCGAGGATCACCGAGATCAGGACCAGGATCGAGATCGGGTTGAGCCCGAAGTACTCGAAGGTGACCCCGATGAGGACCGCCGGAAGGACGAGCGTGAGCAGGATCGCGACGAGCCGTCCGTCCATCGGGGGTACCGACGCGGGACGCACCTTATAGCGGTTACCCGGGCGCGCGGCGCGAGGCCACGGGCCGGGGGAGCCGGGGCCGCAGCTCTACGAGAGGCCCGGGCCCCGGTCCAGGGGCGGAAGGATCTCGAAGGTGAGCTCGGCGTCGAACCGCGCGCCGTCGAACTGGACCGCCGGCAGCGTTCCGTCGAAGATCCCGGGGGCGATCGGCGGTGCGGGCACGGAGGGGCTCGTGGGCGCGGGGGTGGGGTGGGGCATCGGCTCCGCCTCGGCGAGGGCCGCGAGGCGCGCTCCCTCGACCGCCGCCTCCGCCGGGATGACGAAGGAATGCTCGATGTGGTTCGCGATGAGCTCCGCCCAGTGCCGGTTGAGCCGGTTCATGGAGTACTTGGCCGCGTCGGCGACCAGGGACTCGTTGTCGAGGACCGTCAGGTTCGCGAGCTGGTGCTGCTGCTTCTCCACCCAGGCGTCGACGAAGTGGAGTCGGCCGAGCGCCCGCTCGGCGAGCGCCCGCCGCTCGCCTTCGCAGGCGAACGGCTTCACGGCAAAGACCGAGAGCACGGCGGCGCGCCGGGCCGCGGCCTCCAGGATGAAGGGCAGCACGCCGGTGCCCGTCCCGCCGCCCAGCGTGGTCACGACGGTGACGAAGGTGGCCCCCTCGAAGATCCGCTCGAGGGCCGGCTCGGCGGCGCGCGCCAGGTGGCCCCCCACCACCGGTGACCCGGCGGTGTCGTGGCCCCCGTCGGCGCCGGCGCCGAGGAAGACGCGGCGGTCGAACTCCTCCAGGTCCTGGACCCGGGGATCGCAGTTGATGACGACCGTCTCCAGATAGCGCAGGTGCCGGCCGATGACCTCGTGGCCGATGCGGGCGGCGCCGCCGCCCACGCAGACCAGGACGAACCTCAGGTCCTGCCCCAGGCGGAGGTTCTCGACGAAGCTCTCATCGAGCTCGTCGAACCGCGTCGTCAGGCTCTCCTCGTCGCGCACGCCCCCACGGTACTCTGTCAACTACCCCCACCCCTTGATCGCTCCGACCCTTCCGTCCGACCCTACCGACCGACGACCCCCTTCCGCGAAAGTTCGGCTCCGACCCGCTCGAGGCCGACCAGCTGGGCCCGCGCGTCCGCCGACTTCCGGACCGACTGCCGGGCGTTCGCCACCAGATCCGCGACCTTCAGCTCGAAGGCCCCCCGACGCACCAGCGCCGCCAGCACCGCGCTCAGCGGACTGCCGTTCTCGACCAGTTCGCCGTAGGCGGCGAACGTGTCGAGCTCGTCGGACCGGATCCGGAGCGGCACCTCGACGTTCTCGGTGGCTCCGGGGATCATCGCGCCGGACAACGCCCGCTCCCGGAGGAACGCGCGCAGCGCCGCCCGCATGAGCTCCGAGCGGCTCTTGAACTCGCCGTTCGTGACGAACGAGTCCAGGAGCTGGAGCTCCTTGCGGTTGCACCGTAGGGCGATGCGCTCATCCTCGGGCCCGGGCCGCTCGGCCACCGATCGTGGATCGGTTTCCTGCGGGCTCGGGTTGGGGGAGTTGTCGAACACGACCGAGGCGGGCTATGCGAAATCCTTCTACTTAAACTCGCGGACCTTTTCGCGTCGATAAGCTCCGGAACGTGTTTTGCTAGCGTTTTCTTCCCTGTCGAACAAATCTGGCGCGAAGGGCGGGGCCCCTCCGGGACCCGAACCGGTCCGTATAACCGCCCTCCGGAACCGCGCGGCGGGCCCGACCGTGCGCGGATCCGGGGAGTGCGTGCTCATGCGCATCCGGGCTGCACCGGGCCGCGGCCCGAGCCGCTCCCTCAGAACGTCTATATACCGGGCTCGGCCAAATTCTACCGTGCTCCCGTGGAGACCACGGGGCGCGAACCTATGCTCGACTTTTCCCCACGCCGCCGAAGTCTTCGCGGACCCGGTCGTTCCCGCCGAGGGTTGTCCGACGTCGTCGGCACGATCCTGCTCCTCGGCCTCACGGTGACGCTCTTCGGCACCGTCTTCCTCTTCGTCAACACCTTCCCCCAGCCCGCGCCGCAGCCGACGAGCCAGTTCGCCGCTCAGCTCGCCTTCGAGTACGTGAGCGGCGTGGGGACGGTCGTCTCCTACGTCAACATCACCCACCTCGCCGGTCCGACGATCTTCAACGGCGCCTCGAACCTGATCTACATCACCTCGGCCGCCAAGCCGAGCGCCTTCACCGGTCCGTTCAGCATTGCGAACGGGGGCGTCGTCGCCTGGACCATCGGCGAGACCTGGAGCCTCAACGTCCTTCCGCGCGGCCTCACCATCCCCGACAACCTGACGATCAACATCATCTCGGCGAACGTGCTCCTCTACCACAACATCCTGCCCGGGTCGAGCCCCAGCATCCCGCCCCAGTTCACCAACCAGGGCACCTCGCCCGCGGAGCCCCCGGTGGGCGCGCCGTTCAAGGTCTTCGTCCAGATCGCCGACGTGAACCTCCGGCCCACCTCGACCCATGTCGTGGTGAACTACTCGCTCCTCCCCGGCCTCTACGGCGCGCACCCGCAGATCATGACCTACTCCGCGGCCAACGGGACCTGGGAGTACACGGTGCCCGGCCTCACCACCTCGAGCGGGGTCTACTTCGTCTTCGTGAGCGCCATCGACACCCTCGGGCTCCGCAACACCATCGCGGTGCCCGTCGACATCATCCCGCCCGGCATCAACATCCCGGGCGACGTCACGGTCTCGGTCGCGCTCAACCAGACCGTCCCCGTGAACAACACGCCCTCGACCCTCATCGGGACGATCGTCAACAACGGCTTCGCCGGCGGCACGGCCTCGATGTCGTTCTTCGTGAACGGCGCCCTCCTGGGCAGCACCACGGCCCCGATCACCGCGGGCGGGGTCGCGTCGATGTACATGGCCTGGACCCCGACGCAGATCGGCTCGGCGGTCCTCGTGGCCCAGGGCAGCGTGCCGGGCGTCGGCGAGGCGAACGGGACCCTGAGCGTCACGATCTTCCCGCAGATCGCCTTCATCGCCAAGAACACCGGCTACACGACCGCCCACACCTGGGGCGCGGCCGACGAGGCCGGCTGGCTCCGGGCCGCGATGGTCTCCGACGGCATCCCCTTCACGACGTACACCTACTCGTGCACGTCCAACCTGCCGGCGGCGAGCACCTTCAGCTCCGACCAGGTGATCATCGTCGACTACGGCAGCAACACCAACCCCGCCTGCCCCGCCCTCTCCTCCTCCGACCAGTCGACGCTCACCACGCTGAGCGGCAAGGCGAACGTCTGGATCGTCGGGGCGGAAGCGTGGTCGACGGCGAGCACGGGCTGCCCCAGCACCACCTTCCTCTCCGCCTTCGGTCTCAAGGCGGTCTCGGGGACCGCGTGCGCGGCGACCCTCTCGCTGCCCCAGACGAACCTGGGCGTGTACACCCCGAGCGCGGTGTACGGCCTCCAGGGCGCCGGGGTGCCGTCGACCTACACGGTCAACAAGACCGTCGCCGGCAACTCCACGTTCCAGGCGATGAACCTCGCGGGCGCGCTCCAGTCGGGCGCCAACGCCGTGACCTGGTTCTCGGTGAACGGCAATCCCGCGGGGACCTTCTTCACCACGGGCAAGTTCCACTCCGAGGCCATCCTCGGCCTCGACCCCGCGATGCTCGTCCACACGCTGCCGGGTGGGAAGCAGTGGGGCAGCGGCGCGGGCGCCTCCGAGGTCGTCTACAACATGGTCGACTGGCTGAGCGGTCTCACGCCGCCCGGCGTGGGGTCCACGGACCGGCAGCAGGTCGACTACGCCGTCGCCGAGGTGCAGGTGCTGGGCACGAAGTCCAAGAGCCCGACCACGGTCAACGTCGACGTCCGCTCGAACGGGCTCGCCGGCGGCGCGGTGACGATCCTCCTCCTCGTGAACGGCACCCCGGCGCTCTACGGCGGCCAGGTCGTGTCGACGACGATCTACCTCCCCGGCGGCGGGGCGAGCACCTTCGTGACGCTCACCTGGCAGACGCAGGTCCCCGGGCCCTTCACCCTGGCCGCGGAGGTCCTCGGCCCCGGCGACTCCGACGTCCTGAACAACATCTTCGGGCCGTCGCTGCTGCCGCAACCGGTGGTCTTCAGCTGACGGGCGCGCCCGGGCGGGCCCCTCAGCGGTCGACGAGGGCCCGCAGCTCCGGCGAGTAGCGGTCCCCGGCCGCCGAGCCCCGCGGGACCGCGGCCTCGATCCCGGCGAGCTCCGCCCGGTCCAGCCGCAGGTCCGCGGCGGCGACGTTCTCCTCGAGGAGCTTCGGGCGCTTCGTCCCCGGGATGGGGATCGCGGGCGGGTCCCGGGCGAGGAGCCAGGCCAGCGCGAGCTGGGCCGGCGTGCAGCCCTTGGCCGCGGCGATCTCGGCGAGCCGGTCGACGAGCTCGAGGTTCCGGCCCAGGTTCGTGGAAGCGAACCGGGGGTTCCGCCGCCGGAAGTCGTTCTCCGGCATCCCCTCCGTCGAGCGGGCCGCGGCGGTGAGGATCCCGCGACCGAGGGGGCTGAACGGGACGAAGCCGATCCCGAGCTCCTCGCAGACGGGCAGGATGCCGTCCTCGGGGTCCCGGGTGAAGAGCGAGTACTCGCTCTGCACGGCGGTGATGGGATGGACCGAGTGGGCGCGGCGCAGCGTCCCGGGGGAGACCTCCGAGAGCCCGAGGTAGCGGACCTTCCCCTCCCGCACGAGGCCGGCAAGCGCGCGCACGCTCTCCTCGACGGGGACCTTCGGGTCCACCCGGTGCAGGTAGTACAGGTCGATCGTCCGGACCCCCAGCCGCCGGAGGCTCGCCTCGCAGGCCGCGCGGAGGTGTTCCGGGCTGCCGTCGATCACGGAGGCGGTCCCGTCGGGGCCCCGGACGAACCCGCACTTCGTCGCCAGGAACACCTCGTCGCGGTGGTCCCGGAGCGCCTCGCCGACGAGCTCCTCGTTCGCCCCCCAGCCGTAGGCGTCGGCGGTGTCGAAGAAGGTCACCCCGAGCTCCAGCGCCCGACGGATGGTGGCCCGCCCTCCGGCCCGGTCGGGGGCCCCGTAGGACTGCGAGATGCCCATGCAGCCGAGCCCCAGGGCCGACACCTCGGGTCCGCCGGCTCCCAACCTCCGCCGCTGGATCGCGCCCGCCCTCCCTGCGCCCGTCCCGAAGGCCGGGCCCCCGGGCACGCCGGGACAGGATTTGTCGACTGCGGGGGTCGCGGCTCAGGGGTTCGACGGGCCTTTTTCGGAGACGAGCGGCGCGGCGGAGACGTTCAGGGCGGCGCCGCACTTCCAGCACTGGGCCTCGTTCGGGTAGACCACCGCCTGGCAGTTCGGGCAGTGCTGCTCGGGGACCGCCCCGGCCCCGCCCGCCCCCGCCGTTCCCGTTCCGGTCCCGGCCACCGGGCCCGGGCCGCTCGGCGCCGGGCCCATGCCCGTGGCCGCCCGCCGCCGCGCCTCGCGGCCCTTGAACCACATGTAGAACAGGAGCGCCGCGTAGAACGCGATGGCGGGGTAGATGAACAGGACGTAGACCGGCACGATGACGATCCCGAGGACGGAGAAGAAGTCGCCCGTGACCGGTCCCTGGACGTCGGCGTAGCTGTTCCCGGAGTTCAGGAAGACGTACTGCGTACAGTTCTTCGTGCAGTTCGAGTCGAACGTGTACGTTCCGTACATCGTCCACCAGTAGATGTTCGGGCCGGCCAGCTTCTGCTGGAAGGTGATCGTCGACCGGGGATCCGCGTAGGTGACGTTGAGCGGGAGGACCTGGTGGTAGGAGCTGTAGCTCCCGCAGTAGGTCGTCGACTCGTTGGGGGCCGTGACGTAGGGGCAGGTGGTGACGAAGAGCGTGATGTTGTGGAGCGTCGAGTTGTGGTAGAGGTAGGTCGGTAACAGGTCGGCATGGAAGTAGAAGGCCGCACCGTCCCCGGCGCTGAACGGGTCCACCGTCGCGTTCTGGAGCACCGGTCCACCGTCCACGTTGAACGAGCTCACGCTCGGGCTCGGCGCGAACGTCTGCTGCGTGACCAGGACGCTCGCGAGCGGGGCGGCGAGGAGGAGGATCGCGAGCCCCAAGATGGCGAGCGTGCGGGGCCGCTTCACCCCCGCGTAGATCGGGACCGCGAGACCGAGGAGCAGGAACGTCCCGATCCCGATGAGATCGCCGAGGAAGACGATGGCAAAGCCGACGGCCACGATCGCGACCGCGACCAGGATCACTCGACCGAGCGGCCGCGTACCGAAGGTGCGAAGCCCGCCGCCCTGCGCCACGCTTCGCGCTCGAGCGGAGCGCTCCATATAAGCAACTCCCCCTTCGTCCCCGACGAGACGTGAACGGACGGCGGTACGCGCTCATCATCCTCGACGGGCTGGCCGATGCGCCGACCCCCTCGGGGGCGCCCCCGACCCCCCTCGAGTCCGCCCGCACGCCGAACCTGGACCGGCTCGCTGCGGAGGGCGAGACGGGGCTCCTCACGATCATCGGCCCCGGTGTCGCCCCCGAGTCGGACGCGGGGGTGCTCGCCCTGCTCGGCTACGACCCGGCAAAGGACTCCCCGGGCCGCGGGGTGCTCGAGGCGCTCGGCGCCGAGGTGCCGCTCGCCCCGGGCGATGTCGCGCTCCGGCTCAACTTCGCCACCGCGGACGGCGCCGGGGAGATCGTGGACTCCCGCGTGGGCCGGAACCTCTCGACCCGGGAGGCGGCGGAGCTCGCGCGGTCGGTGACGGCCGCGGACCTCCTCGCCCCGGAGGGGATCCGCGCGGAGGTGCGCCCGACGGTCGGTCACCGGGGCGTGCTCTGGCTGCACCCCGTGGAGGGGGGGCGGTTGTCCGGCGCGATCTCCAATGCGGACCCCTTCTACGAGAGGGTGGGCGGGATGGGCCATGCCCGGCGCGTCGAGCATCCGCGACCCCGGCCCGTGGTCCCGGAGGCGGCGACCCCGGAGGCCGAGCGGACCGCCGCCGCCGTGAACCTCTTCCTCGAGCGGGCCCGGCCCGTGCTCGCGGCCCACGGCGTGAACGCGCGGCGCGCCCTCGCCGGCCGAAGGATCGCCAACGACCTCCTCCTCCGGAGCGCCGGGGGGATCCCCGACCGCGCCCCGCCGACCTTCCCGGAGCGCTACCACCTTTCCGCCGCGGCGGTCACCGAGATGCCCGTCGAACGGGGGATCGCCCGGTTCTTCGGCCTCGCAGACCGGTTCGTGGGCCCCATGGGGCCCGACCCGGCGGCGGCGCTCCCGGAGCGGGCCCGGGCGACCCGGGACGCCCTCGCCGAGAGCGCCTTCGTCTACGTCCACCTCAAGGGGCCCGACGAGCCGGGCCACGACGGGGACGCCGAACGGAAGCGCGCGATCATCGAGGAGCTCGACCGCTCCTTCTTCGGCCCGTTCCTCGCGGGGCTCGACCGGACGACCCTCCGGCTCGCCGTGACCGCGGACCACGCCACCCCGGCCGCGCGGAAGGGCCACTCGGACGACCCGGTCCCGCTGCTCCTGTGGGGCGCCGGGGTGCCGTCCGAGGGCCGGCAGGGGGCGTTCAGCGAGCGGTCCTGCGCGGGGGGCCATCTCGGCATGAGGTCGGCCCGGGAGCTCATGCCGATCCTCCTCGCGCCGGGCGACCCCGCGACCGCGGAATGAAGGCGCTGGCGCTCCGGGTGCCGCGGGCCGAGGCCGAGCTCAGCCGGCGCGGGCTCCGGGAGGAAGGGCTGCTCCGGACCGACCTGGGGGTCGAGCGGGACGACGCCTGGGTCTTCCTCCCCCTCGCCGGGCCCCCGACGGGTCCGCTGGCCCGCTTCCCGGTCGTGGAGCACGAGTTCCCGGAGCCCGGGGCCGGGGTCGCCCGGAACTACCGGGAGCTGCTCGAGGTCTCGGCGGAGATCGAGCGGAAGCTTCCGCGCTCCTTCGACGTCGTCGGGGACATCGTGCTCGTGCGGCTCCCCGAGGAGCTCTCCGCCTGGGGCCCGGCCATCGGTCGCGCGCTCCTAAAGTTCGTGCCCGCGGCCCGGCTGGTGGCCGAGGACCGCGGGGTCCGTGGCGCCGACCGGATCCGGCACCTCGTGCGCCTGGCGGGCGACGGCCCGTACCGCACCCGCCACGTCGAGAACGGCATCCCCTTCACGGTGGACCTCGAATCGGCCTACTTCTCGCCGCGGCTCGCCCGGGAGCATGCGGAGGTGGCCGGTTCCGTCGCGCCCGGGGAGCGGGTGCTCGACCTGTGCTGCGGCATCGGCCCCTTCGCCCGGACGATCGCCCGGAGGGTGCCCACCGCCCGCATCACCGCCGTCGACGCGAACCCCCGGGCGATCGAGCTCCTCGCCGGCGACCTCGTGGGCTCATCCGAGTCGGACGCCATCGTCCCGATCCGGGCCGACGCGGGCGACTTCCTCGCCGGCGGGGGCACGTTCGACCGCGCCATCCTGAACCTCCCGCACGAGGGGTCGAGGTTCCTTGCCGCCCTGGGCCCCCACCTCCGACCGGGCGGCCGGGTCCACTACTACGAGATCGTCGAGCGGTCCAACGTCGAGGCCCGGCGGGCCGAGCTCCCGAGCCAGCTCGGC
The DNA here is from genome assembly GCA_027314915.1 of Thermoplasmata archaeon. Classification (GTDB taxonomy): domain Archaea; phylum Thermoplasmatota; class Thermoplasmata; order Lutacidiplasmatales; family UBA184; genus JAKIVR01. The sequence continues at coordinate 3,893 of DAHUZZ010000005.1, read as the reverse complement.
CCTCCGGGCCGCTGGGGGGTCTCGGGCGAACATGTCGTGCACGAGTACTCGCCGCGCTCCGATCTTCGGGGGTACCTCCTCGCCCGCGCCCCCGAAGCCGGGTAGGACAGGGCCGCACGGGCGTGTGCGCATAGATTTTTAACGCGCCGTCGGTGGCTAGGGTGATGCCCTTCATCGTCAACCTCGAGGACGTGTCCAGCGCCGACCACGCCCTGGTGGGGGGCAAGGCGAGCAAGCTCGGGGAGGTCGTCCGGGAGGGGCTCCCGGTCCCCCCGGGGTTCGTCGTCACCACCGACTGCTACTCGGCGTTCGTCGGGGCCACCCCGCTCAAGGATACCATCGAGTCGGCGCTCGCGACCCTCGATCTCGAGCGCACGGAGAGCGTCGACCTCGTCTCGCGCGCCATCCGGGAGGGGTTCGAGGCGACCGAGTTCCCCGACGAGATGCGGGCGCAGCTCGAGAAGAAGGTCCAGGAGTACGAGGCCGCCCACGGGGTCCGGTTCTCCGCGGTCCGCTCCTCCGCGACCGCCGAGGACCTCGAGGGCGCCTCGTTCGCCGGCCTGCAGGAGACCTACCTGAACGTCCATGGGACCGACGCCATCCTGGACGCCATCCGCCGGTGCTGGGGCTCGCTCTTCACGCCCCGGGTCCTCGTCTACCGGGCCCGCAAGGGGTTCGACCACCGTTCCGTGCGCCTCGCCGTCCTCGTCCAGAAGATGGTGGAATCGACGGTGAGCGGGATCCTCTTCACCCGCGATCCCAACACCGGCGAGAACCACATGATCATCGAGGCCGGCTGGGGGCTCGGCGAGGCCATCGTCGGCGGCGAGGTGACACCGGACCACTACGTCGTGGACGGCGCGACGCAGCGGATCGTCCACAAGCAGATCTCGGACCAGTCCTTCCGCCTGGTCCGGGACCCCGAGGGCGGGAACCGCCGGGAGGAGGTCCCCGGCCCCGACCGGAACCAGCAGAAGCTCTCCGACGAGCGGATCGACAAGCTCGCCTCCCTCGCCCGGGTCATCGAGTCGCACTACCGCCGCCCCATGGACATCGAGTGGTGCCTCGAGGGAAGCTCCCTCTACATCGTCCAGGCGCGCCCGGTCACCACCATCCCCGAACCGGAGGCGGTCCGGGCCTCGCTCACGACCCCCGTCCCCAACGGGGCCCCGACCGCCCGGCACGCCGCCACGGCCCCCGCCGCGAGCGCCGGGGAGACGCTCCTCGTGCGCGGGCTCGGCGCGAGCCCCGGGATCCGCGGGGGCCGGGTGCGGAAGCTCCTCCGGGCGGCCGAGATGGACCGTCTGCAGGCCGGCGAGGTGCTCGTGACCCAGATGACCACCCCGGACATGGTCCCGGCCATGACCCGTGCCGCCGCGATCGTGACCGACGAGGGCGGGATGACCTGCCACGCGGCGATCGTCTCGCGCGAGCTCGGCGTGCCCTGCGTGGTGGGCACCCGGACCGCGACCCAGGTGCTCAAGGAGGAGCAGCCCGTCACGGTCGACGGGAAGCTCGGGGCCGTCTACGACGGCCTGCCGGCCCCCCCCGCGACGGCGGCGCTGCCCGGGATCCCCTCGGGCGCGACCGATCACCACGCCTCGGCGCCGGTGACGGCCACCAAGATCTACGTGAATGCCTCGGTGCCGGAGAAGGCGGCGGAGATCGCCCGGCTGCCGGTCTCGGGCGTCGGGCTGCTCCGGATCGAGTTCATCTTCACCGCGCACGTGCGCGACCACCCCCTCGTCCTCCTGAAGCAGGGCAAGGGCGAGCAGCTCGTGACCCGGCTCGCCGACGGGATCGCGACGGTCTGCCAGGCGTTCCACCCGCGGCCGGTCATCGTCCGGACCTCCGACTTCAAGACCAACGAGTACCGCGGCATGCCCGGCGGGGCCGAGTTCGAGCCGAACGAGGAGAACCCGATGATCGGCTGGCGCGGCTGCTCCCGGTACATCTCGCCCATCTTCCGGCCGGCGTTCCTGCTCGAGCTCGAGGCGATCCAGCGGGTCCGCATCGACCGGGGGCTCAAGAACGCCCACGTGATGCTGCCGTTCGTCCGGAACACCTGGGAGCTCGAGCAGATCCAGGAGATGTTCAAGGAGAAGGGGCTCCGCCGGAGCCGCGACTTCAAGCTCTACCTCATGGCGGAGGTCCCCTCCACGGTCCTCCTCGCCCGGGAGTTCTCGAACTTCTGCGACGGCTTCTCCATCGGATCGAACGACCTGACCCAGCTGGTCCTCGGCGCCGACCGGGACTCGGAGACGCTCGGGCGGATGGGCTACTTCGACGAGCGGGACCCGGCGGTCCAGCGCGCGGTCGAGCTTCTCATCGAAGGGGCGCACGCCTCCGGGCGCACGGTCGGGATCTGCGGGCAGGGACCGAGCGTCTACCCCGAGTTCGCCGAGTTCCTGGTCCGGAAGGGCATCGACTCGATCAGCCTGAACCCGGACACGGTCCTCACGACCATGCGGACGATCGCCTCGCTCGAGCAGCGCCTGAAGCTCGACGGCATCCGGCGCGACTGAGGGAACGCGCGGTGGACCCCCCACGGCCCCCGGGACCCGGGGGCCGCGCGCCGCGGGGACCTTCCCCTGACGCGCTCGCCGTGCGGATCACGGGGCGGCCCGACCCCGCGGTCGCGATCGCGCGGGTGAACGAGGCGGCCCGGAAGAGCGCCGGGTTCCCCCTCGGACCGCCTCCGACGTCGAAGCGCCCCCCTCGCGACCCCGGCCGAAGGGAGGCTCGGGGCTCACCGGACCGTTTCCGTCCCGGAGCCGGGGCTCGCCCGTCGCGGTGGACGCCATCTCGGGCCCATCGGCGGACCCAGCGGCGGAAGGTGGAGCTCCGCGTTCGGGGCGAGCTCGAAGGCGCGGTAGCGGGCGATCTCTTCGAAGCCCAGGGACTCGAGCCGTCGGCGGATCCGGGGGTGCCCGGCCCGGAGGCAGATCAGCTGGCGCGAGGCCGGAAGGATCTCGCGGAGCGTCGCCGCGACGAGGGCCGTGGCCGCGCCCCGCCCCCGGGCCTTCGGTTGCGTCGCCACGGCATGGATGCCCCACGTCTCCTCGAACCGGTGGAGGATCGCCGCCGTGACGGGCCGTCCCGCGTCGAACGCGAGGACGGGGAGGATCGATTCCGGGGGGTTCGGATGCTCGATGCCCACCTCGAGCGAGCGCCGGACCTCCGCGCGATCCTCGGTGTGGGTCCAGAAGTCGGAGACGGTGTCGAGCTCCTCCGGCCGTGCGGGCCGGCAGGAGAACCCCGTGGGCGGCGGGGAGGGCAGCGCCGCGCGGTGCGTGGCCAGGACGCTCGACGGCTCGGCCTGGGGATGGAATCCGTAGCGCTCGAGCACCCCGACCAGGAACTCGGGGGCGGGATCCGGCAGCTCGAAGGTGGGCCGGAGCGCCCGCTGGAAGTAGTGGTCCAACGCCCGCTCGAAGAACCCCGCGATGCGCTCCGGGCTCAACCGGACGTCCTGGACGAAGTTGAACCGGGTCCCGGGGAGCTTCTCGTTGGTCACGAGCGTCCCGCCGGGGATCTCGAACGCGTACCCGCCGAGCGCGAGGACGAACTCGCGCTCCTCGCGGAGCGCGGCGTCGAGATCCGGGTGGCGGCGGGGGACCGGGGCCGTAGGGGCCGCGGAATCTTCGGAGGGCTTGAGCGTATCCCGGCCGTTCCGGGGGCTTTGAATCAAGACCTCATGCCAGGGTAGGGTTTGGGGCTCTTCCGGGTTTAGGGTGGGTCCTCGAGGGAAGGGTTCGGGTGCGCTGATCCACTGTGCCGGGCCCCCCAGGAGTCACCCAGAGAACGCTCGTCCAACTCGATTCTTCGGCGAGGATTGGGGTGGAGAGAACCTCTTGCCGGAACTCTGTCGAGCGGTCCGGGGCCCCGGATTC
>DAHUZZ010000059.1 GCA_027314915.1 Thermoplasmata archaeon | reverse complement strand
AGCGGTTCCTGTGCATCGCGGTCCAGGGGATGCTCCGGTCGAAGCAGGACACGACGATCAAGCGGTTCTACACGAAGAAGGCGAAGTCGATCGGTGCGGCGAAGGCCCACGTGGCGGCGGCGAGGACGCTCGCGTGCGCCATCTGGTACATGCTCAGCCATAACGAGGCCTACCGGGACGCGGACACCGAACTATCCGAGCGGAAACTCACGAAGATGGAACACACCGCGACGAGCGAGGCCGCCCTTCCGACGCCTCGGGATCTGGAGAGTGTCGCGAAGCAGTTGACGGGGAGAGCGGTCGCACTGGAGCGCCTCGCTCGGGAGGAAGCTCGTGCCGGCTAAGAATAAGTCACGGGGCTCGGTCCGCGTTCATGGGAGAGAATCGGTATTCTTGTGTCGGGGGGGGGATTTGAACCCCCGGCCCCAGGATCTCTCCCGTCGTGGCGGCGCGCCGCGACGCTATGAGTCCCGTGCTCTACCGGGCTGAGCCACCCCGACGGGAAGGAATTGGCAGTGCGACCCGGCCATCCGGAGCTCCGGTCAGGCGGCGGGCGCCGCTCCGGCTTCCGGAGCGGGCGGAGCGTCCGCTTCCGGCGTCTCGGAGGAGGGCAGTTCCTCGGGGATCGGCC
>DAHUZZ010000058.1 GCA_027314915.1 Thermoplasmata archaeon | reverse complement strand
CGCGGAGACGGGTATGGTGCGGGAAGGGCGATCCGGTTGGCCCACAGGACAACCCCGCGACCGCCCTCGTCCGGAGCTGCTACTGGACCTTCCACTTGGACCCCAGGTGGAGTCGCATCCGGGATTGGAAGGCCGTCCGTGACCAAGCTCTCGCTCGTGATGGGAAGCGGTGCGTCAACTGCGGGGCGGGGGCAACGGAGGTAGATCACATAGTGGAGATCCAGGACGGGGGTGCGGAGTTCGACCTGTCGAACCTGAGGTCCCTGTGCCACGGGTGCCACGTTAGGAAGACTTCGGCCCGGAGAAAGTTCGGCCCCGGTCCGTCCGTGGAACGGGCCCTCCGTGCGCGGTTGATTCCGCTGGAGGTGGAGGCGTGAACCGCATCAAGTTCTCCGAGGACTGGGACAAGCTCAAGGACCCACGGTTCACCACGATCCGATCGTTCAGTCCCGAGAAGGTGGCGTACTACCGGGCCCAGGTCGGGAGGGAGTTCACCATCCTTCGCGTCCCGAACTACTGGTCGCATCGGGGGCATAAGGTCGGCACGGCCACGCTTCGTGAGGCCCGAGTAGTGACCCCCCGCGACCTGCCAGCCGGAGATCTCCACCGTGACGTCCTACGGGGCGGCAGGCCCGACCCCGGGTGGATGGGGCGC
>DAHUZZ010000057.1 GCA_027314915.1 Thermoplasmata archaeon | reverse complement strand
GCCAGGCCGTAGGAGGTCCCGATCTGGTAGCTGCTCAGGTAGTACGGTCCGCTGCCGACCATGTCCTTGTACGGGGTGCCGATGCCGACCCCGTTGGTCGTGGTGCCGGATCCGGCCTCCTGGTAGCTGTCCCACGCCGTGGCGGGGATCTTCGCGACGGCCGCGGCGAACGCCGGGGACAAGGTCGTCGTCGCCCCGCCGGGCAGGAGGCACGGAGCATCGCCCGCGCCCGTCACGTTGTCCTCGGTCCAGTACGGGATGCCCGCGCTCGCGCCGGTGGAGGCCGTCGAACTGATCCAGCCGCAGGACACGATGGAGGCGCCCTGCTGGTCGGCGATGAGCTCGAGGAAGTACGGCCAGTTCTGGTCGTTCCCGTTCACGTGGAACGTCACGCAGCCGTGCCCCTGCTGCATCGCGAGCTTCGGGCAGTCGGTCCCGTTCACGGTCATCGAGGCGAAGATCGCCTGCGGCGTGTTGTTGTACGGTGAGTGGATCCCGCCGTCCCACGCCGGGTTCGCCGCCATGACCTTGCTGTTGAGGCCCGGCAGGAGCGACTGGGCGAGGATCCACCCGTTGTTCGATCCCGCACTGGGGAGATCGGCGAACGACATCGTGCGCGCGATCGAGAAGACGACGTCCGAGGGGTAGACCGACCAGCTCTTGCCCGTGTGGTA
>DAHUZZ010000056.1 GCA_027314915.1 Thermoplasmata archaeon | reverse complement strand
GGATTTATCCCGTCAACTTCCTCGTCGATCCGACGGAGCAGAATGCCACGCTCAACTTCTCGATCGTCGCCAACACGAGCAGCAACGGCCATTTCGTATGGGACAACACGAGCTCACTTTCCGTCGACCTCGAGAACGGCGCCCGGCAGACGGTCAAGCTCCACGGGTCGAACCCGAGCCAGAACTACACCCTGAACCTGACCTACCAGCCGGTGCTGGTCTACGCGAAGGCGAACACGCTCCTCGTGGTGCCCGGGGACAACTCGACCCTGAACAACCTGCCGCTGGGCTTGAAGCGCTATACCGGGGAGCAGGACTTCGTACAGCTGGCCATCAACGAGACGACGCCCGGCGCGGGGAACCCGGTGAGCGTCTCGGGCATCCCCTGGGTGGACTCGACGGCGGCGGGCGGGATCTCCTCGGCGACCTACTCGGTCGGCCTCGCGGCGGGGATGAACAACCTCCTCATCCCGAGATCGCTCTTCCTCCACAGCCCGCTCGGGCAGGCGCTCCTGACGAACGTCAGCGATCCCACCATCGCCTGGAACAACGGCTCGAACGACCGTTTCCTCCAGCAGTACTGGGACCCCGGCACGTGGGAGGCGCGCGGGACGGGGAGCCGCGGCCATTCAAGCCACCCCCAGCGGCGAATCGATGCCGAGGCGGAACGACCCCGCGGGCT
>DAHUZZ010000055.1 GCA_027314915.1 Thermoplasmata archaeon | reverse complement strand
TCCGCGACCCTGGCGGTGGCCGCAAGCGCCTGGGCGAGCATCAGCCGGATTTGGTGAAGAAGCTGGAAGCGTTGATCGAGCCGGGCGTGCGTGGAGATCCACAGTCCACGCTGCGTTGGACCACTCTGAGCACCCGGAAGCTGGAAGCTGCACTGCAGCAGGACGGACAGCAGGTCAGCTATCACAGCGTTGCCAATCTGCTGCATGAGTTGGACTATACCCTGCAGGGCAATCGCAAAGGCTCGGAGGGCGTGGTGGATCACCCGCAGCGCAATGCGCAGTTTCAGTACATCAACGATCAGGCGGGACTGTTTCTGCGCCGGCGGCTACCGGTTATCTCGGTGGACACGAAGAAGAAGGAGCTCGTCGGGCCCTATAAAAATGCGGGCCGGGAATGGCGTCCGAAGGGCGATCCGATCGAAGCGCTGACGCATGATTTCCCGGACCCAGAGGTGCCCAAGGCCGTGCCCTATGGGGTGTACGACGTCGGGGAGAACAAGGGATGGGTCAATGTCGGGATGAGCGGCGACACCGCCGAGTTCGCCATGCAGAGCATCCGAGAATGGTGGCGGTCCATGGGCTAGCCCCGCTACCCGAAAGCCCGCCACCTTCTGATCTGCGCCGACAGTGGCGGAAGCAATGGCTATCGCTGTCACCTGTGGAAGCGAGAGCTGCAAGCGTTC
>DAHUZZ010000054.1 GCA_027314915.1 Thermoplasmata archaeon | reverse complement strand
TCGGAGCGATGCGCGCGGAAGAGGAGCCCGACCTGCGCTGGACCGCGGAGCTCTCGGGCCGGGCGGGCCCGGCGGCACGGCGGGCCCTCCACGAGGCCGCGTCGGAGCACCGGCTCTTCGCCGGGATCGCGCGGGAGCACCGGAAGGAGGGGTGCGAGTCCTACATCGAGATCGATGCTCCGCTCGAGCTCCACGCCCTGGTCCGGCGGACCCGACCGCGCCATATCCTCGAGGTCGGGGTCTCCTCGGGCGTCTCCTCCGCCTACCTCCTGGACGCGCTGGCCCGGAACGGTTCGGGCGTGCTGCACTCCATCGACCGCCCCGCCCACCCGCGGCCCGGTCGCAGCGGCCGGCCGGCGCGGTACTCCTGGAGCCTCCCTCCGGGCCGTTCGACGGGGTGGGCGATCCCGACGCGTCTGCGCCGGGGGTGGGACCTCCGGCTGGGCGACAAGGCGGTCGTGCTGCCCCCGCTGCTCTCCGAGCTCGGCCGGGTGGACCTGGTGCTCTACGACGTGCCCCACGACTGCGGGGTGGGCTGGAAGGAGTTCCAGAGGATCGACCCGCTCCTTCCCCGCGGGGGGATCGCGATCATCAATCACGGCCCCGGCGGGGGACTGTGCCCGGCGCTCCGGAGGTGGGCCGAGCGTCGGTCCACCCGACCGTACGGGCGCGAAGGGCTCGGGCTCTACGGGATG
>DAHUZZ010000053.1 GCA_027314915.1 Thermoplasmata archaeon | reverse complement strand
TCGGCAACATCTTCAACCCGACCGTGAATTGGGGGTTGTTCGGGAACATCACGACCACGACCACCCAGGTGGGGCGGCACAGCTTCGCCACCGTCACCACCTACACCGCCGGCATCGCGGAGAGCATCGTCATCATGCTCGGCTACCTCATCGTCACGGCCGTGGGCGGCCTCTACCTCTTCGAACGTGAGGAGTTCACGTAGGCCGGACCCCCATAGTCCGACGCCCGCGCGCCGTTTTAAGGGGCCAGCGATACCGATATCGATACCCTGAAGCCATGACCAACCCCATCGTCACCGAGGATCTCGAGAAGGTCTATCCCGGGGGCACCCGGGCCGTCGCCGGCGTCTCCATCGAGGTACACCCCGGGGAGATCTTCGGGTTCCTCGGGCCGGGCAAGAGCACCACCGTCGGCATGTTGACGACCCTCCTGAAGCCGAGCGGCGGCCGGGCGTTCGTCGACGGGCTCGACCTGCGGACCGAGACCGACCGGATCCGCCGCCGGATCGGGCTGGTCTTCCAGGAGTCCACCGCGGACGATCAGCTCACCGGTCGGGAGAACCTCGAACTCGCGGCCGCGATCTACGACGTGCCTCCGGCCGAGGCCCGGACCCGGATGGCCCGCCTCCTCGAGGAGATGAGCCTCACTCAGGTCCAGGACCGGCTGGTCAAGACCTACTCGGGCGGGATGCGCCGCCGGCTCGAG
>DAHUZZ010000052.1 GCA_027314915.1 Thermoplasmata archaeon | reverse complement strand
CGTCGCTCCCGCCGGAGACGACCTCCATGAACTCGCCGGCGAGCGTGAGTCAGTGTTCGGCGACGTACTCACGCAGCGTCCGGAGCTGGTTCTCGAGGATGTCCTTCTCGTCAGCGCGCGAGACCCGGGCGTAGATCGCGGCGCGGGTCACCATGCGAACTTCCCCAGGTCGGGTCGAAGCCGCGCGGCTCTACCGTTTGGCCGGGCGGGTGCCCCCGCCACGACGCGCCTCTCGAATTCTTCCCGCAGGTGGGTGTGGCCCCGGCCGCACACGATCCACTCCCGGCACTCGGGTGACCGACACCCCTCTTGGTGCTGATGCAACCTACGGAGGCACCTCTTGTCGCCGCATTTCCACTCGGGTTTCTCCCCCGGCAGGAATCCTATGTAATTTCGGTGGTGGTGGCAGCGTTTGCAGAGCCACCGTAGGTTGGTCGGATCAGAAGTTCCGCCAGAGAAGACCGACTTGATGTGGTCGAGATCGAAGGGGCCGCGGATCGACCCGCAGTTGGAGCATGGGCCCACCCGATGGTTCTTCACCAGCGACCTGCGTACTCTGGCGGCCTTGGCTCTCGTCTTGCTGCGGATTTCTCCAGTCCTAAGCCTGTGCGTGTCGTCCTGAGATAGATTTCCAAAAAACCACCCTCCGTACCAGTATTGACTCCCGCGATCCCACACCATAACCGGGGCCGGTCCGGAGCCCCTGTTGGGAGAGGTG
>DAHUZZ010000051.1 GCA_027314915.1 Thermoplasmata archaeon | reverse complement strand
ACGGCGTCGCCCGGTCCCAGAGCGGCCGGACGATCCGGTGGAGGTCGCCGAGCCAGGAGGCGCCGGCGTCGGGGCGGGGCCGGTTCCAGACGAGCCCGAGTCCGCCGCCGGGGCGCAGCACCCGCCGGATCTCGGCGAGGGCGGGACCGGGCCGGAACCAGTGGAACGCCTGGGCGGCAACCACCGCGTCGGCGAAGCCGTCCGGCAGCGGGATCGACTCGGCGGTACCGGGAAGGATCGGGACCGTGGGCACCGCCCGGGCGAACTGGCGGCGCATCCCCGGGATCGGTTCGACGGCGAGGATCGCGCTGCCGAGCCGCATCCAGGCGCGGGTGAACTTGCCGGTCCCGGCACCGAGCTCGACCGTCGTGGTGCCCGGCCCGATGTGCAGCGCCGTCCCGAGCCGGCGGATCGCGGCGGCCGGATAGTCGGGCCGGCCGTGCTCGTATCGGCCGGCGGCCCGGTCGAACCCCCAGACCGCCGGATGAACCCGGGGGCGGACCGTCGTCATGCCGACCCTCAGGGCCCGCGTGTATTTCCCTCGACCGGCACGCCCGGGCGAAAGCTTTAGACGGGCGGCCTCTCGACGCCGGCATGGCCGAAGGCACCGTGGAGCGGACCCTCGTGTTGGTGAAGCCGGACGGCGTGAAGCGCGGATTGATGGGCGAGATCGTCGGGCGGCTCGAGCGCAAGGGGCTCAAGGTCGTTGCCGCCCGGCTGCT
>DAHUZZ010000050.1:488-749 GCA_027314915.1 Thermoplasmata archaeon | reverse complement strand
CGTTCGCCCCTGGTCGTGGAGGGCCCGGATCATGGCCCAGGTCTGGCGGCGGGCGATGGGGTCCAGCCCGGTGGTCGGTTCGTCCAGCACCACCAGCTCGGGGTCATTGCAGAGGGTGAGGGCGATCTGGAGGCGACGCTTCTGCCCACCCGAGAGATTGGTGGCGCGCCGATCGCCGACGTCCCCCATCTCGACCAGCTGCAGAAGCGCGGTCGCATCCGCCTCATACCCGTAGAGACGGCCGAAGAGGCGAATGGTCTC
>DAHUZZ010000050.1:0-478 GCA_027314915.1 Thermoplasmata archaeon | reverse complement strand
GAGGGCGGACTCCTGGAGCTGCACACCCACCCGTCGGCGGGCGTGCTCAGGGGTGGTCCCCAGGACCTCCACCTCCCCGGAGTCGGCTCGCCGCAGCCCCTCGATGATCTCCAGGGTCGTGGTCTTGCCGGCGCCGTTGGGGCCCAGAAGGGCGGCCACGCTCCCCCTGGGTATCTCCAGGCTGATGCCCCGCACCGCCTGCACCTCACCGTACGACTTGCGCAAGTCACGCACCCGAACGGCCAGGGGCGTCTTGGGCCCCTCCAGAGGAGCGGCTTCGATCATCGTCCTCCCGGGTGGCTGGGTCCGCAGAGCGTACCAGGTAACTCGCATCCTTGATCTCGCGCCCGGGCAGCTCCGGGAGGAGGTCCTACCCTGGCAAGGTGCGAGTCATCTGGAACAGGCTGGGCCGCACCGTGCCCGCCAGGGTCGTCTACAGGTACCTGGGCCGCAACGGCCCCAACCAGGCGACCCTGAT
>DAHUZZ010000004.1 GCA_027314915.1 Thermoplasmata archaeon | reverse complement strand
CTGACGCACATCGTAGCGGCGGAAGACGGGGCCTTTCTCAGCGGACATGCCCGCCGATAGACAAGGCCGGCTATAGTACCTCGCTTCGAACTGCCGTCAGTGAGTAGAGCTACACGCTCCTAGTCCGGCGAGACGGGCGATTCTGACGACTGCGGCGAGCGACAGCTGAAAATCATGGTCATATCCGCGGACGGAGCGGGTCAGGACGGCCTGTCGAGGGGAGGCGAGTTCCAGGAACGGCATTCGCTAGCTCCTCCGAAGGAGCCGGGTCGGAGATCCGTTCACGTGAGGTGAGCCTCATTCGATTCCACATAAAATACTTCGAGCGCCAACCACTAATAGCGGCCCGTAGCACTTCTCTCCCCGACTCACGACGTCAGCTCGAACGGATGCGCCGTAGTCGGCCCGCCTATCGACGAGCATGCCCGTCGACACTGGACCGACCTCCCGAAAGTACCATCCCCACCAAACCCCCCTCTTTCCGCACACACCTCGACGAGCGATTCACCCAGTTCATGCGCGGGCGGTTCGGAGCGTCTCAGTTCGGACGGAGTATCGGTGGCGCAAGGTGAGCATCGAGCCAACGTTCGGTCAGATCAAGCCGGGTCGGGGACTACGCCAATTCCTCCCGCGATGGCGCCCGTAGGTAGAGGAGGAAGGGAAGTTGGGTTGCCTCCCCCACAAATTGCGGAAGCTCCACACGGCCGGCCGGGTCTGAGAGGGGAGAGAACGGGTGGGAAGCAGGCTAGGAACGGTCCCACCAAACCAAGTGTCCCCTGCGAACTCCAGAATTGAGTAGTACCACGGGCACCTAGGCCGGTTCGTCCGCTCGCCAGCTCCTAGTGGCAGCCGCTTCGACCAGGTCCATCGACAGCCACTCCGATCCCACCGTACCGATTTCCCCGGCGTGGACGAACCGAACGATCTTGACGTCGTGCCCCGGATGCTTCCTGGTGTAGGCGTCACCGATTACCTCGCGTGGGTCTTGATCTGGTTTCCACCGGCGCGCATTGATGAAGACATCAACCGTTTCCGCCTTCCCGCCCTTTTCGTATTCTATTCCGAAGCCCTCGATGTGTTGACCACAATGCATGCTCCCCACGCGGCGGGCTTCGTCTACGAGAAGCCACACCTTACCCGAGACTGATCGGTACTCCTTCCGCGCTTGGGACTCTAGCCAGTCGTCCAATTCCTTCGGGAATCCTACGGTCCTACGGACCACGACCCCGCGCGTCTGCACTTCGATGCGTTTATCCTCTTTTGGCCTCGACATGGTGCAATAGGCACCGCTCCGGTGTATTTAGGTGCTTTGGTAGCCTGCTCTGAGACAATGCCGAGGGCGGGGCGAGGGGGTGGCTCTGAACGGTAGGTCGGGTGGTCCCCCGCACCTGGCCTCGCGGACCACGCTTTCGCGTTTCGTCCCTGCCGGTTCTCGCCCCGTCGGGGAGCTGGGACACGATCCTGGACAAGAATCTCGTGTCGGCACGGAACGGCGGGTTCCGGTGCCCGATGGGCTCAAGCGAGTCCGCTGCATTGGCGGATCAATGCCGTGCACGAATTGCGGCCAAGACGACCACCCACGCATCCCTCCATTGCCGGGGGTCGGCGAGCCCTGTCCGCGCGAGGCGGGCAGGATCGCTCGCCAGGTATGGGATGGTTTTCAAGGCGACTAGAGTCCGTACTACGGAGATCAATACCACAACTTCGTGAAGGGCGGTAGCGCACGCGCGGTCGCGCCCTGCGAGGCCCAAAACACCGCAATGCCCCCCCAGAACGACCCCGGTTGGGAGCCGGGGTCGCCCCGCCATCCGGGTATCCCCGGGTGGCCCCCACATCGCGCCGCACCTCCCGGGAGCGCGCCCCGGGTTGGCCGCCTTGGGAGGGCGGTGTAGGTGCGTTCGGTGCGGAGCCACCATCTAAAGGCGAGAGATAAGCGGTTCGGCTTCCTCAGGAGGGCAACTCATGATGGGCGACCGCCCCGCGATTTGAGACGGCCCCTAAGCCCCCTACATTACAACACGGAAAGAGACAGAATCTTGAGGGCGACGGAACCTTCGTGAATCCGGGAGATGCCGCCCGATGGCGTTGATAATTGATCCAACATCCTTCACGGAGACTGCGCTGCGAGAGCGCCTGACATTGCTCCGCGACGAACTCAGCAAGCTATCAGCCATGTTGGCGAAGGCGCCACCTACTCTCCCGAACCCGTGGGCGCTCGAAACTCTGAAGTCGCAGTTGGAATCTTCAATAACCCTTGCTGACGGGGTCCTGGGACTTGGTGATGCTTCCAAAAAGTTGCTGGCCGAAGTCGCCAACGAACTCTATGAGTCGGGGAATGTCGCCCCCTACTTGATCCAGGCAGCGCAGTCTGCCCCGCCGCCGTTCCCTAGCCGGAGTGCCCCGACCAAGTCCACGCATTAGTTTCATCCCGCCGACGAGAGGGTCTTTCCGCCCTGCAGGTCCCGCCGTGTTACAGCCCAAGACCCACGCCCGTTGGGTCCCGAAAAGTGACAGAACCGTGTTCAAGCGACGTTGTGGGGTCGGCGGTTCGATTTCCGGGGGCCGGTGGGCCCTCCGCACCTCACGGGGCGCGGTGATCTCCCGGCCTCCGACCGGGCACCGGGGAGCGGCACGGACGGGGGTGGCGGACCTCAACGGGTATCCGTCGCCGGGGTTCCGGAGGGCCGAGGACGGGATCGTGGAGCCCCCCGCCGGAACGAAGGTGCCGATCGAGATCCTCCGGGCAGGTCTCCCGCATCTGGACGAGCTCACGGAGCTCTTCGAAGCCTACCGGCGCTTCTACCGCGAGCCCCCGGAGCCGGCCGCCGCGCGGGAGTTCCTCTCCGAGCGGCTGCGCCGCGGGGAGTCGGTGGTCTTCCTCGCGCGACAGGTCCGCCGCGCGGTGGGTTTCGTCCAGTTGTATCCCACGTTCAGCTCGAACCGCCTCGGCAGGATCTGGATCCTGAACGACCTCTTCGTCGTGCCGGAGCGGCGCGGTCAGGGGATCGGATCCCGGCTCCTGGGTCGATCGAAGGAGCTCGCGGAGGAGTCCGGCGCGCTCGGGCTGATCCTGGAGACCGCGGTCAACAATCCGGCCCAGCGGCTCTACGAGGCCCATGGTTGGAAGCTCGACCGGGAGTTCCTGCACTATGAGTGGCAGCGCCCGGTCGACCCGCGGCGCGCGACGTGAGCCGACGGACCGGCGAGCGTCGTCCCGGGCCGGATCGACCGTCCCGAGCTCAACCCCGGGAGCGGGGCGGGTCCCGGGAGCGTCGCCGCAGCACGACGTAGGTGAACGGCTGGCGCGTTCCCCACGGCGTGCGGTGCATCTCGCGCAGCGACCGCACCCGTCGGAACCCCGGGGCAAATTCGCGCGCGAGCCGAGCGGCGCTGTACCGCTCCACGGGCAGGCCGCTGCAGGTGGTCGGACCATCCCGGGCGAAGGTGGCGATGATCGCGACCCCGCCCGGCGCGACCGACCGGCGGAGGAGTGCGACGTACCGCCGCCGGTCCTGGGCCCGCACGAGGAAGTGGAAGAAGGCGCGGTCGTGCCAGCCCTCGAAGCGCCCGAGCTCCGGCCGGTCGAGGAGATCGCACCGGATCCTCCGCACGCCCGGGCTCGCGGCCCGGACCCGCCGGCGCCCCCGGGCGAGCGCGCGATCGGAGACATCGACCACCGTCACGTCCGAGAAGCCCCGGCGGGCGAGCTCGCTCGCCAGGCTCGACGATCCGCCGGCGGCATCGAGGATCCGCCCCTCGTGCGGCACGAACTCTTCCAGGATGCGGAGCGAGAGACGGGCACGATCCTGGTGCCAGCTGAGATCCTCCTCCCCGCGGGTACGATAGATCCCCTCCCAGTGCCGGCGACGACGGAGGCCCTCGTTCGGCCGGCCCACCTCCGGTCCCCGGTTCCGGGTCGTCGATCGTGCCATCGGTCCACCGTGGTCCCGCGAGGGGAGCTCGTGTCTTGAAGCCTCTCGTGGCGGTATCCGCGGGGCGGCCCCGTCCCACCGGCCGTTGGTGAGGTGGAATCGGACGTGCGCGAGCCGCACGAAGACGACGGACGGTGCGAGCTCCTCCTCGGCCTCGGTCCGCAGCTTCGACCCCGTCCCCCGGCAACGGCCGTGGAAGGGCCGCCGGTCCGCGCCCCGGCCCGCCCGGCACCTCCGGAAGGTCCCCCACGAGGCATCCCCGCTCAGCTCGAGGCTCTCGAACGGCGCGAGACGGTGGAGCCGGGGCCACGGCGAGCGGGCCCCGGAGGCCGGGGCGACGATGCCGCACGCCGTCCGGCGCCGCGAGTCCCTCCGATCCGTCACGTCACCGCGAAGCGACCCCGTTCGAGCCGATGTGGCCCCTGCGGTCGAACGGGGCCGAGCTCGGCGAACTTCCCGCCCGCGGGTGTGGTCCGCGGGCGACCGGGCGCGATCGACCCGGGAGTCTCCGGGCGGGGCCCGTGTTAAGGGGCGAGGGGGCCTATCGGCCGACGGTTCCGGTGATCCCGCTAGGTCTCGAACATGCCCAGATCGGCGACGCCCGGTCGTCGCGCCCAGTAGTGGTGCTGGGCGATGTTCCCTCCCACGAGACCCTGGCTGAACGCGTGGTCGAGCACCAGGTGGGCGAAGAAGCTCCCGTGCTCCTCGCGTTCCGGGTTCGTACCGTGGACCGAGAACCCATCGAGCTTGAGCCGGCTCCAGAACAGCTCCGGGGTGAGCGGGTGATCCTCGGTATGGTCCCCGATGTAGCGTGGCAAGAGCTCGAGCGCCTTCCCGATCGGGTCGAAGGACTCCACCTGTCGGACCTCCACCGTGATGCCCCGGAGGAGTTCCACCCCCGCCCCGTATCTAAGCCGGGCATCACTCGGGCTTTAGCGCCTAACCAACCTTCCTCGGGGTAAGGGATCGGTCCGATGCGGATCGTGGCATGGGATGAGCTCGCGGCGCGCGGCCGGGTGGAGGTCGGCCTCCTCGATTGGTCGGACGGGGATCCCCCGACGTGGGCGGAGCGCCTCGCCGCCCTGCGATCGGACCTCAGGTACCGCACGTACCGGCCCCTCTTCGCGGTCGACCGCGGCCGGGTCGTCGGCCGCGTCGGCGCGTTGGACCTCAAGTTCCGATCGGACGACGGGGACGCGACGGTCCTCGGGATCTGCGACGTCGTGACCGCACCGACCGAGCTGGGCCGGGGGATCGCCCATCGCCTCCTCGACGAGGTCCACCGCCGGAACCATCCACGCGTGCGCGGCTACTTCCTCTGGACCCGGCGCAGCTGGGGAGCCCATCGGCTCTACGAGCGGATGGGGTACCGGGACGTCTACTCGCCCGAGGTCCTGGTGCGCCGGCTCCCGGCCCGCCGGGCCCCGGGCCGCCCCGCGCCCCTCCGGCTTCGGGCGGCCCGGCGGGCCGACCACGCGCTGCTCGAGCAACTGCTCGCGCGATCGACCCTCGGGCGGGTCGGGATCCTGCCCCGGCCGGCCGGTTCCTTCGAGACCCGGTTCCGTCTCGGGTCCCGGCGCCCGCACGACTACCAGATCCTCGAGCGTCGGGGAAAACCGATCGGCTACCTCTGGGCGCGCCGCGACGAACGCCAGGTCATGTGCGAGGAGATCGTCGTGGCCGAGCGGAGCGACCAGCCACGGTGCCTAGAGGAGCTCGAGCGCTGGGCCGCGGGCCGGCTCCTGGCGGTGGGGACGACCAGCTTCGTGCGGGATCAGGCCGACCGGTTCCGGGCCCGGGGGTACCTCCGCCTTCCCGGTTCGCATCGGGTGCTGATGTTCCGGGGCCTTCGGCCGGACGATCCCGGCGAGCTGCGTCGGGTGCGCAGGATCTTCCGGGACCCGCGGCTCTCGGCGCACGAGGGAGATCGCTTCTGAACCCGGTGGGGTGACGGCACGACCCGGCGCCCCGGGAGCCCCGGACCGCGGGGTTCCACGCACGTCCCGAGGACCGTACCGGCCCGGGGCGGTCCTCCGAGCCATCAGGCCGAGGCACCGGCCGGCGTCGTCAGGAGAGCGAGCGCGGCCGCTCCTTCTCGGCGGGCGGCGTGGCCCGCGCGTCCAGGTCCGGGTTCTCCGAGCTCGGGACCTGGACCGGGATCTCGGCGCTCGCGCTCTCGTGGGGATCCGGGTGGTAGGACGGCGAGGCGAAGACCGTACGCGAGCGTGGATCCGAGCACGGTTGCTGGAGCACTCTCCGACGCATCGGTTCGAGTTCAGCGACCATGGGTTCCCAAGCCCTGGGGCGGGGTTAAGCCGGGGGAATACGCCCTCACCGCCCGCTCCTCGTCGGTCCGGAGGCATGAATCGGCCGCGTGGAGGGGCCGGTGCGGCGGGACCGGCCCCTCCGGGCTCGGGCGGAAGGGGCTTAAGGGCGTGAGGCCCGCCGGGCGGCATGGCCCCCATCGCCCAGCTACGTGCGAACGCCAACGCCACCATCGACGCGACGATCACCGCCATCTCTCCCATCCGCGACGTGACCACGTCGCGGGGCCCCTCGCAGGTGGCCGATGCCACGCTGCAGGACGAGAGCGGCACGATCACCCTCACCCTGTGGGGTGAGGACGCGAAGCGCTACCAGGTCGGCCAGAAGATCCGGATCACCGATGGCTGGGTGAAGGAGTACCGCGGGAAGCTCCAGGTCTCGATGGGCCGATCGGGCCGTATCTCCCTCGCGTAACGACCCCGGCACCCGGGTCCCCCCTCCACCGAGGAGGTCGCCCGAAGCGCCGGCGGTCGCGCTCGAGCTTCAGCTCGAGCCCGTCGAGGCGGAACGCGGGGGCGACGAGGAGGCCCGGCCCTCCACGTCCCGCT
Organism: Thermoplasmata archaeon; assembly: GCA_027314915.1. GTDB lineage: Archaea > Thermoplasmatota > Thermoplasmata > Lutacidiplasmatales > UBA184 > JAKIVR01. Next base: position 108,396 of record DAHUZZ010000004.1, on the reverse strand, counting down.
GGAAGGCCCCGACCGTTTCCCTGAACAGGGCGCGCCCCTCCCAGAACGGGAGGTGCGAGCTCCGCTCGAAGACGACCCGTCGCGCCCCGGGGATCCCGGCCCGGATCTGCTCCGCGACGTTCGGGGTCACCTCGTCGTACGGGCCACCGGTGACCAGGGTCGGGACCCGGATCGCGGAAAGCTGCGGGGTGAGGTCGATGTCCCGGATCGTGCCGGTGATCGTGAACTCGTTCGGCCCGTTCATCTCGGCGTACACGGGCTGCTGGGCGATCCGTTCGAAGGAGCGGCGCACCTCCCGGGGCCAGGGGTCCAGTCGACCGAGGTGCCGACGGTAGAACGCCTCCACGGCCCCGAGGTAGTCCGGCGCCGCGAGCTCGCCCCGGGCCTCGAACCGCTTCAGGATCCCGCGCTCGGGTTCGGGGAGCTCGTCCTTGAGGCGGGCCATCTCCCGCGCGGCGAACGGGACGCTCGCGAGGCCGCCGACGGTGACGAGGCTCGCCAGGGAATCGGGGTACTGCAGGGCGTAGGCGAGCGTCAGGAGCCCGCCGTAGCTCGATCCGATCACGTGCACCCGCCCGGGGCCGAGCCCCTGGCGGATCCCCTCGGTCTCCTTCACGTGCTGGGCGAGGGTGAAGAGCCCGTGGTCGGAGGGCAGTTCCGAGCGCCCGCACCCGAGCTGGTCGAAGAGGACGACGCGGTACCCCCACTGGGTCAGGTCGGCGAGCGGGAGCAGGTCGTCGTGGCCGGCGCCCGGTCCTCCGCGGAGCCCGAGCACGACGCGCCGGGGGGACGGCGGGTCGAAGAGTCGGTAGTACCGCCGGAAGCCGAGGACGCGGGCGAATCCCTCCGATTCCGCGGCGCGCACTCCGGGCCCCCCGAGGCAGGAGCGGGAAGATGCGGCTTCCCACGCGGGCGGGCTACGGGGGCCGTGCGGCGGAATGGAACACCGACGAAGGTGTGATGAGCCGGCCCCGGCTTCTTCGTTCCGGACCCACCTCCCGATGGCGAGCTCCGTCTCTTCTCCACCCCGGGAGGGCCTCACGCCGACCCAGTGGTTCTCCGACTTCCGGGACCTCTACAACGAGTCCATCGCGGACGCCTGCACCGACCTGGGGCTCTACTACGATCGGTACGCCCCGCCGGCGGGAGCCCGGCCGGCGGTCGGATCGGCCGCGGGGCCGGTCGGGGAGGAGTGGCGGGAGGTCATGTCGCGTTTCCTCGAGCAGCTGGCGCGGCGGTACGACCTCTACCAGACCCGGACCTCGGAGGACGGCGACGACCTTGCCTGGCTGCGGCCCGGGGTCAGCTGGCAGGTCTGCGCGGTGATCCGGCAGGTGGAGGAGGCGAAGGACTCGGTCCTGGCCCGGGACCTTCCGGAGGCGCTGGCCTCGGGCGCGGAGTTCGTGGTGCTGATCCTGTACCCGGATTCTCCGCTGCCCCCCGGGATCCGCTCGCTCGAGCACGCGACCGAGCACTGGGAACGTCGGGTCGCCGAGAGCGCGCTGGCCCTGGGGGCCGACCGCCCGATCCTGCTCGCGACCCTGAGCTCCGGCTGCTGGGAGCATCCGGCCCCCTGGAGGGCGAGCGTCTGGGAGCCCGGGACCCGCTCGACGCGCCGGCTCAACTGACGGGGACCGTGCGGGGAGTCCCGCGGCCGGGCCGGGCAGGATTATGGTCCGCGGACCCTGCCGGCCGGGCGTGAGGCCTCCGCCGTGGTGAGCCCCGGAGCGCCCGGATTCGATACCCTGAGCGACCTGGAGGCCGCGGCGCTCCTCCAGTTGACGCCCCCGCTCGCCGCCTACGTCCAGGGCGGCGCCGGGGAGGAGCGGACCCTCCGCGCCAACCGGGCGGCGCTCCTCCGCTACACGCTCCGTCCCCGGCTGTTCGCGGACGTGACGAAGCTCGACGCCTCGGCGACCCTGCTCGGCCGGCGCTGCGCGGCCCCCTTCTTCCTCGCGCCCACCGCCTACCAGGGCGAGATCCACCCGGACGGCGAGCTCGCGACCGCGCGCGCGGCGGCCTCCGCCGGGATCCTCGCCGCCTTCAGCACGATGAGCACCCGCTCGCTCGAGGAGATCGCGCGCGCGGGCGGGGCGGGTCCCCGCTGGTTCCAGCTCTACCTTCAGCCCGAGTTCGAAGGGAGCCTCCGGCTGGTCGAACGCGCCGAGCGGGCCGGGTACGACGCCCTCGTGCTCACCGCCGACGTGCCGGTCTTCCCCTACCGCGACCGGCAGATGCACAGCGGCTTCGCCATCGACCCGGACCGGGTCCTGGGGAACGGACCCGGGGTGACGCCCCCCTCCCGGGCCCTCCTCCGCCCGGATCCCTCGTTCGCGCGACGGCACGACGCCCGGGCCGGTTGGGAGGTGGTCGACCAGCTCCGCGCGTCGACCCGCCTGCCGGTGGTGGTGAAGGGGGTGCTCACCGCCGAGGACGCACGCCGGGCGGTCGATCACGGCGCCCGCGCGGTCATCGTGTCGAACCACGGGGGACGCCAGCTCGATGGCGCCCCCGCCTCCCTCGACGCCCTTCCCGAGGTCGCTGCGGCGATCGGGGACCGGGCCGAGGTCTACGTCGACGGCGGGTTCCGGCGCGGGGCGGACCTGCTGATCGCGCTCGCGTTGGGGGCCCGGGCCGTGGGCCTCGGCCGGCCCGCCCTCTGGGCGCTCGCCGCCGGCGGCGAGGCCGGGGTCGCACGGTGGATCGAGCTGCTCCGGACCGATCTGGCGAGCGCGCTCGCGCTCTCGGGGCGCCGGACGCTCGCGGAGATCGGAAGGGATCTCGTGCGGCCGGCGGACGGACCCGGCCCCGACCATCCGCGGGACTGATCGGTCCGCGGAGCGGCGCGCGGGATCACAAGGGGATCGGCAGCAACTGGGGCTCGAACGCGAGGAGGATCGCTGCGGCGCCGACCGCGAGCAGCGAGAATCCGAGGGCCCGCTCGAGCGTCTCGGGCCGCAGCCGGGTCCGCAGGTAGGCCGTGCCCCGGATCTCGAGGGCGGTCACCGTGACAAGGGCGAGCCAGGCGGCCACGAGGACGAGCAGCGGGTCGCCCGTGGCGGCCACGAAGAGGATGGCGAGGACCTGGGTGGTGCCACCGACCTCGAGGAGCAGGATGAGCCCGAACGAGGCCACCCAGATCCGGTGCCGGCGCATCTCCTCCAGGGCCTGCTGCTCGACCCGTAGCCGCTGGTCCCGGGGCCGTCGGAGGAGCTCCCGGAGGCCGAAGAGCACGAGCACGGCGCCGCTTCCGGCGCGGACCCAGATCAGGTAGGGATCCAAGAGCGTCACCGCCGCGATCCCGATCACGATCGAGATCGAGGTGGCGGCGAGGAACCCGAGCGCCGAGCCCACCCAGACATCGACGCCGCGGTGCCGCGCGGCGAGGGAGAAGACCCCGAAGGTGGATCGGTCGGCGAACTGGAGCGCGAAGGTGAGCCCGAAGATGAGCAGCGCCTGGCCGAACGGGGTCGCTACCATCGCTGGCCCCCTCCGCCCGCACCGGGGTCTGCGACGGAGGGGTAAAGGGACCCGGGGTGGCCCCCGGCGGGGCCCGCCCCCACCCCCCGGTGTCGGGGACCCCCGTCGCGCCGCGGTCCCCGAAGCCGGGTCCCTGGGACGGGGATCGGGCGAGGCGGGCCGAGGGCGAGTCGCCGCTCAGCCGGTGGGCCCGTCCACGATCCCGTCCCGCCGGGCCTCGACCCGGCGAGCGATGAGGGTGATCATCTTGCTCGGCCGGCCGGGCGTTTCGAGCGCGAAGGGGACCGGCCGCCGCTTTGGGTGCGCCGCGAACCAGGCGGAGATCGGGCCCTCCACGTCCGGGTGGACCGCATCCAGGTTCCACCGCCCGTCCGGTCGCCGGCGCTCCTCGAGTACCCCGTAGGCCTTCCGCATCCGGGGGTCGCTCGCATAGCCGAGCGCGGTGAGCAGGTCCAGGCCCACCAGGAGGTCGTAGTAGTAGTGGACGGGGTAGTGGAACCTGGACCAGGGCGGATAGGGGTCGCCCTGGTGCATCAGCTCCCGCGAGAGGAAGAACTCGGCGCCCCGCTCCACCGCCCGGAGCATGCCGGCGTTCCACCGGTCGCGCGGATAGGCGGCGAAGGCGCTCAGCCCCTCCCAGGAATCCAGGTTGCGCCCGCTCCCGAAGCACGACCAGCCTCCGAGGTGGGACTGGTTCTTGACCAGCCACTCGAGCCCGCTCTTCACGCGCGGATGGTCGAGGTACCCGAGGCGGATCAGGGCCCGCACGCTGTTGCCCGTGGTGCAGAGGTGACCCCGCTTCGAACCGTCGACGGCCGTGCCGCCATCGGGGGTACCCGTCCGGCGGATCCAGATCGCGCACGACTCCGCGATGCGCCGGTCCGACCGGGTCATGCCGAGGTCCGAGAGGATGAGGAGCATCCAGTTGGTGGAGAGGTACTTGGGGACGTAGGTCCGCTCCGCGCCCGCCCAGTAGCCGTCGGGCCGCCGGGCCTCGAGGATCTGCCTCGCCCAGCCGCGCGTTCCGACCTCCGCCTTCGCCTGGCGCACCTCGGGGTCCGTCTCCGGTCGACCGGCGAGGTCGCGCAGCGCGCGGTAGCGCACCGACGGCTCCTCCTCCTCGAGGAGCCAGCGAAGGACCTTCTCTCCGGCCACGCGCGACCGCCGGCCGTCCGAGCCGGGGGCCGCTCTTCACTCCTCGCGTCCGTGTCGCCGGGTCGGGGACGGCTCCGGCGCGGTTCGTACCGAGGCAGCTTAACCCCGCCCGACCGGTGCCGGCGCGTCCCCGAGGTCGTCGTGAACATCCCGTTCGATGCGATTGCCGCCTCCCTCTTCGCCCTGGGTCTCCTCCTCGCCGTCCTCGCGGCGCGCGGGGTCCTCCGCTTCTTCCGCACCGGGGCACGATCCCAGATCGGGTGGGGATCCGGCCTCGCCCTCGCCGCCGCGGCGATGTTCGTCGAGGGCATCGTCTACGTCGGGTTCGTGGACTCCCCGCTGTTGCAGGCCTACGTCTTCCTCTCCGCCGCCATCGTCGGCGTCCTCTCGCTGGGGGCGACGCGGGTCCTGAAGAGCCCGCGGATCGAATCGATCTACTCCATCTACACCCTCGCGGCCTGCGGGACCGTCGCGCTGGCCTGCGCGGTCACGCCGCTACCCGATGCGATGGTGACCGGCGGGATCATCGCCGGCAACCCCCCGCTGATCCTCCTCCTCCTCTCCTCCTTCGTGACGGTCCCCGCCACGATCCTCCTGCTCTCGGCCACGTTCCTGTCGCTCCAGCGCTCCGGGCGCTGGCCGACGATCCTGATGGCCGCGGGCGCGATCACGCTCGGGGCCGGGGGCACCCTGTACATCGCCTCGTTCCCGATCGCTCTGTACTACGCCGAGTTCCTCGGGATCCTGATGCTCTTCGGAGGGCTCGTGAGCCTCCCGCAGACCGCCCCGGCGCGCGCCGCGGCCGGGACGACCCCGGGCACCGGGTAGTCCCCGCCGCGCAAGGTCATCCGTCCCGGCGCGCGTTCCGGGACCCGCATGTCCTCGCTCCCGGGTCCCCCCGAGATCGTGAGCCTCGACGGGGCGGCGCGCGATGAGCTCCTGCCGGTCCTGAAGGAGGGGTTCGAGGGGATCTACCGCTGGCATGCCAAGCGGACCCTCCATCGCATCGAGCTCGTGCGGGGAGCCCGGATCGCGGGCGCCTGGGCCGGGTTCTCGCTCCTCGAGATGCTCGTGCCGGAAGCCGGGTACGTCTACTACATCGCCGTGGGGACCCGGTTCCGCCGGCAGGGGCTCGGGGGCTCGCTCCTCGACGACGCCCTCGAGCTCTTCCGGGCGCGGGGAGCGGAGGTCGTCTACGCGGCGGCCGAGGAGGACAACGTCCCCTCACGCTCCCTGTTCCGGTCCCGGGGGTTCCGGTCCGTGGAGCGCAAGGAGACCGGCTTCCGCGAGGGCGGACTGGGCGCCTGGGGGCTCCGTTCGAGGATGATGGTGGTCTCGGAGGAGGTCCTGCTCGGGATCCGGCTCCGTCCGCACCCCCCGGGCCCGACGGGGGCGGACGCCTCGGGGCCCTGACCCGGGCTCCGGAAGTGCCGGAACGCACCGGGCCACCGCTCATGTGCACGGCCGGGGTGCTCCCCGGTCCATGCCACGGCGGAAGACCTCGGGTCGTCCGGGCCCCGGCCGACGGTCCCAGGCCCCCGACCATCTCGCGATCAACCGGGCGCTCTGGGAGCGGCAGAGCGCGGCCTACGACCGCCGCAACGCGCGCGCGCTCGGGGGCCGCCACGCGATGGCCTGGGGGCTCTGGAGGATCCCCGAGCGGCAGCTCCGGTTGCTCGGTCCGGTCCGGGGCCGCGATGTCCTCGAGCTCGGCTGCGGGGCCGCCCGCTGGTCGAGCGCGCTCGTCGGCCGCGGCGCCCACGGCGTCGGCCTCGACCTGTCGAAGGCCCAGCTCGGTCGCGCGCGGAGCCTCCGGCGGGGCCGGGCGCGTGCACTCCCGCTCGTCCGGGGGAATGCGGAGCGCCTTCCCTTCGCCGCGCGCTGCTTCGACATCGTCTTCTGCGACTGGGGGGCGATGACGTTCTGCGATCCCGACCGGACGGTCCCCGAGGTCGCTCGGGTGATCCGGCCCGGGGGGATCTTCGCCTTCGCCCATGCGAGCCCGCTCCGGGACCTGGCGTTCGATCGCCGCGCGGACCGGTACGGCCGCCGGTTGGTCCGTCCGTACTTCGGCCTCGGCCGCATCGACCTCCCGGGCGAGGTCGACTTCCAGCGGACCTACGGCGAGTGGATCCGCCTCTTCCGGGCGAACGGATTCTCGGTCGATCGCCTCGTGGAGACCCGGCCGCCCGAGGGCGCGCGGAGCGTCTACCTCTCGCGGTCCGACGAGCGCTGGGGCCGGTCGTGGCCCCTGGAGGCGCTCTGGAGGCTCCGGAAGGAGCCCGGAGCGGTCCGGGCACCGGGTTCCCCTCCGGAGGGAGTATTGTATAGCACGTCCCGCCTGGTACTACGGGACCGACGGGCCCCGACGGAGAATCGCGCGGTTCCAGGTGATGCCGAGGAAGTCCAGCAGGGCCCGCACGTGGACGCTGGCGCTCCTGGGTGCCGGCCTCGCGCTCGTGGTCGGTCTCTCGGGACTCGCGCTCGCGGGCGTCGGCCTCTTCAATAACCTCCAGACGGCGCAGGGCCAGTTCGTCCGGAGCTCGGGCGGCGTCCCGGGGGTGAGCGACGTCGCGCTCCTCTACGCGAGCATTCCGAGTCCGGCCCCCTCGAACGCGTCGGTCAATGCCGCGGCCCTGACGGCCTTGGCGATGGGCCCCGGCGCCGGGCAGGTCGACCAGTACTGCGCCGGACCCTGCACGACCGGCAACTTCTCCGAGGAGTTCGAGTTCCTGATCACCGCCCCGACGGCCGCCGAAGGGTTCCAGATGACGATCTCGGCCGCCGCCGGCTCGCATTCCGTCAACGTGACGATCTACTTCCAGGTCCCGGCCGCCGCGACCGGAGCCACGACAGCGACCCTCGAGGTGTTCTCCGACCTGACCGCGGTCTCGACCTACCTCTCCGGCACGACCGCGCTCCAGCTATGTTCCTCCGCAACGTCCTGCCCGTAGCCGGTCATTTTCCAACGATCACCGCCCCGGAACCGAGCGGTAGGTGGTGGCCGGCGCAGCGATTCTGCGACAAGTCTAGGTTTAAATAGGGCAAGTCCGAATCCGGTTCAGTTCGGGGAGACCCGAACATGCGGCGAAAAATAGTCTACGCGGTAACGGCAGCGGCAGTCCTCGCCATGGTCGCCGGTTTTGCGCTGGCAACGATCACGTTGAACACCCAGGCCCAGGACGGCAGCGGGATGTACGTGAACACGGGCTCGGTGACCGGGCTGACGTACTCCGGTACGGTGCTCTCCGCTACGCCGAGCAGCTCCCTCAGCGCCCCATCGGGGACCGGGGCGATCCCCCAGGCCCTGACCGCGTCGACGGTAAGCACCCTCTGCGTGGGACCCACGGCCACGCCAACCTGCACCATGGGCGATTTCGCTGAGGTGACCACGTACAGCGACAGCACCTTCACCGGCTCGTTCATGATCACGATGACGGTGAGCGCCAGTGCGAATGCCGGTTCGACCACCGTGTACCTCAAGGGCGCCACGGGCGCCTCCGTCGTCCTCGACTGGGACTTGGGCAGCTCGGGCGGTACCACGATCACCTCGGTGACCCTGACCGACCAGGCGTGTACGGGCACCGGCGGAACCTGCCCGTAGACCGAGTCGGACGACCCAGGCCAAGGGCCCGAGCCATCGGGCCCGCAACCCCTCCCGTGAAAGCGGGTGGGGGTGCGCCTAACCATTTCCTTCCCTTTTATCCTCAACTGGTGGGGTCGGCCACTCTCGGTGGAGTCGGCCCAGCACTTCGGCTTTCGCCTCGACCTCCGCGCCGACAGCGGCCAGCTCCTCCACGCTCACAGGGGCGGTCGGCAACTGGGCTACTCGGTCGAGCTTCGCCTCCTTGCGTTCCGTGAGATCCTCGTCCTGCTCCCGATAGGGAGTCCGATTCGTAAGGATCCACCACACCACGGCCGACAGTTTCCGGGCCGCAGCCACCTGAGCCTTGGCGCCGCCGATCTGTTTCGACTTCTTCCGATAGAACCGCTTCACCGCGGTGTCCTGGCGAGCGAGCAACATCCCCATCACCGCCCCGCAGAGGAACCGCTTCAGCACCATGTCCCCGGGCTTCACGTGCGAGTGGGAGCTCACATGGGCTCCCGAATTGTCGGCGCGGGGAACGAGTCCGGCATACGAGGCGAGGGTCCGTTTGGTCGGGAATCGGCGGATGTCCCCGATCTCCCCGATCAACGCGACCGCGGTGTAGTAGTCCACTCCGGGGATCGACATCAACAGCCGCACGTCCTCCCGATCGACCGCGAGCTGGGCCAGTTCCCGTTGGAGTTCCTCCTCCTGGGTCGCGAGGTAGGTCAACTGGCGAAGATACCGGGCGAGGGCGGTCCGCTCGTCCGGGCCGAGCGGCAATTGCACCAGCCGTCGAAGTCCACTCGCGCCGAACCAGTCGGAGACCCCGCCCATCTCCGAGTCGAGGAGGGAGCGGGTGACCAGCGCGTGGATCTGGTTCTTGACGAGAACGACCTTGTAGCCCAGGTCCTGGCGCTGGCGGACCACCGAGCGCATCCGGTCGATCTCCGGGGGTGGGATGTAGCACTCGGGGAGGAACCCCGCCTGGTAGAGGTGCGCGAGCTTGGCGCTGTCCCGTGCGTCGGTCTTCACCGAACTCTTGGCGATCAGGCCCACATCTCTCGGGGACGCCATGTGCAACTCCCTCCCGGCCTCCTTGAGCACGGTCGCCACCGCCTTCCCCGCTGTGCTGGCCTCGAGCACGATCGGGGTCTGGGGGTCGACCTCCCGGGTGAGCGCACCCAGCGCGCTCCGCGTGGTCGGGAACGTCCAGACCCTCTTGGTCCTTCCGTCACGGCCGAGATAGGTCGCCGTCGTCGTCGCCTTGTGGACGTCGAGTCCCAGGCAGGGACTCGGCGTCCATCCGCTCTCCTCGTTCACCTTCGTATTCCCTCCGTTGGGTAGTGGAGCTCGGGCACGGGTCTCGACAACCTCCCGTACGTGCACGGGGTCCGAGGGGACCGAGGCACAGATGGACCCGTCGTGAGGGCGGCCACACTTCCTCTCGCGCTCGAGGCGCAAAGGGGTTGACGGCCGCCCGGGCCCGAGTTCACACGGGCCGCAAGACGTAGCAGCGTAATGAACCCGCTTTCAGGTCCACTTCCTCCCCTTCTTTCCATCACCCCGGGAGACGACGCGTTCGCCGGGGCTCGTCTCTGGAGCTCCGATCCCCTCCCGGCGGGTCCGCGTTGCGGCGGGGAGACGCGCCGGGACCACGGGCGCCCCATGGTCTCGGGCCAGCGCGGTCGTGCAAGGAGTAGGAAACTCAAGTATGGGGGCCGTGCCTCAGCTGCCTCGGATGGCCCCCGGCCTCTCGATCCTCGTGCTCGGACTGCTCCTCGCGAGCGGCTTCGCCTCCGTTTCGGTCGTACCCCATGCGGCGGCTCCGCCCGACGGTCCCTTCTCGGTCGGCGCCCCGGCATCGTCCCGCCCGGCCCCCGCCCCTCGGCTCCCGCAGCTCCCGCTGGGCTCCGTGATCGCGACGCTACGGTCCGGCGCGGGTCCCGCGCGGGGCGATCCCTTCGGATGCACCCCGACCAGCCCCTCGACGGCGCAGTGCGTTCCGCTGAACCCCGCGCCTCCCGGGGCCTACGGTCCGATCGCCTGGAACAACGAATCGCCCGACCTCGCCGGGCCCTCCCACCACCCGGCGGCGGGGATCGAGTCCAGCCTGGCGTTCGACTTCGCCGACGGGGTGTACGTGTTCTTCGGCGGCTGCCTGGTCACGCAGTGCCCGAGCGACCAGACCTGGGTGTACCACGCCGGGGCCTGGCAGAACGTCTCGAGCCAGTACCCGGGGCCCCCGGCGCGGACGGCCGCGGCGATGGACTACGACTTCACCTGGCAGGCGGTGGTGCTCTACGGCGGATGCGGGGCGATCTGCCCGCTCGGGGACACCTGGATGTTCAGCCGGAGCAGCGGTTGGAGGAACGTGACCGGCGCGACCTGCGCGTCGTACTGCCCGGCGCCGGTCCTCGGCGCCTCGATGGTGTGGGACAGCTACGACAACGTCAGCGTGCTCTTCGGGGGCTGCTCGCGGGGCTGTCGCACCACGACCGACCAGACCTACGAGCTCTTCGGCATCGCGGTGGGATGGTATGACCCCGGGGTCACGGTGGCGCCGAGCCCGCGGGGGTTCACCGCGATGGCGTACGATCCCGGGCTCCACGCGGTCCTGCTCTTCGGCGGGCTCTCCGCGTGCGGCGTGGCCCAAGCCTGCCCGCTCGCCGACACCTGGAGCTACCAGGAGTACGGTGGCTGGGTGAACCGGACCTCGGGGCTCACCGGCACGCCAGAGGGACGGTACGGCGCGGCGATGACGTGGGACGGCCCGACGGGGGAGATGGTCCTGACCGGCGGGGTCGGTGCGTCGGCGCGGGTCCTCAACTCCACCTGGGCCTACGACTGCCCCCGGAACTGCACCTGGAACAACCTCACGGCGGCGGCCCCCGTGCCGGCGCGCGCGTACATGGCCATCGCCGAGAACAACTCGCGGTACGATCCCTGGTTCCTCGGTGGCCTGGACCCGCGCCTCGCCTACCACGCCGACCAGTGGGCGCTCGGGGTCGCGCCGAGCGGCGCGACGTTCACGGCGGACCCGAACCCCACCGACGTAGGTCCGGCGGCCGCCGCGTGGTTCAATCTCACGGTGGACGGCGGCGTGGGCCCCTATCTCCAGAGCCTCTGGTTCCCCGGGTCCGGCGAGATCCAGGCCGCGGTGCCGCTCCACCTGAAGCTCAACTTCAGTTCGCCGGGCCGCTACGTCGTCGACGCGACCGGCGTCGACGCCTACGGGATGCTCGTGCTCGCCACCGCCACGGAGGTCGTGGATCCGCCCCCGACGGTCGCCCTCTCCGCTCCGGGCGCGATGGACGCGGGGATCGCCGCGCCCTTCCGGGCCCAGGTCGGGGCCGGAACCGGGGTGGCCCCCTTCAGCTACGCTTGGAGCTTCGGCGACTCCCGTCACGGAACGGGGGCGTCGCCCACCCACACCTACGCCGGGCCGGGCACCTTCACGGTCCGGGTCGACGTGACCGATCGGTTCGGGGAGACGAACAACACGACGGCCCTCGTCGTCGTGCATCCGGATCCCACGGTGACCGTGACCGCCTCGCCGAACCGGACCGATCCCGGCCTCGAGGTCGCCTTCCTCGCCACCGGGAGCCTGGGGTCGCCCGGGTATGCGTACGCCTGGGAGTTCGGCGACGGCACGACCGGGGTGGGCCCCGCCCCCGACCACCGCTTCGCCGAGGCGGGGTCCTACCGGGTCAATGTCACGCTCACCGACGCGGCGGGCGGCACGGCACGGGCCACCGTCGTCCTGGCCGTCGCCGCCCCGCTCACCGCGACCGCCCACGCGGTGCCCGACCCGGTCCCGGCCGGCCAGCTCGTGACCTTCACCGCCTCCGCCGCCGGCGGAACCGGGGGCTACACCTTCCGCTGGGACTTCGGGGACCATTCGACGGGCACCGGCCCCAACGCGACCCACGCCTACTCCTCGATCGGGAGCTACGCGGTCACGCTCACCGTCACCGACGGCCTGGGATCCGCCGTCAACCGGACGATCAACGTCTCGGTGACCCGGGCCAGCGGCGCCGGTTCCGCCGGTTCGAACGGTCCCCTCTCCCCGTTCGACCTGGGCCTCCTTGCGATCGTGGGGCTCGCGGTGATCGCCGGGGTGGCGGTCGTGCTGTGGCATCGTCGGAGAACCGCCTCCGTCCGCCCTCCGCCACCGTCGACGCCGTCCTCCGAGGATCCGCCCGCGGGACGTCCTCCGCCCTCGCCGTAGCGCTTCGCGTAGCCCTCCGGGCGGCGGTGCCCACCTCCCCCCTGGGCCGTTAAGGAGGGGCGCCCCTTCGGTGTACGGTGGTGGCGGCATGAGCTGGAAGGAGAAGGTCATCCTGGTGGGGGGCGTGGGAAGCGGGCTCGGCAGCGCCGTGGTGAGCACGCTGGGAGCGGCGGGCGCGACCACGATCGGCGTGGCCCGGAATACCGAATCCCTCGGGAAGCTCGGGGAGCTGGCCCGGGCGCGCGGCTGGAATTTCCACCCGGAGGTGGCGGACCTCGGCGCGCCCGCTCCGGTCGCGGCCCTGGTCCAGCGGGTCCTCAAGGACCACGGACGGATCGACGGCCTCTCGCTCAACATGGGGCGGTGGATCCCCGGCGACACCCTGCTCCACAAGACGACCGACGCCGAGTGGGCGTCCGGGCTGAACGACAACCTGAACGCGATCTTCCAGGTGACCCGGGCCGCGCTGCCCTCGATGATGGAGCGCGGCTCCGGATCGATCGTCATCGTTTCCGCGGCGGACCGGGTCCGGCTCCACGGCAACGTGTCCTACTGCGTGGCCAAGGGCGGGTTGATCGATCTGGCCCGCAAGCTCTCCGCGGACTACCGTCCGCACGGGATCCGCGTGAACGTCGTGCTTCCGGGCACCATGGAGCACAACGTCGATCCGGCGGTCCCCCCGGTCGAGGCGGGCCCGTTCGGCCTCCGGGACAGCTCGGGCTCCGGTGCGTGGGAGGTCGCGCGCGCGATCCGGTTCCTGCTCTCCGACGAGGCACGGTGGATCACGGGGGTCGAACTCACCGTGGACGGCGGGTTCTCGACCCGCGGCAAGGAGTCGGGCGCCTAGCTCCGCCCCCGCCCGGGGCCGCGTTCGTCGCCCCGCGTCAGCTCAGGACCCCGAGCTGATGGTAGCACGGGATCTCCCGCGAGGCGGACTCGAATCGCCGGGCGCACCGGGAGCAGAGCGTGCGGGCGCACTGGGGACACGGCCCGGGGCGGCCCGGAACGCTCCGCGTGCTCGTACCGCACTCCGCGCACCCCGTGTCCACGTCCGCGTCCGCGGGCGCCCGGCCGGGGCCCGGAAGGACCCGGGAAGCCCCGGAGCGGGAAGCGATCGGGACGGTGAGGTCCCGTTCCGCCGGCACCGGGGCCGGGGCGGGGGCGGGCCGGGACCTCAGATCGGCGAAGACCACGGCGCCGGGGCTCCCGTAGCTGGAGGCGGCGGGGGTGAACATCGAGGCGCCCGAGAGGAATCCCGTTCCGGGCCCGGCCGGGCCGCTGTACTCCGCCTCTTCCGGCGGTTCGTAGAGTCCCGCCGGGGGGGCGGCCCGGGCCATCGTGATCGTCGGCCGGGGCACCGGCGTCGGCGGGAGGTCCTTGCGGAGGAGCACGGGGGGGTCGGGGAACGGACCGGCGTGCGCCACCACCGCGCGCGGGACGGGCATGGGTCGGGCGACCGGTCGGGGCCGCTCCACCCGTTCGGGGCGTCGAGCCGCCCTCGGGGGGAGGACGGGGCGGGGCGCGCGCGGCGCCGGCGCGAGGACTTCCCGGGGGCGCGGCCCGACGGGGGCCGGAGGGTCGCTCGTCCGGCCCGGGGCGCGCGAGAAGATGCCGAAGCCGAGCGACGCCGCGTACCATCCGGCCGAGAGGAGGATGCACGCCCCGCCGAACGCTCCGCCGAGGAGCAGGGGGATCCCCGGGACGAGCAGGACGACGGCCCCTGCGATCAGGAAGGCGGTCCCGAGGAAGAGGGAGGTGAGCGGATCGAACCGCCGACCCGTCCGCGCGGGGCGGACGGAGCGGGGGCGTGCGATGCCCCCCTCCCGGCGGCTGCGGAGTGGAGTTGGTTCGGGCATGGAATATTCCGGCTGCTCGAACGACGACGATGCGGAGGGGGGCGATTTAAGGCCTACCTCGGACGGGAGAGGGTGCCCTGGCGGGCGGGGACGCCGTCGGAGGGCTGATATGGGGGTCCCCGGCTCTAGTCGTACCCGATGAGCTGGGCCCGCCGCTCGTTCTCGTTCCGTGGCCCGCGGGGACGCCTGAGGATGATCGCCACGATCGCGGCCATCGCGATCGCGCTCGTGGGGTTCGAGGCGGTCCTCTTGATCGGCGCGGCGCCGAAGCCGACGGGCACCATCACGGGAGCCCAGGTCCGGTTCGTCGACGAGGGCAGCACGTCGGTCGGCCTCCCCTGGTTCGGGACGCAGGTGATGAACTACACGGGCCCGGCCGACGGCTACCCGTACGCCTACGCGCCCGGTTCGACCTTCAACTTCTCCATCCAGCCGGCGAACCACGACAACGCGAGCCACACGCTCTCCTCGGTGCTCGTGAACTCCCCGTTCACGGTGGTCCGCTGCTCCCCCACGCTGCCCTACGAGGTCGACGCGGGCGAGGATTTCCTCCTGATCGTCACCGTGGGAGCGCCCCCGTCGATGGGCACCTACGCGCTCAACCTGACCGTGGTGGTGGCGGAGTGAGGAGCTCCGCAGGGTGCCGCGCTCCCGGCGCCGGGGCGGGGCGGGACGGAGGGCGACGATGACCCCGCTGGGCCGCCGCGTGCTGGGGCTCGTGATCGTCGCGATCATCGCCGTCATCGTCCTCGCCGCCGCGCTGAGCTACCTCTACACGGCGACCCCGCTGGCCAAGGTCACCGTCCAGGGCGGGACCGTCACGATCGAGCAGGGGACGGTCGACGGACGCGGGTCCATCGGCGTGATCGGGATCTCGCCGCAGATCTACGGCGGGACCTCGGAGGGCTACCCCCTCACCCTGGCGCCCGGGGGCACCTTCACGATCCAGGTGGCGCTCGGGAACCCGGACACGGAGAACCACACGCTCGACGTCGTCCGCGTGGCGGAGCCGTTCGTGGGCCAGAGCGTCGGGGTCGCGCTGCCGCTCACGATCCCCCCCGGGCGGGACCTCGAACTCCCGGTCGTGCTCACCGTCCCGTCGGAGGCCGGCAGCTACGACTTCAATGTCACGCTCGTGAGCTTTAGCTGAGGGCCCCGCCGGGGCCGCCGCGCGGCGTTCGCCGCGGGTCGGAGAGCGAGGGTTTATCGTGGACCCGCCACGTCCCCGCGCCGCCGTGGAAGAATATTTCTCCGGCCTCGACCGCACGATCGATCGCGCCTACGTCGTGGCCGAGGCGGCCCGGGCGATCGGGCTCGACCCCGAGTTCGGCCCGGAGATCCCCCGGGCCGAGGACATGGCCATGCGGGTCGAGAAGCTGCTCCTCCACCTGCACCTCGACGGGATCGCCGAGGAGATCCGGGAGCTCTGCCGCACCCGGCCGCGCGAGGAGGTCGCCGTCGAGATGGCGCGCCGCCTCGCCCGGGACCCCCGTCGGGGGAACTCGCTCGAGCGCCGCCTCGACGCCGCGCTCCGGGTCGGCCTCGCGATCCTGACGGAGGGCATCCTCGTCGCCCCGCTCGAGGGGCTCGCCGAGGTCCATGTGCGGAACGAGGGGGGCTCCGACGCCTACCTCGAGCTCTACTACGCCGGTCCGATCCGGGCGGCGGGCGGCACCGCCCAGGCGCTCTCGGTCCTTCTCGCCGATGTCGTCCGGAGGGACGCCGGGCTCGGCGCCTTCACCGCACGATCGGAGGAGGTCGAGCGGTACAAGGAGGAGCTTCCGCTCTACAAGCATCTCCAGCACCTCCAGTACTCGCCCAGCGCGGAGGAGATCGAGCTCGTCGTCCGGAACATCCCCGTCTGCATCTCGGGCGAGTCCACCGAGGGCGACGAGGAGGTGAGCGCCTTCCGCAACCTCCCCCGGGTGGCCACGAACGGGATCCGGGGCGGGGCCTGCCTCGTGATCGCCGAGGGGCTCTGCCAGAAGGCGGCGAAGCTGCGGAAGGTGGTCGACCGGCTCGGCCTCCCCGGCTGGGAGTTCCTGGCCCAGCTCGGCCATCCGGGATCGGGCGAGGAGGAGAACGGCCATGGCCCGAAGTACCTCGCGGAGGCGCTCGGCGGACGCCCCATCCTCGGCTACCCGAACCGCCCCGGGGGGTTCCGGCTCGTCTACGGCCGCGCCCGCACCGGCGGCCTCGCGTCGCTGGCCGTGAACCCCGCGACGATGGTCGTGCTACGGCGGTTCGTCGCGATCGGCACCCAGCTCAAGCTCGAGTACCCGGGGAAGGCGACGGCGACCGCGCTCTGCGACACCGTCGAGGGCCCCATCGTCGAGCTCGAGGATGGCAGCCTCCTCGCGCTCCACGACGCCCCGGCGGCGGAGGCGGTGCTGGACCGGGTCCGCCGGATCGTGGACCTCGGCGAACTGCTGGTCCCGTACGGCGAGTTCCTCGAGAACAACCGGCCGCTCGAGCCCGGGGCCTACTCGCCGGACCGGCACCTGGAGGAGCTCGAGGCCGCCGGCGTCCCGGCCGAGCGGGCGCTCGAGCTCCCCGAGTACGAGCCGGCGGTCGACCTCGCGCGGAGGTACCGCGTGCCGCTCCACCCGAGGTTCAACCTCTTCTGGCACGACCTGACCGTCGACGAGATCCGCAACCTCTCCCTCCACGTGGAGACGCACGGCCGCTGGAATGCGGGTCGGCTCCGCCTGCCCGCGGACCCGGAGTGGCACGAGCTCCTCCTCCGGCTGGGCGTGCTCGGGACCCCCGACGGGGAGGGGCTCTTCCGGCTCGAGGAGCTCTCCGGTCGGGCGCTCGTGGGCGGCCTCGGGCTCGCGGCCGAGGGCGCGGCGCTCCTGCGCCGGTCCGCGCTCCCGCCCCCGGACGAGCCGCTCCGCCCGCTCGAGCTCGTCGCGCGGCTCGCCGGCGTGGACATCCGTGCCCGGTCGCCCTCCCGGGTGGGGGCCCGGATCGGCCGGCCCGAGAAGGCCCGGCAGCGCCGGATGTCGCCGAACGTGCACCTGCTCTTCCCCGTGGGGGAGGCCGGAGGTCCCCACCGGTCGGTGGCCGAGGCCGCGCGCCGGTCGCTGGGCGAGGGGGTCCTGACGCAGCTCGGGGTCCGGAGCTGCCCGGCGTGCGGAGGCCAGACCATCTGGTCGGTCTGCAGCTGCGGGACCCGCACCGGGGCCACCGGGGAGGTCGTGGTCCAGTCGCTGCCCGTCGCGCCGCTCTGGGCGGTCGCCGTGGAGCGGCTCCACCTCCGGCGCATCCCGGAGGTCAAGGGGGTCAAGGGACTGACCAGCCGCGCGAAGGTCCCGGAGCGTCTCGAGAAGGGCGTGCTGCGCGCCTTCCACGGGATCTCCGTCTACCAGGACGGGACCGCCCGGTTCGACCTCACCGACCTCCCCCTCACCCACTTCCGGCCGCGGGAGGTCGGACTCACCGTGCCGGCCGCGCGCGAATTGGGCTACGCCCGCGACGTCCTGGGCGACGAGCTCGAGGATCCCGAACAGCTCCTCGAGCTCCGGGTGCAGGACATCATCGTCTCGAACTCCTGCGGGCGGTACCTGACGGACCTCGCCCAGTTCGTCGACGACGAGCTGGTGCGGCTGTACGGCCGGGAGCCCTACTACCGGGCGGTCCGGCCGGAAGACCTCCTCGGGGAGGTCGTCGTCGCGCTGGCGCCCCACACCTCCGGCGGGGTCGTCGGCCGCATCATCGGCTACACCGATGCCGAGGCCTGCTTCGCGCACCCGGTCTTCCACGCCGCGAAGCGGCGGAACTGCGACGGCGACGAGGACTCGGTCACCCTCCTCCTGGATGCCCTGCTCAACTTCTCCCGGGCCTACCTGCCGGAGAGCCGCGGCGCGCTCATGGACAAGCCGCTCGTCCTCACGACCCGGCTCGATCCGCGCGAGGTGGACAAGGAGGCGCACAACCTCGACGTGGCCGCGCGGTACCCGCTCGAGCTGTACCGGGCGGCGGACCG
Source organism: Thermoplasmata archaeon (assembly GCA_027314915.1). Classification (GTDB taxonomy): domain Archaea; phylum Thermoplasmatota; class Thermoplasmata; order Lutacidiplasmatales; family UBA184; genus JAKIVR01. Next base: position 90,100 of record DAHUZZ010000004.1, on the reverse strand, counting down.
CCGGGAGCCGGCGAAGCGGGTCGAGCCGTCGATCGACCTCCTCGGCCACCACCTCGGGACGGCCGCCGCGCTCGAGGGGTTCTCGTTCACCCACGACACCTACGACATCGCCGGCGGGCCGTCCCGGTCGGCCTACCGCGAGGCGGGCTCCATGGCCCGGATCGTCGAATTGTCGCTCAGGCTCACCGCCGAGCTACGTTCCGTCGACGTGGCGGATGCCGTGAGCCTGGTGCTCAACTCCCACTTCCTCCCCGACCTCATGGGGAACCTCAAGAGCTTCGCGACGCAGCGGTTCCGCTGCAAGCAGTGCGGGGCCTCGTTCCGGCGGCCGCCGCTCACGGGGCACTGCACCCAGCCGCGCGCCGGGCGCCCCTGCGGCGGGGAACTCCTGCCGACGGTCTTCGAGGGCGCGGTCCGGAAGTACCTCGGGCTCTCGCGCCGGCTCGCCGAGACGCCCGGGGTCACCCCCTACCTGCGGCAGCGGATCCAGCTCCTCGAGAGCTCGCTCGCGACGATGTTCCCGGGAAGCTCGGAGCAGACGGTGCTGGACCGGTTCGGCCCCGAGCCGCTGCCCTGAGGGATACCGGGCGAACCCGGCCGACGACCGCGACGTGCCGTTCGGGCGCGCCGGGGCGGGCGAGGGGAGCTCCCCGCCCCGGGGGCGGGTGCGCCGGGTGCCCGCCGCGGTCCGCGGTCGGAACCCCCTTATAGCGCATCGTCGCTCGTCGACGGCGCGGGCTTGTAGGGTAGTCTGGACTATCCTTTTGGCCTTCGGAGCCAAAGACCTGGGTTCGAAATCGCCCGGAGCGGGCGACGGAACTCCCAGCAAGCCCGTCCCCCGCCCGCCGGCCCGGGGGGGTCGAGCTTTTCTTGGGCCCGGGGCTAGTACCGCCCGAGGCGCATCCCGGGATGGTCGACTGGCGCGAGGTGGAGCGGCTCCGGGCCAAGGGACTCGACTGGGATTCCATCGCCGAGAGCCCCAAGGTGGGCTTCACGCCCCCCGAGGGAGTGGAGGACTCCGGTCGGGCGCTCAAGAGCCTCTACCTCACCCGGAGGTCCCAACGTTCGCGCGGGTCCCGGTCGGGCGCGGGCGGGAACGGCGACGACGAGGGCTCCGCGGCGGTGCGGCCCCGGGGGAACCGGACGCTCTTCTTCGTCGGCGTCGTCGTCACCCTGCTCTTCGGGATCTGGTCGGTCATCGCCTACGCGGTCCCCGCGCCCTTCGGGGTGATCGTCCCGTTCTATCCCTACCTCGTCATCGGCCTCATCGTCGGCCTCATCCTGCTCGGGAGCTCCTTCATCCTCGGGGTGTCGGGGGTCCGGAGCCGGCTGTTCAAGCCGGTCGTGGTCGGCGTGGTGGTCGGACTGGTCGCCGTGGGGGCCTCCGGAGGCATCGCCTACCTGACCGGCGTCCCGGTCCTCCACCCGGGCACGCCGATCGGGTTCGGCTGGAACAAGGCCGCCCAGAACGAGGTCTGGAAGTCGAACGGCCTCCCCGTCTTCATGTTCGTCGGGGCGGCGGCGTGCCCGTACTGCTCGATCTCGAGCTGGTCGATCCTGGCCGCCCTGAAGGCCTACGGCAGCGTCTCCAATGTGGGCGTCACGACATCGAGTCCCACCGACGTCTTCGCCAACACACCGGCCGTCGAGCTCTACGGCATCACCTACACGAGCAGCTACATCTCCTTCGACGTGTGGGAGAGCACCGACAACACGCAGATCTCGATCCCCGCGCTCCCGTCGACCGAGAACGCCTACCTCCAGGCCTACAACCCGCCGCCCTCCACCTCGATCCCGTTCCTCGTCATCGGCGGCCAGTACTACTTCGTGGGCTCCCTCCTGAGCCCCGGCAACGCCTGCCTCGGCGGGCCGGGCGCCACGACGACCTCGAGCAGCGGCTCCACCCAGTGCTCGAACGGTCCCTACGCCCCCTCGACCTTCTCCCAGGTGGTCCAGAACAGCTCCTCGCCGGTGTACAGCGCGGTGATGCAGCAGTCCTGGCTCCTGGAGGCGCTCCTGTGGAAGTCCCTCGACGCGGCGGGGATGACCCCGCCGGTCACCGTGTCGTCCGACCAGAACGTGATCAACTTCTATCAACAGCTGTCGTAGGCACCGAGAGGATCCCCATGGTGAAGGCCGAGACGCTCCACCGCCTGCTCCTCGTCTTCATCGTGGTGGGGCTCGCCTTCAGCACCTATTCGGCGATCGAGACCTACTACCACCCCCTGCAGAACACCTGCACCGTCAACGGCGCGGTGTCGTGCAGCAAGGTCGACGCCAGCGCCTACACCGGGGTCGGACCGGTCCCCTTCTGGTCGGTGGGGGTCGGGGGCTTCCTGCTGCTGCTCGCGCTGGATATCCCGCTCTACCGGACCTATGAGATCCGGTACCTGAAGCCGCTCCTCGTCGTGGCCGGCCTCGGCGTGGGCACCGCGATCGTCCTGGGGGCGATCGAGGTCTTCCTGATCGGGGCCATCTGCCCGATCTGCCTCGGGGCGTACGTGTCCGGCGTCATCGTCTTCGTCACCGCGCTCGGGATCCGCCGGCTCCGGTCGGCGGAGGATCCCGAGGTCTCGAAGGGCGCGCGGGAGCCCTCGCCGAGCTAGCCCGCCGCGCGGGCGGCTACCGGAAGTACCCCGCGGCGGCCACCGGCTCCGAGCGCTTCTCCTCCTCGGGCTTCGCGGCGTGGAGGATGTCGATGGCCATGATGGCGTTGAGCGGGAGGAGCCGGATCCGTCCCTTCTCCTCCTTCTCCTTCCGGTCGGACTCGTCGAGCTCGAGGGCGAGCGAGTTCTCGCCCCCGACGGAGACGAGCCCGCGGAAGGTGCCGACGGACTGCATCGGCTCGTCCCGTGCGCCCGCGGAGTAGACGCGGATGCGGGACCCGGGGGTGAGCGAGATCATCGGCTTCTTCGCCGGCGCGCTGGGACCGTTGGGGCTCATCGGGGACTACCTCTCTCCTTGCTGGTGGCCGCCCGGGGCGCCGGCGCGGCCGGCGGAGGGGCCCGGTCCAGCAGACCCTGCAGATGGTTTACCGTTTCCCGGTACCTCCGGAGGGCGTTCTGGGCGTTCGCCTCGGTGAAGTCCCAGGCCCGGGCGAGGTTCCCGTACCGGAGCCGGTAGCCCTTCCGGCCCTTCCCTTCGGCCGAGCCGCCCACCTCCTCGAGGAGGTCGAGCGCCTTGAGCTTGTTCAGGTGCCGGTAGATCGTCGGCTTGGTGGTCTTGAGCACGGCCGCGAGCTCCTCCCCGTACCAGGCCCGGCTCGGGTCCCTGAGGAGGCACTCCCGTACGAGCCGGTAGGCGAGCGTCTCGGCCACCGGCCCCTCGCCGGTCCGGCCATCGTCCCCCGCGGGGAGGTACCCCACGAGGCGCAGGAAATCCGTCAGCACCTCATCGAGGTCGGTGATCGGGGTGAGCGGTGTGCTGTACCTGAGCGGCAGCTCGAAGGTCATCGGGCCGGTCGCCGCTACGGGGTCCGGAGCATAAACCGTCCGCTGCGCGGGTCGTCCGGATAGGCTCTAAGGTGGTCGTGGGCTGGGAGGAGCATGGGTTTCGAGCTCGTGGCGCCCCGCTCCCCGGAGGAGGCGTTCCGGCTCCTCGAGGAAGGGGCGGGGGCGGCGTCGGTCCTGGCCGGAGGGACGGACCTCCTCTTCGACCTCGACCGGGTGACCACCGCCCCGCGGCGGGTCGTGAGCCTCCGACACCTCCCGTGGCGGGGGCACGCCTGGCAGGGGGACACGCTCGTGGTGGGAAGCACCGAACCGCTCTACGAGCTCGAGCGGGACGGGAGCGTCGCGGCGCGCCTTCCGGGGCTGCACACCGCGATCCGGGCCGTCGGCAGCCGGGCGCTCCGCCACCGCGCCACCCTCGGCGGGAACCTGGCGCGCGCCGCGCCGGCGAGCGATCTCCTCCCCATCCTCCTCGCGCTCGACGCCACCGTGGAGATCGCCGGCCCCGCCGGGACCCGTCGGATGGAGCTCGACCGTTTCCTTCTCGCGTCGCGGACGACCGCCCTCCGTCCCCCGGAGCTGATCCGGTCGGTCACGGTGCCCGCGGCGCCCTCGGTCTACCTCTGGCAGAGGGTCCGGCCCGCGAACGACATCAGCCAGGTGGGCGTGGCCATCGCGCACCCCGGGCCGGCCGTCTACCGGATCGCGGTGGGCGGGATCGTGCCCCGCCCGCGCCGTCTCCCGGGAGCGGAGGCCGGACTCCTCTCGGACCCGCCGCCCGGGCCGGAACGGGTCCGCGCCGCGGAGGAGGCGGCGCGGGAAGCGCCGTTCCCGAGCGACCGGCGGGCCACCGAGGAACACCGCCGCCGCGTGGTCCGCGCCCTGGTGGAACGCGGGCTCGTCCACCTCGCCGGAGGGGCGGCATGAGCGGGCCGGACGGGTCGGCCCTCGTCGTGAACGGCCGGGCGCATCCGATCGACGGGGTGCCCTCCCACGAGCGGCTCCTGGACACCCTGCGCGGCCGGCTCGACCTGAAGGGCACCAAGGAAGGGTGCCGGACCGGGAACTGCGGCGCCTGCACCGTCCTCGTAGACGGCCGGTCGGCGCTCTCCTGCCTCGTCCTCACGCACGAGGTCGGCGACGAGCCGGTGACCACGATCGAAGGGATCGCCGCCGATCCGAACGGCCGGCGGGTCCAGCAGGCGTTCCTCGAGGAGGGGGCGCTCCAGTGCGGCTACTGCACGCCGGGCTTCGTCGTCGCGCTGACGGGGCTCCTCTCGGAGTCCCCCGGGGCCACGGCGGAGGAGCTCCTCACGGACCTCCAGGGGAATCTGTGCCGCTGCACGGGCTACGCCGCGATCGTCCGGGCGGTCCGGACGCTCCGGGCGGAGGGGCCATGATCCGGGCGGACGCCCCCGCGAAGTTGGAGGGGCGGATCCGGTTCGGGACCGACCGGACCCGCCCGGGGATGCTGTGGGCGGCGCTGGTCCCGGCGCCGGTCGCCCACGGCAGGATCCGGCAGCTCGATCTCGATCCGGCCCGCCGGGCGCCCGGGGTCGTCGCGGCCATCGGGGCGGCGGAGGAGCGCGCCCTCCTCCCCGGGCGCGGGGCGGAGGCGACGCCGATCTTCCCCGGCGAGATCCGGTACCGTAATCAGCCCATCGCCGCGATCGCCGCCCGGAGCCTCGAGGAGGCCCGCGCCGCGGCCCGTGCGGTGCGGGCGGAGATCGAGCCGCTTCCCCTCCTCGCGGACCTGGACTCCGTCCTGCCCGGGTGGCCGGAGGAAGGGCTCCCTGCGGACGCGCCGATCAACGCCCACGTCCGGGCCCGGCACGGGGACGTGGAGGGCGAGTTCGCCCGGGCCGACCGGGTCCGGCGCGACGCCTTCCGGACCAGCGGGGTCGCCCAGGTGCCGCTCGAGCCGCATGCCTGCATCGCCTGGATCGAGGGGGAGGTCTGGCACGTCCTCACCTCGACGCAGTCGCCGTTCGGCGTGCGCGAGGACGCGGGGGAGCTCCTCGGTCTCCCTCCCGAGCGGCTCGTCGTCGAGGGCTCGTGGGTGGGCGGCGGGTTCGGGGGGAAGGTCGCCGCGCTCGTCGAGCCGTACGCCCTCCTCCTCGCGGCCGCCTCGGGCGCCCCCGTGCGGCTCGCGCTCACCTACCGGGAGGAGTTCCAGCTGACCCGCTCGACCCTGCCGGCCCGCGTCTGGATCGCCTCGGCCGTGCGCGGGGGACATCTCACGGCCCGCACCGTCCGGCTCCTCCTCGACACCGGCGGTTCGCTGCCCGGGCGGGACTTCGCGACCGGCTACGCGATCGCCTTCCTCCTCGGGCCGTACCGGCTCGATGCCTTCGAGGTCGAGGGGTACGCCGTGCGGACCCACAAGCCGCCCTTCGGGTCGCACCGGGCCCCGCTCGCCCCCCAGTGCACCTTCGCGGCGGACGGCCACACCGATGCGCTCGCCCGCGACCTGGGAGTGGACCCGGTCGCGTTCCGCCGCGCCCACGTCTGGACGGCGGGGGACCGGACCGCCCTGGGCCAGGAGGTCGGGCCCTTCGGTGCCGCCGCGGCCCTGGACCGGGCCCGGGCGCTCCAGGAGGAGTGGCGGCGGTCGATGCCCGCGGGGACCGGCCTCGGGGTGGGCCTCGGGTACTGGTCCACCGGGACGGGCGCGGGCGGCGAGGTGCGGCTGAGCCTGACGCCCGAGCGGCTCACGATCCACGAGGGCGAGCGCGAGATCGGGAGCGGGAGCGTGGTCCGGGGGCTCGTGGCCATGGCCGAGCGCACGCTCGGCCTGCCGGCGGACCGGATCGTGCTCGAGTACGGGGACACCGCGACCGCGCCCTACGACGCGGGCGTCTTCGGGAGCCGGACGCTGGGAGCGCTCGGCCAGGCGGTCGGCGCCGCCGCCCACGAGCTCACCGCGGAGCTCGGCCGTCGGCTCGGAGCCGCCGGGCCGGCCCGCCTCGGGGTCGAGGGGGACGAGCTCTGGGCCGCCGCCGACGGGAGGCGGAGCCCGATCGCCCAGCTGCTGACCCCCGGTGAGCGGGACCATGGAGGGCTCCTCCGCACCGGGCGGCACTACGGCCGGAGCGGCGCGATCGACCCCGCGCGGGTCCATGCGGGGGAGTTCTACGCCTACCACGACTTCACGGCCTCGGTCCACCTGGCGGCGGTGCAGGTCGACCGGGAGACCGGCCAGGTCACGGTCCTGCGGTACGCGGCGATCCAGGACGCCGGCCGGGTGATCGATCCGCCGACGTTCCGGGCGCAGGTCGAGGGGGGCGTGGCGATGGGTCTCGGGACCGCGCTCACCGAGGAGATGCTCTGGGGGCCCGACGGCCGGCTCGAGAACCCGGGTCTGCTGGACTACCGGGTCCCGACGCTGCTGGAGATCCCCCCCATCGAGGTGATCCCCCTCGAGGGGTTCCCGGGCGCCGGCCCGGAGGGGGCCAAGGGGGTCGGCGAGCCTCCCATCATCCCGGTGCCGGCGGCGGTGGCGAACGCGGTGGCCGACGCGACGGGCGTGCGGCTCTACGAGCTGCCGCTCACGCCGGAGCGCGTCGCCCGAGCGCTTATGGCCCGGTAGGCCTCGCGGCACGCATGCCCTTCCGGCCGGAGGAGATCGGAGGGTGGCTCGCCCGCTACGGCGAGCGCCCCGTGGTGGCCACCGTGGGGTCCCACTCGGCGCTCGATGTCGCCGACGGTGCCGTCCGGGAGGGGTTCCGCACCCTCTTGCTCTGCCAGGCGGGCCGGGAGCGGACCTATTCCCAGTACTTCCGGGCGCACCGGTCCGCCGACGGCTCCGTCGAGCGCGGCTGCGTGGACGAGGTCCGGAGCTACGCCCGGTTCGCGGACGCCTTCACCTCGGCGGAGCTCGCGACGCTGAGGGAACGCTCCGCCCTCCTCGTCCCGAACCGCGCGCTGAGCTCCTACGTGCCGCTCTCGACCATCGAGGACGAGCTCTCGCTCCCCCTCGTGGGCTCCCGGCGGCTCCTGCGGATCGAGGAGCGGACGGAGCGCGACAACTACTACGCGCTCCTCGAGGCCGGCGGGCTGCCCATCCCGCGCCCGTTCCCGCGCCCGGAGGCGATCGACGGGCTCGCCATCGTGAAGCTGCCCCACGCCACGCGCCGGCTCGAGCGGGGCTTCTTCACCGTCGCCTCCCCCGCGGAGTACGAGCAGAAGAGCCGCGCGCTCCTCGCGGCGGGCACGATCGCGCCGGAGGACCTCGCCCGGGCCCGGATCGAGCGGTACATCGTCGGGCCGGTGTTCAACTTCAACTTCTTCTTCTCCCCGCTCGCCCCCCGCGCGGAGGGGCTCGAGCTCCTCGGGGTGGACGAGCGGCGGGAGAGCTCGCTCGACGGGCTCGTGCGGCTGCCGGCGGCGCAGCAGCTCGAGCTTCCCTCCGCCGCGCGCATCCCCGAGTACACCGTGGTGGGTCACGGCACGCTCACGGTGCGCGAGTCGATCCTGGAGGAGGTCTTCCGGTGGGGCGAGAAGTTCGTGGAGGTCGCCCGCGCGAAGTACCCGCCGGGGATCATCGGCCCCTTCTGCCTGCAGACGGTGATCGACCCGGACGGCCACCTGACCATCTTCGACGTCGCGGTCCGGATCGGGGGTGGGACGAACGTCCATCTCGACGTGGGTCACCCCTACGGCAATGCGCTCTGGAGGATGCCGATGAGCTCCGGTCGCCGCCTCGCCCGGGAGATCCGGTCGGCGCTCGCCTCGGGGCGGCTCGCGGAGATCGTCACATGACCCCGTCGACCGCGACCGCCGGGCCGGTCCCGCTCCTCCGGACCGCGCTCTTCGATTTCCACCGGGACCACGGCGCCCACCTGGTGCCCTTTTCGGGCTGGGAGATGCCGCTGTACTACCGCGGGATCCTGGAGGAGCACCGGGCGGTCCGCTCGGAGGTGGGGCTCTTCGACGTCTCCCACATGGGCATCCTGACCGTCACCGGCGAGCATGCCGCGACCCTCCTCGCCCGGCGCACGACGGCGAACGTCCCCCGGATGGCGCCGGGGCAGTGCAAGTACACCTTCTGGCTCAACTCCGACGGGCTCATCCTCGACGACCTCCTCCTCGGCCGGCTGGACGATGGCCGGGTCGGTCCCCCGAGCTACCTCGTCATCCCGAACGCCGGGCGCGCGGACCGGGTCTTCGAGCTCCTCGAGCAGCACCGCTGGCCGGACACGACCGTGCTCCGCCACAATCCCGCGGTGTCGATCCTGGCCGTCCAGGGGCCGCGGTCGCGGGCGCGGATCGAATCGGTCCTCGGGCTCTCGCTCTCGGAGCTCAAGTTCTACACCGCCCGGGCGTTCCCCGATCGCGGCGGAGCCGGGTCGACCGGCCGCCTCGGCCTCGACTTCCCGGCGGGGCTCTCGACCGAGCTCCTGGTGAGCCGGACCGGCTACACGGGGGAGCTCGGCTACGAGATCTACGTGCCCGGCCCGCGCGCTCCCGAGCTGGCGGAGCAGCTCGTGGCCGCCGGCGCCGTCCCCTGCGGCCTTGGCGCCCGGGACACCCTGCGGCTCGAGAAGGGCTACCTGCTCTCCGGCAACGAGTTCCGTCTCGACCGCACCCCGCTCGAGGCCGGTCAGGAGCGCTTCGTCGAGCCCGGGCATCCCTTCGTGGGCCAGGCCGCCCTCGAGGCGGCCCGGACGAAAGGGCTCGCCGAGCGGCTCGTGGGGCTCTCGGTCGAGGTGCCCGGCGCGATCCCCCGGCACGGCACGCTGGTGCTCGAGGGTGGGGAGCGCGCCGGCGTGGTCACGAGCGGGGGGCTCTCGCCCACCCTGGGCCACGGGATCGCGCTCGCCTACCTTCCGATCCGCCTCGCCGAGGTGGGCACCGAGCTCGAGCTCGCCGTCCGCGACCGGGCCGTGCCGGCGCGGGTGGTGCCGCTGCCGTTCGTCCCCGCCCCGGGCGCTCCGAGGTGATATAGGGGGGTCCCGCCCATTCGATGGGCGTGGCGGCACCGGCCCCGCGACCGTTCCTCGGCCGGCAGGAGACGCTCACCGTCTTCCGGGAGCGGCGCGAGAAGTTCCTCGGCGGCCAGGGCGCCATCTCGGTCCTCGAGGGCGAGGCCGGCGTGGGGAAGAGCACCTTCCTCGCCGTCTTCCTCGACGAGTGCCGGCACGGGGGGATCCGGGTCCTCGACGCCCGCGGCCGCCGGGCCGCGGGCGCGGCGCCGCTCCAGATCATCCGGGAGCTGCTCGACGCGGGCGGGATCCCCCTGCCGGGCCCGCCCGGTGCCGGCCCCGGGGTGGGCCCGGAGGAGCGGCTCACCGAGATGCTCCGGAGCCTGGGCGACGCGACCGAGCCGAGCCGGTCCCGCAGCTTCGCACCGCTCGCCGAGCCGCTCATCGCGCTCGCCGCCACCGCGCCCACGATCCTCGCCGTGGAGAACGTGGGCCACGCGGATCCCTCGTCGCTCGACTTCCTCCGGTACCTCGCGGTCCTCGTCCGGGAGCACCGCCTCTGGCTCATCCTGAGCTCGGCTCCGATCGTGGACCTGCCCGAGCCCGCGCGCCACTTCCTCGAGGCGCTCCCCCGGCTGGGCCCGGTGGACCGCTGGGTGCTTCGGCCGCTCGCGCCGAGCGAGGTCGGCGAGTTCGTCCGATGGGTCGACCCGAAGCGCCCGGTCCGGCCGAGCGAGCTCACGCTGTGGTACACCCAGACCGGGGGCAACCCGCTCTTCCTGGAGCAGCTGCTCCGGGCGGAGCACCGGAGCACCCCCTCGCTCTTCGAGGCGGCGCGCGACTCGGGGGTGCCGTTCACCGAGTACGTCCAGGCGAAGATCGGGGACCTTCCCGAGTCGGAGCGGCGCGTCCTCGCGACCGCGGCCGTCCTCGGACGGGAGTGCCCGTTCCCGCTCCTGGTCCCGGCGGTCGAGATGGACGACGAGCGGACCTCCGAGCTGGTGGAGCGGCTCGTCGAGCGGGGGCTCCTCCGGGAGGCCCCCCCCGACCTGATCGAGTTCTCCCGGGAGGACCTCCGGGACCTGGTCTACCACAGCCTCTCGGAGCCGCTCCGGCGGATCCTGCACGAGCGGGCCGCCCAGGCGCTCCTCGGCACCGGACGGACCGACTCCGACGCCGTCTTCTCGATCGCCCACCACAGCTACCTGGGCCGCTTGGATGCCCCGGCGGAGGAGTACAACCGCCGCGCGGCCGAGATCGCCGCCCGGGCCTTCGCGCCGGAGATCGCCCGGGTCCATCTCGAGCGGGCGCTCGAGTGCCACCGGAGGGTCCGTCCGGAGGACCGCGCGGGGGAGCTCGAGCTGGTGCTCGAGCTCGCGCTCGCCCTCGGCCGGGTGGGCGAGCTCGAGCGCGCCGAGCGCACCCTCCGGGAGATCCTGGCCCGCTCCGAGGAGGCATCCGCCCCGGGCGGGGTCGCCTCCGAGCTCCTGCCGATCTACCTGGCCCGGATCCTCACCGACGAGGGACGGTGGGACGAGGCGCGCCGCCTGACCGATGAGCTGCTCGACCGGGTCGCGGAGCTCGAGCATCCCTCCTCGCGGCTCGCCCTCCACCGGTTGCGGGGGGAGATCGAGTACTTCCGGGGCGAGTACTCGGACTCGCTCCGCTACCTGGACCGGGCGCTCGAGATCGCGCGGGGCCAGCGGGACCGGCGCGAGGTGGCGCTCGTCACCGTCCGGCGGGCGAACGCGCTCGCCATGATACCGGACTGCGTCGAGGAGGCGATCCCCGCCTACCGCGAGGCCTACGAGGAGCTGCTCGGGATCGGCGACCGGGCCGAGGCGGCCTACGCGCTCCTCTACCTGGGCGTCACCCTCGCCCAGCACGGCCGGGTCGAGCAGGGGCTCGAGGAGCTCGCGACCGCGGTCGCGCTCTCCGAGGGCTCCTCCGATCTCCGGGAGCTCGGCTGGGCGCTCTTCAACATCGCCGACCTGCGGCGCGAGCTCGGGGAGATCGAGCCGGCGCGGGCCGCGAACCAGCGCTCCCGGGGGATCCTGACCCGCATCGGCGACCAGTTCGGTCTCGCCCAGACCTACATCATCGCCGGGAAGATCGACCTTGCGGAGGGCGCGAGCGACCAGGCGGAGCGGGAGCTCCTCGAGGCGTTCCGTCTCGTCCGCGAGCTCAAGACCGAGCCGGACGAGCTCGAGGTGCTGCTGCGGCTCGCCGAGGTGGCGCTCGCCCGCGGGGAGCTCGCGCTCGCCCGGTCCCGCGTGGAGGAGCTCGAGCGCCGGGCCATCGCCCGGCTGCGGCCCGACCTCGTCGCGGACACCCGCCGGCTGATCGATCGGATCCGTTCCGCGGAGCCCGGCCATGTCCCCTCGCCGGCGTAGCCCCGCGGCGGGCGGCGTTCCGCCCGAGGTCGCCCGGCTGCTCTCCGCCGCGCTCCGGGAGGACCGCTTCGACCGGGACCGCACCAGCCGGAGCGTCGTCCCGGCCCGGCTCCGGGCCTGGGGGACGGTCACCGCGCAGGCCGCCGGGGTCCTGAGCGGGGTCGGGGCCGCGGCCGAGCTCGCGCGACGGGCCGGCCTCGTCGCGCGGCCCCGCCGGGCGGACGGCGCGCGCCTCCGGCCGGGGATGGAGGTCCTCGAGCTGGAGGGCCCGGCCCGGCGCCTCCTGGCGGCCGAGCGGCCCCTGCTCAACCTCCTGATGCACCTCTCCGGCGTCGCCACGGCGACGGCCCGGGCGGTGCGGATCGCGCGCGGGCGCCTCGAGATCCGGGGGACCCGCAAGACCCTGCCCGGCCTCCGGGAGCTCGAGAAGCGGGCGATCCGGCACGGGGGCGGCGTCCCCCATCGGCGCGACCTGTCGGACGGGATCCTGGTCAAGAACAACCATCTCGCCCTCGTCGACCTGGGGACGGCGATGGCCGGGCTCCGTCGGGCCCGCGCGCTCCCCGGGCCCATCGAGGTCGAGGCCCGCGACCGCGCCGGAGCGCTCCGGGCGCTGGCGGCGGGGGCGCAGGAGATCCTCCTGGACAATCTCCCGCCCGGCGCGGCGCGCCGTACCGTCCGCGCCCTGCGGCGGAGCCCGGGCGGCCGCCGGATCCCGATCGAGCTCTCCGGCGGGATCACGGAGGCGAACCTCGACGCCTACGCACGGACCGGCGCGGACAGCGCGAGCCTGGGGTCGCTGACCCACTCGGCGCCCGCGCTCCCCTTCCATTTGACGCTGCGCCCGTCGGTGGGCCGACGGGCCCGGCCGAGCCGTTAAGTGCCTTCCGGACCTCGTTCGGGCCCGGGAAGCCCATGCCGATCGAGGAGGAGATCCGGCGGCTCAAGGAGGAGCGGCGCGCCCTCCTGCTGGCCCACAACTACCAGCGGCCGGAGGTCCAGGACATCGCCGACTTCGTCGGCGACTCGCTCTACCTCTCCCGCAAGGCCATGGAGGCGACGGAGCCGGTCCTCCTCTTCGCCGGGGTGCGCTTCATGGCCGAGACCGCGAAGATCCTGAACCCGGAGAAGACGGTGCTCCTCCCGGACCTCAAGGCCGGCTGCGCGCTCGCCGACTCCATCACCGTCGAGCAGCTCCGGACCTGGAAGGCGGAGCACCCCGGGGCGGCGGTCGTGAGCTACATCAACACCTCCGCCGACGTGAAGGCGGAGTCCGACTACTGCTGCACGAGCTCGAACGCGGTCAAGGTGGTCGGCGGCCTGCCGCCGGAGCAGGAGGTCCTGTTCCTGCCGGACATGTTCCTCGGGGAATGGGTCCGGCAGCGCACCGGCCGGAAGAACATCCACCTCTGGGCGGGCGACTGCCCCGTCCACGCGAAGCTGCGGCCCGAGGACCTCCAGAAGGCCCGGGCGGAGCACCCCGGGGCCGAGGTGATCGCGCACCCGGAGTGCGGCTGCGGCAGCGCGACGCTCCCGCACGTCGACCGCATCCTCTCGACCGACGGCATGATCCGCTATGCCGAGGAGACGCGGGCGCCCGAGACGCTCGTGGCGACCGAGATCGGCATCCTCCACCGGATGCGGCGGATGAACCCGGGCGCCCGCTTCCTCCCGCTCAGCGAGGGGGCCGTCTGCCCCTTCATGAAGGAGATCGACCTCGAGGACATCCGGCGCTCCCTCGCGGAGAACCGGTACGTCATCGAGGTGCCCGCCGACATCGCCTCCCGGGCCCGGCGGGCGCTCGACCGGATGGTGGCCGCCTAGGCCCTACGTCCTCACCACGGCACGAACCGTTGGGGGATGATCGGCCCCCAGCCGTGCCGCCAGTAGCTGTAGGCGATCGCGAGGAGGAGGAACCCGCCGAGCAGGACCGCGCCGATGGCGGTCCACGAGGGCTTCACGGTGAGGTAGAACCCGATCGAGAGCGGGTTGAGGCGCGCGCCGAGGAACGCGAGCCCCGAGGAGAAGAGGAGGAGCGCGAGGGTCGCCGGCGCGAGGACCGTCCACGAGGCGAGGTAGACCCCGGCCGCCACGACCAGGAGGGCGACGACCGCCGCGACGTGGGACCGCTGCGCCGGCGGGGTCGCCGGGACGGGATAGGCGGGGGGCGCCCCCGGGCCGGCGTACACCGGGACCGGTCCCCGGGGCGCGTCGTCCGCGGGGGCGCCGCGGCGCACGTACCGGACGGGCATGGGAGGCTCGGTCCGCGCCGGGGGAAAAGAAGTTCCCGTTCCACTCGCAGGCCCGGTGGGTGCCCCGGCGGGGCGGCCCCGCCCTCGGGTCCGTGCTCCCGGCCGCCTCGTCCGACCGGGCGATCGGCGCGGCCAGGTCGGCGATCGTCGGGGGCGCGATCGCCCGCCCCCCGCGAGGTGCCGGGTCCCCGGTCGCGCGCACGGCCCCCGAGATCGCGCCCGGGAACTTTACCGGGGTGGGCAGGAGGAGCGGGGCCCGGGCGGGCTCCCGGAAGTCGAACAGCCCGGTCGGAAGCGGGGCGTCCGCGATCCGCGCCGTGAGCGGCGGGAGCCCCCAGTTCGACTCGGCCCAGTGGAACAGGTTCGCCGGATCGGTGGTGTTGGAGTAGAGGAGCCCCGGGGGGCTCCACGGGGAGATGACGAGCAGCGGCACCCGGACCCCGTCGCCGAGCGGGGGCTCGGACGGCGGCGGCACGGGGTCCCAGAACCCGCCCCCCTCGTCGTAGAAGAGGAAGATCACCGTCGAGTTCGCGATCGGGCTCGAGAGGATCGTGTTCACCGCGGCGACCGTCCACTGGTCGCCGAACGTCACGTTCGCGGGAGGATGCTCGCTCGCGTTGAGGTCCGGCGACGGATCGAGGTAGGCGAGGGCGGGAGCCTCGGGTCCCGCGAGCGTGGAGGCGAGGTCCTGCACGGGGAGGATCCGGTCCGCGACGCAGCTCTGGGTCGCGATCTGGGGGACCAGGAGCGGCGTGAGCCCCAGGGCGCTGCCCGAGTAGAAGTAGTCCCAGGGGAGCCCCGCGTTGAAGAACTGGTTGGGGAGCGTCGGGCCGGAGATGCTCGCGGCGGGCGGAGGGGCATCGTAGATCCAGGTCATCCCCGTGAGCCCGAGGTCGAAGAGCCGGTTCGGGAGCGTCGGACCGAGCACGCCCGTGAAGAAGTGGTCGCCGAGCGTGTAGTTCCGGGCGTAGGCGTAGTAGTCGGGGATCTGGGACGCCGTGTAGTAACCGACCGCCTGGGCCGAGTTCGGGTAGCCGTCGGCGTTCGCCTGCGCGACGAAGTGGTCCATCCGGCCCCCGTCCACGGAACCGAGGTCGGAGGCCCGGTCGTGCGGGAGGTCGCCGGTCGAGTTCGCATCGAGCGGATAGGGGGAGACGGTCCCGTTCCCGGAGTAGCTCGTGGGGAAGCTCCCGTGGGGCGGGTACCCCGTGACGCCCGGCAGGCTCCCGAAGTAGTTCTCGAAGGCGTGATTCTCCTTGATGAAGAAGAAGACGTGCTGGATCGGCGAGCGTGCTCCGGTGCTCGCGGGCTCGGGCGCGGGGCAGTTCACGCCCGGGGCGGGGTGGAAGGAGGTGGCGAGCGCGTACCCTCCGCCCCCGGCCACCACGAGCGCTCCGAGGAGGACGACCCAGAGCTTGAGGCGGGAGCGACCGACCGGTCGACCCGTCGTGGACCCGTCCATCGGACCTCCTCGCGCGCGAGGGCGCCCGGAGGTAAGAGCGCTCCGCGGTGCGGGCGGGTCGCCGAACGACGGGAAATACGGGCCGCGCTACTGGTCCCGACGGCATGCGCGAGCGCCGGGCCCTGAGCCGGCGGGGTTCGTTCGTGGCGATCCTCGCCCTCGTCGCGGTCGTGATCGGGATCGTGGGGACCGTCGTCGTCCTGGCCCCGAACCCGCCGGCGAGCACGGGGCCGGTCCGGCCGACGCACGTCGCCGTGGTGGATGCGACCGGTGCGCTCGGTCCCCTCTTCCACCCGGGGGTGATCCTGGGCGCGGCTTCGAACTCGTCGGTCACGCTGCTCGCGGGCATCGGAAGATACGACCGGACCACGGGGCTCGAGCTGCCCGTCCTCGGGGAGTACGTCGACACGCCGTCCGGGCCGAGGACCACGAACCTCACCGCGACGTTCGATCCGCAGTTCGGGGCGGGCGGGGTGTACGGCGCCGTGTGGAACGGCAGCGCCTGGATGCTGGGCGGTCAGGCCACCCTCGGCGGAAAGGAGGGAGGGGCGGCCGTGGCGTTCTCGGGCGGGAGGATCACGAACCTGACCCCGGAGCTGCGGCCGTACTTCGACGGAGGCGGCATCTTCGCGGTGGGCTGGAACGGGTCCGGTTGGCTGCTGGGCGGCAACGCGTCGTGGGGCGTGTCGCTGGTCAGCCTCGAGGGCCCCCACGTCACGAACCTCTCCTCCCAGATCACGTCGCACGGGCGGTGGGGATGGATCCAGCTGCTCGCGTGGAACGGCTCGGGCTGGCTCCTCGGCGGCCAGGGCGTGTTCGGAACCCTGAACGGCTCGCGGTTCGTCGACCTCGATCCCGGCTCCCCGTTCGAAGGTCAGGGGGTCTTCGCGGCGGGATGGGATGGGACGGAGTGGCTCGTGGGCGGGGGCGGCTCGGCTGCGGTCGTGGTGCGCGCGAGCGCGGTGGTCCAGGAGGTGGCGCTCCCGAGCGGCTTCTCGAAGTGGGTCTCTTACCTCGCCTACGTGCCGCAGTGGGGCTGGCTCCTCGCGGGCCGGGGGGTCGCGCCGGGCGGAGGCACCGCGCCGGAGCTGGCGGCCTGGCCCGGCACCGCGTCCTCCTCCGTCGAGAGCCTGGACGCCCTTCTTCCGGCCTCCTTCTCCGGTGGGGAGGTGCAGGGTGGGACCGCGCTGCCGGGCTCGGGTTCGGGCGGGGGCGCGCACCTGCTCCTGGTCGGGGACGGGTCCTACAACGATCGGACCGGCTACGGGACCGGGGCGCTCGCCGAGGTCACGATCTCCTAGTCCCGGGGGCTCGGCCCCGCCGTGCCCTGGGGCGGCGACGCGCCGCCGGGGACGCGGAGGGCGTTCCCGGGTCCCGGGTGTTGCCCACGGCTCCGGGGGGGACCCATCCCCGCCGGGCGAGCCGGACGGCGAGCTCGATCCGGTGCAGCTCGGCGGGGCGCCGGGCGGCCGAGGTCACGAAGAGCCGTCCCTCCCCGGCCACGACGCGTTGCGCGTCGCCGCTGTCCAGCCCCTCCGCCGTCGGGTCCGGCGTGAGCTCGAGCCCGACCTTCTCCCGCTGGGCCCAGGCGATCCAGCGGTGGCGCGGCTCCTGGCCCGGCGGGGGCAGGTGCCCCACGAAGAGGGGGACCGGCCCGGGGGGTTCGATCGGGGGCGGGTCGCCCGGACCCGCGGCCAGGGCGAGGTAGTCGAACCCCTCCGGCAGGACCGGGCCCGTCCCCTCAGGCCGTTCGAGCCCCACGAGGAGCCCGACCGTGGAGCGGGGATCGGCCTCCCGCCAGCGCGTGCGGAGCCCGCGGGCCATCTCGCGCGCGCCGTCGGACTCGGGAAGCACCACGCCCAGGTGGCGGAGCCCGAGCGCGTGCGCCGCGTCGATCCACGGGCCGGGCAGCTCCTTCGCCGGATCCTCCCAGTGGAGGTGCAGGTCGCACGTCACCTGGGGGAGCTCGACGAGCGGGGGGACCCGCCGCTCCAGCGCGGCCTCGATCTCGCCTCGGTTCTCCCGGATCTCCGCCGGGATGAAGGGGAGGTCGAGGGCGGCGTAGACCTCCTCCTCCGTGAGGCCGGCGATGCGGGTGTCGCCCCGCATCACGCCGTACTCGTTGATCTTGAGCCCCCGGTCCCGGGCGAGGGTCCGGAGCCGGATGTTGTGGTCCTTCGAGCCGGTGAAGTACTGCAGCGCGGCGCCGTAGCTCTCCGGGGCGACCACCCGCAGATCGATCTGGATGCCGGGGTCGAAGAGGACGGTCTCCTTCGTCTCGCCCCGGAGCCGGACCTCCCGGATCCCGTCGAGGTGGCTGAACGCGTCGAAGACCTTCTCCGGCTCCGAGGAGGTGGCGAGGAGGTCGATGTCGCCGATCGTCTCGCGCGCCCTCCTCAGCGAGCCGGCGATGACGAGCTCCTTCACGGGCGCGGCCCGCCGGAGGTCGGAGGCGACCCGCTCCGCGAGCTCCCAGGCCACCACGACGGGATGGCGCTCCCCCGCGCCCCCGGGCGCCGCGCCGAGCCCCTTCAGCCCCTCCGTCAGGATCTCGATCTTGCGCGGCCCGAAGCCCGGCATCCCGGTCAGCCGCCCCTCGGCGATCGCCTGCGAGAGCCCCCGGGGCTCCTCGACCTGGAGCTCGATCCAGAACCGGCGGGTCGTCTTCGGCCCGACGCCCGGGATCTGCATGAGAGTGAGCAGCCCGGGCGGCACCTGGGCGCGGAGCCGGTCGTAGTAGGCGATCTTCCCCGTCCCGAGGTACTCCCGGATCTTCTCGGCGATCGCCTCGCCGACCCCGGGGATGTCGTCGAGCCCGCCGCGGTCGGAGACCTTCTGGATGTCCTCGCCCAGCGACTCGAGCGAGCGCGCGGCCCGGCGGTACGCTTCGGGCTTGAACCGCTCCTCGCCGATCAGGTCGAGGAGATCCCCGATCGAGACGAAGATCCGGACCAGCTCCGCGTTCTTCGACACGGCCGCCCGGCCTCCGGCAGGGCGCCGGAGGAATAAGCGGTCCGGCCCGCCCCGGAGCAGGTATCTGCGGCCCGGGGCTCCGGCCCCTCCGCGGCGGCACCATGGCATCGAAACTTCGGAGGGTCGCCGGGAGCGCCCCCGCCCGCCGCCGCCAGCTCCGGGCCTCCTTCGACCAGCGCGCGACCCGCGAGTATCGCCGGTACGGCGGGGAGCCGCGCCGGCTCCTCCAGCGCGAGCTGCGGGAGCGGTTCCTCGCGCTCCATCTCCCCCGCGCCCCCCCGGTCCTCCTGGAGCTCGGGCCGGGCCCGGGCCGGTTCACTCCCGCGCTCCTCGCGGCCCGGCCCGGCCGGCTCCTGGCGGCCGACCTTTCGCGCCCGATCCTGCTGGCGGCCCGACGAAGGCTCCGCCGGAACCCCCGCGCGGGGCGCACCGCGTGGCTGCGGGCGGCGGGGGAGCACCTGCCGCTCCGTAACGGGAGCGTCGACGTCGCGGTGGTGATCGGCAACGTGGTCTGCATGGCGGCCCGCGAGGGTCCGGCGATGCTCCGCGAGATCCGTCGCGTGACCCGGCCCGGTGCGCTCCTCGTGGCCGACTTCGCCTCCCCCGCCGCGTCGGTGGAGGAGTTCTTCCACGTGGCCGCCCGGCGCAAGCTGCTGCTCAAGGTCCTCCGACGCCCGGCCTTCTACCTCGTCGACCAGGCGCTCCGGTCCGGCTACCAGCCCTACCGTCCCGAGCGCCTCTCGAGCTGGGAGTTCCAGTACTACACGCCCGACGGGGCGCGGCGCGCGCTGACCCGGGCCGGCTTCCGGGTCGAGGACGTGATGGCCGTGGGTCCCCTCGCCTCCCACCACGACCGCGTGGCCCGGGTGGCCCGGAGGGACCGGCGGGCGTGGGGCAACCTCCTCCGGATCGAGGAGCAGGTGGGCCGCCGACCCGGGGTCGGCGAGACGGGCCACGGGTTCATCGTCGCGGCCCGCCGCCGGTAGCCCCGCGCCGCTACGGGGCGCGATGCGCCCCGGCGTCCACCCAGACCCGCGCCCCGCCCAGGTCGTAGCCCAGATGGTCGTAGACCGCCCGGGCGGGCCCGTTGTCGTCCCGCACGAAGAGCGCGGTGGCGGCGCCGTTCGCGGCCGCCGCCCGGATCAGCTCGGCGACCACCGCGCGACCCCAGCCGGCGCCCCGGGCCGCCGGGCGCGTGTAGACGCCCGAGACGTGCCAGACGGTCGGGAGGCGGACCTCCGCCCGGGCGACCGCGACGAGCGCCCCCCCGTCGAATCCCCCGACGACCCAGTCCCGCTCCGGCGGGACCGCGAGGTAGGTGTCGGTGACGGTGCTGCGGTCCGAGTTCGCGAGGTCGTGGAGCGCCGGGACGTCCCCCGCGCCGAGCCGCCGGGTCGGCCGGGTCGTCGGTACGGGGAGCTGCTGCGGCCGCTCCCGGAGGTGGAGCGGATAGCTCTCGGCCGGGGCCCCGAGCTCCGCGACCCGCGGCGCGAGCTCGGGGGGGACGATCGCCAGGAAGGGCCGATCGGGGAACCGGTCGAGCAGCGGAGCGGGGTCCCGCGCCGCCCCGAGCCAGTGGAGGACCGGGCAGTCGGGGAGCCCCTTCCAGATGAGGAGGTAGGCCGAGGGCCGTCCCTCCTCCTCCAGCGTGAGGAACTCGACCGCCTCCGGCCAGACGTTCCGGTCCCACACCGCGAGGGCATGGTCGGCCGGCCGCTCCCGGAAGAGCCGGTCGAGCCAGACCGGGTCGATCCCGGGCCGGACGATGCTGGCCACGGACGAGCCACCCCCGCCGGCCTACTTACCGTCAGGCCTGGGGGCGTCCGGCCGCCCGCGGGAGGGAAGGAGGAATAACCCTGCGCCGGGTCGTACGAAGGTGGCCGTCCACCGACCGAGCGCCGACTTCCCCCGCCACCTGCGGGCGCTCTACCGGCGGTTCCCGTTCGACCGCTCGCTCGCCGAGGACCCGTTGAGCGGGGTGCGCCCCCTCGCCACCGATCCCTGGCACGCGGAGGTGGCCGGCATCCTCGCCGCGACGATCGCGGTGGGCAACACGACGTCGATCCGGCGGGCGTTCGCCGACCTCGTCGAACGGCTGGAGGGCGATCTGGCCGGCTGGGTCGACTCGGCGCGCGAGTACCGCCCGGACCCTCGCCTCGAGGGCTTCCATCATCGCTGGATCCGGGCCGAGCACCTCGAGTACCTCGGGTACCGGCTCCATGACATCCGGGCCCGCTCCGGCTCGCTCGAGGAGGTCTTCCGGGCCGGCCTCGGTCCGGAGGGGGACTTCGCCGGCGGGATCGACCGGCTCGCCCACGCGCTGCGCGGCCCGGCGCCCGGGACGCCGGGGCCCCGGCCGCCGCCGGGCTACCTCCGGCTCTTC
Source organism: Thermoplasmata archaeon (assembly GCA_027314915.1). Classification (GTDB taxonomy): domain Archaea; phylum Thermoplasmatota; class Thermoplasmata; order Lutacidiplasmatales; family UBA184; genus JAKIVR01. The sequence continues at coordinate 69,264 of DAHUZZ010000004.1, read as the reverse complement.
CCGACCCCGCTCGGCCCGAACCGGAGCCCGTGCAAGCGGCTCACGCTCTTTGTGCGGTGGATGGTCCGGACGGAGTTCCCCGACCTCGGCATGTGGCGCGGCGTCTCCCCCGCCGTCCTCCGGGTGCCGCTCGACCAGCACGTGTACTGGATCGCCTACCACCTGGGGCTCACCGCCCGGCGGAGCCGGAGCTGGGCGACCGTCGAGGAGGTGACGGCGGCGCTCCGGAAGGTCGACGGGAACGACCCGGTGCGCTTCGACTTCGTGCTCTGCCACACCGGGATCTCGGGGGACTGCCCGAAACGCGCCGATCTCCGGGTCTGCGGACCGTGCGTGGTCCGGCCCGACTGCCGGCTCTGGCGCGGCCGGAAGGTGGCCATATGACCGGTCCCGCTCCCCCGCCGCTCGCGATCGACCCCGGCCTGCTCCGGCGGTTCCGCGACGCCGGCGCGAAGGTGACCTGGACGGCGGCCCCGGGTCCCCCGGGAGCGCCCTCGAGCGCCCGGATCGCCCGGCTCCACGAGGAGGAGGCGCGGATCGAGGAGCGCCCGACCCCGGGCGGGCACCTGCTCAAGGTCGAGAGCGGGCCCGTGGGCGCCCTCATCGTCCTGCTCGAGATCGACCGGCGGGGTGGGCTGCCCACGCTGAGCTCCGAGGAGGCGGGCGCGGACGGCGCCTTCCCCTCGGGGGCGATCGAGGCGCGGTGGGGTCCGCCCGGCGGCCGGTCGACGCTCGCGGTGCGCGACCTCATCGAGGTCGCGCGCTACGCGCTCGTCTAGAACCCGAGCCGATCGCGGATCACGATCACCGTGCTCCGGCCGGCCACCGGCTCCCGGCGGAAGAGGAGGATCTTCGCCACGACGCTGCCCTGCCCGTAGGCCTGATGGGCCCGGCGGTTCTCGAGGGGGAAGCTGTACTCGTCGATCCTCCGTTCCGCCTCAAGGAGGTCCGGCACGAGCTTCTGCGCGCCGACGAGCCAGAACACCCGGCTCGCCCCGTAGGCGTAGGGGCCGAGCTGGCTGCCCGACGCGCTCGCGACGAGCACCTCGCCCGCTTCCGTGATGGCGTGGACGCTCCCGACGACCACGTCCGGGGCGCCCGCGATCTGCTTGGCCTCCGTCGCGCGCCCGGCCTTCTGGAGCTCGACCAGCCGGGGGCGGATCGGGTCGAGACCGCGTCCCGCGAGCCACGCCGAGTTCACTCCGGCCGCGACCAGCGTCTGCGAGGTGGCCTCGAGGACCGACCCGGACGGGGGCAGGAGCTCCGCGAGCTTCGCCCGGGCCGCCTCGGCGGAGTCCACGACGTGGGTCGTGAACCCGCGGGCCCGCAGGCCGGCCACGGCGCGATCCAGGGCCGCTTCCCCCGGCAGCACGGCGAACTTGGGGTTGGGGGTGGGTTCGGGGGGCGGATTCGGGACGTCGCCGGCGGTCGCGGGCTGGATCGAGGAGGGCATGCCATCAATACACTCTGGATAGTATTTAGCTGGGGACAACCCGGATAGAAAGTCGCTTTCCATCGTGAAACTGGATGTTGTGGGGCGCGTACTTCGCGGAAACTATATCAGTTCATTTGTGATAGCGTTAAGCATGCCACGGGGGGCTTCGGCGGGGCGGCGCGGCTGCGCGGTGGGCGATCTGTTCGCGATGCTCGGGCAGCCGCACATGCTCTCGCTCCTCCACCTGTTCGCCTCCGCCCCGGCGCCGCTCAGGTTCACCGAGCTCCAGAGTCGGCTCGACATCCCTCCGAAGACGCTCAGCGCGCGGCTCCGCGCCCTCGTCCAGGGCGGCTTCCTCGCGCGCCATGCCTACAGCGAGATCCCGCCCCGGGTCGAGTACGAGCCCACCACCAAGGTCCGAGAGCTCATGCCGCTCTTCGAGGGGCTCGAGGCCTGGGCCACCCGGAACAGCCTCACCGCGACCACGGTGGTCTCCATGATCGGGCCGGTCCCTCCCCGGCGCGGGGCGGGAGGGGCCGGCGCCGCGGGCCGTCCCCGTCCGGAGCCGCGGCGGGCGCCGGGCTACGAGCAGCCGCTCGTGGCGCCGCAGACCGTGCAGGCGTAGCAGGTGCCCGACCGGACCATGATCCCGCCGCAGACGTGGCAGCTCGGAGCATCCTCGCTGATCCCGCCACCCTCCCGCGGGCGGTCGAAGGAGTCGAGCGGTTTGGTCTCGAACTTCACGACCGAGGCGGGGACCGCCGGTTTCGCCGCGACGGCGGGGTGCCCGTTGCCGTTCTCGGACGCGGGCTCGAGCCCGATCGCCCGCCGGTCCTCCTCCGTCAGGAACTCGTTCGCGAGCCAGCGCGCCACGTAGTCGGGGATCGACTTCGCGAACCGGATCTTGGGGTTGTTGGTCGCCCCGGCCGGCTCGAACCGCATGTGGGCGAGCTTCCGGACCAGGTCCCTCAACGGCACCCCGTGCTGGAGCGCCATCGACATGGAGATCCCGAGGGAGTCCATGAGGCCGTTCACCGTCGACCCCTCCTTCGTGACCCGGAAGAACATCTCGCCGGGCCGTCCGTCGGGGTAGAGGCCGACCGTGATGTAGCCGTCGTGGCCGCCGACCTGGAAGTGGTGGGTGATGGCCTGCCGGGCGTCCGGTAGCCGCTCCCGCTGGGCGGGGCGCACGCCGCCCACCCCGGCCGCCGAGCGGCCCTTGCCCGTCTCGTAGGGCTGGCTCGCCTTGCAGCCGTCGCGGTAGAGCGCGACCGACTTGATCCCGTGCCGCCACGCCTCGAGGTAGATCTTCTCGATCTCCTCGACCGTCGCGTCGTGGGGCAGGTTGATCGTCTTCGAGGCGCCGCCGGAGAGGAACGGCTGGACCGCCCCGAGCATGAGCAGGTGGCCCATCGGCGCGATGGTCCTCTGGCCACCGGCCGGCGCGAGGGCGCAGTCGAAGACCGGAAGGTCCGCGTCCTTGAGGCCCGGCGCCCCCTCGATCGTGCCGCGCTCCTCGATGTGCTTCCGGATCGCCTCGCGGGCCTCCTTGGGGTAGCCCAGGCTCACCAGCGCGTCCTCGGCGGTGCGGTTCACCATCCGCATCTGGCCGCCGCCGACGAGGTTCTTCACCTTGACGAGGGAGAGCTCCGGCTCGAGCCCGAGGGTGTCGCAGCCCATGAGGAGCCCGATCGTGCCGGTCGGGGCGATGACCGAGATCTGGGCGTTCCGGTACCCCCAGAGCTCGCCGGCCTTCACCGTCTCCCGCCACCGGTCGATGGCGGCGGCGCGGTAGGCGCCGAGCCGGGCGTCGTTCTCGGCGATCTTCTCGGCGGAGCTCGCGTGCTTGCCCATCACGCGGATCATCGGGCCCCGGTTCTTGTCGAACCCGGGGAACGGGCCCATCCGGCGGGCGATCTCGGCGGACATGTGGTAGCCCTCCGCCGACAGCACGGCGGAGAGGGCACCCGCGAGCGAGCGGCCCGCCTCGGAGTCGTAGGCGAGCCCGTGGTGCATGAGGAGCGCCCCCAGGTTCGCGTAGCCGAGCCCGAGCGGCCGGTAGTCGTGGGAGTTCTGCGCGATGGAGGCGGTGGGGTAGCTCGACGCGTCCACCAGGATCTCCATGGCGAGGATCATCGTCCGCACCGTGGCCTGGAAGAGCGGGAGGTCGAACGTGCCGTCCTCGGAGAGGAACCGCATCAGGTTGATCGACGAGAGGTTGCAGGCCGTGTCGTCGAGGAACAGGTACTCGCTGCACGGGTTGGAGGCGTTGATCCGTCCCCCCATCGGGCTCGTGTGCCAGTCGTTGGTGAGGTCGTCGAACTGGACGCCGGGGTCGCCGCATCGCCAGGCCGCGTAGGCGAGCTTCCGCCACAGTTCGCGCGCCGGGTAGGTGTGGGCGACCGTGTGGTCGGTCCGGTTGTAGGTCTTCCACTCCCCGTCCCGCTGGACCGCGTCCATGAAGGCGTCGGGGACCCGGACGGAGTGGTTCGCGTTCTGGTAGGCGATGGAGGCGTAGGCGGAGTCGGGGTCGGTGCCGTCGAAGTTCGAGGAGTACCCCTCCCGGATGAGGGCGAGGGCCTTGTCCTCCTCCTTCACCTTGCAGTCGATGAAGTCGACGATGTCGGGGTGGTCCATGTTGAGGATGACCATCTTGGCGGCGCGACGGGTGGTCCCCCCGCTCTTGATGACGCCGGCGAGCGCGTCGAAGGCGCGCATGAAGGAGACCGGCCCGCTCGCGATCCCGCCGCCCGCGAGCTTCTCGTGGCTGCCCCGGAGCGGGGACAGGTTGCTGCCGGTGCCGCTCCCGCCCTTGAAGAGCCGCCCCTCGCTGGAGGCGAGGGCGAGGATCGATTCCATGTCGTCCTTCACCGACTGGATGAAGCAGGCGGAGCACTGCGGCGGGCTCCGGACGCCCACGTTGAACCAGACGGGGCTGTTGAACGCCGCCATCTGCTGGACCATGAGGTAGGAGAGCGACTCCTCGAGCTGCGTCGACTCCTCGGGGGTGTCGAGGTAGCCGAGCTCGAGGCCCTTCTGCCCGATCCAGTGGCAGACGCGCCGGATCATCCCCTCGATGGAGTTCTCGCGCCGGCCCTGGATCACCCGGAAGTACTTCGACGCCGCGATGTTGATCGAGGTGTCGGACCAGCTCGTGGGGGCCCGGATGCCCTTGAGCTCGAAGAAGACCTTGCCGTCGGCCGAGCGGATGACGGCGTCGTGCATCCGCCACCCCACGGTGTCGAACGCGGTCTTCCCGCGCGGCACCAGCCTCGGGACGCTGATCGGTTCGCGCCCGCCCCGGCCGGGGTGGGGGAGGGATTCGGGGAGCGACGGCGCGGCCCGTTTTCTCGTTGCGGCGGCCATGGAGATCACACTGTTCTGGAGCGCTTCGATCGCGAGGCGGTCGGCTGCGGTGTCCGACCGCTCTCAAGCCCCGGGGCTATAACTCTTGTCGGGCCGGGTCGCGAAACGCCGTCGACGGAGACGGCCTTCCGCGCGGCCCGGAGGGCAAGTTGCGAGCGCCGGGGCTCGAAGAACACTCGATGAAAGCCTCCGGAGGCGGCTCACGCCCTCCGAGTATTTGTGGCGATGGTTTGGGCCCGCGCGACAACGTCCATCGGAGGGAACGCGAGGCGCGTTCCACGTTCGCGGTACTCCAAAACGCGGTGCGAGCGGAGGGTTCTTGCGCCCCGGACGCCCTCGAGGGTCCGGGCTTCGATGACGTGCCGGTTCGACAACGAGGACCCCCGGAAGTGCGACCGCTGCGGCGCGTTCCTCTGGGCGATGGACGAGGGCTGGTTCTGCGGCGACTGCGGCGTGACGATGCCCTGCAGCATGCGGGTCCTGCCCCCGGCGATCTCCGGGGCCCGACGGATCCCGGGTCCCCCCGGCTGACCGGAGCATCTCCGGTCGCCGGGGACCGGGCGCTGCTCGATGGGCTCCCTCGGGAAAAGAAGGGGGAGGGACCCCGCCCAGCGGGCGAGGTCCCAGGGAAACAGGGTTGGGGATCGCCAGGTCAGGCGTTCTTCATCCGGGCGCGCGCTACGTACCCCTTCTTGTCGAGGAAGTACATGTAGCCGTCCGCCCGCTGGATCTTCTCGCTGCCGACCTTAGCCTTACGGCCGCTCTTGTTGAGCTTGGTCGGGGTCTTCCACAGGTACCCGTCCTTGCCCAGGTAGTACAGGTATCCCTTCTCTCGCGTGATCTGCTCCTTTCCGACGCGTTCCGCCATTTTAGGCGACCTCACCGACGATAAGTCCACCCCCCCTATTTGAACCCGACGTTCGAATTCACGTCGAGAAAAGCGCTCTTCCCCGACGGTAAACTGCGACCGGAAGTGCCCCCACGCGGTAGGGGATCTCGACGGCGTGGCGCACCTTGAACGCCGAGAGATCGGCGTCCCGGCCGGGGGCGATCTGGCCGGCGACCCCTCCGAGATCGAGGGCGTGGGCGGCGTTGACCGTCCCGGCCGTGATCGCTTCCGCCGGCGTGAGGTGCCCCCGGTACACGGCGTGGGCGAGCGCGAGCGGCATCCCCTCCACCCAGGAGTTCGGCGAGAGGTCGGTGCCGACGGCGACCGGCACGCCCGCCTCGACGAGCTCCCGGCCGGGGCTCCGCAGGTCCGACATCGCCGAGAACGGCGTCACGGGGAGCAGCACCGCCGTGACGCCCGCGGCGGCGAGCGCCGGGAACGCCGACCGGGGGGCGGCCGAGAGGTGATCGGCCGAGCGCGCCCCCAGCCGGGCGGCGAGCTCCGCCCCGCCGCTCGCGACGAACTCGTCGGCGTGGATCTTGAGGCCGAGCCCCGCGCTCCGCGCCGCGCGGAGCAGCCGGTCGGACTGCTCGAGGGTGAAGAAGCCCGGCTCGCAGAAGATGTCGCAGAACCGGGCCCGGCCGGCCCGCGCGATCGCCGGGAGTTCGGCGACGAGGCCGTCGAGGTACGCGTCGGCGCGGCCCCGGAGCTCGGGCGGCACCGCGTGCGCGGCGAGGTAGGTGGCCACGAGCCGGAGACCGGTCCTCCGCTCGAGCCGGGGGATGAGCCCGAGGAGCCTCCGCTCGCCGGCCCGGGTGAGGGCATAGCCGGTCTTCACCTCGGCCGTGGTGGTGCCCCACCGGGCCATCCGGCTTAGCCGGTCGGCGGCCGACCCGAGGAGCTCCGCCTCCGACGCCCGCCGGGTCGCCCGCACCGTCGCGTAGAGCCCGCCGCCGCCGGAGGCGATCTCGGCATAGCTCGCCCCGGACAGCTTCGCGGCCACCTCGTCGTGGCGGTCCCCCGCGAAGAGGAGGTGGGTGTGCGGGTCCACGAACCCGGGGACGACGCACGACCCTTCGAGGTCGATGCGGGGACCGCCCGGCCGGAGCGCGACCGATCGGGAGAGCGCGCGCTCGGGGCCGACCCAGGCGATGCGCCCCGCGCGCACGCCGATCGCGGCGTCGGGGAGGAGGCCGAGCTCGCCCATCGCGGGGCCGATGCGCGGCACCGGACCCACCGAGAGGGTCGCGAGCTCGCGGATCCCGGTGACGACCCGGTCGGCCCGGATCATGGCTGCCGAACGAGGTGGTCGAGCAGGTCCCTCGCCGTCCGGCTGCCGGGGAAGAGGGCGCGCGCTTCCTGCTCGAGCGGCTCGAGCTCCTTGTAGCGGGCCGAGAAGTGGGTCAGGAAGAGCTCCCCCACCTCCGCCTCCCGGGCGATCGCCGCGGCCTGGCGCGCGGAGGAGTGGCCCCAGTCGTTCGCCTGGGACTCGAGTTCCTCCATCGTGGTCGCCTCGTGGATCAGGACCGTCGCGCCGTGGGCGAGGGCGGCGATCTTCTCCGAGGGAGCGCTGTCGCCGGAGTAGACGATGGAACGGCCGGCGCGCGGGGGTCCCATCACCTCCTCGGGGGGGATCGATCGGCCGTTCACCACGACCGTCTCGCCCGCCTCGAGCCGCGCGAAGTGCGCGCCCCGGATCCCGAGCGCACGGGCCTTCTCGCCGTCGAAGCGGCCCCGCTTCGGCGCCTCCTCGACCCGGTAGGCGAGCGACGGGACGGGGTGGAGCGCCTCCGCGGTGCGGACGGTGACCCCGTCGAGCTCGACGGTCGCGCCGGGCGCGAGCGGGTGGATCGTCACCGGGAAGCGGAGGGTGAAGTAGCCCAGGGAGAGGACCCGCTCGAGGACCTCCCGGCTGTCCGGCGGGCCGTAGAGGTCGAGCGGCTCGGTCCGGTTGTTGAGGCACATGGACTGGATGAGCCCGGGGAGGCCGAGGAAGTGGTCCCCGTGGAAGTGGGTGAGGAAGATCCGGCGGACCCGCATGAAGGAGGACGTCGACTGGAAGAACTGGCGCTGGGTCCCCTCACCGCAGTCGAGCAGGAGGAGCTCCCGTTCGGTGTCGAGGGCGATCGCGCTCGCGTTGCGCTCCTTCGTCGGCCACGATCCCGCCGTGCCCAGGAAGGTGATCCGCATCCCGCGCGGGGGAGGGGGTGCGCGCCTTAAGGAGGGCGCCCGGCGCGTGAACCTCTTGTACCTCCGCGACGGCTCCCCGGCGCGATGGTCGACTGGGCGTGGGTCGACCGGAAGCGCGCGGCGGGGAAGAGCTGGGAGGAGATCGCGAGCGATCCGCGGAGCGGCTTTCAGCCGGACCCGAAGGGTACCACCCCGGGCCGGCAGCTGCGGGCGCTCGCGCGGGACCGGGACCCCGCCGGCGCCGCCCCTCGGGAGGAGGATCGGACCTCCCGCCGATGGGGGCTCGCGCGGGTGGGGTGGCTCCTCTTCCCCCTCCTCGCCCCCTGGGTGTTCCTCGCGCTCGTCCTCCCCTCGCCCGTCGGGGTGTACCTCCCCGCCATCCCCTTCCTCGGGCTCGCGGCCGCGGCCGCGGGCATCCTGCTCGCGATCGGGCTCCTCCGGTCCCCCCAGAAGTGGACCCCGGCCTTCCGGCAGACCGCCACCGCCGGCGTGACGGTCGGCCTCCTCCTCGCCGGGGCGCTCGGGGGCGCCGCGCTCGCCTCGGGGTGCCCGGTGCTCTCGCCGTTCCTGACCGGCGAGCCCGGCGGGTGGGAACGGGTCGCGCAGGGCAGCTTCCGCGAGAACGGCATCCCCGTGCTCTTCTTCTACGGCTCCGTGGCCTGCCCCTACTGCTCCGCGTCCAGCTGGGCGGTCCTGGCGGCGCTCCAGTCGCTCGGGCAGGTCTCGGGGGTGACCTACGACCACTCGTCGTCCACCGACGTCTACCCGAACACGCCCTCGGTGGTGCTGCCGGACCTCTCCGTGGCGAGCTCCTACGTCGTGCTCGACGCCCGCGAGTCCACCGGCGATGCCCAGATCGTCGCCCCGGCGGTCGGCGCCTGCATCGAGCAGGCCTACCTCAGCGCCTACAACCCGCTCGGCGCCATCCCCTTCGTCGTGGTCGGCCAGTTCGTCCACGCCCAGGCGACGCTCGTCGACCCGGCCGCGCTCTCCGGCCTCACGGCGGCGGAGGTCAGCTCCCAGCTCGCGCAGAAGTCGGGGACCGCCTACCTGGCGATCACCTCCGCGGAGGCCTACCTGCTCGCCTACCTCGTGTACCAGAACGGCGGTTCGCCCGCGAACGTGGCGAGCGAGCCCGCGGTCGCGGCGATCGTCGCCCAGATACGGTGACGGTCCCTCAGCGCCCGGCCCGGGCCGGGTCGACGTAGGGGTGGGCCGCCGCCCCGCGCCGGCGGGTATCCTCGGCGGCCACCCAGTCGTTGGCCGCGGCGATCCGGCGCAGCTCCGCGAGGAACGGCGTGAGGTGGTCGCCGCGGAGCCCGATGATCATCTGGTCGTCGCCGAGCTGCGTGTAGATCCGGGACCCCGTGCAGCCGGCGGACACGGCCACCGGGGCGCCCTGGAGGAGCGTGGGAAGGATCGAGCACATCGGCCGGCCCAGGACCGGGAGCCGGAAGCGCGCCGTCTCCATCGCCAGCATGACCGCCTTCGGCTTCGCGAAGATCAGGATGCCAGTCGGGGGGATCGGGAGGCTGCCGAGCGGGCCGTAGGCGACGAAGTTCGGGGGCGTCGCGTTGTGCGCGACCTTCGCCTCCTCGCCGGGCTCGAGGTAACCCCGGGCCTGCATCTCCCCGAGGGTCCCCATGAGCCGCTCCCCGGCGGGGCCCTTGGGGGGGATCCCGAGGACGAAGGCGCCGACCTCGCACTCCTCGTGCGCCGGCAGCGCCGCGAAGAAGGGCCGCTCCCGGGCCTCGGCGAAGAAGGTGCAGACGGAGGGCACCCCGCCGGGATGCTCGGGGACCCCCGCGGGGGGCGTCTCGAGGTAGCTGATCTGGATCGGAGGAGACTCAAGGCCCAGCAGGCGCTCGAGCTCCCGGGCCTCCCCGGCGAGCGTGGACTCCATGCCGCCGACCACCCCCGCCTCCCTAATGCGCTTTCGCGCACCGTCCGCGTCGGTCGGCGACCTCCTCCTCCCGTCCTCCCCCGCCCCGCCGAGGACGAAGGGGCCCGCGGACGGGACGACGGTCCGGGCCCCCTTCCCCCCGGCCCCGTACTCCCCGAAGTACCCGCCCGGAGCGGGAGCCGCCCCGGGGAGGCCCCGGGAGGGCGCGCGTAGGTCGCAGGTCGGCGTAAGGTCGGATATTATATACAGGGCCTTTTTCGGCGGGCCCGAGGAACGCCCGTATGGTTGTCGACATCCCGCACGCTTTGCTGGCCATCGCCGCAGGAATCTCCATCGCCGGTGGGCTCATCGGCACCGGCATGGCCCAGTCCGGGATCGGGGCGTCGGGGATGGGCATCTACGCCGAGAAGCCCGAGCTCTTCGGACGGGTGCTGTTCTTCTTCGTGATCCCCGAGACGCTCTGGATCCTGGGGTTCGTGCTGGGGATCATCCTCCTGCTCGGCGTCATCTAGACGGTCGGGCATGACGCTCGACCGGCTCCTCGACGAGATCCGCCGCCGGGGCGACGACGAACGGGCGGCCGCGCTGGCCGCGGGCGAGGAAGAGAAGCAGCGGATCGTGGCCGACCGGGACCGCCGGATCGCCGAGATCACCCGGCAGCTCGGCGAGCAGGCCGCCCTGGAGGCGCGCCGGCAGAGGTCGCAGCGGATCGCCGGGGCCCGGATGCAGGCCCGGAAGCTCGAGTACGAGGCCCGGGAGGCGGCGCTCGCCGGGTCGCTCGGGTCCGTGCGCACGATGCTCGGGGAGTTCACCCGGTCGAGCGAGTACTCCGAGGTCCTCGCCCGGATGTACGCCTTCGCCGCCGACGAGCTCGGCCGCGACCTCCGGGTCTCGGGCCGCGCGGAGGACGCTTCCGAGCTCAAGGAGATCGCCGGCAAGGGGTTCGTGAACCAGCCCCAGCCGATCCTGGGCGGACTCCTCGCCGAGACCCCCGACGGAGACCGACGGCTCAACCTGAGCTTCGACGAGCTGCTCCGCTTCCGGGAGGACCGGCTCCGCGAGCTGCTCGCCTAGGGGGACGCGCGTGGCCAGCTCCCCGTACGCGAGCCCGCTCGGACGCTTCAAGGCGCTCCAGCCGACGCTCCTCCCGAAGGAGCTCTACCCGGCGCTCCTCCAGAGCCGGGACCTCGACGACCTGTACAAGCTCCTCGAACCCACCGTCTACGGCCCCGAGCTCGCGAAGGCCGGGGCCACCACCCGGGGCCCGGCGGTCTTCGAGGTGGCCGTGAACCGGGTCCTGGTGCACCGGCTCCGGATCGTGCAGGAGTCCGCGCCCTTCGCGGGCCGCTCGCTCATCCGGGCCTACCTGCGGCGGTGGGACCTCCAGAACATCGCCCTCATCCTCTCGGCCAAGGCCGAGGGGCGCGGGGTGGTCGAGACGGAGTCGCAGCTGGTCTCGAGCCGGGAGGTGCCGGCGGGGCTCGTGGCGGGCCCGCTCACCCTCGACGACCTGCGGAGCCTCCTCGCCGCCCCCTCCCTCGACGCCGTCGTCGCGCAGCTCGTCAAGTTCGGCTACGGTGGTCCGCTCCTCCCGCTGCTCGAGGAGTACGAGCGGAGCCACAACATCTTCCCGCTCCTGAGCGCGCTCGAGCGCCGGTACTACGGGGAGCTCCTCGAGAACGCCCGGTTCTTCCAGGGGGACGAGTGGGTGATCCGCGAGTTCCTTCGGAGCGAGGTCGACGAGAAGAACGCGATCCTCCTCCTCAAGGGGAAGGACGCGGAGCTCCCGGCGGAGACGGTCCTCGCCCGGTTCATCGACGGGGGCAACCTGCCCCGGGAGAAGGTCCAGGACCTCTACAACGTCCGGTCGGTCGCCGAGCTCGTGGGCCAGCTCGAGCCGCGGTTCCCCGCGCTCTCCGAGGGAAGCGCGCTCTATGCCGAGAACCGGAGCCTGGTGGGGTACGAGGGCGCCCTCGTCCGGGAGCGCCTCCTCCGGGAGCTCAAGCGGCTCCGCACCTTCCCGCTCTCGATCGCCATCCTGTTCAGCTTCCTCCTCCTCTCCGGACTCGAGCGCGACGACCTCCGCCGGATCATCTACGGGAAGCTCTACGCGGTCCCGAACGAGGAGATCGGGCGGTCGCTCCTACTTCCGAAGCTCTGAAGGGACACCCGGTCCGCCCGGGTTACCTCAGATTTATATTCCCCGCCGTCGAAGTTTGGCCCGGTCGAGGGCGCGGCGACCGGATCCCGATGGAGGCTTCCGAGTGTCCGATCCACTCGGCCGCGCTCGCCTCCCGGAAGCGCAACGCGGTCGAGCCGCTCCTCCGGAAGGTCACCGCGCGCTCCCGCACGGAGGAGTGCCGGGAGTGCCTGCTCTGCCGCAAGGCGCTCGAGTGCCTGACCGATCCCACGCCCGATTCCTGGTCGGAGCTCTGGCACGGTTCGTTCAAGCCCCTGGGGCCCGGCGCCGAGGCGATGGAGCCCGGGCCGCTCTACATCGCGTGCAGCGACTGCGGGGAGCGCATCGACACCGGCCTCCGGATGCGCTCGGGACCGGACGCCTTCCAGGGCGACTTCGCCCTCCGCTGCCCCCACTGCTCGAAGGTGGTCTCCTTCCGGGCGGCGGACACCTTCCACTAGGACCGGCCGGGGCGGGGCCGGATCCGGGCGGGGGCGCCCGCCCGGTACCCCGGGACGGGATTCCCGGACCCCCCGGGGCGCGGCCCGAAGGCGACCGGCGCGATCGTCGGTCCCGAAGGGCGGCCGCTAGGGCCGAACGCCCGGGGCGATGATGAGGTGCTCCGGTCCCTCTTCCTGCCGGAACGGCCGCGTGTAGACCCGGCCCGTCCGGAACGGTGCGAACGGTCGCCCGTTCCCCTCGTAGAACTTCGAGAAGTGCTCGACGAAGATGAGCCGCGCGCCCTGGATGCCCGGCTCGAAGACGCTCAGGATGAGGACGAAGCCGAGGCCCATCACGATGATGCCGGTCGCGGCGGCGTACTCGCCGATCCGCACGCCGATCGAGGGGGCGGAGGCGGCGAGGCCGAGGAAGCCGTGGAAGCCGATGATCACGATGAGCGAGAGCACCACGGTGGAGAGCAGGATGCCGATGAGCCGCGTGTAGGACAGGATGTGGCTCAGCACCTCGGGGAGCCCCATGGCGCCCCGGACCCCCTCGCCGAGGAGGATGAGGGCGATCGCCACGGCGAGGCCGAGGAGGGCGACCAGCGTCACGAGGCCGTCGTAGCTCAGCGGCGGGACGGCCTGGCCGTGGAGCGCGGGGGCGAGGTGGGTGAAGAACTCGAAGTTGTCGGTCCCCCGCAGGATCGCGAGCCCGAACAGCGCGAGGGACCAGGCCAGGACGAGCCCGCCGAGCCGGGCGAGGAACTCGCCGCGGTGGTGGTGGAACCGCGCCTTGGCCATGCCGAGGAGGAAGCCCAAGGAGACCATGGCGAGCCCGATGTAGCCGGAGATGAGGAGGAGCTCTCCCACCTGGGCGATGGGGTTGAAGTAGGCGGTGTAGAACGGCAGCGAGAAGCCGAGCCAGGAGTTGTAGACGACGCCGAGGCCCATCCCGATGATGCAGCCGGGGACGAGGGTGTAGGCGAGCGACCGCATCGTCGAGGGGCCCATGATCATCTTCGGGATCCCCTTGATCCCGCTCGGGAGATACCGGCCCCCGGGGAACCCCGCGATCATCCAGAGGCAGAAGCCGAGGATGATGACGGCGAAGCCGACGTCGCCGATCATGAATCCGAAGAAGATGGGGAAGACCAGCGCGAAGATCCAGGTCGGGTCGAACTCGGTGCCGCGCGGGATCGCGTAGAACCGGATGAAGAACTCGAACCATCGGATCCCCGGAGGGTTGTCCATGAGGGTGGGGGGCTCCTCGTGGGTGGGGAGGGGGTAGAGGTAGCACCGGTCCTCCGTGGCGGATCGGAGCCCCTGCGTGAGCCGCGCGAGCTCCCGCGAGGGGATCCAGCCCTCGAGGGCGAACGTCGAGTCGCCCGCGCCCATCCGGCTCCAGGCCTCGAACTTGCGGTTCTCGATCGCGAGCGCCTCCTCGAGGGCGGCGACCCGGTCGTACCCCTGGTCCGCGATCTGGCCGAGCCGGACCCGGATCTCCCCCAGCCGGGCGTCGACCTCGCGGCGCCGGGCCTGGGCCCGCGGCACCTCCTCCGCGATGGTGCCGTCCAGCGGCGGGACCGAGGTCAGCTTGACGCCCGACTGCTGCGCGAGGCGGCCGAGCGCCTCGGCGGCCTCCGTGGGGACCGCGAGGAGGAACCGGATCCGCTTCGGCTCGACGTGGGGCACGAAGGCCGACTCGGCGATCGTGGCCGTCGCGGCCCGGAGCTCGGCGTAGGCCCCGGGTTCCGCCTCGCCGAAGAAGGCGAGGAGCCGGTGGGAGCGGAGGAGCCCGAGCGGCTCGGTGTAGTACCGGTGCTGGGAGAGGAGATCGATCCGTTCGCCGAGCAGCTTCTGCTCGGTGAGGAGCTGGTCCTCCTCGCTGCGCAGCGAGGTGACCTCGCCGTCGATGGTCACGCTCGCGGCCTCCCGGAGGATCGCCGCCTGGTCGGGGTAGGCGGGGAGGCGGCCGGTCCGCCGGGCCGGCAGCGCCGACTTGAGGGTCCGGAACCGCAGGAGGAGCTCCGCGACCTTCCGCTGCGCCTCGCCCCCGGGCTCGCTTCCGAGGATCGCCGCCGCCTCCTTGCGGAGCGGCTCGATCTGGACGACGCCCGCGTCGTGGAGGAGACCGACGATCCGCTCCCGGTCGGCCTTCAGGCCGAGGAGGCCGACCTTGGTCATCGCGACGGGGCGCAGGAAACCCATGGCTACGCCTCCGGGCGCTTCCCCTTGGCCCGGAACTCGCCGAGCACCGCGGAGAGGACGGGCTCTTTCAGCGCCGCGAGCTCCGCCGGGGTGCGGCCCCGGATCGCGGCGGCCTTCGTCCGGCCCTCGGCGAGGATCGCCTCCGCCTCGCGGTCGGCGGTCGACCGGGCCTCGGCGATCGCGCGGTCCCGGGCCGCCTCGCCCGCGGTCCGGCTCGCCGCGACGGCGCCCTCGGCCTCGCGGGTGATCCCGTCGATCTCCGAGCGCGACCGCGCCCGGATCTCCTCGAGCTTCCCGGCGTTCTCGGTCTCGAGCGTCTTCACGCGTCGGATCGGCTCCAGTCCCTCGTCGCCGGGCGTCGCGGGGGCCTCTGCGCTCATAGCTGGATCTCGTGCGTCATGTACAGGAAGGCGAGCAGCACCGCGATGGAGCCGATCCGGACCGCCCAGAGGAGCCGCTGGTAGACCAGGAACCTGAAGGCCCGCTCGGGGTGCTCGAGGACGCCCTTCGACGCGACGGGGTGGACCACCCCGTAGGCTCCCGAGAGGTCAGGCTTCGGCATGCGCCCCCGCCGCCTCGAGCGCGGCCTGCTCTTCCATCTTCCGCTTGACGGTCTTGAGCATGCTGAAGGAGTCCCGCTCCATCTCGTCGAATCGGAACTTGATGTAGCGCACGACGTTCTGGAGCCGGGGGATGAGCACGTTCTCGATCGCGCTCGCCCGCCGCTTGGTCTTCTCGATCTCCTTGAGGAGCCGGCGGAGCGCGTTCTCCTTCTCGGCGATGTTGAGGATGACCTGGTAGATCCCCTGGAAGTGCCGGACCGACTCGTCGATGCTCGTCGGGAGGTCGAGGAGCGCCTCCGGAGGGATCGGGGCGTAGGAGCCCGCGTCGACGCGCGGCGTCTTCACGCCCATGACGTTCTTCGTGTCGACGGCGATCCGGGCGAGGCGGGGGAGGAGCATCGAGACGTTCTCGAGCCGGGTGGGTCCCTCGCGCATCTCGGCCGAGCGGATGGAGGAGTACCCCCGGGCGATCTTCTGCTGGAGGTCGCCCCGCAGCTCGAGCGCCTCCTTCGAGAGGGCGAAGAACTCGGCGATGAGCGCCGAGCGCTTCAGCTTGAGCAGGTTGAGCCCCTTCTTCGCGAGCTGGATCCTGCGGCGCGTGCGCAGGAGCTCGAGCCGGGTCGGTCGAACCTCTTCGCCCGCCACCCTCTCCTCCTCCGAAGCTCACCCGGCGGGGCCCTAGGCGGCCTTCGTCTTCGCGCGGTAGTACTTCTGGATGAACTCCGGTTTGATCCGCTTGAGCTCCGTCTCGGGCAGTTCCGAGAGGATGTCCCAGCCGAGGGCGAGGCTCTCGTCGATCGAGCGGTCCTCGTCCGGCCGCTGGTTCACGAACTCGTTCTCGAACCGCTCGGCGATCTTGAGGTAGATCCGGTCGACCTCGCTGAGCGCCTCCTCCCCGACGATGGCGGAGAGGGCGCGCTGGTCCTTCCCCGTCGCGTAGGACGCGTAGAGCTGGTCCGCGACGCCGCGGTGGTCCTCCCGGGTCCGGTCCTTCCCGATCCCCTGGTTCATGAGCCGGGAGAGGGAGACGAGCACATCGATCGGCGGATAGACGCCCCGCCGCTGGAGCTCCCGGCTCGCCACGATCTGGCCCTCCGTGATGTAGCCGGTCAGGTCCGGGATCGGGTGCGTGATGTCGTCGGCCGGCATCGTCAGGATGGGGAGCTGGGTGATCGAGCCCTTCCGCCCGTGGATCTTGCCGGCCCGCTCGTAGAGGGTCGCGAGGTCGGTGTACATGTAGCCCGGGTAGCCGCGACGGCCGGGCACCTCCTCCCGCGCGGCGGCCACCTCGCGGAGCGCCTCGCAGTAGTTGGTCATGTCCGTGAGCACGACCAGGATGTGCATGTCGCGCTCGTAGGCCAGGAACTCCGCGGTCGTGAGCGCCATCCTGGGCGTGACGATCCGCTCGGCGGACGGGTCGGAGGAGAGGTTCAGGAACACCACGGTCCGCTCGAGCGCACCCGTCGACTCGAACTCCTTGAGGAAGAAGTTCGCCTCCTCGCTCGTGATGCCCATCGCGGCGAAGATGACGGCGAACCCCTCGGAGGAGCTCCGCAGCTTGGCCTGGCGCACGATCTGCGCGGCGAGCTGGTTGTGGGGGAGGCCGGCCCCCGAGAAGATGGGGAGCTTCTGGCCCCGCACGAGGGTGTTCATCACGTCGATGTTCGAGAGCCCCGTCTGGATGAACTCGCTCGGCTCCTCGCGCGAGTAGGGGTTCATCGCGTTGCCGACGATCTCGAGCTCCGTCTCGGAGACGATCTTGGGGCCCCCGTCCCGCGGTTCCCCGAGCCCGTTGAAGACGCGGCCGAGCATCTCGTCGGAGACCGGGAGCTTCGCGACCTCGCCGAGGAACTTCACGCGGGTCGCGGTCACGTTCATGCCCATCGTCGGCCCGAAGACCTGCACGATGGCGAGCCCCTTGCGCGAGTCGAGCACCTGGCCCTGCCGGCGGTCGCCGTTCGGCAGCGTGATCTCGACGATCTCGCCGTAGGCGGCCCTCTCCACGTCCCGCACGAACAGGAGCGGGCCGGTCACGCGGTCGATGGTCCGGTAGTCGATCGGGATCTCCTCCTCCGGCACGTTCTTCGTGCCCCGCTTCGTGGTCGCCATCAGCTGCTCCCCGCCGCGAGCCCGGCCACCGCCTGGTTCATCTCGGCCTCGAGCGCATCGAACGAGGTCGCGAGGTCCGCCTCGGGGATCCACTTCATCCGGGAGAGCTTCTGCCGGACCGGCAGCTTCTGGAGCTGCTGGAGGGTCGCGCCCTTCGCGATGGCCTCCTGTTCCTTCTCCCCGAAGGTGAGGATGGCGCGGAGCATCCGGTACTGCTTGCGGATCGACGTGTAGGTGTCCACGTCGTCGTAGGCGCTCTGCTGGAGGTAGTCCTCGCGGATCATCCGCGAGACGTCGAGGATCGCCTTCTCCCGCTCGGGGAGGGCGTCGACGCCGACGAGCTGGACGATCTCCTGGAGCTCGGCCTCCTTCTGGAGGGTCTCCACGGCCTTCTGCCGCAGCCCCATCCAGTCGGGGGCGATCTCGGCGCGGTACCACGCCTCGAGATCGCCGGCGTAGAGCGAGTAGCTCTGGAGCCAGTTGATCGACGGGAAGTGCCGCCGCGACGCCAGCGACGCGTCGAGCGCCCAGAAGACCCGGGTCACCCGGAGCGTGTTCTGGCTCACCGGCTCGGAGAAGTCCCCGCCCGGCGGAGAGACCGCCCCCACGACCGAGACGGAACCGGTCCGTCCTTCCGGCGAGAGCGTGACCACGCGCCCCGCCCGCTCGTAGAACTCCGCGATCCGCCGGCCGAGGTAGGCCGGGTAGCCCTCCTCGCCGGGCATCTCCTCGAGCCGACCGGAGATCTCGCGCATCGCCTCGGCCCAGCGGCTGGTCGAGTCCGCCATGAGGGCCACGTCGTAGCCCATGTCCCGGTAGTACTCCGCGATCGTGATGCCGGTGTACACGCTCGCCTCCCGGGCCGCGACGGGCATGTTCGAGGTGTTCGCGATGAGGATCGTCCGTTCCATCAGGGGCCGCTTCGACTTGGGGTCCTGGAGGTTCGGGAACGTGGCGAGCACCTCCGTCATCTCATTGCCCCGCTCGCCGCAGCCGACGTAGACGACGACGTCCGAGTCGGCCCACTTGGCGAGCTGCTGCTGCGTGACGGTGTTGTGGAGCAGCATCCCACCGTCCCCGCCCACGAAGTTCTCCCCGAACTCGGGCACGGACACGTCGAAGACGTCGAAGGGTCCGTCCTTCTCGACGGCGACCTCCACGATCTCGTCGCGGTAGATCCACTCCCCGAGACCGGCGCCGCGGCTCGCCCACGGTTCCGAGGTCGAACGGCTGAGGGTCGGATCGATCCGAGGGGAACCGAGGACGGGCGAATAGGTGGTCGCGCCCCTCCCTCCGCCACTTCCAAGGCCGTCGGCGAGCCCGATCCCGTGCTCGAGCAGCGGCTCCTGGCCGAAGGGCGCCCGGTAGGTCCCCTCGGGGTGTTCGGCCGCGAGCGGGACCCGGTCGGCCGAGGAGGGGGTCGAGGGCGCGCTCCGCAGGTATCGGGAAACGGCGGCGACCTGGGGCCACTCCGACCGTACCGAGCTCTCCAGCTTCGACAGCTCCGGCGACCCCCGAACGAGGACACGGTAGTGCGGGACGCCGTCCACCCGGTGCATGGCCATCGACGAGGTGATGCCCAGCCGGGTCAGGGCGTAGACCAGCTCGGTCTGCAGCGTCTTGCTGGCGGGGCGGAACTCCACCTCCCCCGGACGGAACCCTCCGACGCCGAGGTAGTACCCGAGCAGGAAGCCGCCGAGCTCGTGGTCCCCCGAACGGAGGACGCTGGCCGGGATGCGCGCGCCGGAGGAGCCTGCAGCGGTCCCGAGCTGCTCGAGCAGCTCGACCAGAAGACGGCTGCGCACGAGGACGTGCGGGGTCCGGGACGGCGGAGGTTCGACGCGACCCTCGATCCCGAAGAGGGAGGAGGTGAGATCCCGGAACCGGTGGAGGAGCTCCCCATCGGGGTGGGTGAAGAGGACCGAGCCGTGGCCACGGATCTGGCCCTCGGCCACGAACAGTCCGAGCCACTCGGCGAGGTCACGCGTCATCACCTCGGGAACGCGTGCGCCCTTCCCGGGTCGGAGGAGCCGGGGGCTCGTCCATCCGAGCCGTTCCGCGCCGGCCGAGGGGGGCAGCTTGCGGACGGAAGCGGCATAGTCGCCCGGCGTGAGCTCTCCGGCCTCCTGGGCCCGGAGCGCACCGTCGGGTCCGACGGTGAACAGGCGGTGGACCGGGGTGACCCGAACGGTGCGACCGCTCCGGGTCCGGATCCGGACCATCGTGTCGCTCTTGCCCTTGTACACGGTCCGGGTCGAGCTCCGGACGAGCCGGCCGTCGACCATCGAGAGGAGCTCGATCGGCTCCCGGAGCCGATACCACTCGTCGTTCCCGTCGAGGGTGCACGCGCCCTCCCTCCGCGCCAGCTCGTAGAGCTGGTCGAGCCGAACGACGGTGCCGTCCGCGAGCTGGACCGGGGTCTCCCCTCCGCAGCACTTCCCGGAACCGAACGGGCCCGGGATCGCGGCCGTCCCGCCCTTGGCGATCGGGAACATCGTGTCGATCACCCGCTGACCCGTGAGGAGGGGGATGGTGGGCGCGAGCTTCTGGGCGACCGGCCGCGGCACCCGTACCACCCACTTCTGGGCGAGATAGACCGGCAGGGGGCCCGCGGCGGTCTGGATCGAACCGATGGGGTCCCGGATGGTGTAGCTTCCCGACGAGAGCTTCGCGAGGGTACCCTTGACGCCGGGCGGGACCATGATCTTGTGGAGGATGAGGGGCGTTTCCTGCACGGTCCCGAGGATCGCTCCGGAGGAGACCTCGGTGCCGGGCTTCGCGGTGGCGGTGAACTCCCATTGGGCCTTCTCGTCCAGGGGCGCCGCGACGAAGCCCCGCGTGATGAAGTCCCCGAGGTTCTTCTTGAGCTGCTCGAGCGGCCGCTGGACTCCGTCGTAGATGCTCTTGAGCAGGCCGGGTCCGAGCTCCACCGAGAGCGCCTGGCCCGTGTTCTCGACCTTGTCGCCCGGACGGAGGCCGGTCGTGTCCTCGTACACCTGGATCGTCGCCCGGGTGCCCTCGAGCCGGATCACCTCGCCGACCAGGCCGAGCTCACCGACGCGGACCACGTCGTACATCTTGGCGCCCTCGAGCCCTTCGGCGGTGACCACCGGACCGGAAACGCGTGCCACTACTCCCATGGAACCTTCCTCTGACTACGGGGCGACCTGCAGGGAAACACCGAGCACGCGCTTGGCGAGGGCGGAGATGCTCTCGATCTCGTACTCGCCCGTGGGCGCCGGCACAAAGACCACGAGCGGCCGGAGCGAATTCTCGGCATGCTCGCGCTGGACCTCGGTGAGGGCCCGCCGGACCGACTGGCTCGCGACGATGAGCGAGGTCCGGGGATCCGCGGCGGCCTTCTGGAACTCGGCCTGGGCGTGGTCGGAGCTCACCTCGACGACGTCCCCGAGCCCGATCAGGCGGAAGCCGATGGCGAGCTCCCGTTCCCCCAGGACCACGGTGCGGCCTCCGTCGGATGTCCCGGTCATCAAGGCCCGCGCCCCGTCGGGGAAATCCTCTATTTAACGGCTACTGCGCCGAGGTCGGCGCCGAGCGGCCGGCACGGCGACCACGGCCGCCGGGCGCTACTTGTAGACCGAGCGGTGGACGTGCCCCTCATCATCGGTGATGAGGATGCACTCCCCCTCGCATTCGTACAGGCAGGCCTCGCAGACGATGCACTCCGGGCCGTTCAGCGAGAGGGATTTCTCGCCCCGGAACTGGAACTTCGCGCCGACGGTGGGATCGTCGACCAGGTCGGTGAACATGTCCCGCGGTCTCAGGTCGAAGACGTTCACCGGGCAGACGTCCTTGCAGTGGGAGCAGCCGGTGCAGCGGGCCAGTTCGACGTCGACGAGAATGGGCATCGAGGACGGTCCCGGAGAGCGGGGCGCGGCACATTAGGGTTCCGCGCCCGGCCGCCCCGCGTCCCGTGGACGCAGATACAGAAGTTAAAATTCTGGGCCAACGTCGACCCCGCTGGATCAAGGAGTGGTGACGCTGTGCTGGAAGCTTGGAATGGAGGGACGTGGGCGCCGCCGGCCAGGGTTGTCCGACTCGCCCTCCCGCTGCTCGCCGTACTCCTCCTCGGCGTCCCCTTCGCGGCCCTGCCGGGGGGGGCTCCCGTCCATGCGGCACCCCCCACCGTCGCCGCAAGGTCCCTTCCCTCGGGCTCGGGGGCGGGACCCTCCCGCTCCCTTCCCCCCCTCGCCCCGAGCGGCAACTACTCCACCTCCGCGGTGTACCTGCTCACCACGACCGGGGTGGGCGCGGCGCCCACCAACGTCTCCTACGACCCGGCGAACGGCCTGCTCTACGTCACGAACTTCGGTCCTCCGATCGGGACCACCGGCAACTCCGTCTCGATCCTCTCCGACAGGAACAACACCGTCATCGCCACCATCGGCGTCGGGGACGATCCGCTCGCCTCCACCTACGACCCGGCGGACGGCTACGTCTACGTCGAGGACTTCGGGACCACCCAGAACCTGACGGTCATCAACGGGACCCGGACGATCGCGTCGGTGCGGGTGGGCTCCGGGCCGACGATGGCCGCCTACGATGCCCAGAACGGGAACCTCTACGTCCCGAACACCAACAGCGGCAACGTCTCGATCGTGAACGGGACGAAGGTCGTCGCCACGATCAACCTCGGCTCCGGCACCTACCCGTGCTACGCCGGGTACGACCCGGTGAACCACTACGTCTACGTCGCCAACCTGGGCTCGGACAACGTCACGGTCCTCGACGGAGCCCAGGTGATCGCCAACATCGCGACGGGCGCCTCTCCGTGCTTCGTCACGGTCAGCCCCCGCACGGGCCTGGTGTACGTCCCGAACTCGGCCGCGAGCAACGTGAGCATCCTCAACGGCACCACCTTCGTCGGGAACGTCTCGGACGGGGTGGGCGGCCGGGAGGCCACCTACGACCCGGCGAACGGCTACGTCTACGTCTACAACCTGGTCTCCAACACGATCACCGTCATCAACGGCACGCGCGACCTGGGCAACTTCACCGCCGGCGGCTCGCCGCGCGCCGGGGCCGTCGATGCCGCGAACGGGTACCTCTACGTGATCAACTGGGGCAACGAGACGACCTCCGTCTTCAACGGCTCCCGTACGGTGGCCACCGTCAACGTGCAGGGGAGCCCGTTCTCCATCCTCTACGATCCGGCGAGCCAGGACCTGTACGTTCCCGACTACTCCTTCAACAACGTCTCCATCATCGGGAAGCTGAACTCGCCCTACGGGGTGACCTTCCACGAGACGGGGCTGCCCTCGGGCACCGGGTGGAACATCTCGCTCGCGAACACCACCCTGCCCTCGAACTCCACCACCATCGTGTTCGACGCGGTGAACGGGACCTTCGGCTACCTCGTGCCGACGGTGCCGGGCTACTACGCGACGCCCCAGGGGAACGTCACGGTCGCCGGCGACCATCCCACCGTGAACATCTCCTTCTCCCCGACCTTCCCGGTGGAGTTCAAGGAGACCGGCCTCGCCTCGAACACCAGCTGGAGCGTCCGGATCGGTTCGACCACGAACACGACCGGTACCGCGGTGAACACGCTCGACGAGCCGAACGGGACCTTCGACTACCGCATCTTGGGCGTGCCCGGCTACGTGACCACCTGGACGGGCAACGTCACGGTCTCCGGGGCCCAGGTCGACGTCGCCGTCACCTTCTCCGTGAAGGAGTACACGGTCCAGTTCAACGAGACGGGACTGCCCGCCTCGACGACGTGGCAGGTCTGGCTCGCCGGTTCCTTCCACAGCTCGACCACCGCGACCCTCCCGATCGGCGAGCCCAACGGGACGTACAACTACTCCGTCGCCCCGATGGCGGGCTACGAGATCATCCCGCAGACCGGGAACTTCACCGTCTTCGGCGGGGACCTCTACTTCGACGTGACCTTCCTCGCGACCTTCCCGGTCGTCTTCGACGAGTCGGGGCTCCCCGCGGGCACCCTCTGGGGCGTGCAGCTCTTCCATGGCAGCCAGGGGACCACGACGGGATCGACGGTGCCCTTCGACCTGCCGGCGGGATCGTACAGCTACCGGATCCTCTCCGTGCCCGGCTACATGACCAACTGGACCGGCACCTTCCGGGTATCGGCCCCGGGCCCCCTCGCGATCTCCGTGGCGTTCGTCCCCTACGTCAGCCCGGTGGTCTTCTACGAGACCGGGCTGCCCGCGGGGACCTCGTGGTCGGTCACGGTGAACGGGACCGCGAGGAACTCGAGCGCGAACGCGATCACCTATCTGCTCGCGAACGGGACCTACGACTACTCCGTGGCGACCATCCCCGGGTACCGTCCCATCCCCTCCGAGCCGTTCCACGTCACCGGCCTCCAGACGCAGACCTCGGTCTACCTCACCTTCCTCGCGATCCACGTGCCGAAGTACGCGATCACTTTCCTCGAGACGGGGCTGACCCCGGGCACCGCCTGGAGCATCCATGTGGGGGGCGTCTACCTCAACTCCACGCAGCCCAGCGCGGCGCTGACCGAGATCAACGGCAGCTACCCCTACACGATCGCTCCCCTGCCCGGGTACGGGACGAACTGGAGCGGCACGGCGACGGTCGCGGGCGCGCCGGTGACGGTGAACGTGACCTTCCGGACCTTCACCTACGCGGTCACCTTTGAGCTGCTCGGCCTGCCCGCGGGTACCACGTGGAACGTCTCGCTCGGCGGACCGAGCTACCCCGCCTCGGCGGGCCAGCTCCAGCTCCTCGAGCCGAACGGCTCCTACACCTACGTGCTCGCGCTCTCGACCGGGTCCGTGAACGGGAGCGGCTCCGGGACCTTCCACGTGGGCGGCCACGCGGTGAGCCTCACCTTCAGCTACGTCCCGCCCACGACCCCCGCGGGACCCTCGGGGCTCTCGACCCCCGAGGAGCTGGGCATCGCCGCGGCCGTGATCGCGGTGGGCGTGATCGCGGCGCTCCTCATCGTCCGGCGCCGCCGCGGCGGCGCGGCGGCCGCGTCGACGGAGGAGGCCCCGCCCTCGGACGAGCCGACGGGCGAGGCGAACCCGTATCCCGACGGCGGATGGCCCGAGGGGGTCCCCGAGGGGGGATCCGAGGAGCCCTGGGCCGAGAACCCGGAGTCGCCCCCGCCCGGGAACCCCGAGATGGAGACCCCGGCGGAGTACGGCGGCCCGGCGCCGGAGGACGAGCCCCTCGCCGGTTAGTCCTCCGCCCCCGACAGGCTCTTGAGCCCCCTTGCCCACTCCCGAACGGAGCGCGGGACGCGTCGCCCATGGGAATCCCCCCCGAGACCGTCGATCAGCTCATCCGCGAGAACGCCGAGCACTGCTGCGGCGAGGACTCGATCTGCGTCCGGCTCGTGGCCGTCGCCGACCTGCCGACCCGGCTCGGCGAGTTCCAGATCGTGGCCTTCACGAGCCCGAACGACGGGAAGGAGCACGCGGCGCTGATCCGGGGCAATCCGATCGGCCGCTCGAGCGTCCCCGTCCGGCTCCACTCCGAGTGCCTGACCGGGGACGGCTTCGGCTCGCTGCGGTGCGACTGCCGGGAGCAGCTCGAGCTCGCCCAGAAGCAGATCCGGGAGCAGGACCTGGGCGTCATCCTCTACCTCCGGCAGGAGGGCCGGGGGATCGGCTTCGCGAACAAGATCAAGGCCTACCAGCTCCAGGAGCACGGCTACGACACCTTCCAGGCCAACGAGCTCCTGGGGTTCCGACCGGACGAGCGGGACTACGCGATCGCGGCGCACATGCTCGCGTCGCTCCACATCGATTCGATCCGGCTCATGAGCAACAACCCGGACAAGGTGCGCGACCTCGAGATGCACGGGGTCACCATCGAGGGCCGGATCCCGCTCGTCATCCCGCCCAACCCCTACAACCGCCGCTACCTGGAGGCGAAGCGGCTCAAGGCCGGTCACCTCCTCGACCAGCCAAATGCCGAGCCGGTCCCCGAGCAGGTGGACGAGGCGGACGGCTCCCGCGGCGGAGAGGCGCCGGTCCCCTCGGCCGGCTCGGGCTCCTCGACGGATCCCCGCTGATCCGCCCGGTCGTTCTCGCCGTCGGGCGGCCTCGGGGCCGATGACGAGCTCCGTCCGGTACCCGCGGACCGGGGCGCTCGGCCGAAACCACCAAGCGGGGTCCCCCCGTAGCGGGGATCATGCCGTACATCGAGTACGACGAGGTCGCGGCGAGCTGCCCCGAATGCGGCCGCAACTTCCGTTCGGAGGAGGACCTCGAACGGCACCTGGTCGAGGTGCACGAGCGGCCGGCCGCGCCCGCCGCGGGTGGGTCGCCGCGGGCCGCGGGGCGGCCGGGCCCATCGCCCTGAACGGGCCGGGGGTCGCGCTCAGAGCGACCAGGTGGGTCCGCCGTACCCGTCCGGCACGGTCGGGGGCACCGTTCCCCCGAACGGGTCCGGGCGCGGCGTGGGGGGACGGCCGGACTTCCGGGCGAGGTAGGCATCGATGGCGGCCGCCGTGCGCTTCGCGGCCGACATGGCGTAGACCACCGACCGGCCCCCGGAGGCGAAGACCCCCTCCACGTCGGTCATCCAGTCGGGCCGCTTCCCCTGGGGCCAGCCGTGCGGGGTCGCGAGATCGAGCTCGGAGGGGAGCCCCTTCAGGTCCGCGACCTCCCCCGTCGCGAGGATCACCGTGTCGCAGGCGACCGTCTCCTCCGATCCGGGGACGCTCTCGATCGTGGACCGTCCGGAGGGATCCGGGGCGGTCTCCCGGGTCCGCTCGAGCACGATCCCCTCGACCTGCTCGCTCCCCAGGATCCGGACCGGGGTGCGCTCGAAGAGGAACCGGATCCCTTCCTCCGAGCCGCCGGTGAGCTCCTCCTCGCCCGCCGGCATCTTCTCGCGCGTCCGGCGGTAGGCGAGCGTGACGTCGCCCCGCTGGGAAACCCGGAGCGCCGAACGGGCCGCGTCGAGCGCGACATCGCCGCCCCCGACCACCACCACCCTCCGTCCTTTCCGCCCGAGGATCCCCTCCGGCGTCCGGTTCATCGCGAGCAGGAAGGGGAGCGCGAAGTAGACGCCCGGGAGGTGCGCCCCGGGAAGGTCGAGCTCCCGGGGGGCCGAGGCCCCGATGGCGACGTACACGGCGCGGTATCCCTCGGAGAGCAGGCTTTCCGGCGTGAAGTCCACGCCGGCGCGCCGGCCGGCGACGAAGGTGATCCCCAGGTTCCGGAACCGGGCGAGGTCCCAGTCGAGCTCGCGGCCGTCCAGGTGGTACCGGGGGATGGTCTCGACCTGGCCCCCCAGGAACGGCTCCGCCTCGAGCACCGTGACCGGGTAGCCGCGGAGCGCGAGCTCCCAGGCGGCCATCAGGCCGGCCGGGCCGCCGCCGATGACCGCGATGCGCTCGCTCCGGGGCGCGCTCGGTACGTAGAGGAGGTCGGCCCGGCCGTGCTCGAGCGCGGCGCGCTTCAGGTGCCGGATCGCGATCGGGGTCCCGCGGCCCCCGAGGACGCACTCCTCCTCGCAGTAGTGGTAGCAGCACTTGCAGAGCACCGTCGCGAGCGGGTTGTCCTGCAGCGTGAGCCGCGCCGCGCCGTCGAAGTCCCCGCGGGCGATGAGCGTCGTGTAGCCGCGGCAGTCCTGCGTGATGGGGCAGGCCTGCACGCAGAACGGCATCGCGCACTGGAGGCACCGCTGCGCCTCGAGCACCGCCTCCTCCCGGGAGTAGGGCTCCAGGATCAGGCCGAACCCGCGGGTCCGCTCGGCGACCGGCTCCTCCCGGATCGGCTCCCGGACGTACGACGGGTTCCGGGAGCGCGGGTCGTCCCCCTCGCTCATCGCCGCCGGCTCCGACCGCCCGAGGAGGTATATCCTCGCCGTCGGGACCCGCGCCCCCGCGCCGCTCGGCCGGTCCGGCGCGGGAGCGCGAGGCGGAGCCGGCGTCGCCCGGGGTCCCTTCCGGGCCCTCGAGGGCGAGGAGCGCCGCGCTCCACTCCCGGCCCGGGAGCGCCTCGGGGTGCACGACCGGCCCGAAGCCAACGCCGGCCCACTTCGCCGCACCGGGGAGCGACGCGACGGGCCTCACGGCGGGGTCCGTGCGCCGGTCGAGGAGCCGGCGGAACGCCGGGCCCTCGTCGGCGAAGACCCCGGAGATCCGCTCGCCGTCGGTCCGGAGGAGCGCGGGCGGTCCTGGGAGCGCCCGCAGCTTCTCGAGGGCGACGATGACGAGCGGCGACCGCCCGGGATCGTCGGGGGTCCCGGGCCTCGGTGTCGCGACGAGGAGCTCGAAGGGCGCCCGGGGATGCGCCGGGAGATCCTCCGGCGTCCCGGGGGCGAGCAGCGACTCGAGCTCGTCGCGGCCGGCGCCGCCGGAGCGCAGGTGGAGCCAGACGACGTTCCGGGCGACGCGGCGCGCGAGAGCGCAGGCGGTGACCGCCGCGGCGGTCCGGTCGTCGCTCCCGGAGAGCACCGGGTGCGGCCCCTCCGTGAGCCCTTCCTCGAAGTCCATGGTGCCCCGCTCGGCCGCGGGAGGCTCCCGGGGCTCCCCGTGGCCCGCCGAGGTACCCGGATCCCCCGCGGGAAAGGGCGCCCTTCGCGGGGACCACCGGGGACCGACCCGTGAGGCCGTAGGACGAACGATCGCCCGGTCGGCCGCGCCGGAAGGGCCACCGCGCGACCGTTTCACGGTCCCCGGGTTAGCTAGAAGGGCGTGGACGGGGTGGGGCCGTCGGAGGCGGGCCCCCGACCGGTCCGACGATGGGCGAGATCCTGCTCGGGACGAGCGGATGGGATTACCCGGAATGGGTGGGCCCGGTGTATCCCCCGAAGGGGAACGTCGACCGGCTGCGGTTCTACACGAACCTCTTCCCCATCGTCGAGATCAACGTCACCTTCTACCGGCTCCCCCCGGTCGGCGTCGTCGCCTCCTGGGTGCGCCGGACGCCCAAGTCGTTCCGGTTCGCCGCCAAGTTCCCCCAGAGCATCACCCACGATCGTCGCCTGGTGGGGACCGATGCGGAGCTCGACCGGTTCCTGGCCACGATCGAGCCGCTCCGCGCGGAGCACCGGTTCGTGGCGGCCCTCCTGCAGCTGCCACCGTCGCTGCCGTTCGAGCCCGCGACGGTGAGGACGTTCTACGAGAGCCTGCCGAAGGGGCTGCCGGTGGCGGTCGAGTTCCGGGAGCCGTCGTGGCTCGCGCCCGGGTCGTTCGATCTCCTCCGCGAGTTCGGGTTCGCCTACGTGGTCGTCGATGAGCCGCACCTTCCGATCCGGCTCGACGTGACCGCCCCGTTCAGCTACGTGCGGTTCCACGGCCACGGCGCGCCCGTGTGGTACGACTACACCTACCGGCCCGACGAGCTCGCCGCGTGGGCCCCGCGCGTCCGCGCGCTCGCGGAGCGGACGGAGGCGGTGTACGGGTTCTTCAACAATCACTTCCGGGGGGACGCGGCGGCGAACGGCCGGTCGATGTCGGAGCTCCTCGGGCTCCCGCCGGCGCCGTGGATGACCCGGAGGCTCATGCCGTAGGCCGGCTCCCCGGGTCGGGCGCCGCGGGGTGCGGCTCCGCGGCCCCCTGGGCGCGCGCCGCCGAGGGGGTCGCCCCGTCGGGCCCGATGACCGCACCGGACCGGGGTTCCGCGGGGCGGAGGCGGGATCCGCGGAGCTCGCCGCGCAGCAGGCCGAAGTGGAGCTCGTCGCGCCACCGGCCGTTCCCGGTCGGGCACGCGGCGGGAGATGGGCCGGTCCTGAAGCACCCCGTGCCCGGGACCGGGGAAACGGCGTTCTCTCAACGGGCGTTTCACTCCCCCTGCTCCGTCCCTTAAGGGGCCCCCCGGGCTCGATCGCCCGAGGTGTTCCGATGAGCGCGACGACCGTGCCGCTCCCGCCGGCGGTCCTCCCAGGACCGCCCGGGGAGCCGACCCTACCCCTTCCCCTTCCGGAGCGGAGCCCGCGGTCCCGCCGGGCCGAGGTGCCCCGGGCGCCCTCCGCCCCGGCCCCGATCCTGCCGACGGAGGGGGCGCTCTTCCCCTGGCTCGCGGGCCGGTTCGCCCCGGGGGAGGCGACCCTGTGGATGGGGCCCTCCTCCGCGATGGACCGGGTCCTGGACCTCCTCTACGCCGGCAGCGCCGCCGTCGGGGGCCGGATCCTGCTCCTCGAGGGAGCGAACCGGTTCGACCCCTACCGCATCGCCGAGGGCGGCCGGCCGCTCGGCGTCGACCCCGGGGAGGTCCTCGAACGGATCCGGCTCGCCCGGGCGTTCACCGCCTACCAGCTGGTCGCCCTCGTGGACGGGTGGGCCCGGGAGGCGCGGCGGTACCGCCCGACGCTGCTCATCGGCCACGAGCTGCCCGCGCTCTTCGAGAGCGACGAGGTGCCGCGGGAGGAGTACGCGCCGCTCCTGTCGCACGTCGCGGAGGAGCTGCGCGGGATCGTCGCCGCGACCCGGGCCCCGCTCCTCCTCACGGTGCCGGGCGGTCCCGCCCGGTTCCCCGGCCTCACCGAGCTCGGGCCCCGGCTCAACGACGTGGTGAGCTTCCGTCCCCGGGGCGACCGGCTCCGCATGGTCGCCTACCGGGAGTCCGCCGAGTGCCTCCTCCTGCCCCGGCCCCGGGGCCAGCACGGGTTGGAAGAGTTCGCCCCGATCACCGACGCGGAGGTGATGGCATGGGACGCACCGCCCCGACGTACCGTCAGGCGCTCGAGGAGCGGCTGAGGCGGTGGGACTCCTTCGGGCGGCTGTTGACCACGCCCGAGGAGCGCGCGGCCTTCGAGCGGATCCGGCTCGGCGCCCGGCGGTACGTGGCGCAGGCGACGTACGTGGGCAGTCCGGACCTCCTCGAGTCGATCCTCCTCTCCGTCCTCCTGGACCTCGCCCGCCAGCTGCCGCCCCCCGCCGAGGGGGCGGCGCACCCGGCGTCCGCGCCCCGGGCCGCCGCCCGGGCGCGGTAGGCGGGGCCGGACGGGCGGCCGGCGCCCTCGCAGGGACGATGCCCTCCCCGCGGTGGATCCTCGACGTCACGGAGGAGCCGGACGGCCGCTCGCTCCGGATCTGGCTCAAGGGGCGGGACGGCCGGGTCGACGAGCAGGTGGTGGAGTACCGGCCGCCGTTCCTGGTCGACGGCGAGACGGGCCGGCTCGACGCGCTCGCCGGGGAGCTCGCGGGCGATCCCCGGGTCGCCTCCGTGGAGCGGTGCGCGGTCCGTCCGACGCTCTTCGATCGGCGCACCCGGCCGCTCCTCTCCGTCACCCCCGCGCGCAACCCGGACCGGAAGCGGCTCGCGGGCGAGCTCGACGCCCGGGGCGGGTACGTACGGTTCACCCTCTACGATGTCGACCTTGCGCCCGCGCAGCTCTTCTACCTCGAGCGGCGGCTCTACCCGTTCGCGCCGGTCGTCGAGGAGGGGCCGGGACGGCTCCGCGCGCTCGAGCCGGCCGCCACGCTCGAGTACGAGGCGCCGCCCCTGCGGAGCGTCCCGTTCGCGATCGAGCTCGCCGAGGGGCGCCGGGACGGGATCGTCCGTGCCGATGACACGATCCGGAAGATCCGGCTCGGCGGGATCGAGCTCGAGGGACCCGAGGAGGAGCTCGTGCGCGAGCTCGGCCGGGAGCTCGCCCGGCAGGACCCCGACGTGCTGCTCACGAGCGGCGGGGATGCGTTCGACCTCCCGTGGCTCTACCGCCGGGCGGCCGCGCACGGGCTCACGGAGGAGACGTTCGTCCTGGGACGGCGGCGCGCGCCGTACCGGCCCGCGCGCCGGGCCGCCTCCTACATGACCTACGGGAGGATCGTGCACACCGACGCGACGTACCCGCTCGTCGGGCGCTTCCACCTCGACCGGGCGAACTCGATGCTGTACGACGACGCCCACCTGGACGGGCTCGTCGATGCCTCCCGGTTGAGCCGGCTCTCGCTCCAGACGGTGATCCGCCAGTCGCCGGGCACCTGCTTCACGGCCATGGAGATGGCGCACGCGCGCGACGAGGGGGTGCACGTGCCGTGGAAGAAGAACCGGCCCGAGGGGTTCAAGTCGGCGCGGACGCTGCTCGCCGGCGACCGCGGCGGCGTGATCCTGCTGCCGCCGGTCGGCGTCCACGACCGGGTCGACGAGTTCGATTTCGCGAGCCTCTACCCGCACATCATGGTGCGGAGGAACCTCTCCATCGAGACGCTGGACTGCCCGTGCTGCCCCCGCTCGCCGGTGCGGGCACCGGGGCTCGGCTACCGCTCCTGCACCCGGCGCATCGGGCTCATCCCCCGGACCCTGGGGCCGCTCCTGGCCCGGCGGCTCGCCTACAAGGCGCAGGCGAAGGACCCGGCCCGGCCCGACGCCGAGCGGAAGCGGTACGCCCACCGGGTGAAGATGCTCAAGTGGATCCTCGTCACCGCCTTCGGCTACCAGGGGTACCGGAACGCCCGGTTCGGCCGGATCGAGTGCCACGAGGCGATCAACGCCTACGCACGCGAGCTCCTCGCCGATCTCTTCCCCGCCGCGGAGGCGGCCGGGTACCGCGTCCTCCACGGCATCGTGGACTCCCTCTGGCTCGAGCCGAAGGACCGGGAGCACCCGCCCGACCCGGAGGCGTTCGCCCGGGCGATGAGCACGCGGTGCGATCTCCCGCTCGGCTACGAGGGGCGGTACCGGTGGATCCTCTTCCTGCCGGCCCGGACCGGCCTCGGCGTGCCGAACCGGTACTACGGGCGGTATGAGCACGGGGAGTTCAAGCTCCGCGGGATCGGCTCCCGGCGCCACGACACCCCCCTCCTCCTCCGCCGGTTCGAGGGGGAGATCCTCGACCTGTTCTCGCGCGCCCCGGATGCCCCGGCGGTGCGGGCGCTCCTTCCCCGGGCGCTCGCCCGGGCCCGGCTCTTCGCCGAGAAGGTCGCGGGGGGCGACTGGCCGGTGGAGGAGCTCCTCATCGCCCACCGGGTGAGCCAGCCGCTCGTGGAGTACTCCGTCTTCAACGAGGCGGTCGCCGCGCTCCGCCAGCTCGCCCACCACGGCGTCGTGCGCGAGCCCGGCGAGACGGTCCGCTACGTCATCGTGGACCGGCGCGCCCGCAGCTGGCGCGACCGGGTCCGGATCGCCGAGCTCCTGGAGCCCGGGACGTCGTACGACCGGGGCGCCTACCTCGAGCTCCTCGCGCGCTCGGCGGAGACGCTCCTTGCGCCGCTCGGCGTCGGGCGGAGCGCGCTGCTCGAGGAGTGGCCCGAGCCGCCCGGGCCGCCCGAGGGGCGGTACCGCTCCCCGGAGGCGATCGGCCAGCGCCGGCTCCCCGCGGCGTAGGCCGGCCCCCCCGGGGCCCCGCGGCGCAAGGCCCCGGGCCCCCGGCCGGGAGCCGCGGGGCTCGTTCGAGGAGCTTCTGGGGCCTTCCCGTCCATCCCCCCGGAGCCCGCCCGGCGCGGGACGTCGGTGCTCCGCCCCCCTCCCGCGCCCGACGAGGGGCCCCCGCAACACCATAAGGGACTAACCGATAGGGTAGCCCACATGGCCGGACCGGCCACCCGCAGGCCGAGGGAGGTCGCCGTGACCGCGCGCGGGGGCTCGCCGCTCCTCGCCCGCCTGACCGAGCTCAGGCGTCGGGCGGAGGAGGGGCCGTGGGGCGAGCCGGGGCCGTTCCTCTCCGCGCTCTCCGATCCGGAGCCGCTGGTGCGCTGCATGGGCGCGTGGGCGATCGGGCACCAGAAGGAGGGGCGCGCCCGGACCACGCTCGAGCTGGGGCTTCGCGACCCCGACGCGCGGGTGCGGGCGCTCTGCGCGGAGGCGCTCGGCGCGATCGAGCACGCGGCGAGCCGCGAGCCGCTCGAGCGGGCGCTCGCCGACCCGGAACCGTCGGTCCGGTTGAGGGCCGCCTGGGCGCTCTCGGCCGTCGGCGACCCCGCCGCGGCCCCGGCGCTCGCCGCACGCCTGGACGAGCCGGACGTCGAGGTCCGGCGCGCCCTCCTGCACGCGCTCGCGCGGCTCCCGTCGACCTCCTGCGAGGGGGCGGTGGTGCGCTGCCTCGACGACCCGGACGAGCGCGTGCGCCGGGAGGCCGTGCTCGCCCTCCGGGCCACCGCCGACCCCACCCGGACCGAGCGGCTCCACGCGGCGCTCGACGATTGCTCGGGGAGGGTCCGGGTCGCGGCCGCGGTGGTCCTGGGGCAGCGGCAGGACCGCTCGGCCGTGCCGAAGCTCCTCGAGCATCTCCGGAACGATTCGACCTTCGTCCAACCCGCGGTGCTCATCGCGCTCGGCCGGATCGGGGACCCGGTCGCGCTCCCGCTCCTCCTCGCGCGCTCGCGGGAGGGCCCCTCCTGGACGCGTGTCTGCGCGCTCCGCGCCCTCGGGGACGTGGGCGGGGCGGAGGCGGTCGAGTCGGCCCGGTCGTCGCTCGGCGACGTCGCCTGGTCGGTGCGCGGGGCGGCGGCGGACGCGCTGGGCCGGATCGGGGAGGCGTCGGACCTCCCCCGGCTCCTGCGGCTCCTCGACGATCCCCACCCCTGGCCGCGCCGCGGGGCCCTCTACGCGCTCGGCCGGCTCCGGCTCGTCGAAGCGCTCCCCCGGATCCGGGAGGAGCTCGCCCATGCGTCGCCCGAGGTCCGGCTCGCCGCGATCTGGTCGCTCGGCCGGCTCCGGGACGACGGCTCCCGGGAGCACCTCATCGGGCTGCTCAAGGCGATGCCGGTCGCGCGGCGGCCGGGCGCCGCCCGGGCGGTCGGGGACGACACCCCCCTCGGGACCGACGCGGAGGACCGCAGCTTCGACGCGCTCATCCAGGCGCTCGGGAGGATCGCCGAGCACACCCAGGACGCGGGCGTGCTCCGGGTGCTGCTCGAGGCGCGCGCGCGGATCCGGGAGGACGAGTGGGACCGGCCCGCCCGGCTCCCGCCCCCCGAGCTCGGGTCGGAGTCCTCGCTCCCCACGCTCCGGATGCTCTTCGATGCCGCGATCCCCGTCCTCGCCGACGAGGAGGGGGAGATCTGATCGTCCGGAGGTTCCAGCCGAGGCAGACGGCGGACTTCCTGAGCCTCCTTGCGGAGGAGTTCCCCATCGAGGAGGCGCTCCAGGGCTCGAACCCCGAGGAGCTCACCGCGCTCATCCGCCGTACCTACCGGCTCGACCTGAGGATCCTGCTCGGGGCGATGCGGCTCTTCGGCCGACGCATCTTCGACCTCTGGGTGGCGGAGGAGTCCGGCCGGCTCGTGGGCAGCACCCTCGTCACCTACGGGGCGCGCGCCGGCTTCCTCAGCTCCGTCGCCGTCCGGCCGGCCTACCGGCGCCGGGGGATCGCCCGGGCGCTCCTCGCCCGGGCCCACGAGGAGATCCGGTCGGGGCACCGGCCCTACGCCGCGCTCCAGGTGCTCCGCGAGAACGCGCCGGCGCAGGCGCTCTACGCGCGGCTCGGGTACCGGAAGCTCTCCACCTCGACCGTCTTCGCCCGCGAGCCCGGGCCCACCGATGCGACGTACACGCCGCCCGGCGGCGCGGCGATCCGCGTGTTCGCGCGCCCGGACGGCGAGGCGCTCGCGGCGCTCGTGAACGCGAGCCTTTCGCCCGAGGTCCGGGAGGTCCTGCCCTCCTCCCCCGGGGCGTTCAGCCTCCCCCCGCTCCTCGCGAGCTCGACGCACTCGGAGAGCACCGCCTGGGTGCTGCTCTCCGGCGAACGCCCCGTGGGATTCCTCCGGGCCACCGTCGGCGGGATCACCCGGTCGGCGCACCTCACCCAGCCGATCCTCGGGCCGGAGGTCGGGACCGAGTCCGCGCTCGCGCTCGTGCGGACGGGGCTCGCGTGGATCGCTTCCCACGCTCCCGTCCGGGCGGTCGTCGAGGTCCCCGAGGGCGCGACGCTCCCCCGGGAGACGCTCGCCACGCTGGGCTTCGGGTCGAAGTTCACCACCGACCTCCTGGTGCGCAGCTCGGGCGCATGACACCGGGCGCGGCCGCCGCCCCGGGGGTGGAGGTCTACCTGCTCCCGGCCGTCGTCGGGGGCGGCCTCGGCGACCTCGAGGAGGTGCTGCTCGCCGGCCGGCGGCTCGCCCGGGCCGGGTTCCCTCCGATCCTCTACCGCGGTCCGGACCGGCCCGAGGTCCGCTCGCTCGCCGGGCCCTGGGGATGGCCCGCGCATGCCCGGGTCGGCGCGCTCCGGCCGGCCGCCCCCCGCGCCGTCACGATCTCGGCCTGGTGGGGCGTTTCCGCCGGCCCGGGCCACGAGGGGCCGTTCGGCCGGCCGGGCAGCTGGTCGGTCGAGGCCTCCGCGATCGAGCGCGCCTACGGCCGGGAGAACGTGCTCCACGTGAGCTTCGAGGAGTTCGCGCGCACGCTCACCAGCCGGGCGCAGACCGCCGAGCGCTGGCGCGAGGGCGGGCGGCCCGTGCGCGAGATCCGCCGCCGGGCGCACCGCGCGGCGACCCGGTCGGAGGTCGAGGAGTTCCGGGTGGCCTACGAGCGGTACCGCGCCTTCGACCGGGCCGAGGTGCTCCACCTGTACCCGACGTTCGTCCGTTCCCGCGCCTTCGCCCGGGAGTTCCCGAACGCGGTCCAGACCGGACCGTTCTGGCCCGAGCCGCTCGAGCCCGGGCCGGTCCGGTGCCGCGGCCGATGGATCTGGTATGCGAGCCCCTCGAGCTCGGGCCGGCTCGCCGAGCGGATCGCCTCCGAGTGGGCGCCCCGGGGGCGGCCGATCACGATCGCGGTGCGCTCCCCCGTGCCGATCCGGCTCCCCCCCGCGCCCGGCCTCACGTGGGAGGAGCTGCCGGCGCTCGAGCCGAGCGCCTGGGCCCGCGCGTGGGCGTCCGCGGAGCTGAGGATCGCGACCGGGAGCCGCACGCTCCTCGAGTCGCTCCGGTGGGGCGGCCCCTTCCTCTACTTCAACGGGGTGACCGGCCGGGGCGGCGCGACCCGGCGCCACCGCCCCGAGAAGATCGACGCGCTCCTCCGCCTGTGGCGGCGCGCCGGCGTGGCCCCCCCGCTCCGCCGCGCGCTCGGGGAGTTCTCCCGGCTCCGCAGCGTCGGGGGGGCGATCCGGCGCGCCCGGAGCGATCCCGGGTTCTTCGGGCGGTACCCCCGGCCGACCCGCCCCCGGGGGTTCCCTGCGCCCTACGACGACGGCGGATCGCTCCTCGAGGGGATCGTCCGGGAGTTCGACCGCGGCGGGCTCGCCGCGGGGGAGCTCGTCGAACGGGTCCGGCGGGGCGACGCCCCCGCGGCCCCGGCCGGCCCCTCGCGCACCTAGTTAATGGTCGAGACGCTATCCCGCGCGATGTCGCCCGGGGAGAGCGCGCCGGTGGCCCTCGCGCGCCGGCTCCTGGGGGAGGTCCTCCGCGTCCGTTCCGGCGAGACGGTCACCATCGAGACGTGGAACCACACCCTCTCCTACGCCTCGGCCTGCGTCGTCGAGGCCCGGCAGCGCGGGGCGCACCCGCTCCTCCTCCTCGAGGAGGAGACGGCGTTCTGGAAGAGCGTCGATCCGCCGGGCCGCCCGGGCCGGCCCCCCGGGAGCGGCCCGCACGAGCTCGCGGCGCTCGGCCGGACGAACGCCTACGTCCACTTCCCCGGGCCGGCGGAGCGGGCCCGGTTCCGTTCCCTGCCGCCCGCGCTCCGGGCGTCGATGGAGCGCGACCAGGCGGGCTGGCTCGCCGTCGCCCGTCGGGCCAAGGTGCGCACCGTGCGGTGCGCCCTCGGCTACGCCTCGGAGCCCCAGGCGGCGTTCTGGGGCGTCTCGGCCACCACGTGGCGGGGGCAGCTGCTCCGGGGCTCGCTCGAGCCCGACCTGGCCGGCATCGCCCGCGACGGCCGGAGGGCGCGGGAGCTGCTGCGCCGCGGTACGCAGCTCCGGGTGACCGCCTCCAACGGGACCGACCTCTCGCTCAAGCTCCGGGGCCGGGCGCCGGTGAGCGACGACGGCGTGATCGGGCCGGAGGACCGCGCCGACGGCCACCTCGTGACCACGGCGCCGCCCGGCAGCGTGGCCGTCGCGGTCGACGAACGGAGCGCGGAAGGGATCGTCATCGGCAGCCGCCCGAGCTACCTTGCGACCGGCCGCGTCGACGGAGGCCAGTGGGAGATCCACGGCGGCCGGCTCACGAACGCCTGGTTCACCGAGGGGCACACCGGGTTCGAGGAGCGGTACGGGAGCGCCCCGCGCGGCCGGGATGTGGTCGGGCTCCTCGCCGTCGGCCTCAACCCGTCGCTCGCCCCGGGGACGCCCCAGGTCGAGGACCAGGAGGCCGGGGCGGTCACGATCGCCGTCGGTGGCAACCGGGAGTACGGGGGCACGAACCGCTGCCCCTACCTCGCCTGGATCGTCGTCGGCGAGGCCACGATCGCCGTGGACGGGCGCCCGCTGCTCGATCGCGGAAAGCTCCTGTGATCCCCGCGGGACCGGGCGCCGGGGCGGCCGACGGACCCGGGGTCGAGTGGGAGGCGCGGTTCCGCGCCCCGTTCCCGCGGTCCTGGTACGACCGCCCGACCCTGAGGGTGGCCCGCGACCTCCTGGGGAGCTACCTCGTGCGCCGTTCGGAGGGCGCCCTCGCCGTCGCCCGGATCGTCGAGACCGAGGGGTACGTCGCCCGGGATCCCGCGAGCCACGCCTTCCGCGGCCCGACGCCCCGGAACCGGTCGATGTTCGGGCGGGCGGGGACCCTCTACGTCTTCCGGATCCACCAGGTCCACTGCGCGAACGTCGTGACCCGGCCGGGCGAGGCGGTGCTGCTGCGCGCGGCCGAGCCGGTCGCGCCGGCGGGGGCCGGGACCTCCGGGCCGGGCCGGCTCGCCCGGGCCTTCGGGATCACCCGGGGGGACGACGGGCTCGATCTCACCCGGTCGGAGCTCCGGGTCCTTCCCGGACCGCGACCGAAGGAGGGGATCGTCCGCGCCCCCCGCGTGGGGATCTCGCGCGCGAAGGAGCCGCTCTACCGGTTCGCGATCCGGGACGATCGGTGGGTGTCGCGTCCGCGTCCGGCGCGGATCACTTGAGCTTGGCCCAGGAGAAGCCCCGCCACCGGGCGGTCGCGCCGAAGCCGCAGGAGGCGCAGGCCTCCTTCTGGCGGTGGTAGGAGTGGCGCCCGCACCGGCGGCAGCGGATGTGGACGATCTTGCCGCCGCGGCGGGCCGGAGTTCCTTTCCCCATGGCTCGGCCCCCCGGCGAAACCTAGGGGGATATGAAGACGACGCTGTCGCCCCGGAGCAGCGTGACCCCCGGGTGGGGGGTGACCTGGTCGTCGATGACCTCCTCCGCCTGGGAGAGGAGGAGGTTCAGGTGCTGGTCGTAGGCGTCGAGCACCCCTCGGAAGGAACGGCCGCCCTTGAGCTCGACCAGGACCCGCTTGTGGAGGCTCTGCTGGAGGAGCTCGAGCGGCTTCATCGGCCAAGATCGAAGGGAGGGGGCGCGGATAACGGCTTGCCGGGACGGGCGGGGGAGCCCGGCGGGGCACGCGGGGGGCCCGGGCGGCCCACGTCGAGCGGGGCGGCCCGCCCGAGGGCCCGGAGCAGGGGGGTCGGGTCCCGGGGGGTCGGCCGCCGCCGGGCCCGGGCGGCCTCCGAACGGACGCGTCCCGCGAGACGGGCGAGCGGATCCCGGCCGTCGAGGACCCGGAGCGCCCCGGGCGCGAGACCGGAGAACGTTCCGAGCCAGAACGCCCGCTCCACGTAGCCGACCGCCGCGTGCCGCGCACGCCACGCCACGGGGTGGCTCATCGGGGCCCGGGCCGCCCGCCGACGCGCGACCGGGAGCGGGGTGTCCAGGTAGATCGTGAGATCGGGCACCCCCCACGCGCCGCGGCGGAAGGATCGCCGCGCGTCCCCCAGCAGGGTCGGGAGGACCCGGGCGGCGCGCGGATCGAACCGGGAGAGCCCCCAGGTGTAGGTCAGGGGCCCGAGGAACCCGGTGTCGAGCAGGACCACCGGGGCCGCCTTCGCCCGGTCGAGCGCCTCGGA
Source organism: Thermoplasmata archaeon (assembly GCA_027314915.1). Taxonomy (GTDB): domain Archaea; phylum Thermoplasmatota; class Thermoplasmata; order Lutacidiplasmatales; family UBA184; genus JAKIVR01. The sequence goes on along the minus strand of DAHUZZ010000004.1, from coordinate 30,107 downwards.
CCAGCGGCGCCGCTCCTCCCGCAGGAGCGAGCGCTCGAGCGCGAGGAGCTCCCGCGCGGTCCGGTACCCGAGCGGGGGCAGGGGCCGGAGCCGCCGCCACGCCTCGGCGAGGAGCGGCCAGCCGGTCCGCTCGGCCACCCGGGACACGAGCGAGCTCTTGCCCGACCCGCTCGGGCCCTCGAGGGCGACGAGGAGACCCGGGGGCCCCCGCGGCGGCACGCCCCGCCGAGCGTTCGGAACGGAAGAGCCCTGCGCCGACGCTTTACGCGGTGCCGACTTTCGAGCGACGTGGGGGCGTCCGGGCGCTCGGCCGGGGAGGATGCCCGACGGCTCGCCCGGTTCCACGCCCGGGTCCTGGAGGCGGGGACGCCGGCGGAGATCGCGCGGGAGCTCGAGCGCACCGGCTCGGAGCCGGAGGGCGTGGGGATCATGACCCGGAAGGGTCGGACGCTGCTGGTCCGCCTCGACCGCGTCCCGCTCAAGGCCGCGCCCCTCCTCAAGCAGGAGATGCTGGCCGTCGGGGGCGACTCGGCGCATGCGCGCGGGATCGCCGACCACTCGGCCCCCGAGTCCCGGGTGGTGCTGCTCGGCACGACGGCCCAGTACCAGCGGCTGCTCGAGAAGCTCGAGCGCCAGCCGTTCCAGCTCCGCGACATCGCCCTTGCGATCGAGCGGGCGGTGGGGGGCTACCAGGGGCGGTCGCATCCGGTCGACCTGCCCGGGCTCCACCGCCGGATCCCGCTCGGAGGGGAGGCCCGGGTCATGGGCGTCGTCAACGTCACGCCCGACTCCTTCTCCGACGGCGGGAAGTTCCTGGATCCCGAGGCCGCGGTCGCGCACGCCCGCGCGCTCGAGGCGGAGGGCGCGGAGATCCTCGACCTGGGAGCCGAGTCGACCCGCCCCGGGGCGGCGGAGATCTCGGCGGAGGAGGAGTGGCGCCGCCTCGCGCCCGTGCTCGCCCGCCTCCACGGGACGACCAAGGTGGCGATCTCCGTGGACACGCGCCACGCCGACGTCGCCCGCCGCGCGCTGGACGCCGGCGCCGACCTCATCAACGACGTGAGCGGTCTCCGCGACCCCGCGCTCCGCGAGGTCGTGGCCCGTGCCGGCGCCCCGGTGATCGTGATGCACATGCGGGGCACCCCCGAGACCATGCAGTCGGACACCACCTACGACGACCTGCGGGGCGAGGTCTACGGGGCGCTCGCGGAGTCGGTCGCCGACGCGATCGCCGCGGGGATCTCCTCCGACCGGATCCTGATCGACCCCGGCCTCGGGTTCGGCAAGTCGGGCGAGCAGAACCTCGAGCTGCTGCGCCACCTGGGGGAGTTCCGGTCCCTGGGAGCGCCGATCGTCGTCGGCGCGTCCCGGAAGCGGTTCCTGGGCGAGGCGCTCACGGGCGCAGGAGTCGGCGACCGGCTCGAGGCCGGGCTCGCCGCCGCGGTGATCGCGGCCGGGGCGGGGGCGGCCTACCTGCGGACCCACGACGTGGGCCCGACGGTCCGCGCGCTCCGCCTGGTCAACGCCGTCCGGCGCGGCACGCTGCCGGCGTAGGGCGGGCGCCGCGGGCCCCGCCGTCGGCGACCGCGTCGCTCAGCCGTCCGCGGCCCCGGGGACCGGGAGGTCCTCCTCGACGACGAAGCTTCCCACGTAGTCGCACGCCTGGCACTGGTACTTCTGCCCGGTGATGAGCGCCGCCACGTAGACGATGCGGTCGGAGCCGCAGTTCGGGCACCTAAGGACCGTCTTGCCCCGCTTCCGGCGGTGCCGCATCGTCCTCCCCGTTCCCGTCCGCGTCCGGCGCCCCGGCGGGCTCCTCGTCCGGCTCCCCGTCGCCCTCGCCGGCGTCGGACGGGGGAGCCCCGGGGGGCGCCGGTACGGCCCCTTCGGTCCCCTCGGCCGGCGGCTCGAGCGCGACCGCGTCCTTCACGTGGTCGTCCTCCTCGATCCGGATGATCCGGACCCCCATGGTGTTGCGCCCCTGGGCCCGGATCGAGCCGACGGGCACGCGGATCGTCATGCCGCCCTGGGTGGTGACGAGCATCTCCTGGTCCTCCCGGACCGGCAGCACCGCGACCACCGAGCCGTTGCGGCCGCCGGTCACGATCGTGCGGACGCCGTGGGCCCCGCGCCGGGTCTGCCGGTAGTCGGTGAACGGGCTCCGCTTGCCGAAGCCCGAGCTCGTGAGCGTGAGGAGGTGCGGGAACTGCGGGGTGACCGGCGCCATCGTGACCACGAGGTCGTCCTTCTCGGCGGAGAGCCGGACGCCGATCACGCCGTAGGTGGACCGGCCCATGGCGCGGACCTCCGTGAGGGGGAACCGGACGAGCTGGCCCGCCCGGGTCGCGAGGATGATCTCGGTCTCCTCCCGGGCGATGTGCGCGACGTTGACGAGCTCGTCGCCCTCCTCGAGGAGGATCGCCTGGATGCCGTTCGTGCGGATGTTCTGGAACTCCTCGAGCAGCGTCCGCTTGACGAGCCCCTTGCGCGTCGCGAAGACGAGCCCGCCCTCGGTCGCGAGGTCCCGCAGCGGCAGCAGCGTCTGGACCCGCTCGCCCTCCTTGAGCTTCGGCAGGAGGTTGATGATCGCCTTGCCCTTGGAGTGCCGGCTCCCCTCGGGGAGCTCGAACGCCTTGAGCCGGTAGACCCGGCCGAGGGAGGTGAAGAACAGCACGTTGTCGTGCGTCCGCGTGACGAAGGTGCGGGTGACGAAGTCCTCCTCCTTGGTCTCCATCTGGACGAGCCCCTTGCCGCCCCGGCGCTGCCGCCGGTACTGGTCGAGGGGGAGCCGCTTCACGTAGCCGCCGTGGGTGACGAGCACGACCACGTCGGTGTCCGGGATCAGGTCCTCCAGCGTCCGCTCGGAGAAGGCGGGGACGATCCGGGTCCGCCGGGGATCGCCGAACCGTTCCTTGAGGTCCCGGAGCTCCTCCACGATGAGGCCGTCGAGCCGCTTCGGGTCGGCGAGGATCCGGCGCAGCTCCTGGATGATCGCCTCCTTCTCCCGGGTCTCCTTCTCCACCGCCTCGCGCTCGAGCGCGGTGAGCCGGGCGAGCCGCATGTCGAGGATCGCCTTCGCCTGCTCGGTCGTCAGGAGGAACTTCCCCATGAGCGAGCTCTCGGCGGTGGGGACGTCCCGGCTGCGCCGGATGATCCGGATCACCTCGTCGATGTGCTCGATGGCGATGAGGAAGCCGTCCAGGAGGTGCTTGCGTTCCTCGGCCCGGGCGAGATCGAACCGGGCGCGGCGGGTGAGGACGATCCGCCGCTGGGCGATCTGGAGATCGAGGAGCTCCTTGAGCGGGAGCACCCGGGGCTGGCCCTGGACGAGGCAGAGGTTGATCACGCCGAACCCGGTCTCGAGCGGCGTGTGCTCGTAGATCCGGTTGAGCACGATCTCCGCCGGGACGTCCTTCCGGAGCTCGAGGACGATGGAGATGCCGTGCCGGTCGGACTCGTCGCGCAGGTCGGTGATCCCGTCGATGCGCTTGCCCTTGACGAGCTCCGCGATGAGCTGGAGCAGGTTCGACTTGTTCACCTCGTAGGGGATCTCGGTGACCACGATCTCGTCCCGCCCGCCGCGGGTCCGCTGGGCGGCCGTGCCGCGGAGCCGGAGCATCCCGCGGCCGGTCGCGTAGACCTCCCGGATCCCCTCGGCGGAGAGGATGCCGCCCGTCGGGAAGTCCGGACCGTGGATCTTCGTGAGGATCTCGTCCAGCGTGGCCTGCGGCCGCTCGAGGAGGAGGAGGAGCGCATCGATGACCTCCCCCAGGTTGTGGGGCGGCATGTTCGTCGCCATGCCGACGGCGATCCCCGAGGATCCGTTCACGAGGAGGTTCGGGACCTTCGTCGGGAGGAGGAGCGGCTCCTGGAGGGTCCCGTCGAAGTTCGCCTGCCAGTCGACGGTCTCCTTCTCGATGTCGGCGAGCATCTCCTCGGCGAACGCCGAGAGGCGCGCCTCGGTGTACCGCATCGCGGCGGCGGTGTCCCCGTCCACCGACCCGAAGTTGCCCTGCCCGTCGACGAGGGGATACCGGAGGCTGAAGGACTGCGCCATGCGGACGAGCGTGTCGTAGACCGCCTGGTCGCCGTGCGGGTGGTACTTCCCCAGCACCTCGCCGACCGTGCGCGCGCTCTTCCGGTAGGGCTTGTCGTGGGTGGCCCCGCCCTCCCACATGGCCCAGAGGATCCGCCGGTGCACCGGCTTCAGGCCGTCCCGCCCGTCGGGGAGCGCGCGCCCGACGATGACGCTCATCGCGTAGTCGATGTAGGAACGGTGGATCTCGCGCTCGAGCGGCTGCTCCTTCTCCCGTCCGCCGGGGGGCGCCGGCGGGACGACCTCGGGCGGGGTGCTCACGCGGCCACCTCCGCGGCGGGGAGCTGCCGGGCGACGAGAGCGTCGACCCGGGAGAGGAAGTCGTGCCACCGCTCGCGGGGCACGGTAGCGCCGGCCGCGACCCGGTGGCCGCCGCCCTCGCCGCCGAACTCGGCCGCCGCCTCCCGGAGCGCGCGGGCGAGATCGAGGCCACGGCCCACGAGCCAGGGCGTGCCGCGACCGCTGACCTTCATCGGCCCGTCGGCCTCGTAGGAACCCACGAGCACCGGGCGGTTCGGGTCGAGGAGATAGTTCATCGCGAGCCCCGCCTGCGTACCCGCGAGCGTCCCCTCCGGGCTTTCAAACCACTGGATGGCGCGCCACCGCTCCACCCCACGGTCCTCGAGCCGGCGGAGGCCGCCCAGGATCCCCGAACGCCACCCCTCCTCCGCGCGACGGGCCCGGTCGAGCGCGTAGGGGTCGCCGAGCGCCACCGCCACGCCGACCGCGGGGATGCCGAGACGGCCGGTCGCGTTCTGGAGGTTCGAGAGCTCGTCCGCCTCGATCCCGAGCCCCGGGACCCGGTAGGCGGGGGCCCGGAAGTTCTCCCGGAACTCCGGCCGTACCCCCTGCTCGGCGAGCGCGTGGTCGAGCGCCTCGCTCAGGCGACGGAGCTCCTCGGGCGAGAGGGCCCCCAGGGGCCGGTCGGGGTCGATCCCCAACCCCTTGACGAAGGCGTCCGCCGCCTCCGGTCGCGAGGAGAGCCCCCGGAAGTAGGGATCGATGCTACCGGCGAGCGCCTTCCCGACGGTGGCGCCGTACAGCGCCACGGGCCGGCCGCCGGAGAGGAGCCCGCGCTCCTCCGCCTCCCGGATGAGGAGGGCGTTCAGGCCGCGGAACCCGCCCACGTGCTGCCGGTCGGCGATCGCGCCGGAGATCCCCCACGGCGCGTTGTCCCAGTTCTTCGGGTCGAGGAAGATCGTGAAGAGCCAGGTCAGCGTCGAGGCGCACATCTCGCTCATCCCGTCGACCCCCCAGTCGAGCGGGTTCACGAAGGCGACATGCTCGGGGAGCCGGGGAGCCCCCTCGGGGGTCGACTCGGGGTAGGTGTGGTGGTCGAGCACGAGCACCGGGTGGCGGTGCTTCGCGTAGAGGTCGAGCCAGCTCGCGCCGGTGTCGACGACCCAGACCGGTCCGGGGGTGGTGTGGAGGAGCTCCTCCATGTGGCCGCGGAGGACCCCCTGGAAGGGCGTCGCCTGGACCCCGTAGCCGAGCCGGCGGAGCGCCCGGACCGCGCTGGAGGCGCTCGCGATGCCGTCCCCGTCGTAGTGGTAGATGACCCGCCACCTTCCGGGGTGGGTGAGCAGGACCTCGCGGGCCCGGGTGATCTCGGTTCCGTAGTTCGCTTGAGCGACGAAACTTTCCGGCCCCGAGGGCATCACTCCACCTGGAGCACCGCGCTCGCCGCCGTGTAGCTCCAGGTCTCCGGGAGCTGTTTCCGCCGGCGGTAGTAGCGAGCGAGCCGGCGGATCCGCGCCTCCATGAGCTGGAGGCCGCGGCGGTTCGAGTTGTCGTAGGGATGGGTGGCGAGGTGGCGCTGGAGATGCACGACGCGCTTGAGGAGCGCCTGGAAGTCCTCGGGCAGCTCCGGCGAGATCCCCTTCTCCTTCAGGAGGGCGGAGAGGCGCCGGCCCGTGACCGAGCGGGCGGAGGGAACGCCGTAGGAGTCCCGGAGCACCGCACCGATCTGGGCGGGCGAGAGCCCGGTCTTCGAGAGCTTCACCGCCTCCTCCCCCACCTCCTCGGCGTCCAGGGTCTCCCAGGACGGTGGGGTGAGGGGGTAGGGCCGGTGGGAGCCGGAACGGCCCTTCCGACCGCCGTGGATTCGGGACACGGCCGAGCGACCCGGGGAGGCTACTTAAGGGTTGGCGGGCGGTGGAATCCGCCCGGCCGGCCCGAGGGGGCCGGAGGGCGCGGGCTGAGCTCCCCACCGCCCGACGGCCCTGCGCCGGGCCCCCTCGGCCCGGGGCGGTGGGCGCCCCCTACTCGACCCGGTCCATCCGCTCGATGTTCTCGAGCAGGAACTTCTTCCCCTCGGGGGTGATGTGGTAGCGCTGCGCGACGGTCCGCTGCCGCTGCCAGGAGTACTCGGGGTCCGCGCTCGCCGCGACCATGCGGTTCGTGAGCAGGAGGCCGAGCGCCTGCGGCACGCGCGCGGAGCCCGCCTCGATCGCCCAGAAGCCCGCGAGCCGGCGTTCCAGCTCGGCGAGCTCGAGCGCCTGCTCGGGGGAGTCGGCGGTGTTCTCGGTCTCGGCCCGGTTGAGCTGCTTCAGGATGGCGAGGAACGTCGCCCGGTGCGGGTCGTCCTGGGGCACGTGGGGACCTCTTCCGCAGAGTATGCCGACCCATCCTACTTAGAGCATCGGGTCCCGGACCGTCGGAGGGGCGGGCCCCGGCGGCCCCGCGCGCGCGGGTAAAAGGTTCTTACGGGGCCCCGACCCATGACGGGCGATGACCTGCACCTGCCGGCTGCCGGCCCGGTGCTCGGTGTGCAACACCCCGGGCCGGGTCCCGCTCTCCAATCTCGAGAGCCAGAGCGGCGCGGTCGTGATGCTCGAGCGGTTCGCGCGGCGCGACTCCGCCGCCGGGCGCGAGGGGCTCCGGAGGCTCATCGAGGGCTCCCAGCGGTGCTCGGTCTGCGGCAACACCGTGAACCATGTCCACTCGAGGAGCTGCGTGGCCGAGTACCTGACGGTGATCGGGGTCCCCCCGAGCGACCGGGCGGCGCTGCTCGCGAAGATCAGCTTCCCCGAGGGCTAGCGGGAGGGCGCGCCGTGCCGGACGACTCCTTCGTGGTGACCCCGTACGAGGTCAAGGGGGCGATCGACTACGACCGGCTCCGCGAGCTCTTCGGCACCCAGTCGGTCGACGATCCCCTCAAGGAGCGGCTCCGCGAGCTCGCGGGAGGGGAGCTGCCGCCGCTCCTTCGCCGCGGCGTGTACTACTCGCACCGCGACCTGGGAGTCCTCCTGGAGCAGTACGTGCGGGGCCAGCGGTTCTTCCTCTACTCCGGGCGGGGCCCCTCCGGCCCGATGCACACGGCGCACCTCCTCGCCTTCGACCTCTGCCGGTGGTTCCAGGAGCGGTTCCGGGTGCCGATGTACATCCAGATCACCGACGACGAGAAGTTCTGGCTCCGGCCGGGCACCACGCGGGAGGAGACCCGGTCGTGGGGGCTCGAGAACCTCCTCGACATCCTCGCGGTGGGCTTCGACCCGGCCCGGACCCGGGTCTACTTCGACACCCGATCGATCGGGACGATGTACCCGGTCGCGGTGGACGTCGCGAAGCGGATCCCCTACTCCACGGTGAAGGCGGTCTTCGGGTTCAAGCCGGCGACCAACATCGGGCTCGTCTTCTACACCGCGCTCCAGACGGTGCCGGCCTTCTACCCCTCGTACCGGGCGGGCCGGCCGGTCCCGTGCCTCATCCCGTGCGGCATCGACCAGGACCCGCACTTCCGGGTGACCCGGGACATCGCGGAGTCGCTCGGGTATCCCAAGCCCTCGCTCCTCCACAGCCAGATCGTCCCGGGGCTCCTCGGCGGGAAGATGTCGAGCGGCGGGAACGAGAAGGACAACGCGCTCTTCCTGAACGATCCCCCCAAGGAGATCGACCGGAAGGTGCGGAACGCCTTCACCGGCGGGCGGGCCACCGTGGAGGAGCAGCGGCGCCTGGGGGCCACCCCCGAGGTCTGCTCGGTCTGGGCGCTGTGGAGGACGAAGTTCGCCCGGGACGACACGGAGTTCGAGCGGGTGACCTCCGACTGCCGCTCGGGCGCGATGCTGTGCGGGGAGTGCAAGGGGAAGCTCCTCGAGCGGGTCCACCCCTTCCTCGAGGAGCATGCGAAGCGCCGCGAGGCGGCCCGGCCCTACGCGGAGTCGCTGATCGTGGGCGACACCCCGGGCCCGGCGCCGGATCTCCCGGAACCCTGAACGGCCCTCAGCCGACCTCGGTCCTCGGCCCGGGACGGGCGAGCGGGAGCTCGGGGCGGGGCCGCCGCTCGTCGGGCGCCGCGGGGGCGGGCGCCTCGTCCTCGAGCGGCTGGCCCTGCGCCACGGTCAGCAGGCTCAGCATGGGCCGGAACAGGGAGTGGCGGGCCCGGTCCGGATCGATCGTGTAGGCGCGCTCGTAGGCGGCCATGGCCTCCTCCTCGTCCCCGAGGCTCAGGAGGGAGAGCGCGAGCGACAGCCAGCTCTCGACCTCGCGGGAGTCCTCGCGCTCGCCGGCCTCGCCGAGGTGGCGGTCCGCGGGGGGCCGTGGGTCGAGCCGCGGGAGATCGCCGGGCAGCGGCCGCCCGGTCTCGCGGGAGAGCACGAGCGCCCGTTCGAAGGAGGCCTGGGCGCCCTCCCCGTCCCCGGACTCGGCGAGCGCCACGCCCAGGCGGTGCCACGCGACCAGGTCCTCGGGAAGGTGGGCGACCGCGCGCCGGTAGGCCGAGACCGCCTCCGTCCACTCCCCCCGCAGGCTGCGGGCGACCCCGAGGTGGAACCACGCCTCCCCGTCCTGGGGCGCGATCGCGAGGGCGCGGGAGAGCGCCGACTCCGCCTCCGGCCCCTGCCCCAGATGGGCGAGCGCCATCCCCAGGCACGACCAGGCCCGGGCGTCCCGGGGGTCCTCCCAGAGCGCCTCGCGGAAGGCCCGGACGGCCGGCCTCCACTCCTCCCGGAGCAGATGATGCATCCCGACGTCGAATTGCTGGGTCACCCGGCACCAGCCGCGGGGCGATTCCTCCCCACGCCATTAAGCCCTCGCATGGACGGGCAGGGGGGCCCGGGGCCGGGCTCCCCTCCGCCTCCGCTCGACGACCCCCCAGCGGTTAAATACCCGAGGCCGGTGTGTCGGGTTAGGAAACCCTGCGACAGCGCGGCCTGATCGAGCTTTTTCGCCCTTTCTTCTGGACGAAGCTGCTTGGCATGTCGCGCGGGCGCCCGGAATCCTGAACCAAGACAAGCGCGCAAGCGACCAAGAAGGCGACAACGATGGTGGAGAAGACCCTGACAAAGGTACGCGACCTGACGCCGAGCTCGAAGCAAGTCAACGTCCACGCGAAAGTGATGAACGTCGGCGAAGCCAAGGAGGTCATGGGCAAGTACGGTGACCCCCGCAAGGTGGCCGAAGCGGTCATCGGCGACGATACCGCGACGATCACCCTCTCGCTCTGGAACGAGCAGATCGGCTCGATCGCGAAGGACGACGTGGTCCTGATCGACAACGGCTACGTCTCCCTCGTCCGTGGACACATGAGGCTCAACGTCGGCCGGTACGGCTCGATGACGAAGTCGAACGACCCGATCGGTGACATCAACACCACGCTGGACATGAGCCAGCAGGAGTTCGAGAGCGAGCGGCGTTCCTACGGGGGCGGCTACCGTGGCGGTGGCGGCGACCGTGGGTACGGTGGTGGCGGCGGCGGGGGCGGCGGCCGTGGCTACGGCGGCGGGGGCGGCGGTGGTGGCGGCCAGGGTGGCGGCCACGAGCGCTCCGAGTCCTACAAGCGCTACTAGGCCGGGCCCTCGGTCCGGGACCGTCCGGGCGGCGAACGCCGCCCGGCAACTCTTTCCCCCTCTCTTCCCGCGGTCGGACGCGGTGCGCGTCCTACCTAAGATTGATTAGCGGCATCTTCGTGGCCGTCGACGATGCCGGAGAGCCCGAAGCCGACGCTCGACCTCTACGTCCAGAGCCGCAAGGCGATCACCACCTTCTACCGCCCGCCGAGGCCGGGGGCGGAGGGGGGCGGCGCCGCCGGCACGAGCGGCACCAGCCCCAGCCTGGACGCCGAGAGCTCGGGGGCCGGCGAGGAGGCCTACTTCCTCTCCGACGACCAGGCGCGCGCCGTGGCGATGGCGGAGGAGCTCGCCTCGCACCGCGGCTACGCCATCGACGTCAAGGACGTCACCCGGGCCGGCCGGCTCGAGCGGCTCGTCACCGAGCACCTCCGCAACGTGACCACCTTCCCGGTGCTCGTCGCGCCGGACGGCGCGCGGCTCGAGGGGGCCTCCAACTTCACCGAGGAGCGGCTCTGCGAGCTGATGCCGACGGAGATGCGGCACCAGAGAGCCTTCACCTACCTCAAGATCCGCGGCGGCAGCTCGAACTTCGACGAGATCCGGAAGAGGCTGCTGGGCTTCACCGAGGTCCGGGAGATCCACTTCCTGACCGGCGACTGGGATGCCTTCGTGGTCCTGGAGTTCAACCTCGCGGTCGCCTCGAAGCGCCAGGTCCTGGACTTCGTGACCCAGCGGATCCGGGGGCTGGACGCGGTCACCGACACGAGCACGCTCGTGCCGGAGATCTCCGTCACGAAGTTCCCGATCTGAGCCGCGGCCCTCCCCGCGGGCGACCGGACCGGCGCGGGGCCGACGGCGGGCGGGCTCAGGACGCCGCCCGCGCGACCCGGCTCCGCCGGCTCCTCATCGCTTCCGCCGACCGCCGGGACCGGCGCCGCCGGAGCGGGACCGGCGTGGGCGAGGGCGCGCTCCCCTCGGGCTCGGGGGTGCCGTAGAGCGGGGCCACGGTGATGGGATGATCCTCGAGCCAGGCGAGACCCTCGACGTAGGCGGAGAAGGTCTCGAGGTTCGTGAAGAGCGGCACCCCGAGCTCGACGGCGCGCCGCCTGAGGACGTACTCATCCTCGAGCATCCGCTCGAACTTCTCCTGGGTGAGCGAGAGCGGGACGTTGAGCATGAGGTCGATGTCGTTGGCGTCGAGCGCGGTCATCACGTTGGGCTGGCGGTCCGGCTCGCTCACCTTGTGGAGGACCCGGACGGAGCGGAGGCCGTGCCCCGTGAGGTAGGCCGCCGTGTCCTCGGTCCCGGCGAGGTGGAAGCCCAGGCTCGCGAGCCGGCGGGCGATCGGGAGGAGCGCCTCCTTGAGCGCCGGGCCCCCCACGGAGAGGAAGGCGGTGCCGCTGCTCGGCACGAGCCGGACGCCGGTCGCCACGAGCGCCTTGACCAGCGCGTCCGGGAAGGTGGGCCCGAAGCAGGCGACCTCGCCGGTCGACTGCATCTCGACGCCGAGCACGGGGTCGGAGCCCGTGACCTGCAGGAAGGAGAACTGGGGGACCTTGACGCCCCACCGGTCCGGAGGGAGCGGGGCCCGGCCCGTCCGCTCCATGGGACGGCCGAGCATCGCCCGGGCCGCCTCGCGGAGGAGCGGGACGCCCGTGGCCTTGGTGAGGAAGGGCAGCGAGCGGCTGGCGCGGAGGTTGAGCTCGATGATCTGGAACCGGCCGTCCTTGACCAGGAACTGGAGGTTGAACGGTCCCTGGATCTGGAGCTCCCGGGCGAGCTTGCCCGCCGCCTGGATGAGCCCCTCCTGGACCGACTCGGGGGTATGGCGCGGCGGCAGGCAGAAGATGGCATCGCCGGAATGGACCCCGGCCTGCTCGACGTGCTCGAGGATGCCGGCCACCAGCACCCGGCCCGCGCCGGCCACCGCGTCGAGCTCGACCTCGTCGGCCCCCTCGATGAACTTCGAGATGACCACCGGGTACTCGGGCGAGAGCCGCGTCGCCTCGCCGAGGAACCGGGCCAGGTCGTGCCGGCCCCAGATCACCCGCATGGCCGCCCCGCTCAGGACGTAGGAGGGGCGGACGAGCACCGGGTAGCCGACCTCCTCCGCGAACCGCTCCGCCTCGCCGAGCGTGGTGAAGGCGCGCCACGCGGGCTGCGGGATCTGGAGCCGCTCGAGGAGCTGCGCGAACCGGGACCGGTCCTCCGCGCTGTCGATGGAGGCCGAGGAGGTCCCGAGGATCGGGATGCCGCACATGGAGAGCAGCGGCGTCAGGTTCTGCGCGAGCTGGCTGCCCACGCAGGTGACCACCCCGTCGAAGGACTCGAAATCGCAGATGTCCCGGACCCGTTCCAGGGTGATCTCCTCGAAGTAGAGCCGGTCCGACCGGTCGTAGTCGGTCGAGACGGTCTCCGGGTTCGAGTTGAGGAGCGCGACCGACGGGACCCCCTCGGCCCGGAGCCCGTCGACCAGGTTCATCGTCGACCAGTCGAACTCCACGCTGGACCCGATCCGGTACGGTCCGGCGCCGAGGACGAGGATGCTGCCCGGAGGCGAGGGCTTCACATCGTCCGCGTCCGCCCGGTAGGTGAGGTAGAGGTAGTTCGTCCGCGCCGGCCACTCGCCGGCGAGGGTGTCGATCATGCGGACCCGGGGGCGCACCCCGAGCTCGATCCGGCGCCGCCGCAGCTCCTCCTCGTCGATCCGGAGCGCGCGGGAGATCGCCCGGTCGGACAGCCCGAGCTCCTTCGCCCGCCGCAGCTCCTCGACCGGCAGCTCGGCGCCGACGAAGTCGGCGAGCCCGCGGTGGCACCGCTCGATCTCGGCGAGCCCATCGATGAACCACCGGTCGATCGCCGTCCTCCGCGCGATCTCGGCGGGGTCGCCCCCGGCGCGGAGCGCCTCCAGCAGCCGCTCGAGGATCGCCGGGCTCATGGGCAGGAGATCGGACAGGACCTGCTCGAGCGGCCGGATCTCCGGCGGGGGCAGGAGGTCCGAGCGCGGGTCGCACATCCGGACCGCCTTGCTGAGCGCCTCGGGGAAGGAGGCGCCGATGCCCATCACCTCGCCGACCGACTTCATCGACGGGCCGAGCGTGTGGTCGGCCCGGGAGAACTTCTGGAGGTCCCACCGCGGCAGCTTCACGACGACGTAGTCGAGCGCCGGTTCGAAGCAGGCGGTCGTGACGCCCGTCACCCGGTTCTTGAGCTCGGGAAGGGTGTAGCCCAGCGCCAGCTTCGCCGCCACGTAGGCGAGGGGGTAGCCCGTGGCCTTGGAGGCCAGCGCGCTCGATCGGGAGAGCCGCGCGTTGATCTCGATGGCGAAGTACTCCTCGCTCACCGGGTCGAGCGCGAACTGGATGTTGCACTCCCCGATGATGCCGCAGACGTCGGCGGCCCGGATCGCGGCCTGGCGGAGCATCTGGTACTCGGCGTCGGTGAGCGTCTGCGACGGGGCGATGACGATGTTGTCCCCCGTGTGGACGCGCATGCCGAGCATGTTCTCCATGTTGCAGACGGTGAGGGTGGTGCCGGCCCGGTCGCGCACCACCTCGTACTCGATCTGCTTGAACTCGCCCACGTACCGCTCGAGGAGGATCTGGCCCACCGGGGAGACGCGGAGCCCGCGGCTCGCGACCTCCCGCAGGTGGGTCCGGTCCCGGGCGATCCCGCCGCCCTTGCCGCCGAGCGTGAACGCGACCCGGACCATCACGGGGTAGCCGAGGGCGTCTCCGGCCGCGATCGCCTCCTCGACGGTGTAGACCGCCTTCGCCGGAAGGACCGGGACGTCGGCCTTTCCCATGAGGTCGATGAACTTCGCCCGGTCCTCGGTGCCCCGGATGCCCGCGAGGGGGGTCCCCAGCACCCGCGTCCCGGCCCGGCGGAACGCTCCCCGGTCGGCCAGCTGGATCCCGCAGTTGAGCGCCGTCTGGCCCCCGAAGCTCAGGAGGACGCCCTCCGGCCGCTCCGCCTCCAGGATGGGCTCGACGAACTCGGGGACGAGGGGCTGGAAGTACACGCGGCCGTTCCGGGGCGGGTCGGTCTGCAGCGTGGCGATGTTGGGGTTGACGACGAGGGCGTAGACCCCCTCCTCCTCCAGCGCCTTGAGGCACTGGCTGCCGGAGTAGTCGAACTCGCCCGCCTCCCCGATCTTGAGCGCGCCGGAGCCCAGGAGGAGCACCTTGCGGGGCAGCTCGGGGGTCATGCGACGCTCCGGCGGACCTTCCCGGCGAACAGGTCGAAGACGAACCCGGTCTCCTGCGGCCCGGGGTGGCCCTCGGGGTGCCCCTGGAGGGCGATCGTCCTCCCGCGCGCGTCCCGGAGCCCCTCGATGGTGCCGTCGTCGGGGTTCACCGCCCACGGCCGGAGGCCGGTGGCGGCGAGCGAGGCGGGCTCCACGGCGTAGCCGTGGTTCTCGCTCGCGATGAGCGCCCGTCCGTCGGTGAAGCAGACGGTCTTGTTCTGGCCCCGGTGGCCGTACTTCATCTTGAAGGTCGTCGCCCCGCGCGACAGCGCGAGCAGCTGGTTCCCGAGGCAGATCCCGAGCGTCGGGAGATTCCGCGATCGGGCCGCGCGGAGCGCCGCGACGGCCGCGCCGAGCTGGGCGGGGTCGCCGGGGCCGTTCCCGACGAGGAGCCCGCCGATCGGCCGCCCGTCCCACCGCTCGGGGATCTCGTGGTCGTGCGGGAGCCTCAGGATGGAGAGCTTCCGCTTCAGGAGCGCGCGGAGGATGCTCGCCTTCACGCCACAGTCCGGCACCGCGATGAGCGGGCCCCCGTCGGAGCGGATCAGGACCGGCTCGGACACCGACACCTCCTCGACGAAGCGCTCCTCCTCGTACCGCGGGGCGCGACGGAGCTTCTCGGAGAGCTCCTCCGACGCGGGGCGGGACGAGTCGCCCTCCCGGACCTCCAGGATCCCCCGGACGACGCCGTTGGTCCGGAGGTGCTCGGTGAGCCGGCGCGTGTCGATCCCGACGATCCCGGGGATCCCCCCGTCGTCCATCCATCGGGGGAGCGTCCGGGAGGAGTTCCAGTGGCTGGGGGCCGGCATCCCGCGGAAGGCGGCCCCGCGCACCTGGATCTCGTCGGACTCGAGGAATCGGGGGAGCCCGTAGGGATCGCGGGCCGCGGGGTCCGGCACCCCGTAGTTGCCGAGGAGAGGATAGGTGAAGACGAGGATCTGGCCCCGGTAGGAGGGGTCCGTGAGGGACTCGGGATATCCCACCATCCCGGTGGTGAAGACGACCTCCCCCGTACGGCTCCCCGGGCGGCCGGTGCCGGCCCCGTCGAAGCGGGTGCCGTCCTCGAGCAATAGGGTCCCCCGCAGCGGCGGGACCGGCTGGTCTCGGGCGTGCGTCGGCGTGACCCAACGCGTTCCACTTTCCGGTTTGCCTTAATGCTTGTGGCTCCCCGGGCGTCAGCTCGGGGGACCGGGGTCGCTCGCGGGACCGGGCCGACCGTGCGCCGGCTCAAATCCTAGCGCGGGGGTGGCGCACCGTGCCGGGGTTCCCGAAGCTCCGCGAGGACGGCTACGACCTCGTCGTCCTCGGCGGGGGCCACGCCGGGCTGCAGGCCGGGCTCAAGACGGCGCTCCTCCACCACACCGCCGCGATCCTCGACCGCGGACCGAAGTACAGCCGGAGCTACTACGCCCCCCGGATGGCCAACATCCCGGGCTGGCCCACGGGGATCTCGGGCCACAAGCTGCTGGACCTGCAGATCGCCGCGCTCGGCCCCTGGGCGGACCGGGTCGGTTACTTCACGCCCGCGCGCGCCTCCGCGGTGCGTGCGACCGACGACGGGTTCTCGGTCGAGTTCGAGTGGTTGAAGCAGCCGAGGGTCGCGAGGGGCCGTGCGCTCGTCCTCGCCCTCGGCGTGGTCGATCGCATCCCCGTGGTGGGCGGCCGGATCGACCCCATCTTCCCGTGGGCGAACGCCGCGCTGGTCGACTTCTGCGTCTTCTGCGACGGCCACGAGCTCACGGGGAAGAGCGTCGGGGTCATCGGGGCGGATCCCTTCGCGGTCCGCACCGCGCTCGACCTGGTCGAGTTCGAGCCGAAGAGCGTGGAGCTCCTCACCCACGGCGCGCCGTTCCTCGCCGGCGTGCCGGGCCCGGAGCGCGAGCAGCTCCTCGCCGAGATGGAGCGGGCCGGGATCGCACGGCACGACCCGGAGATGGTGGGGTTCGACGGGATCCGGGAGAAGAGGTGGATCGTCCGGTTCCAGGACGGCTCGGTCCGCGAGTACGACCGGGGCTTCTCCGCGCTCGGGTGGTACGACCTGCACGGCGAGATCCCCCGGTCGCTGGGGGCCCGCTTCGACCCGGACGGGTACGTCGTCACCGACGAGGACTGCCGCGTCCTTTCCGACCGCACGGGGGAGCCGATCCCCGGTCTCTATTGCGTGGGGGACCTCCGGAACGGCTGGAACCAGATCCCCGAGGCGTGGGCGACCGCGGAGCGCGCGGTGATCCACGCGTGCAACTTCTACCTCTGAGCCCGGGCGGGGATCACCCCGCGTCCCCCGACGGCGGGGGGAGGACGTCGAGCTGGCGCGCGAGTTCGCCCAGGTCGCGGGCGACGGCCGAGGCGCCGGCGGCCCGGAACCGGTCCGCATCGGTCCCGAGCGATCCCGTCTCGACGGGCAGGACGGCGTAGAACTTCACCTGGGCCCGGACGGCGCACTCGGCGTCCAGGATGTGGTCGCCGACGTACACCGCCCGTGCCGGTGGGACCGACATCGCGGTGAGCAGCCGGAGCAGCGCCTCCGGATCGGGCTTCGCCGGTCCGGAGTCGGTGCGGGTCCGGAGGAACGGGACGAGGCCGCGGAGCCCGACCCGCTGGAGCGCGGCCGTCGCGAACGGCTCCGAGCTCCGGGTCAGGATCCCGAGCCGGTACCCCCGGCCCGCCAACCCTCGCAGCAGTTCCTCCGCCCCGGGGCGGACCGTCGTCCGGGGCAGCGCCTCGAGTTCGATCTCGTCGATCCGCCGGTGGGCGGCCGCCTCGAACCGGTACCGGTCCCCTCGCGAACGCCCCGCCCGCTCGATCTCGCCGAGGGCCCGCTCGAGGATGCGGGGGATGGTCTCGGTGGGCGAGAGCGCGCCGGCCGGCACGCCGTGCTCCTCGGCGATCCGGATCACCTCGTGGCGCATCCGTTCGAAGGCGTGCTCGCTCAGCACGAGCGTTCCGTCCAGGTCGAACACCACCCCCAGGAGGGGGTCGTGGTAACGAGGGTCCATCACCGACCTCGGTCGGACCGTCATCCCGTTTCCCCCGTTAATGCTCTCGGCGGAGTGGACGCGCGGGCCGGGAGGCTCCAGGCGGCCGAACGCGGTCGGACGGCGGAGCCCGAGGGGCCCGTTGCGTAGCTTCCATGTGCCTCTAAATATCTATGGTTCACAATATAGTCTCCATCCATTTTCTACATATGCTCCCCTGCCGTCGCTCGCCCCGTGGCGAGCCTGGAGATCCGACGGGGGAACGACCCCGCCCTGCCCTTCGGGTCCCCGAACGATCCCTGGTCCGATCGGAGCCTCCAGCGGATGGGTCCGGTGAGCCTGGGCGTTTCCCTGCCCCGGGCGTGGGTCGACCATCACCGCCTGCGCGTGGGCTCCCCTGTCCAGCTCCGGATCGCGACCGACGGGACCCTCCGCCTCCGCGCGCGGAGCCGGGCGTCGACCCCCGGCCGCCGGCTCGAGGTGACCGTCGCCGCTCCGCTGCGTCCCGAGCACCTGTTCCGGCGCCTCCTCGGCGGGTACCTCGCGGGCGCGACCGAGTTCGAGATCCGGGAGTCGGGCGGCCTGAGCGGGGCCACCCGGAGCGTCGCCCGCTCGTTCGCGCGCCGCACGATCCAGCCCGAGATCGTCTCGGAGGAGCGCACGCTCCTCCGGCTCCAGGACGTCACCGGATCGAGCCCGATCCCCCTCGCCCGTCTCGCCTCCCGGATGGGCCAGGTGGTCCTCGAGCTCCACCGGGACGCCGGTCAGAGCTGGCTCCAGCTCAAGGTCGGCGAGCAGACGGAGTGGGAGACCCGGGACGATGACGTGGACCGGCAGGCCTGGTACATCGAGCGCAGCGCGGTCCGGATGCTGGACGGCGAGCCGCCCGGCGACCCGAGCGCGACCGGGATCGGGGCCCTCGGGTGGTGGACCGTGGCCCGGAGCATGGAGCGGATCGCGGACCACGCGGTCCGGATCGGCGAGGTCGGACAGCGTCTCGGGGAGTCCGTCGTGCCGGGACGGTACCGCACCTCGCTCGAGCAGTTCCACGGCCAGGCCCTCGACTACCTTTCCGCGGTCCTCGACGAGCTGCGCGAGGGCTCCGCCGCGCAGGCGAACGAGCTCCTCGATACCGGGGAGGCGCTCCGTTCGGTCGGGCGGGCCCTCTCCGAGCGGCTCTTCACCGCCGTCCACGCGCCCGCGATGCCGGCGAGCACGTCGATCGGGCTCGCCCAGATCCTCGAGTCGATCGACCGTACCATCGCCTACACGCAGGACGTCGCCCAGGTGATCCTCGACCGGCCCGCGGGCGGCGCGTCGGGTCCTGGACCCATCCCCGCGCGCCCGTCCCGGGCGCCTCTCACACGCCACACCTAAGAACGAAGGAGGAACTGAAACCGGATGAGCGCCAACGCGAACGTACCGAACGATGACCTGACGAGATCGGCCCCGCGGGGCCCGCGGTCCCGGACGATGGGGGTGACGGCCGCCGTCGCCTTGGCCGTGGTCCTCCTGGTCGTGGGGCTGGGGGCGGGCTATGTCCTCGGCGACTACGTGCTCGGGAACAAGGGCTCGAACTCGACGACCTCGGGCAACGGGCCCTCGTACACCATCTCGGAGAGCGGATCGAGCCTGATCTACCCGCTGATGCTGAGCCTGGGACCGAACTTCACCAAGCTCTACCCCAACGTCGTGATCTCTCCCCAGTCGACGGGGAGCGGTACCGGGATCTCGCTCGCGGAGTCGGGCAAGGTGGACATCGGGGGCACCGATGCCTACCTGTCGCCCGCGAACGCGACGCAGTACGGGCTGATCAACGTCCCGATCGCGATCTCGGCGCAGCTGATCTTCTACAACATCCCGGGCTACTCGGGTCACCTCAACCTGAACGGCACGGTGCTGGCGAAGATCTACTCGGGGGCCATCACCAACTGGAATGACCCGGAGATCGCCGCCGCCAACCCCGGCGTCAACCTGCCCAACCTGGCGATCGTGCCGCTCCACCGTCAGGACGGCAGCGGGGATACGTTCATGTTCACGTCCCTGTGCTACATGTCCTACTCCGGGTGGCCCTACGGCTACGGGACGTCGGTGACCTGGCTGAAGAGCTCGCCCAGCGCGACGGGCAACGCCGGCATGGTCACGACGCTCTCGACGACGAAGGGCGGGATCGCCTACATCGGGATCAGCTACCTCTCCGAGGCGACGGCGGCCGGACTGTCGTACGCCGCGGTCGGGGACCAGGCCGCCATCTCGGACGGCACCAACCCCGCGAACTACATCCTGCCCACGCCCCAGACCATCAGCCAGGACGCGACCCTGGGGCTCGCGAACCTCCAGCCGCCCAGCGTGGCCGTGAGCCTGATCCTCGGGGGCGTTCCGGGCGCGACCGACCTGAAGCTCGGGGGCGGCGGGACGTTGCCGAGCACGGCGGACCCGACCCCCTACCCGATCGTGAACCTCGAGTACACCCTGATCAAGATCTCGCCGTCGGATGCCACCCTGCAGAAGTGGGTCGTGGCCTTCCTCGAGTGGGCGCTCTCGTTCGGGAACTCCGCGACCTACATGACCCCGGTCCACTTCCTGCCGCTCACACCGGCGGTGATCGGGTACGACATGCAGGCCCTCCAGGCGGTGACGGTGAGCTCGTAGGGCCGCGGGAGGAACGTGGATCAACCAGTTCTGCGGGGGGAGGGGAGCGTCGGTGCCGCGGGCCACGCGGACCCGGTCGCCGCTCCGACCCCCGCGTCGATCGCCCCGGCACGGAGGACGCCGTGGTGGGCGTGGGCGCTCTCGCCCATCGCGCTCCTCCCGCTCATCTTCATCGTCCTCATCGCCCTCGTCCTCCTCTTCTCCGGTGACCTGAAGCTGCTCTTCGAGCCCGGCTTCTGGTCGTTCAACTTCTACTTCAACCCGCTCGCGCCGAGCCAGGCGGTCTGGGCGTTCCCGCTCTACTTGGTCGGCACGGCGCTGACCGCGGGGATCGCCCTCGCCCTCGCGACCGCGCTGAGCCTGGCGCTCGCCATCTCGACGACCGTCTACCTTCCCGCCTGGCTGGGCCGCTCGCTCGGGACGCTCACGAACCTCCTCGCGGGGATCCCGAGCGTCGTCTACGGGATCTGGGGGTACGTGGTGCTCGCGCCCTACTTCGGGCTCACCCTCCAGCCGGCGCTCCGCTCCTACCTGGGATGGATCCCGTTCTTCGGCGGACCGCTCTCGGAAACGGCCTCCGGAACGGGCGTGCTGCTCGCCTCGCTCATCCTGACCATCATGGTCGTGCCCCTCACGACCGCCATCATCCGGGACTCCCTCGTGAGCGTCCCCCATCCGCTGCTCGAAGCGAGCTTCGCGCTCGGGGCCACCCGCTGGGAGACGACCCGGCGGGTACGGCTCCGGGTCGCCCGGTCGGGCGTCCGGGGGGCGGTCTTCCTGGGCTTCGGCCGGGCCATCGGCGAGAGCGTCGCCGTCGCGATGGTGATCGGCGGCCAGACCCAGATCCCCCCGAGCATCTACTCGGGGACCAGCACCGTCTCCGCGTTCCTGCTCTACCAGCAGGATTCGGCGTTCATCTATCCCGCCCTCCTCCACGCCCTCGTCGAGTTCGCGGTGGTCCTCCTGCTCATCACCCTCGTCTTCAACTACCTCGCCCAGCGCGCCTCGGGCGAGCGCGGCGCCGTCGGGCCGACGAGCGCGGCGGGGATCTAGGGGGGAGCGATGGCGACGGACACGATGACCTCCCGGGCCGCCCCGGAGGACCTCGGCCACCGGAGTCCCCGGCTCGCGCGACGCATGTTCATGGACCGGCTCCTGCGCTGGCTCCTTCCGCTGTCGTTCCTGCTCGTGCTCCTGCCGCTCTTCGACCTCCTCTACTACGTGGGCGTTCGGGCGCTCCCCACGTTCACGGTGGCGACCGTCACGACCAACCCCGTCGGGTTCGGCGGGGGGCTCCTCGCCCCGATCGTCGGGACGCTGGTCCTCATCTCCGTGGCGACGGGGTTCGCCGCCCTGGTCGGGATCGCCGCCGGCATGTACACCGCCGAGTTCGCCCCCCGTCCGATCGCCCGGACCGCCCGGCTCGCCGGGAACCTCCTCGCGGGCATCCCGGCGATCGTCGTCGGCTACTTCGGCTACTTCCTGTTCGTCCTTGCGACCGGGAACTTCTCCACGCTCGCCGGGGCGATCACCCTCGGGATCTTCATGGTCCCCTACGTCTATCGGGTCTGCGATCTCGCGCTCGCCCGGGTGCCGCACGAGCAACGGGAGGCCGCGCTCGCCATGGGCGCCCGCCGGGGCCAGTACCTGCTCCGCATCGCGCTCCCCATCGCGTTCCCCTCGATCCTCACGGGCATCTTCCTCGCCATGGCGATCGGCCTCGGGGAGACGGCGCCGCTCGTCCTGACCGCCGGATGGTCCAACACGCCCGTGACGAACCTCCTCGGCCCGACGAGCTACCTCACGGGGATCGTCTACCAGAACTATCAATTCCCCACGACGCTCGGGAACCTCGTGACCCTGGCCTTCCAGGCCGCCCTCCTCCTCGTGGTCATCGTGCTCGCCCTCAACATCGTCGTGCAGTTCATCGCCGAGCGGTACCGGAAGCGACTGCGGGGGCTCTTCTGACGGCCGCGGACGGGGCCGGGTCCCCGCCGGGCCTGCCCTCCGCGCTCGCCGAGGCGCCGCCGACGCCCTCCACGCCGATCCTGTCCGTCGACCACCTCTTCGTCCGGGCCGGGGACCGGGTCATCCTGAACGACGTCTCCCTCGCCGTGCACGACCGCGAGGTGACGGCGATCATCGGGCCGAGCGGCTGCGGGAAGACCACCTTCATCCGGACGCTGAACCGGATGGTCGAGATGTCCTCGGGGCTGCGGATCGAGGGGTCCGTGCGGTACCGCGAGCAGGAGATCTACGGCGCCCGGATCGACCCCGTCCAGGTGCGGCGGCGCATCGGGATGGTCTTCCAGCGCCCCGTCGTCTTCCCCCAGTCGATCTACGAGAACGTCGCCTTCGGGCTCCGGCTCGACCGCGCGCCCCCCGAGGAGGTGGACGCGGCCGTCGTGCGCTCGCTCCAGCGCGCCGCGCTCTGGGAGGAGGTCCGGGGGATCCTGAAGCGGCCCGCGTTCGAGCTCTCCGGCGGCCAGCAGCAGCGGCTCTGCATCGCCCGCGCGCTCGCCGTCGATCCCCGCGTCCTCCTGATGGACGAGCCGACGGCGAGCCTCGACCCGGCGGGGACGCAGCGGATCGAGGACCTCCTGTTCGAGCTCAAGCGGGAGTACGCGGTGGTCATCGTGACCCACAACATGCAGCAGGCGGCGCGCGTCGCGGACCGTACGGCCTTCTTCTTCGGGGGCCGGCTCGTCGAGGTGGACGACACGAAGCGTCTCTTCGAGGCGCCGAGGGACCCCCTGACGGAACAGTACATCACCGGGAGGTTCGGCTGAAGATGCCGCAGGGGACCGAACGCAAGGCGCTCAGCGAGGGGCTCGAGCGCCTGAACGAGAACATGGTCACGATGGCGCAGCTGAGCGAGCTCGCCATCCGCACCGCCGTGGGCACGCTCAACATCCGGGGCCTGAAGGAGAAGTCCCCCGAGCACGCGAGCCCGCAGGACGTCTTCACCATCGACCAGGAGCTCTACGGGCTCCTGCAGAAGATCCAGGAGGAGTGCGTCGAGCTCATCGCCCTCCAGGCACCGGTCGCCCGGGACCTCCGGACGATCACCTCCTCCCTCGAGGTGACGACCCACCTGGACCGGATCGGCCGGTACGCCAAGGACATCGCCGAGGCCTCCGAGCGGGTGCGATCGCAGGGCGATGACGCCATCGACCACTTCTCGAAGATCGGGCGGATGGTCGACCTCACCATCGAGATGGTGGACACGGCGGTCGACTCCTTCGTGAACCGCGATGCCGAGCCCGTCCGGAACATCATGCGGAGCGACGACGCCGTGGACGCCCTCCATGCCCAGCTCTTCCAGGAGGTCGTGGACCGGATGAGCGATCGCTCCGTCTCGCCGGCCGTCGGGGCGCAGTACATCCTGATCAACCGCTACCTCGAGCGGATCGCGGACCATGCCGTGAGCATCGGCGAGCAGGTCGCCTACATGCTCACGGGCGAGCGTCCGCCCCGGGTGAAGCACCCCGCTCCGAGGACGACCTAGGGTCGCGCGCGCCCACCGTACGGGACGGCGAAGGACCTGGGGGGCTCAGGTCCCGAGGGACCGGAGGCCCTCCTTGAGGGCCGTGCGGTCCAGCTCGCGGCGCACGCGCTGCCGGGTAGCCTCGCGCACGGCGTCGGTGCGGCGGGCCCACTCGGAACGCTGCAGCGCGGGCGCGAGCCCCTCGATCCAGCCGTGGAGCACGTCGAGGTCGTGGAGCCGCCCCAGCTGATGCTGGAGCCGGGCCAGCCGCTTCGGGTACTCTCCCCGTCCGGCGCCCGGCACCGTGCCCAGGAACTCCATCAGGTACCGCGTCCTCCGGAGCTGCACGCGGAGGAGGTGGGCGCGCCGTTCCGAGAGCTGGCGGCGGGCCCGCTTGAACGCCCGAAGGAGCCTCCGGCGTGCCCGCTCCACCTCGGCCTCCGGGAACCGGGCGGCCGCCTTCCGGTCGAGCGGCTGGGCCAACGTCGCCCCGAGCCCTTCGAAGAGGCCGGCGCGCAGTTCCGCCTGCAGGTAGGCCCGCAGGAGCTCGCGTCCGATGCGCGCATCGTCCCGGAGCCGGCGGACGAGATCGCCCGGCGAGGCCGCGGCGGAGCGGGTCCCCCGGGGGGTCGGCTCCAGGAGGTGGAGCTCGACGTCGGCGTCCCGGACGGTGCCCACGCGACGCGCGACCTCCGCGAGGCGCCGGTCGAGCGCGCGGGCCCGATCCGTGCCGTCGGGCCGAAGGAGCGAGCGGAAGAGGCGGTGCTCGACCCGGAGCCGCCGCAGTTCGGCGTGCAGCCGATGGACCTGCTCGGGGGTCGGGTCCGGCAGCCCGAGGAACGCCCGCGCCGCCCCGGCCACCTCGGTGTCCCGGGCCGCGAGCCGCTCGACCACGCGGCGAGGGTCCGGGGACCGGGGACGGGCGGGCCGTCGGCCCGCCGCCCGGAGTTCCGAGCGCTGTCCCGCGTCCATCCCCACCCCGACCTCCCGGAATCGCCGCTCCGGAACGTCGGAGGGGGTGGGAACCAACCGACGTGTATTATCCCTGCGCCTCGTCCGGCCGGGCGTGCAGCGGAGCGTCGCCGGCGCGACCGAACGGGAAGGCCCCCGGGCGAACGAACCGGCGGGCCGGGTGGGGGTGATCGACCTGGGCTCCAACACCGCGCGGCTCGAGATCTTCCGGACCTCGGCCGCCGGCGCGGTGCGCGCCATCGACCAGCGGAAGGAGGTGCCGCGGCTCGGTCTCCAGACGCTCCCCGACGGCAGCCTCGCGCCGGAGGCGATCCAGCGGGGCGTCGCCGCCCTCCAGCGGTTCGCGGCCCTCCTCCGGGAGATGGGATCGCCCCGGACGCTGGCGGTGACCACGAGCGCCGTCCGCGATGCCCCGAACGCCCCCGAGTTCCTCTCCCAGGTGCAGCGGTCCACCGGCCTGTCGCTGCGCGTCCTCTCCGGCCTCGAGGAGGCGCGGTACGCCTACCTCGGCGTCGCGAGCGCGTGGGAGCTCGGGACGGCGCTCGTCTGCGACCTGGGGGGCGGGTCGCTCCAGATCGTGGAGGTGCGGGACGACCGTCTCCACAATTCGGTGAGCCTGCCCCTCGGCGGGCTCCGGCTCACCCAGCGGTTCCTCGAACACGATCCCCCGAAGGCCCACGAGCTCGACGAGCTCCGGCAGTCCGTCCGGAAGGCGATCGATGGGGCGCTCGAGGCGTTCGGGGGGACGCGCTACCCGATCTTCGGGGTGGGGGGCACCATCCGGGCGCTGGCCCGCGCCTCCATCGACCTGCGGGGCTATCCCATCGCCCGGGTCCACGGCTTCCCGCTCCGCGACCGGGACCTCTCGGCCATCTTCGAGCTCCTGGTCGACGCCCCGGCCTCGAAGCGGAACGGCATCGTCCGGATCGGGAGCGATCGGGCCGATGTCATCCTCGCCGGTCTCATCGTCTTCGAGGAGATCGTGCGGGCCGCGGACGTCGGGTCGATCACGGTGAGCGGGACCGGGATCCGCGAGGGGATCGCCCTCGAGGTCGCGGGGGCCGAGCTGCCGGCGCCCGCCCCGCAGCTCGCCTACCGGTCGGTGGCGGCCGCCGCGGAGGGGATCTCCTTCTCGCTCGAGCACGGGGAGCGCATCGCCAAGGTGGCCGGCGCGCTCTTCGATGTCGTGGCCGCGCGCCGGAACTGGAACGGCGGGGAGCGTCTCGCCCTCACCGTCGGGGCCTGGATGCACGATGCGGGCGTGGCGATCGACCTCTGGCGGCATGCCCGGCACTCCGCCTACCTCCTGAGGAGCTATCCGCTCTGGGGACTGGACCAGCGGCAGGTGCTCCTCGCCTCCATGGCCGCCTTCCTCCACGAAGGGGACGATCCCCCGTCGTCCTGGCGGAAGGAGTTCCTGCCGATCTTGAAGCCCTCCGACCTCGAGCTCGCGCTCGGGCTCGGCGCCATCCTGCAGGTGGCGGAGCGGCTCGCCGCGGCGGAGCCCCGGTTCGCGCTCACGAACGAGGGAACGACCCTCTCCATCGAGCTGGGGGACGCCCGCGCCCCGGGCCTCGGGACGAAGGCGACGGAGAAGATCCGCAAGCCGCTCTCGGAGGCGCTCGGGCTGGAGGTCCGATTCCGTGATACCTGAGACCCCCTCCCCGACCCACGGCTATCCCGGCCGGCTCCTCGTCTTCGAGGGGCTCGACGGCAGCGGCAAGTCGACGCAGGCGCGGCTCCTCGGGAAGTGGCTCCAGGCCCGGGGCTACCGGGTCTTCTTCACCGAGTGGAACTCCTCCGAGCTCGTCAGCCAGACGATCCGGCGCGGCAAGAAGAAGGGGCTCCTCACGCCCACCACCTTCTCCCTCCTCCATGCCACCGACTTCGCCGACCGGTTCGAGCGGCACATCCTCCCGCCGCTCCGGGCGGGGTACGTCGTGATCTGCGACCGGTACGCCTACACCGCCTTCGTCCGGGACGCCGCGCGCGGCTGCGACCCGGAGTGGGTCCGCACGATCTACTCCTTCGCGCCGAAGCCGGACCGCGTCTTCTACTTCCAGGTGGGCGTCGCGGTCTCGCTCCAGCGGAAGATCGCGAGCCGGCTCAAGATCTCCTACTACGAGGCCGGCATGGACCTCGGGCTCTCGGACGACGTCCGGGAATCCTACGAGAAGTTCCAGAACCGGCTCAAGCGAGAGTACGATGCCATGGCGCCCCGCGACGAGTTCGTGATCGTGAACGCGAACCGGCCCGTGGAGGTGGTCCAGGCGGAGCTCCGCCACCAGCTCCGCCCGCTCCTCAACAACTTCCCCACGGTGGAGACCCTGATCCATGACCACTAGGAACTACGGGACCCGGCTCCCCGGGATGCCGCGGCAGCGGCTGACCGGCCGGCTCATCGTGATCGAGGGGGCCGACGGCTCGGGCCGGAGCACCGAGGTGGGGCTGCTCCGCGAGTGGCTCGAGATCCAGGGGCACGCCGTCGTGGACACCGGGCTGCGGCGCTCCACGCTCCTGAGCGAGCAGATCGACGAGGCGAAGCGGGGCCACACGCTCGGCGCGGCGACGATGGCGCTGTTCTACGCGGCGGACTTCGCCGACCAGCTCGAGAACAAGATGATCCCCTCGCTCGCCGCGGGCTCCACGGTGCTCGCGGACCGGTACATCTACACGCTCATGGCCCGGGCGATCGTCCGGGGCGCCTCGCGCGACTGGGCGCAGCGGCTCTACGGCTTCGCGCTCCAGCCCGACCTCGTCCTCTTCCTCGACGCGCGCCCGGAGATCCTGCTCCACCGCGCCATCGCGAAGTACGGCTCCCTCGACTACTGGGAGTCGGGCATGGACCTCTCCCTCTCGCGCGACCGGTTCGAGAGCTTCTTCCGCTACCAGGAGCTCCTGAGGAAGGAGTTCGAGTGGATGGCCTCGCCCTACAAGTTCCACGTCGTGGACGCGAACCGGAGCCCGCTGCTGGTCCACACGGACGTGCGGAAGATCGTCCAGCCGCTCTACGCCCGCGGCAGCGCGTCGGAGCCCCTCGGGCCCGAGCCGCCGGCCCGGCCCGCCGTCAGCGCCCGTCGGCGAGCGCCATCAGCTGCTTCCGCGTGAGCAGCCAGTTGAGCCGGGCCCCGCCCGGGACCATGTCGCGGGAGAACTCGAGCTCGACCGCCCCGCCCTTGGTGAGCCGGAGCGGGCTCACCGCCTCGCCGATCACCGCGAGCCCCACGAGCTCGCCCAGGGTCGGCTCGTGGCCGACGAGGATCCACCGGGACCGGGGGCGGGCGCCGTCGTGGACCTGGGCGAGCACGGCCGGGGCGGAGGCCCCGGGCGCGAGCTCCTCCAGGTACTCGATCTCGGGAGGGTCCTCCAGTTGGTCGTGCAGGAGCTCCGCCGTCCGGCGCGCCCGCGCCGCGGGGCTCGAGAGGATCCGGTCCGGCGGGTCGATGAGCCCGGCGAAGCCCCGCGCCGCCTGCTTCATCGCGCGGCTCCCCTCCGCGGTGAGCGGCCGCTCGTCATCGTTCGCCCACCGGTGCGGGTCCCGCTCCGCGGCGGGACCGTGGCGCACCAGGTAGAGCTCCACGACGGCGGGGGGACCCGACCCCCGTGATAAGCGGTGTGCCCCGGGTCGCCGCCGACCGAAGCGGGGCTCCCGGTGGCGCCGGGCCTACCAAGCCCTCATGACGGGGAAGCACCTCCCGGCTCCCCACCGGACGGGTCGGAGGGGGGGTGCGAACGTGGTGTGGTACGAGGACCCGCTGACCCTCACGGCGCTCGGGACCTGGGTGCTCGTGGTGGGCACGCTCGTGCTGATGTACTGGCAGAACCAGCAGACCCGCGAGCTCAACTCCGCGAGTTCGATCATGATGCTCCGGGAGCGGTTCGACGCCCCCGGGGTGCGGAGGGCCCGCAAGCACCTCGCGACCCGGCTCCTCAACAACGAGCACGACGACATCACGAACCTCGAGGTCGGGGCGTTCCTCGAGCTCATCGCGGCGCTCACCCACCGGAAGGTGCTCGAGGAGGACCTCATCTGGGAGGCGTTCGGGACCTGGGTGAGCGGCTACTACTGGGCGCTCCGGCACCCCGTCGACCTCATCGGGCGGTCCCGCGAGCGGCTCCGCGATCCGCTGATCCTGCACGAGTTCGAGTGGCTCGCGCTCCGGATCAAGAGGATCGACGAGGCCTGGGGGGTCCGGAACGACGCACCGGCGGACGAGATCGAAGCGATGGCGCTCCTGCGGCGCGAGGCGGACCTGGACACCGGCTAGGCTCCCTTCCGCTCCCGGGTCCCCCGGGAGGAGTCGGCGGGTCCTACCGCCCCGGGACCGGGCGGGCCTCCCCCGGGGCGCTCGCGAGGAACCGGTCGAGGGCGGCCCCCACCTTCCCCTCGAGATCCTGGAAGTCGTAGCTCACGCGGACGATCGGCTGGGGGACCTGGACGAGCCGGGCCAGGTCGACCGGGGAGCCGTCCACGACGAACTCCGCCCCGGAATTCCGGATCGTCTCGGCGAGCTCGCGGATCTGCTCGGCCCCGTAGCCCATCGAAGGCAGGATCGCGCCGAGGTGCGGATAGTTCCGGTACACTTCGGCGATGCTCCCCACCGCCCGCGGGCGCGGGTCGACGATCTGCGCGCCGTGCGCCTGGGCCACGAGGAAACCGGCGCCGAACCCGAGCCCGCCGTGGGTCACCGAGGGGCCGTCCTCGACGACCACGACCTTCCGCCCCCGGAGCCGCTCGGCATCGGGGGCGATCAGCTCGAGCGCGCCGCGCGCCACGGTGGCGAGGGGGTTGAGCCGCCGGGCGCTCGCCTCGATCTCCTTCACGCCGTCGGAGGGCGCCGAGTCGGTCTTGCTGATCACGAGGACGTCCGCCCCGCGGAAGTTCGCCTCGCCGGGATGGTAGGTGAGCTCGTGCCCGGCCCGGTAGGGGTCGGCGACCACGAACTTCAGGTCCGAGACGTAGAACGGGAGATCGTTGTTGCCCCCGTCCCAGATCACGATGTCGGCCTCCGCCTCGGCCTGCCGAAGGATCCGCTCGTAGTCGACGCCGGCGTAGACGACGATGCCGGCCCGGAGGTGCGGTTCGTACTCCTCCCGCTCCTCGATGGTGCACTCGGCCCGGTCGAGGTCCTCGAGGGCCTGGAACCGCTGGACCGCCTGCGCCGCGAGGTCCCCGTAGGGCATGGGGTGGCGCACGATCACGACCTTCCGCCCCCGCTCCCGCAGCCGCCGGGAGATGAACCGGGTGAGCGGGCTCTTGCCGGCCCCGGTCCGGACCGCGCAGATGCTCACGACCGGCTTGGTCGACCGGAGCGCCGTCTCCCCCGTCCCAGGAAGGTAGTAGCTCGCGCCGGCGGCCAGGGCGATCGAGCCCTTGTGCATGACCTCGAGGTGCGAGAGGTCCGAGTAGGAGAGCACCACGAGGTCGACCCGTTCGCGCCGGATCAGCTCGGCGAGGTCGGATTCGGGGAGGATCGGGATCCCGTCCGGGTACCCCGGGCCGGCGAGCGCCGGGGGGTACTTCCGCCCCGTGATGTTCGGGATCTGGGCGGCCGTGAAGGCCACCACCCTGAACTCCGGTCGACCCCGGTAGAGCACGTTGAAGTTGTGAAAGTCCCGCCCGGCGGCCCCCAGGATGACGACCCGCTTCGCTTCCATGGGGGGGTTGAGGGCCGGTACGGGCTAAAATGCCTCGGTGGGCCGTCGTTGAGTTCGCATTCCTTACCCCGACCCTCCCCGGAGATGGGGGGGCGACCTGGAGAAGGGGCTCCCGAACGGTAGGGAGCGCCCGGGAGGGTCTCTCCCGGGCGCCGGGAAGTGGACCTGAAAGCGGGTTCATTACGCTGCTACGTCTTGCGGCCCGTGTGAACTCGGGCCCGGGCGGCCGTCA